>NZ_RHNO01000015.1 GCF_003946265.1 Levilactobacillus yonginensis
AATTATTCCGGCATAGCTCAGTTGGTAGAGCACCTGACTGTTAATCAGGTTGTCGACGGTTCGAGCCCGCCTGCCGGAGTCGGGTTAACCCAGTTAGCCAGAGTTATGCCGGCTTAGCTCAGTTGGTAGAGCATCGGTATCGTAAACCGAGGGTCGGGGATTCGAATTCCTCAGCCGGCATCAGATAATCGTCAGTCTTATGACTGGTGATTTTTTTGTGTCTAAAATTTGTTTGCTAGTCGTAGTCAACCGCCGAACCTAACTTGACCGTGTCAGGAAGAAAACGGTTACAGTCGATGACACAATTGGTATATCCAATCGAAACTAATTGGTATAGAGCACATAAACCCTAACATGACGGTAAATAAGGTGGGCTAAATAAATATTGATTTTCTCTATTATCCTATTGTGGTATAGGTAGCAAAGTGCTATTCTTAATTCATGAAGAAGAACGTGAAGGGGAGAACTAATTATGAAGAATGTTCTATTATTATCCGGTAAAGAAAACTCAAGTCGACTATTTTTAGGTGAAGCTAAGCGAGTTGCTGAGACACGTCACGTGGCATTAGCTTTTACAGCTAGTACGGTTGATGATTTGACAGCTGACATGCTGGCGGAACAAGACTTGGTCTTACTGGCCCCCCAAGCTGCTGATCTCGTGGAAACTGCAGCCCTTCATACTCAGGTGCCAACTGCTTTGATCCCCAATGATATCTATGGGTGGTTGAATGGCCAAGCTTTAGTCAAATTTGCTTGCCAACAGTTGGACTTAGCTTCAATGCCTGCTTAACATATATATGGAAGAAACGTGTGTTGGTTAAAACCTGACACACGTTTTTTATTTGCGAAATTTTATTCATAACTAAATTGATAATCGCACGATAAGGAGAATGAATAAAAAATAAGAGGATTGCATGAGATGGCTAATAATTTCATCATTGTTTTTTCGCGCCATGCCGCTAATTAGAGCGGGTGCCGTTGCGAAAGTCGTTGCGTAACGGTACTTCATGCAGTATAATTACTACTATGTTTTATTAGAGGTCTATGAGACACCGCCGCCAAGGGATTTGGGATTGGCGTTACGGATGATAAAATTATTCATTTTTGCAGATGCTATGGAGGTATTATAGTTTTGAATAACAAACCGGAATCAACCAGCCAGGACCGAACCTTCTTCGGCCAACCTCGCGGGTTATCAACCTTGTTCTTCACAGAAATGTGGGAACGGTTCAGTTACTACGGGATGCGTGCCATCCTTATTTACTACATGTACTACTCTGTCACCAAGGGTGGTCTAGGCTTTGACAAGACGACCGCTGCTTCCGTGATGTCCATCTACGGGTCGATGGTTTACTTATCCTCTGTTTTGGGTGGGTACTTAAGTGACCGTGTTTGGGGTAGTCGACGGACTGTGTTCATTGGTGGGGTTCTCATCATGTTTGGGCACATTGCGTTGTCTGTTCCTGCCGGGAGCGTTGCCCTGTTTATTTCGATCCTGCTGATTGTTTTAGGGACTGGGCTGTTGAAGCCAAACGTCTCTGAAATGGTTGGGGGCCTGTACGATGCAGGGGATACCCGTCGAGACGCTGGGTTCACCATCTTCGTCTTCGGGATTAACCTGGGGTCGTTAGTGGCACCAATGTTAGTTGGTTGGCTTGGGTTGAAGTACAACTTCCACCTTGGGTTCTCATTAGCCGCTATCGGGATGTTCTTGGGGTTAGTTCAATACTGGCTTGGCGGTAACAAGTACCTGAGCAAGGATAGCTTGTACCCAAGTGATCCACTGGAACCTGGTGACATGAAGAAGCTGACTGTTCGGGGCTCACTCGGATTGGTTGCTTTCGCCTTAGTCATTGTTCTGATGTACTTATTGGGTTCATTGAACTTAAACAACTTCGTGCTCTTGTTGTCGATCATTGCCCTCGCTGCACCAGTTGTCTACTTTATCATCTTCTTAACCAGTAAAAAGGTTACACCGACCGAACGGAAACACGTTTGGGCTTACTTGGGCCTGTTCATCGCTGCGATGATCTTCTGGGCAATTGAAGAACAAGGGTCATCCGTATTGGCACTGTTCGCAGCCAACCAAACGAATAACCACTTCATGGGAATTCACATCTTGCCAGCTTGGTACCAGATGTTAAACCCACTGTTCATCTTGATCTACACGCCATTCTTCGCTGCTTTGTGGAACCGTTGGGGTAAGAAACAGCCAAGTTCTCCAGCTAAGTTTGCAACTGGTATGTTATTTGCCGGGGCATCTTACTTGATCATGGTGATTCCTGTCACGATGTTTGGGACTAGCGCTCGAATCAGCCCACTCTGGTTGGTTGGTAGTTGGGCAGTTGTCGAAATTGCCGAACTGTTGATTTCACCTATCGGGTTGTCCGTGACGACCAAGTTGGCACCAAAGGCCTTCCAATCTCAAATGATGAGTATGTGGTTCTTGGCCGATGCCGCTGGGCAAGCCGTGAACTCACAAATCGTTAAGTTCTACACGCCAGGTAATGAAGGTAACTACTTCTTGGGCGTGGCGATTGTAGCCATTGTTGCCGGGTTGATTATGTTTGTCTTGGTTAAACCAATTAAGAACTTAATGGCTGGGATTAAATAGTCATTATTTAAAGCAGAAAGTGCTACTCTTATGCGGAGTAGCACTTTTTTTATGGAAGGAGGCGGGTTTCTGTGGTTCGCGTAGCAATGATCAGTGATTTGCACTTAGACATCAATCATCAAGACGCTCATACTGTGGCGCGGCAGCAAACTGCTTATCTGCGCCAGCAACGAGTTGGTATTTATCTGATTGCGGGGGACATCAGCAATCATTTTTCCCAATCGGTGGCGTTTACTCAGGACTTGCAGAGACAATTAGCACCGGCTCAAGTGAAATTTATTGCGGGCAATCACGATATGGTTCATGACATCTCGTATGCGGGCCTAGAATCGCCTCAGGGGCCAACTTACCTTCATCGCGGGTATTTAGACGTACCGGGGACAAACTGGCGGATAATTGGCAATAACGGCTGGTATGACTATCTATTTGCCGACAACCTGACTGGTCGGAACTTTTTAACCTGGAAACGGGCGTTCTGGGTCGATGCTGCAATTACTCAACCGATGACGGACCCCGAACGGATGGATGAGGTGTTAGCTCAGGTTGAGGCACAATTACGGGTAGCACAACAAGCTGGCAAACGGGTATTGTTTATGACGCATTTCGTTCCACGACGAGATTACATCAAAATTACCGGAGATGATCGTTTCTGGAACATGGCCAACGCACTGTTAGGTAGTCCCCGGTTGGGGGACCTGTTGGCCAAGTATCACGTGACAATCACACAATTTGGCCACGTCCATCGACGCTTTGCCCCGCGTCATTTTGCTGGAACGACTTATTATGATCAAGCAGTTGGCTATCGGAATAAGCGCTTTAGTGAATGGTCGCAACCAGATTATATGACTGAGTGGCAGCAACGATTAAGAATTTTAGACTTAAAATGAAAAAATATGCAAAAACCTCTTGACGGTTTATGCAGAATTTTGTATGATAGTGAAGTTGATTCGTTACGACGATTCATTTTTTGGTGGGGTAGCGAAGTCTGGCTAAACGCGGCGGACTGTAAATCCGCTCCTTCGGGTTCGGTGGTTCGAATCCACTCCCCACCATTTTTATTATTGGGCTATAGCCAAGTGGTAAGGCAACGGGTTTTGATCCCGTGATGCGCTGGTTCGAACCCAGCTAGCCCAACTTAGACCAGTCACTGTGTGTGGCTGGTTTTTTTGTGTCCAAATTTCAAAAAAACTTTTTTTGTCACAAATTGAAAAGTTTGTCCCTAAAAGTAAGTACTCACTAGTTAACTGTAGGTGCTGGGCTTGCAGTAAGTGTTCTTCTGCATTTGGTTTAAGTGAATATAAAAGGGCGATACCCAATTATAGCCGTAATCGTTATCCCCCTAGGCAATTGAGCTTCTGGCTCAAGGTGTTAACATGTATATGTGGTTAGTACGGGATAAATTAAATTATAAGAAAAATGGTTTTATTGTAAAAGGGGTGGCAAAGACATGTACGAACAAAAATGGCAATCAGCAAAGCATTTCAGCTGTTCAAGTTGCAAATGGTTATATGCCGGCGCAACCGTGGTTGGCCTGAGCGCCGGAATGATGCTGACAGGGGTCGTCGCAAGTGCTAACAGCGCTGCACCTGGCGATTCAGAGTTAACACCACAGACGCAAGTTACATCAGCTACCCAAGCAGCAATTACCACCCCATCAACGCCAGCGACACCTGCTAGTTCCTCAGAAGATAAGCAGGTAGGAGCCGGTGATCAACAAAGTGGTGAGAATGCCCCGGATCAGCCAGCTAATGGCGGGGTCCAAGACAAGGATTCGAGTCTGTCTAAAGGTTCAGACCTTTCTAAAGAAACGGACAAGACTAGTCAGCCGGTTCAACCGGCTGACCAATCTGGCAAACTGACGACTTCCGATTCAAACTTTCGGTCGCGGGTGGCGGCTCCCGAAGCAACTAAGGAAGTACCAACGGCTACGCCAACGACGCAACGTGAACTAGCCTATCAGTTGAACGACGCTGGCTCAGGGTATATCTTGACGAGATATGCGGACGCGGGTACTGCGGCAGCGTCGACTGCTACTACCTTAGTGATTCCTGATTTTTATCAAGGGAAGCCCGTTACGGTGGTTGGCACTAATGCTTTCAAAGGAGCAGGCTTAACCGATGTAACGTTCGGAAAAAATCTACAATGGATTGAAGCCGGTGCCTTTGAAAATAATCTGTTAAAATCAATTAAATTACCCGATGGTGTTTGGTCGGTTGGTGAAAGTGCGTTTGCCCATAATCAACTGACGACGGTTGATCTAAACCAAGTAAGCGCCATCAACGCATACGCCTTCAGTGACAATGACATTACCAACCTGACGATTCCCGAGAATGTAACGGGCATCGCGGATTATGCCTTTCAGAACAATGCCATTACGAAACTGACTCTCAATCAAAAGGTCGTTTCAATCGGGAGCGGTGCCTTTCAGAATAATCAAATTCAAGGGCAACTGGTATTGCCAGATACGTTAACACAATTAGGTGTCCAAGCCTTTGAAAATAATCGGCTGACGGGTGTTACCTTGGATAGCGGTTTGACGATGTTGAACACGGGTGTTTTCGCCAATAACCAATTGACGGGAACGTTGGTCTTGCCAGCAACCATCACCAGCGTTGGTGACGAGGCATTTACCAATAACCAGTTGACGGATGTTCAGCTAAACGATAACCTGACTTCGATTGGGACGGCAGCGTTTGCCCATAACCTTATCGAAAAGTCACTTACCTTACCAAGTAAGTTGATTAACCTGGGCGATGAAGCCTTTTGGGACAACCGACTAACGGGGGTCACTTTGAATGATCAGTTGACCGGGATCGGCAGCAAAACGTTCGCTGATAATCAACTAAAAGGGACACTCAACCTACCGGCTAATATTTTAAATATTGGGACGCAGGCGTTCGCCAACAATCAGTTGACCGGTTTAACGGGTGGCACTAACCTACGAACGATTGAAAAGGAAGCCTTTTTGGACAACGATTTGACGGGGTCGTTTACTCTTTCGGATCAGTTGACGAGTATTGGAGAATCAGCTTTTGCCAACAACCACTTGACTCAGATTTTGGGTGGGGCGGGTCTGACGACCATTGAAGTCAACGCGTTTGTAAATAATGAGTTAAGTGGTGTCTTGAACCTTTCCAATGTTTTGAAGAGTATTGGGGAGTCGGCCTTTGCCAACAACCGATTGACCGGTTTAACCGGTGGCGCCAGTCTGGACACGATCAATGACAAGGCGTTTGCTAACAACCAGTTGCAGGGAACGTTGACGTTAGCTGATACGCTCCATGATGTCGGGGAATATGCCTTTGCCTACAACGACCTAACGAAGCTGGACTTGGGTGACGCGGTCAACAGTCTGGCAGATTACTCGTTTGCTTATAATAATCTCAAGGAAATCAATGCTAGTGGTAAGATCAATACGATTGGGGACTACGCGTTTGCCGGGCAACGAGACCTAGATAATGTTAAGGTGGACGCACTGGTTACCAACAATGGTCAAACCAATACAGCAGTCTATCACGTTCGTGAAGCGATTATGAAACGGTTAGGGTTGAGCAACCTCGACTTGGCTGGGTTAAGCTTTACTGACACTGATACGCAACAGCTGCTGAACTACGATGCGGTGACGGATACACTGACGTTACCCGTTGGGTTCATTGGTGGCACGATTACCGTCAGTCTGAGCACCGATAGTACAGATACCGGCCGCTACGGTGTGAAAAATCTGACCTTAGTCTTAAACCGCTACGTCATTGCTGATGTTGATATTCCAAGTAATCTGAAAGATGAAGACATGGGCGAGTGGCTGGTCGAGATTCACGCCGACAAGGTCAAAGATGCTGCTGGATATGTTGGTAATATCATCTCGGTCAAGGTACCCGTGATCGAGGGGTGGACTGCTAACAAGGCCTCAATTAAGGCAACGGTCAATCCGGATGGGACCATTACGCCAAATGAAGCCGTCATCTACACGTCGAAGGATGATACCAAGGGTGAACCAACCACTCCAACCGGTGGGGATACTGGTCATACTGGGGATGATTCCGGTACACCAACGATACCGACCGATGGTACTCAGACTGGTGACACTGGCACAACGCCGGTAGATCCAGATGAGACACCGACTGAGGGTGACACGACTGACGAACCGACCGTTCAGGTACCCATTGTGATTGATGACCATGAGGCAGCTAAGATTACACCAGTGCTTTACGTTCCTGGTTGGCAGCATCATCAAAAGGGACGGCCGATTGATACTGAATGGTTGGGGCAACGTGCACCGCAGCAACGGCAGACAAGCGTCAAGCCGGCTGGGAGTTACCGAGAAAATGGTGTCGTAGCGGTCAAGCCAATGGCGGTATCAGGATCCACGGCAACCGTTTCGCCGACCACACAGCCCGCTCGGCAGTCAACAAACACTGACAAGCAAGTCACGTTGCCACAGACCAGTGAGCAAACTGGCTGGTGGCAAGCATTGGGTGTTGCCATGCTTAGTGTTTTAAGTTGGTTGGGCTTGGCTAAACATAAGCGTGAGTCATAGCCGTTAACTGTTACTTCATAATAATAAATTTGTTTGACCGAGGGACTGGAGAATTTTCCAGTCCCTTTTTTATTATCGAATTTGTGAGAGCGGTTGATCTCAACGACGGGTCACTCTAAAGAATTGACAATTACCAGGAACTTCGCTAAAGTCAAACTAATAATTGCTCCAGACCATTTGTATTTTAAAATGAGGAAAGTGGGGTCTTACGATGGCGTTAGCCGTGCAACCAGAGGACCTGTTTGCCTTGCGCCCGCTGGCTCAACCAGTGAGTGATGGGCAGCGGGTCTACTTTGTTGAAAGTCAACTAGACCAACTGCAGAATAAGTCCATGGCAGCGGTATTCAGCGTTAACCTGAAGGACGGGCGTGACCGGCGCCGGTGGAGCCCGGCAGATGTGCAGGTCGCCCAACTGACATTGAGTCCCAGTCACCGTTACTTGGCGTTCACCGGAAAAGTTGGGGAGCATACCCAGCTCTTCATGGTGCCGCTAGATGGTGGGGCCCCCGAACAGGTCACCCGGGGGGATGCTGATGTTCAGCAACCGGTGTGGGAAGCCAACGCGGACGTGTTGTATTTTCAAACGACCACTGGTATGACTGAACAGCCGACTTGGCCAGTGCCCCACGTGATTGACCACTTACGTTATCAAGAAAATGGTCGTGGTTTATTACCACAAGGTTTAACGTATCAGTGTATCCGGTATAATTGTGTCAATCGTGACCAGTCGGTTGTCTTAGAACGAGCGACGGCGTTTAACGTGACGGCAGCTAACGAGCACGGCTTGGTCTACGATACGAAACGCTTACCGTTGGATGAGCACGACTTTAGTACCGGCGTTTACTGGCATCCATTTACTGGCGCGGGCGATGTTCTGCTCAATCAGCAACTGGCCGAGGGTAGCTTTAGCCAGGGACAGCTGACGGTCGCAGGCAATCGCGTCGTGATGTGGGGCCAGGATAACCACGTCCCCAATGTCTCCCAATTTCACGCTTGGACGGTCAAACTAGATGGGACGGCGCTAACTGACGTGACGGCTACCCGCGACGTTGAGGTTGGCAACATGCTGGCAATCGATAGTCAACAGCGGCTGCGCAACCAATTTGTGGCGTGGTTAACACCGACCCAGGTACTGACTTTGGAAAATGTTCACGGCCGTGTTCAACTGGTAGTTCAATCAGACCAGAATCCGGCATCCGCGCAAGTAGTATTGGGCGGTAATCGGTCGATTACAGACTTTAGCGTTGTGGATGCTCGAACCATTGTTTTTACGGAAACGACCATGACCCACGTGAGTCGGTTAGGGGTGTTGGATGTGGCAACTGGGGTTGAACGTCAGTTAATTAATCCGAACGCCACTTACGAGGCCAAACACGCGTTGGTTGCCGGGCAACGCTTCACGTTTGCTGGTGCCGAGGACTGGCAGATCGAAGGCTGGTACTTCCCGCCGGTTCATGAAGCACCCAAGCATCCGGCCGTTCTCTACGTACACGGTGGGCCACAGGTGGACTTTGGCTACGGCTTTTATCACGAGCTGCAGTATTTGACCGGCCTGGGATATGGCGTGATCGCCATCAATCCACGAGGTGGTAATAGCTACGGCCAGGACTTTGAGATGGCCGTCATTGGGCATTACGGTGAAGGTGACTTTGAAGATCTTATGTTGGGCGTCGATGCAGCACTGGCATTGGATTCGACCATTGATGATGAGCAACTTTGTGTGACCGGTGGCTCGTACGGTGGGTTTATGACGAACTGGATCGAAACGCATACCAGTCGGTTTGCTGCGGCAGTAACCCAGCGGTCAATTTCAAACTGGATCAGTTTCTACGGGACCAGCGATATTGGGTATTACTTTACGCCTTGGGAGCTACAACAGGATATGACGGATATCTCAGCCCTCTGGCGTTTCTCCCCGCTGGCCTACGTTAAACAGGCCACGACGCCCTTGTTGGTGCTTCATGGGACCGATGATCTACGTTGCCCGGTAACGCAGGGTGAGGAGTTTTACGTGGGTCTCAAGGAGGCCGGGGTGGAGACCCAATTGGTTCTTTATCCTAAATCGACCCATGAACTATCCCGGTCGGGGTTGCCCAATTTACGGGTCGACCGGTTGAAACGGATTCAGCAGTGGTTCCAGGACCACTTACCACATGAGGAGGAAATTTAACGATGAAAATTGGGTTTATTGGTGTTGGCGGCATGGCAAAGGCCATTATTGGTGGCTTATTAAACGCACAGACATTTGCACCAACAGATATTTTGGTGCATAGTCACCGACAAGAGAGTTATGGACCATATGCGCAAGAACATGGGTTAGTTGCGGCTGATAGCAACGTTGCCGTGGCACGAGATAGTGACCTGGTAGTCTTGGCCGTGACGCCTAACGTGGCGGTTAAGGTGTTGCAGGAAATTGCGCCGCAGTTGGTGGCGGGTGAGAAAACGTTGATTTCTATCGTTGCAGGCCTGTCCTTAGCCGAGATGCGTCAGGTCGTGGGCACTGACCTACCAACCTTACGGACGCTACCCAACGTTAACGTAGAGGTCGGTGCGGGGATGACGGCGGTCGCAGCCAATGATCAGCTGATTGGTGATCAATTGGCCGCTGCCCTGCGGGTCTTTAACACGATTGGGTCCACGACCACGTTAGCAGAAGACCAGTTTGGGGTCTTCAGTGCGTTGGCTGGGAGTTCACCCGCCTACATTGATTTCTTCATCGATAGTTTGAGTCGGGCCGGGGTCAAGCACGGTCTGAGCAAAGAACAAGCGACGCAAATTGCTGCCCAGGCCACGTTGGGTTCGGCCAAAATGGTTTTGCAGAGCGATAAGGTTCCGTTCGCCTTGATCGACCAGGTGGCTTCACCAGGTGGTAGCACCATTGCGGGGTTATTGGCGATGGAGGAAGCTGGTCTGATGACGGCGGTCGTGAAGGGCATTGACGCCACCATCAAACGGGATGCTGGGGGTCCCGCCTAACGATCGGTAGCTCAAGCAAGATACAACTGAATTTATCAAAAAACTGCGAGTTTAATCGCGGGATGAATGCTAGAATTTAATGTTATTTTCCGAAACATATGTTCCCCCCTAGAGAGCTAACCATGGTATACTTAATCCAATCTACAGGGGAGGTAGCTATTGGTTAAGTTAGGGCGAACAATTAAACTGAGACTCTATCCAGACACTGAACAAGCAGCCGCTTTTCTAGCAATGAGTGAAGAGTATCGACGATTGGCTAACATTGTCAGTCAATGGATATTTGACCATGGATTTCAGCTAAGCTGGTTAAAAATCAACCACCACATGTACAAAAAAATTAGACAAGAATCAGTACTCAATAGTCAGATGGTCCAATCGGTCTTTCGAACGGTTGTGGCTCACTATAAGACAGTTAGGGAACAGATGAAACAACATCCTTATCGTTGCAAGGACGAAGAAAGCAAATGGGTTCAAGTTCCTAGAGACCTAACTTGGTTGGTAACATCCATTCAGTTTCATCGACCACAAGCAGACTTGGTACGTCAGAGTAACTATTCTTTTGTAGATAAAATGCAACAGCTGTCAATAACCACTCTGGGCAAACGAACTAAGTTAAGATTTACCGACAAAGGATTTGAAAAATATTTTACCGAGGACTGGAAGCTAGGTACCGCTAAGTTGGTCCACAATCAGGGGAAGTGGTTTTTGCATATTGGTATCACAAAGGAAACTAGTGATTTTGATGCCAAGGATAATCCTCAAATTGTGGGTATTGACCGTGGCCTGCGCTTTCTAGCAACCGCCTTTGATAGTGAAGGAAAGACACGGTTCTTTGATGGACAAAAAATCTTACGCAAGCGGAAGAAGTTGCTAGAGACCCGTCGACAACTACAAAGTAAAGGTACTAAATCTGCCAAGAAAAAGCTGAAGCAACTGGCTCAACGAGAGAACCGCTGGATGACCGATGTGAATCATTGGTTAGCTAAGACACTCGTTGCGGCATACGGCTCGCATACGCTTTTTGTTTTGGAAGACTTAACCAATGTGACGTTTAACACCGATGACCTGCCTAAGTCCCTACGAAACAGCCATCGCTCCTGGTCTTTCTTTCAACTAGAGTCTTTCTTAATGTATAAGGCTCAGGCTATTCAAAGTGCTGTTGTGAAGGTCAATCCAGCATTCACCTCACAACGCTGTCCCAGGTGTGGCCTGGTTGAGAAAACTAATCGCCATCACGAGACTCACGAATATTGGTGTGCCCAATGTCAGTATCGTTGTAATGATGACCGATTAGGGGCAATGAACATCAAGATGCTGGGTCAAGAATGGTTGAATGGTATCAAACGACCAAAGATTACAAAGCTAACAGCTATTGGGTAGATCCTGATAGTTAAACGGGTAACCGTCAATTACCCGATGATGTTGCCACTGCGAGTAGGAGTGCCTAACGGGCATGCTGGACTACTGTGTTGCAAGACACGTGAGCGACAAGCCTCTGAATTCATTCAGGGGCAATTGACGATGACTGTCAGTTGCCTTTTTGGTCTATACCGATTATAATGTCAGTGTTGACTAAATGTGACATTTGATGAGGAGGAGACTCATGAGTATTGTTTTAAAGCACGCGAAGATTTATACCGGTGACGAGGTTATCAATGATGGCTACATTCGGTTCGATCAACGGATTGAAGCGGTGGGCCCCGTGGCAGATTTTCGGCCACTTCCCGCTGATGAGATTCAGGTTGTGACGGGTCGGACCATTGTCCCTGGATTCATCGATGTGCATAGCCATGGTGGCTATGGATATGATAGTATGGATGGGGAACCAGACCAAATTGATAAGATGGTTAACCTGATGGCGCAAGAAGGGATTACGTCGATCTTTCCAACTACCATGACGCAGTCTAACGAGGCGATTGACCACGCTATGCGCGGAATCGCGATTGCTGCTGAACGGAATCCCATTATCCAGGGAGTTCACTTGGAAGGACCATTTATCGCGGCGATTTTTAAGGGCGCTCAGCCAGAAAAGTATATTAAAGATCCGGATGTTAATTTACTAGACCACTGGAACCAATTGTCCGGTGGCCGGGTCAAGCTGATTACCTACGCACCAGAAGATACTGGGGCCAAGGACTTTGAAGCTTACTGTTTGGCAAATAACATTGTGCCATCCGTTGGTCATTCCAATGCTACCCGGGAACAACTCCTGACCAGCCGGGCCACTCACGTCACACATTTGTACAATGCACAGCGTGGTTTACGGCACCGGGAACCTGGTGTAACGGGTCATGCAATGTTGGAAGACAACCTGTACTGCGAATTGATTTGTGATGGGTTCCACATTGTTCCCGATATGATCAAGCTGGCGTATGAACAAAAGGGCCAACATCGTTTGGAACTGGTGACCGATTCAATGCGAGCTAAGGGGATGCCCGAAGGCGTTAGCGAATTAGGTGGTCAAAAGGTTATCGTGAAAGACCGACAAGCCCGATTAGAGAGTGGCAATTTAGCTGGTTCCGTCTTACGATTCGATGAGGCGTTCAGAAATGTGATTGCCTTTACCGGGTGCGACGTGGACGCAGCCGTGCAGATGAGCTCGGTCAATCAAGCAGAGGAATTTGGCCTGACTCAAAAGGGCAAGCTCTTAGTGGGCCGCGATGCCGATTTAAACTTGTTAACTTCAGACCTGCAAGTAGAAACGACTTATAGCTTAGGTCGTCATATTCAGGCCGCAACAGACTAAAATTTGTAGTGATTCGAGAAGGGACGTTGGGTGCTGTGAGTTCACCGATTTATATTCAAATTCATAATGATATCAAACGAGCAATCGAAGCGGGAAAGTGGGCGGTTGGCGACCGGATTCCATCGGAACGAGAGTTGTCTCGAGATTTTGATGTGAGTCGGATGACTCTGCGCCAAGCGATTCAAACCCTGGTCGATGAAGGGATTTTGGAGCGCCAAGTAGGTTCAGGAACCTATGTGGCTAACCAAAAAGTGCAGGAAAAGATGTCTGGGGTCACGAGTTTTACGGATCTCATGCTGACGCAAGGCAAACAGCCAACTAGTAAGACCATTTCTTACCACGTCATGAACCCTTCCCTGAGTGAGGCTGAGAAGCTGAAGCTTAAGGAAGATGATCAGGTTCTGCGGATGGAGCGGATTCGTTACGGCGACGATGTTCCCATCTGTTTTGAAGTGGCCACCGTTCCAGAAAAACTGGTCGATGGGTTAAATAAAAAAGAAGTTACGAGCTCGTTGTACCGGGCACTGGAGGATAAGAAAAGCTTGAACCCAGGCAAGGCACAACAGACGGTTTCCGCTATGTCTGCCTCCGAACGGATTGCGGAATACCTCAAGATTAAACGGGGGGACGCCATCTTACGGTTGCGGCAAGTAACTTATTTACAAGACGGAACGCCGTTTGAATACGTTCGCACGCAATACGTGGGTGAACGCTTCGAGTTCTACTTGGAAAAATAATCAGTAAAAATGCCTCACAAAGGGTTAGTCTAGCTAACGAGATTGTGAGGCATTTGCTGTAACTAAATGTGTAACTAAATGGTGATGAACGGCCGCCTCCGGCCGTTAGGGGCGACGGTGGCCGTGGGGACTGATTCCGGCCTGAGAAGCGGTCCTTCAGCTCGACTTGAAGCTTCACTTAGAACCGTGAATCTCCAAGCTCGGTCCGTAGTGTTCTAATTCAGGCCGTTTTAGGACGATGTACATTAACTAGAATTGATCTCAGATGCCAATGAAATGGTGACTAAACAAAAGGTGGCAATATCCATTCATCGGATACAGCCACCTTGCAAAAAGTATTTTTTGTTGAGGTTGTAAAGCTATGGTTGAGCAGTTAGCCAATTTAGCCGTAGGTCGTCAGGGATGGTTGCAGCTGTGTCGATGGCGTTAACTCGGTGAACTTCCGAGTTTAGGCCATGGGACGAGCTGAAAGACCATCGCGTACTTAGCGAGGGGCTTCCAGTCGAGCTGGAGGACCGCACCTTCGGCCGGAGGCGGTCCCCACAGCAGCGACCATCCCTGACAGCCGGAGGCGGAACTATTTCAACTTTTTAGCTTGGCGCCGAACCAGGTGTAAATAGTGGGGAATGACTGCGATCCGCTTGAGCCGCTTAGGTTCCTTGACCGTGCGGTACAGCCATTCTAGGTGGTGTTTCTGCCAGAATTCTGGTGCACGGACCACGGCGCCAGCTAGCACGTCGAAGCTGCCGCCAACGCCCATCCACAGGCCTTTAGTGGTGTGCCGGTGGGCGTTAATGAATCGTTCCTGTTTTGGAAAGCCTAGTGCGGCGAAGACCATGTCGGGTTGCTTGGCCGCAATGTCAGCCACGATTTCGGCGTCGTCTTCAAAATAACCGTCGTGCATGCCGGCGATAATCAGGCCGGGGAACTGGATATCTAGTACCCGCTTTAATTGGGCAATGACGACTGGTTTAGCACCCACAAAGTAGGCGGAACGGTGGTTATCACTGGCCCAGTTCAGTAACGCTTCCAGTGTATCAAAGCCGGTGATGCGCTCTGGCAAGGGCTGTTTTAGAATCTTAGCCCCATCCAGGATGCCGACGCCGTCTGGTGTGACGAAGTCAGCGGTATGTATCAGATCAAGGTAATCTGGATGGTCGTGAGCGTACATCGCGATTTCTGGATTAGCTGTAACCACGAAGGTGTTTTGCTGGTCAACGATGCGTTGCTTGAGAACTTTGAGCAACTCGTCTGTGGTCGTTTTAACGAATGGAATATCAAGGACCGTGACGGTCGGAAATGTAGTTTGCATGGCGGTGCTCCTTTCGAGATTGTCATGGAAACGAATAAAGCTTCCGTGACGACACTAAATTGTATGACGCTTAATTTGATTCATGCTAAAATGTACCTATTGGATTTAAAAACAAACACAAATAGTCTGGCTTGAAAGATAGCCAAGGGAGTAGCTCATTATGACGAATTTGTATCCTGACGACAGTCAGACCCTGCATACGGATGCGTATCAAATCAACATGATTCAGACGTATTACGAAGAAGGTATCGCGGATAAGCGTGCCGTCTTTGAAGTTTTCTTCCGTAAGATGCCGTTTAGAAACGGGTACGGCGTTTTTGCCGGCTTGGAACACATTGTTCATTATATCGAAAATCTTCATTTTTCCCAAACGGATATCGATTACTTACGAGAAGCTGAAGATTATTCAGAAGATTTTTTAAATTACTTAGCCAATTTTAAATTCAGAGGATCAATTCGTTCAGCGGTTGAAGGTGAATTAGTTTACGCCCACGAACCCTTACTCCAAGTCGAGGGCCCCTTGGCAGACTGCCAATTGGTGGAAACAGCTATTTTAAACATCGTGAACTATCAAACGTTAATTGCCACGAAGGCCGCTCGGATTCGTTCCGTGGCTGGTGATGACGCCTTGATGGAATTTGGAACGCGGCGGGCGCAAGAGTTTGACGCTGCTATCTGGGGAACTCGGGCCGCTTACATTGGTGGGTTCGACGCTACTTCTAACGTGCGTGCTGGCAAAATTTTTGGTATTCCCATCAGTGGGACGCACGCGCACGCTTTGATTCAGACTTATGGTAACGATTACGACGGGTTCATGGCTTACGCTAAGACCCACCATGATTGTGTTTTTCTGATTGATACGTACGACACGTTGCGGAGCGGGTTACCTAATGCCATTCGTGTGGCTAAAGAAATGGGTGACAAGATTAACTTCCAAGGCGTGCGGATTGATTCCGGGGACATGGCCTACATTTCAAAACGCGTGCGGCAGGAGCTGGACGAAGCAGGTTTTCCAAATGCTAAAATCTATGCCTCTAACGACTTGGATGAAAAAACCATTCAAAGTTTGAAGATGCAGGGCGCTAAGATTGATGTTTGGGGGATTGGGACGAAGCTGATTACGGCGTTCGACCAACCCGCCCTGGGAGCCGTTTACAAGATGGTATCCATTGCCGATGAGGAAGGGAACATGCACGGCACCATCAAGCTGTCTAACAACGCTGAAAAGGTGACGACCCCTGGTAAGAAACAGGTTTGGCGGATCACCAAGAAGGCTGATGGCAAGACCGAAGGGGACTACATTACCCTGATCGATGAGGATCCCCGGCGTGAAGAATCCATTTTCATGTTTAATCCTAACTACACCTATATCAATAAAACCATCAATGACTTCAATGCCCGGCCAATTTTACAACCGATTTTTGAAAGCGGTCAATTGGTTTACGAGCTGCCAACTTTGGAAGCTGCCCGGGACCGTTGTCGCGGTGCCTTAGCTAACTTGTGGCCTGAGTACAAGCGGGATCTGAATCCGCAGAAGTACCCGGTTGACTTATCCGAAGATTGCTACAACCAGAAGATGGAAATTATCAAAGGAATTCATAATTACGTTCAAAAGATGCCCGAATAGAGTCGAGCAAAAAACTAGGGGGCAAGTAGCATGCGTGCTATGCAAAAGACGATTATTGAAGCTTTAAAGGTACAACCGACCATTGATCCTGCCACGGAAGTTCGTCGCAGTGTGGACTTCTTGAAGGATTATTTAAAGCGGTACGATTTCATGAAGACCTTGGTCTTAGGAATTTCTGGTGGCCAAGACTCCACGTTAACTGGCATCCTGTGTGAACAGGCTGTGACTGAGTTACGTCAGGAAACGAACGATAATGACTACCGGTTTATTGCGGTTCGTTTACCCTACGGTGAACAGGCGGATGAGGACGATGCCATGATGGCCATCGACTTCATGGGGGCCGATGAGGTTGAACGCGTCAACATTCAGCCGGCGACGGATGCTATGGTGGCCGCAGTGACCGCTAACGAGGAATCTGTGAGTGACTTCAATAAAGGCAATATCAAAGCACGGCAACGAATGATTGCGCAATACGCCATTGCTGGTGCTCGTTCTGGGGCCGTTGTGGGAACGGACCATGCTGCGGAGGCCATCACCGGTTTTTACACGAAATTTGGGGATGGCGCGTCAGACATTTGTCCAATTTGGCGGTTGGATAAGCGTCAGGGTGCAGCTATGCTGGACTACTTAGGTGCCCCAGAGCACCTCTATAAGAAGGTGCCAACGGCTGATTTGGAAGAAGACCGGCCGGCGCTTCCCGATGAGGTGGCCTTAGGCGTTCACTACGCTGATATTGATGCGTACCTGGAAGGGCACGACATTGCTGACCAAGCAGCAGAAAAAATTGAGAATTGGTACCAAAAGACCGCGCACAAGCGGCATTTACCAGTCAACGTTTACGATACGTTCTGGCAGAAGTAAACTAAGACGGAGGTTAACAGAATGCGTAAAAACAATATGAACGGGTACATCAACGTTTTATCGAAAGTTCTACAAGGAACGGAAGACGCCGCGGGAGAAATGAACGCGGACTTTGAAACGATGCGTCAGGCCATCGACAACGGGACCGTTGGCGACTTATCCCAAGTTGATTTACAAAAAATTGCGGACAACTTTCAACGCGGTACCGATGGTTACGAAGATAAGTTGAACCAACTTGAACAGGCAAGTGCCCCAGTCCGGGTATTGGGCAAACACAAGTCTTTGGTGGCAGCTTACCGGGTCTACACCGATGCTTGTCAGTCCATGACTGATAGTTTAGATGTAGAACACCAAACGGTTGACCAGGCTGCGTTTGATGAAGCTGAAAAAACGCAAGAGAATGCTATGGGTAAAGTGACCGCTGCAATTCAACGGATTATGAGCAGTCCAATGTAGGACGTTAAAACTCGTGAAGATACGCAAGGATTCCGGTACTGACGGAAACTCTTGCGTATTTTTTTGACCGCTCAGCTTAGTCGAGTTATGGACGGTGGGCGGTCGTCCCATGGTATAATGCAGATATGACGAAACGTAACGGAGGGGTTGCATGGCAACACAGAAGAATGAGAATGCTTTACGTGAATTGGCTCAGCCGGTTCATGCCCAGCTCAGTCAGTATAAAGTGACCCAAATACAGGCCGTGCTGTCCCTTCTGGATGAAGGGAATACGGTCCCATTTATTGCACGGTACCGGAAGGAACGTACGGGGTCGCTGGATGAAGTCGCGATTCGTGACATTGAAGACGAGGCCCGCCGGTTGATGAAATTAAATCAACGCCGACAAGATGTTGTAAAATTAATCGCTGAACAGGGAAAATTAACCCCACAACTGCGGCAGTCATTGACTCACGCCACCGTTCTCCAGCAAGTAGAAGATCTTTACCTGCCGTATAAACAAAAGCGACGGACTAAGGCGACGATTGCGCGGGAGAATGGGTTAGCGCCGCTGGCAGAATGGTTGCTACATTTTCCGGCCAACGGACTAACTGCCAAAGCGCAAGGCTTCGTGAACCTGCAGAAGGAATTACCCGATGTGGCGGCCGTATGGGCTGGTGTCCATGAAATCTTGGCGGAAACGTTTAGTGAACAAGCTGCTTTTCGAGAATGGATTCGCCGTTATACTTGGCAACACGGTGAGCTGACCAGCAAGCTGAAACGGGGCGCAACCGACGAGCAACAGGTGTATGCGACCTACTATGACTTTAGTCAGCCACTGAAGCAGTTACCACCTTACCGGGTGCTGGCTATTAACCGAGCAGAACGGGAAAAGGTTCTCACTGTGGGGGTTAACGTAGACCCAGCTTCAATCCTGCAGTATGGGTACTTTCGGCTGATCGGGCAGCATCAGGGCCCAGCTGTGGCGAAAGTGGAGGCTGCATTTGCGGACGCCTACAAGCGGTTCCTGGGCCCCGCCATCGAGCGGGAACTCCGGCGGCAATTGACCGAGAAGGCCGATGACCATGCAATTCAGGTGTTTGGAAATAACCTGTATCATCTGTTGATGCAGGCACCGTTGAAGGGCAAAGTGGTGATGGGGTTTGATCCCGCGTACCGGACCGGCTGTAAGCTGGCTATAATGGACGCTAACGGCCGTTTTCTGGCTAAACAGGTCATTTACCCACATAAGCCGGCAAGTGGCAAGCAGCGGACGGCAGCGGGGCCAGAGTTCAAACGATTGCTGGACACTTACCACGTGGAAATGATTGCCATTGGTAATGGGACGGCGAGTCGGGAATCGGAAGAATTTGTTAGTGAGATTCTCAAAACTTTAGACCATCCCGTTTATTACGTATTGGTGAATGAAGCGGGGGCATCCGTCTACTCAGCTAGCGCGAATGCCAGGGCGGAATTTGCTGATTTTCACGTAGAGGAACGGTCGGCCGTCAGCATTGGTCGGCGGTTGCAGGACCCCTTAGCCGAACTGATCAAAATTGATCCCAAGGCCGTGGGGGTTGGTCAATACCAACATGATGTACCGGAAAAGGCTTTGGATGATCAGCTGGATCGCGTTGTGGAAACGGCTGTGAACCAGGTCGGTGTCAACGTGAATACGGCCAGTCCGGAGCTATTGACGCACATCTCTGGGCTGACGGCGACCACGGCGAAAAATGTGGTGGCTTACCGAAATGAGAACGGTGCGTTCACGTCGCGTCAGGCTTTGAAAAAGGTCCCACGCTTGGGGCCCAAGGCTTACCAGCAAGCGGTAGGATTCCTGCGAATCATTGGTGGTACCGATCCGTTGGACAACACGGATATTCACCCTGAAAGTTACACGGTGGCTAGAAAATTGTTGACCGGTGTGACGGCGACGCTGAGTGATGTAGGCACCGTTAAGCTGCAGCAGAAGTTGGCGCAATTAAACCGGCAACAGTGGTCAACCCAGTTGGCTGTTGGGACGGCGACGTTGGCAGACATTATTGACGGGCTGAGTAAGCCCGGTCGGGACTTGCGGGATACGATGCCGGCACCATTGTTGCGTCAGGATGTGTTGACCATGGCTGATTTGAAGCCAGGGATGGAGCTGCAGGGGACCGTCCGTAACGTTGTTGATTTTGGGGCCTTTGTAGATATTGGTGTGAAACAGGATGGATTGGTTCACATTTCCCAGTTGGCGGACCATTACGTTGGTGATCCCAGCACGGTGGTAACGATTGGGGATGTGGTGACCGTCTGGGTCCTCACAGTTGATGAGAACCGGCAGCGCATTCAGTTGACGATGCGAGCTGATCATCATGACTGATGAAGAGCTACAGCGATTGGTGGAACAAATTTCACGCGAAAGCTTTGGTAAGGAGTTCCGCCACCGGGCCATGTTTAATTCGCGGTTAAGAACGACGGGTGGTCGCTATCGATTACAAGATCACAACATTGAAATTAACCCGCGGATGTTAACTGAGCACGACGAGGCCACTTTGGTAGGCGTGATCAAACATGAGTTGTGCCATTACCACTTACATTTAGGCGGTCAATCCGGGCAACATCGAACGGTTGCCTTTAAAAAGTTATTGAAACAGGTGGGGGGGCTACGTTATGCCCCGGCACCCGTAAATCAAAAGCCCCGGATCAGACGTTGGAATCTGTACATTTGCACAAACTGCCAACAGAAGTATTACCGGGCAAGAAAAATTGATGTTAAAAAGATGGTGTGTGGTCGGTGTCATGGTCGTTTGGCCTGGCAAAAGATTGTTTTAGCACCCACCCGTCCGCATTAGGTTTAGGAGGCAAGAGCTCATGGGAAAAACGATTATTCGGGTTCCCGCAACGTCGGCGAACCTGGGCCCCGGAATTGATTCAATTGGGGCAGCGTTACATCTGTATTTAACGGTGATTATTGAGGAAAAGACTGAAAAATGGCGGGTCAACCACGCGTTGGGAACCGACATTCCGCGGGATGAAAATAATTTGATGGTCCAAACGGCTTTGAAAATCAAGCCGGATTTGGCACCCCATCAGTTAACCGTGATGTCTGACATTCCAGTGTCACGGGGATTAGGGAGTTCAACGAGTGCCATCATTGCGGGAATCAAGATTGCTAATGAGCTTGGCGAGTTGGATTTGACGATTCCGGAACAGTTAGACTGGGCCATCAAGTTGGGTGGCGCGTTGGACAACGTTGCCCCAGCGCTGATGGGTCAAGCTGCGGTTGCCACAGTGGATGGTGTCCACGCCGATGCCATTAAGTTACCATTACCTGATTTGCAGGTGCTGGTCTTTATTCCCGGCCAGAAGTTGATGGCGGAAAAGAGTCGTGAGGCACTGCCTAAGACGTTGCCTTTGAACAAGGCCGTGCATGCTAGCAGTGCGGCTAACGTCTTGGTCGCTGCGTTATTGAAAAAAGATTGGGAACTCGCGGCGAAGATGATTGAACGCGATGAATTCCATGAACAAGCGCGGTCACAACTCGTACCAGAACTTAATACGATTCGGGATGCGGCCCATGATTTAAATATTATGGGAACGTACTTAAGCGGGGCTGGGCCTACGGTCGTCACGTTTGGCACGTCAGCACAGCTAACCCTGTTACGTGGGAAATTAGCGGATCAGGATCTGCCGGGTAGCCTGCGCATTATTGAGCTGGATCAGGACGGTGCGACGGTCTTAACTGATGCATAAATAAATTTTTTTTGAATTAACTTGCAAAAAATATTGTCAGGTGCGAAATCATTTGTTATACTATTTCTTGTGAGTTAATGCGGCCATGGCGGAATTGGCAGACGCGCAAGATTAAGGATCTTGTCCGGGTAATCTGGGTGGAAGTTCGAATCTTCTTGGCCGCATCATAATTACGGAGACAGCAATCAGATTACTGATTGCTGTTTTTTTATGGAATTAATGAAAAGCGGATGTTTCTGGTAGTTAAAAAGTGGGGGGGAGCTAGCGGTGCGCTAACGGGAATAAAAAATCAGACAGGATATTCTCAAAAAAGAGAATTCCCTGTCTGATTTTTTATTCCGGGTATCACTGCCGATTTACTGTAAGCTTTGAATGTAGGCTTTAGCTTTTTGTTCACTAAAGGATGATTCACCGTTAGGGCTACCTTGCAAATAGTAAGCGTACGACTCGGCAATATCTTGAAGGTTGGCGTAGAACTTTTGATTACCGACGTTGACTGTGATCCGGAAGGTTCCGGCGTCACCATTGTCATTATCATAGGCTTGGAAAACGTGGCCGAGTGACATCGTTAATTTGTAGAGTGTTTTACCAGCGACCTTTACCTTCTTGGTCCCAAAGCCGGTCATTGGTTTAGCTAAGTAGTAGGTGTACGTGGACTTACCACGAGTGAACTTTTTGATCTTAATGGATTGCGCAATTTTGGTGTAGTTCACTTGCCCTGACTTGGTGGTGTAATTATGATAGTAATTCAAGTAATTATCAGCGGTGACTGTCACAAATCCATTATTGGCTCTGTCGGTGTCAAAATAGGATTGCAAGTTTTTCCGATAGAGTCTGGGAAGATTGGAGTAGGCACCGTAAGCAAAAGCCGTCTTGGATTTGTGTTCAGTTAGAAAGGCTGTTTGCGCAGATGTATTCAACTTCTTCATGGATACAGCATATGACCACTTGTGCCCGATGACATTCAAAACTTTCTTCTGATTCTTTTTGGAAAGGACGGTCGTGTCAACGTTGGCTATTCCCCAGGTGCTAACGTTACCAACGACGACAGAATGTTTTCCCAGGGTGACGCCGTGGGTTCGATTCTCATTGCCGATTGCGAGTGGTTGACCAATCGTAAAGACGTCCGGTTGGAAGTCTTTAACGACGGAACTACTCATATTGATTCGAGTCAGTCGGGTTAGATTTCGCATGCCAACCTTATCGAATTCACTGTCGACCTTTTTGGTAGTCTTCGTGGTCTTTTTATCAAGTTTGGCGTAGTTGTTCAACTGGGCCAGCTTGCCTTTGCTCATGGCGGATGCATTCGTGACAGCTAAACTGCCAACTGTGGCCCCTAACAGCATGAGCAATACCGCACTCGTTCTTCTAAATGATAACAATCTAATTACCCCCTATAATGAATATCCTACTTCAATGGCTAGTGTAACGCTTTTTGTAATGCATGAGAATAAGCATATTAATGAATGGGAGTAGGGGAGCCACTGATGAATCACGTAATCTGTTGAATAATCAAAGTTATTTTCTGAAAATAATACTGAAATGTCACTAGAAAATGACAAACAGATAACAATTTTTAAGGGAAATCGTTTTCAGTGGAAATGGGGGTTCAAATGCGGTTAAAAAGGGCGTAGAATGCCTTATTACAGCGAAAAATCCGATTGAAAAATAAGTGAGCAAATTTGCTGACAATCCGGGTGTTTCGCGTTATAGTAGTCTTCTTGTGTGTTTAGCAAGATAAATATTAGAAGGAGGTCGGCGTATGAGCGACTTAACCAAGGGCAATTCCCTGAAACTTATTTTCTTTTTCACGATTCCATTGTTGATTGGTAACTTATTTCAGCAATTGTATAACGTCTCCGATACCGTTGTTGTGGGACAAACTCTTGGTGTCAAGGCGCTCGCCGCTGTTGGAGCTACCGGTTCCATTAACTTTCTGATTATTGGCTTTGCCCAGGGCTTAACTGCCGGCTTGGCCATCATTACGGCAACGCGATTTGGCGCACGCGATTATCGTGGGGTGCGGCGGTCGTTTGCTGCGAGCATTATCATTTCGATTTTAATGACGATTGTTTTAACGGTTTTAGCATTAACGTTTGTTGATCCCATTTTAAAGTTGATGCAGACACCTGCGTCAATCTTCGACAATGCGCGGACCTTTATCAGTATCATTTTCGCTGGTATCTTTGCGTCCATGGCATTTAACCTGTTGTCCAACATTATTCGGGCATTAGGCGATTCACGAACACCACTGATCTTTTTGATGATTGGGACGGTGGTTAACGTGATTTTGGAATTATTGTTCATTCTGGTCTTTCATATGGGGGTTGCCGGTGCCGGTTGGGCAACAGTTATTTCTCAAGTGATCGCGTCACTCTTATGTGTGGGCTACATTGTGCGGTCAATTCCGTTGTTACACATTTCAAAGGAAGACTTCAAGTTTGATTTAAATGAATTGTGGCAACACTTTTCAACGGGGATGCCAATGGGATTTCAGCTTTCCATCATTGCAATTGGGACGATGGTTATGCAGGCAGCGTTGAACTCACTAGGGACTGATTCCGTTGCTGCTTCGACGGCGGCGTCTAAGGTTGATCAACTCTGCTCGTTACCAATGTCTTCATTCGGTGTTACTATGGCAACTTTTGCTGCACAGAACTTTGGTGCGGGTAAGTTTGGTCGAATCTTAGAAGGGGTCAAAAAGACCCTGTGGTTATCTGGGAGCTTTGCCGTTTTCGCTGGTGGTTTGGTTATCTTCCTGGGTAAGCCAATCGTGACCTTGATCATCGGTACTGCTGATGAGAACGTGATTCACTTGTCACAGACGTACTTCAACATTATTGGTAGTACGTACCTGTTGTTGAGTGTGTTGTTTATTATTCGGAACACCCTTCAGGGACTGGGTCGACGTGTTTTGCCGACTTTGGCCGGTGTTGGTGAATTAACGATGCGGGTGTTTGCCGCTTTATTCATGGTCCATGCCTTTGGTTATGCTGGCGCAGTTTCAGCAGAACCATTAGCTTGGTTGGGATCATGTGCCATCTTAGTGCCATCCTGGATTCGGGCAGTTAAGCAACTGCGGAACTTACAGCGTTCTGTTGACGTCGTTGAAGGGAAGACCGAAACGACGGAAGAGAACTTAGATGCACCAAGAATGATGGCAGCATCTCCCAAATTAGAGTCCTAACCTAAAGCGTGATAAACTAGGGTGTAGTCGGTATGACTGCATCCTTTTTTTGATGCACTAAGGGTCAACCAACCTGTGATTGAGGAGAAGTTATTTAAATGAAAAATTTTATTTTTGACATTGATGGTACGTTGTTAGATACGGAGGCGATGTACATGAAGTCCCTGCAGGCCGTTCTTCACGAAAGGGGAATTGACCGGGAGTACGCAGAATTAGTTACAACCTTTGGTATTCCTAGTCGTGAAGCACTGGTACGACTAGGAATCGCTGATATTGATGACGTGCTAGCTGCCTGGGGACCGAGAACGGCTCAATATCGTGAATCAGTTAAAGTGTATGCAGGTGTCAAACCAGCATTGACGGCTTTGAGAAAAGCGGGTGCTCACCTGGGAATCATGACGTCAAAACAGCAATTTGAATATGAGCGTGACGTGACGGCTGAGGGCCTAGACACAGAGATGAGTATCGCTGTCGTTGCAGAAGATGTTGCGCACGGTAAACCGGAACCCGATGGGATTCTATTAGCCATGCAACGTTTAGGTGCCAAGCCTGCCGAAACGGTCTATGTCGGGGATACGGCCTATGATGCGCTGGCTTCTAAAGCAGCAGGTGTGACTTTTGGTTTTGCCGCTTGGAATGGTCGTCAACCACGGGATTTCACACCTGACGTGCGTTTTGCAACGCCACAAGCCATGTTAAAATTGATGTAAGTGTTCCTTAAGTATAAGAGGAAAGGGATGGCAACATGTTAGCCATAATCGTCACTGGCCACGGTGAGTTTACCCGTGGTATTTTGCAGAGTGCCGAGATGATCTTTGGCAAGGCGCCCAAAGTGACAGCAGTTACTCTGGGGGCTAAAGAGAGCGTTGAAGACCTGGCCAATCATTACCAGGCTGCAATTCAAGCTATGCGACCGGTTGATGAGTTATTGTTCTTAGTGGATTTGTGGGGTGGGTCGCCCTACAATGCAGCTAAGCAAATTGTTGCACAACATGCAGATAAATATGGTCTCGTTTCAGGATTAAATCTGCCAATGTTAATTGAAGCATTGTCGAGTCAAAAGCAACCACTAGCGGAAGTGATTCCACGAATTGAAACGGCTGCTAGAGCGGGAATTCGCCACGTAGAAGATGCTAACGATACGGCGGCTGATGAAGAGGACTTTTAAGGTAGTTGCGTGGACTCAGTGGTTCCACGGTTGGTAGTCAACTGCGTCATGGACGCTTACGAGCCCTGGTTAGCAATCAGGGAACCGTAATTTGCGTGATTTTTCCTAGGTTAAGTATTGGCCATCACGCCAAACCCGCAAGTTGCCAAACGGGGGAGCTATTATGCTAGACAGAGTAACCCACGGTTTAAGATATTTTGGGCAGCATTCTGATCACGGCGGTGAAACGTCAGGCAGTGTGGACACCACCAGGTGCGTTCACGACAAGTCAGCTTTTGCTGGCCATGCAGGACGTATCCGCAGTGGCTACAGGTTTGGGTAGTTGAAACGGGATCGACCGTGATAAATGTTCGTCCGTATAATTGCGCTTTATAGTGCAACATAGACAGCAACGAAATCCAGCCTGGGTCACGAAAACGCCAGGACATGGCATAGTTACGGGCAGTGTCCTGGCCCCGAAGCTCTTCTGCAACTACGACATCGTGATGACGAATAATTTGGGTACTCAATTGTTGTAAAAAATTTTCCCGTTGCTGGTGTAATTTAATGAGTAGCTTTGCCACACATTGGCGTTGCTTCTGGTAATTTTTGGCGGTCCTTAGGGGTCGCCTTTCCTTTTGGGCTAAATGGCGTTGCAAATTTAATCGCCGTACCGCTCGCCTAAAACGGGAACTGAGTCGCCGATTGAAATGGGGACTGGCTACAGTCCTCCCCGTTGAAGTGGTTAAAAAATTGGCAGTATTCAGGTCGATGCCTACGGGGTGAGGCTGGGCGTCTAAATGCTGAACAAAGGGAGCGGGACTGGATAGTTGTAAGGAAAGGTAATAGTGATTAATGGCGTCTTTAGTTAGGGTTACCAGGTTAATTTGAATTGGAGTCTCTCGGTTCAGCAGACGGTGCTGCGAACCGGCCACACGTAATCGCCCAATGATGGGCAGCGTGACGTGGTGTGCATCGGTGAATGCAATCGATCCGTTGCGCAGGGATCCGTGACTACGATGGTGGTACTGACAAGCCAACTGGTATCGCCACGTATAGCTTTTCCGTATAAAGTGGGGACGCTTGGCCCGCCCGAGTACGTAAGCCGTCTGCCGGTTGTGATAATCAATAATGGCCTGTAACCGGACGTGAGCGTCAATGCGAGAATCTGTTAGGAAGGGATGATTGAGGGCCATTCGCTGATAATCTAGACTTTTGGTGAGGTATTGGATGAGGGTATGGACTTTGGTTGGTGGGTGTTTAATTTGATGAAGATGTTCCAATCGCTGTTGAATGGCATGATGCTCGTTGTAGACGAAACGGTACGCCTCAGCGTTACGTTTGATCAATTGTTTTTGCCGGTCGGAAGGGTAGATTCTTACCTTGATGCCAAAACGATAGGGGAGTTGTCCAAAGTCTCTCATGAAGCCACCACCAATCTGAGTTTTTGGTAGCTTTACCATAACATGCTCACGTTGATTATTCACCCCATTCACCTTATAACGTTTTTCATACCGAATACTAAAAAAATCGTAAACAAAAAGCGCTGCTTCCATTTCCCATTGGAAAGAAGCAACGCTAATTTTAGCCAACCGTGACTTGGTCTCGGCCGTGGCGTTTAGAATAATAGAGATTCTGATCAGCCCGTTTATAAACGTCCAGCTGTTCAGCGTCTGCTCGACGGACTTGGGTCACGCCAACTGAGAGGCGAACGGCGATCTGATTACCAGCCTGTTCAAATTTGGCTTCACGAATGGACTGTGCAATGGCATCGATGTGGGTCCGTGCCTGGTCCGTTGTGTAGTTGGTGAAGAGAATTGTGAATTCTTCGCCACCAGTTCGGTAAAGTGAGAGTTCTGGGTCGATAGTCTGCAACTGTTTCGTGATCAGGCTAGCGGTACGGTTAAGCACGTAATCGCCAGCTAAATGACCATACGTATCATTGACGTTTTTGAAGTGGTCAATATCAAATAACATTAGCGTCAATGGCTGATTGGCGAGCTTACTCTGACCAAAGCCGCGTTCAAAATCATTTTTGAAGGCAAAATAATTTTTGACCTTCGTTAATTCATCAAAATTAGTCGTGTAGGTTAATTGGGCTAGCGTTGAGGCACTGGAAATCAACGTTCCCAGGTAAATGTACATAATGGTGAGCAAGAAGAAACTAAAAATTAATTCCCAGAGAAGTGTGTTGCGCGGCAATTCATAGCGAATCCCAATCAGTCCCCAGAGAACGGCAGAGAATGCGAGACTGGCTATCGTATAGTCCACGAAGTCTAGCCAGTGATGATGGCGATGCTTCTTTACCTGTTTCATCGCATAAAATAGGCCAATGTAAAAGGCGGCAAAGACCCAAGATAGACCGAAGAACATGGTACCATTGACGACCATGAAGATGACGATCACACTGATCAGTTGCCATAGATGGATGTCTAATTGGAGGAAGTAGCTGACAAATACAATCGCAAATATTTGAAAGTTAGCGAAGACCCAACTATTAGAAGTACCGTTGACAGCTAATTGCATACCAACAATTAAGAGGGCAATGTAAATGACCCCAACGTGAGTGCGTACCTGATCAGGGTCAGGATGTTTGCCACGATTTTTAAGAAAACGAATAATCTCGTTTGTAAGGAACCAATATAGGGTTAAGACACCGAGGAGAAAGAAGAGACTGGTAAAGGCCGGTGTCACGAACCAGTGGGACCAAGTCAATATGAGTCACCATCCAATCCGGAAAAATAAGTTTTTAATATCAATTAATTTCATTGTCACATATTAACGCGTTACCAGCGCTTTTGCCATGATAACGAAACAGTCTTGAGAAAATGGATAGAGAAAAAGCGGTCTAACTGTTCGACTTGGTAACAGACTTATAAAAGTGTCCCTAAAAAAGAGGCCCAGGAAGATATTCCCGGACCTCACAAAAATTTTAAATTAAGCTGTTTAAACTAGACTAGGTTTGCCGTAAAGATATCCTTGATGAAGCGTAATACCGAATTGTTTGGCAAGTTCCTGATCCTGTTCGTTCTCGACACCTTCCAGAACGAGCCGGAGACGGAAGTCCCGGGCGGTTTGAGCCCAGAAGGCCAAACTAGCCGGAATTAAGTCACCTTCGCCACTCATGCGCAAATTTTGCATAGCAAACTTGATCTCATCGACGAAAGGTAATAGGAAACGAATGTTTTCGTAAGTGTTACTTCCAGTGCCCACATCGTCTAACACTAAGCCAATGCCGTATTGATGAACGGACATACTGAAGAGTTTCATTTCATCTAACGTCGGCGCTTCCGTCAATTCAATCGTAAGCGCTGCGGGAGCGATACGTTTTTTAAGTGCGATAATTGTTCCCAGAGTTAAGGGATCTCGTAATTGTTGATTGTTAAGGTTAAAGGCCAAGACTTGGTTATTAACAGCGGTGTGCAGGGATGAAGCTGCTTCTTCCAGGAGCTTTGCCTGGTCAGTCACGGAAATATCCGTAAAGTGTTTTGGCAAAACCCAGGTATCATTTTCCTGCTTACGTAGTAAAACTTCGTAACCAAAAACCCGTTTATCATCTTGATTTATTTGAGGCTGTACGAAAAATCGATACATGCCGATCCTCTCCTTTGGACGCTTTAAAGACCATTCGTTCTGATAAGTTTAAATCCATTTTAACGCATTATTAAAAAAGCACAACGACATATATCTTTTAGTGTGGTAACTTCAGAATGGTATGACTCGCTTACCCTAATGATTATCGGGGTCGCAATTCATTTCTACAAGAACAGGCGAGCATTTCTAGCACTGTTTCACATTATCGAAGTGTTCTCGTCATTTGCTAGCGACTGATAAATCTTGGCAAAAATACCAAATTGGCAGAATTGTCGCAATTAAAAAATGCAGACGAGACGTCTGCACTTATCATAGCATATAATTGTGTACTTCGCGCTAATTGGTTACTTTGACTGGCCAACCAGAAAAAAAGGGTCCGAGACAATCGTCTCGAACCCTTAGGAATTATCTATTAGTAACCGTAACCGGTATTGGTTGCAGTTCCGGTGGTACCGTCGTAACCAGTGGCGCCAGTAGTAGACGTGTCTGCGTCAGTCGTAAACTTCGTCGTGTTAGCCAGACCCAAAGTCTTTCGAATATGATTGGAAACCTTCTTTAACTCGGTCGTGGTAGGGACTTGATAGGAAAGACCGTCAATCATTGCGTCCTGTCCTTGCAAAGTTTCAGAACTAATATGATGAGACGCGTCGCCGTATTTGGCCCGAATCTGCATCAAATCGTCGAAGGTCAAGTCAGTCTTTAAATTACCATTCAGCGACTTGAGAATGGTTTGGTAACGGGTAATCGATGAAAGCCCGGCTGCCTTAACAACCAGCTTTTGTAGAACTTCCCGTTGCCGTTTTTGCCGACCGTAGTCGCCTAGTGGATCTTCGTGACGCATCCGGGAGTAATCTAGGGCCTGTTTCCCATTAAGATGGGTCTTTTTGCCCTTGACCACGTTAGCCGCACCATAGTGGAAAGTGAGTGGCGGTTTAACGTCTACCCCACCAACCGCGTTGACCATCTTTTCTAGCCCACCCATGTTGACGATGGCGTAGAAGTCGATTGGAACATCCAAGAGGTCTTCCGTTGTTTTAACGGCAGTTTTGGCACCACCAATGGTGTATGCCGCATTAATTTTTTGAATGGAAGCATTCTGGCCGGAACCAACTGTGACCCGCGTATCCCGCGGAATACTGGTCAAGTAGGCTGTTTCCTTCTGGGGATTAATGGTGGCAACCATCATGGTATCGGTTCGCCCAACATCTGAACGACCCAAGGCACCGGTGTCAGTTCCCATTAAGAGAATTGAGAATGGTTTGTTCGACCGTAAGACGGCTGACACATTCCGACTCTTAGCGGCGTTCGAGGCTTCATAAGTTTGACTGAAGGTCTTCTTGGCCGAGTTCCATGCCTGATAGCCGTATGCTAAGCCCCCGCCTAACAGAACGAGTAGGGCAATGACAATCGTCCACATGACTGGACGGTGTGGGTGAACTTGTGGTTGTTTGTAGTGTGAGTTTCGGTCGGCACGCCGGTCGTAGACTTGTTCAAAGTCTTCGGGGGAGTGTTGCCGCCGTGGTTTATTATCATTTGGCATATTTATTTTCCTCATCCTCATCAAAATCTTTAGACCATTATAAGCCGGATTTCCCACCAGTTAAAAGGGAGCCAACCAACTTTACCAGATTTTAAAATTCCCCTGGAATCCCATCTGTAGACTCAATTAATCCATTAGACCATAAATTTCGACGTTCGTAAATGTGTGGGCACCGTCAACTCCCAGATAATGAGGGAAAGTTTACCGCAACTTTGGTGATTTCACAAGCTGTCAAGGTAGGATAAACCGGATAAGAATGCTGGTTGTAAACGGTTGCGAAGGCGTGTTTGCGCGGACCTATGCTATAATAAGACGCGTTGCTTAAGAAACTCTAATTTTTCGTAATGATTAGCGGGGAGGTTAGCGGATGGCCGTCTTTATTCGAAGTGTCTCAGGGGTCTTGATCATTTTGGTCATGATCAGTCTGGGGTACGTACTTTCCCGCCGGGGGTGGTTTGACGATCAAGCGCCGAAGCTAATCGCCCGGTTGGTGACCCAGATTGCGTTGCCAGCTTATATGATCAGTACCATTACCGCGAAGTTTTCCGCAGTGACGTTGAAACGAACGTTGCCGGATCTACGGTTCCCGATTATTTCAATGCTGATTATGTTTGGCCTTTCAATTATTGCCTTCCATTTATTCCGGATTCACCCGCAACACCGGGGATTGTTTGAATCAATGTTTTTGAATTCAAATACGGTTTTTGTGGGATTACCCGTGAACGAAGCGTTGTTTGGTCCGAAGAGTTTACCATTCGTGTTAGTCTACTACATGGCAAACACGACTTTCTTTTGGACCTTGGGGGTTTACCTCATTCAGCGCGATGGTCAAGGTAAGGCTAAGTTCAATCTCAAAGACACACTCCAAAAGATTTTTTCACCACCGTTACTGGGATTCATTGTGGGGGTCCTCTTGGTCCTCCTTAACATCCAATTACCAGATTGGATCATGAAGGACTTCCAGTATATCGGTGGCCTGACGATTCCGCTGTCGATGATTTTTATCGGGACAGCCATCGCCGGGGCAGGATTGCAGAACATCCGGTTTAACCGGGATAGTTGGGGCATCCTGTTTGGACGGTTTATTGTGGCACCAACCTTAATGGCGTGCCTGGTACTACCGTTACCCTTACCAATTTTAATGAAACAGGTTTTTATTTTGCAAGCAGCGATGCCCGTCATGACGAATGCACCAGTAGTCGCCAAGCTCTACCGAGCGGATGCCGACTACGCGGCCATCATGGTAACCGAAACGACCCTCCTAAGTTTAGTGGTGATTCCGATTCTGATGGTGATTGTCCAGCACGTTGCCTGATTGTTGAGTCGGTTCATATAAGGAGGAACAATTTTTCGTTTTGAGAAAAACAATGTTGTACATCGCATTTTCAACCTTAATGTTTAGTTCAATGGAAATCGCTTTGAAGTCTGCCGGTGGGGCGTTCAACCCCATTCAGTTGAACCTCATTCGGTTCTTCATTGGGGGCGTTGTCTTGTTGCCAATCGCCTTACGTGCCTTACATAAGCAACATCACCGCTTAAATCGGAGTGATTGGGCGTTGTTCTTCCTGACCGGCTTGGTCTGCGTCATCATTAGTATGACGCTATATCAATTGGCAATTACGGTGGATGAGGCTTCCACCGTTGCCGTGCTGTTTAGCTGCAACCCCGTCTTTGCCTTGATCTTCTCTTACTTGATCTTGCATGAACGAATGGGGCGGGCTAACTTGATTGCCGTTATCGTCTCCATCATTGGTCTGGTAGTTATCGTCAACCCCGCGCATTTAACGAATCCCGTGGGCCTGACCTTAGCCATTGCCTCAGCGTTGACCTTTGGGCTGTACAGTATCGTTTCCCGGTGGGGCTCCGTCCGTCACGATTTCAACGGCATCGTGATGACCTGTTTCACTTTCTTGGCTGGCTCATTGGAACTGTTCATCATCATGGCCATTACTCACGTGCCAGCGATTGCTGGGAGTATGCGTCAGGTGGGATGGTTACGTCAGTTTGCTGCCATGCCAATTTTACAAAATATTAGCTTCCAATATTTCTGGATTCTGTTCTTCATCGGGGTTTGTGTGACCGGTGGTGGGTTTGCCTTTTACTTCTTGGCAATGGAACGTTCCGATGTTTCCACTGCGTCACTGGTCTTCTTTATCAAACCAGGTTTGGCGCCAATCATGGCGGCCATTTTGATTCACGAAAAGATTTTGACGAACACCATTGTTGGGATCGTCATCATCTTGATTGGGTCCGTCATTACCTTCATGGGGAACCGGGTCAAGGCACGCGAATCCGATTTGGAAGAAGAAGATGCCAGCGACTTTCAAACGCCTGCTATGGCTGAACAGTCGGCGGTTGCTAAAGCTGCCTTAGCCAAATTGGCACGACACGCTGAAGAATCTTCAACTGATTACTCAAATGACTAATTAAACCAATGTCACGCGTCCTTCTAAATGGAGGCCGGGTGGCATTTTTTGTTAGACGCTAAAGGTTGAAAGCACTGAAACACCCACTATGTCTGATACAACAAGAGTTTGGTATTGGAATTTAGTCAGAAATAGTGGGAAATTACCGCCTTACCGTTCACCAAATTTTGACTGGAACGCGGCGGGAAGGACGGGACAAGTCAAAGAACGGTCTTGCCCTTCGCTTGAAGCCGCAAAGCATGTCTTCAAGTCGCCATTTTCAAGAAAGACACTTGAAAATCCCACGGCTTAGTTCAAATTTGGCTCACTCTCGGCTACTTAATGGAGCGCCAATAATATTGCGTAAGTGCGGTCATGTAGGTATTTAAGCTAGCTTAGTTTCCAAGAACCCGTCTGACCGCCGCAGGTGACTGGATAAGACTAGTTTTAAGTCTATAACGCCTTACTATTCTTGGCTTGATAACGGTTTTCGAACTTTCTTTAGTTAGACGGTGCGTTTCAGCAGGTGACCCAATTATTCTCGTGAAAAGTTACACGAATTAGACGAAACGCCCTGGGAGCTATGGTATCATGGTTGGTGGGAATTGATTGAAATGACTGAGAGAAAGGGAGTATGGCGATGGCAACGCTAGTTATTTTACGGCACGGAGAGAGTGTCGCTAACCGGGATAATATTTTCACGGGGTGGAGCGACGTGCCGCTGACGGCCAAAGGCAGGGAACAGGCCTGGAGCGCTGGTGAATTGGTTGCTGAGACTGGTATCCAGTTTGCGGCACTGCACACGTCCATGCTTCAGCGGGCAATTGTGACCTCCCACATTATTTTAGAGGCCATTGATCAGCTCTATTTGCCAGAGTATAAATCATGGCGGCTGAACGAACGGCATTACGGTGCGCTCCGTGGCAAGAATAAAGCAGCCGTGCAGGCAGCCGTGGGGGTCGCCCAGGTGAAGCTCTGGCGGCGGAGTTTTGAAACGGTGCCTCCGTTACTGGATCACGTGATTCAGGACCGGCGCTATGATCAATTTGGCCCGCACGTGGAGCCATTGGGTGAAAGTCTAGAAATGGCCTATCATCGATTGATGCCTTACTGGGAGGATGAAATTGCCCCACGGTTGCTGGCCGGTGACAATCAATTGGTGGTCGCGCACGGCAGTACGTTGCGGGCGTTGATTAAGTACCTCGACCATGTGGCGGATGCAGATATCAACCAGGTTGAAGTAGCAAATGGTGAACCCATTCGCTATGATTTTGATGATCGGTTGAACGTCTTACGGAAGACCGTCCTGTAGCCGAAAATTAACAAAAGAATAAGATAATTAAGTTGGCGGAAGCAATGCTCATAAATCATTGTTTTTGGCCAACTTTTTCGTATAATCAAGCTAGTAGTATCTATTAGATTGGGGATTGGGGAAAAGTGAATAAGCGAAATTTGATCCATTGGGGTGTGTTACTGGTCATTATCTTGGGGATAAGCGGCCTGGTCTTTGGGATGCATCAGATCGATACACAGGACAAAAAAGAAATCGCAACGTCTAACCGTAAGTCGGCAAAAAAAATCAAGCGGGACATTCGGTCAGACGCCCGAGATAGTAGCCGCCAGCGGACCCATCAGGTGACTGCATTTGATCGGCGGCGTGCTGGGAAGCAAACACCGATATTTACGGGTAAGTTAACGACGGCACTGAAAGATAAAAAATTCAGTGGGACGGCCTTGGTGGTGAAAAATGACCAAGTGGTTTATCAGCGGTCATTTGGGATGGCCAATGCTGAGAAGAATCAACAGAACCAGGCCACTTCTCAATTTGTGGTGAACTCTATTCAGAAGTCGATGACGGGGATGCTGGTCATGCGCGCCGTCCAAGCCGGCAAGATTTCACTGACGGATAAGTTAAGTAAATATTACCCGAAAATTGCTGGCAGTAATCGCGTGACCCTACGGCAGATGCTTGATATGAAGGCGGGACTGGTGGGAGAGGTCAATCCTAGCACGACACTGTCTGAGAAGGGCGTGTACAAGTACTCTAGTCAGTTGGCCAAAGTCGATAAGCAGTCAATCAATAAATTTAACTATCAGCCAATCAGTTTTGTTTTATTGGCGGCCATTGTGAACCGAGTGACGGGGTTATCCTATTACCAAAACTTCTATGAACACATTGTGACGCCGCTGGACTTAAACCATACGTCGTTTGCCCAGATCCGGTCCACGACGAAGGGCATGACGATGGGGTATAAAGGGAATATTCCGGGTGATTACACCACACCGGTCTCAACGTCCATGCGAGACATGGAGGCACAAGTGGCCACTGGGAACGCGACAATGAGTGCTGGGGACCTGTTCCGAGCAGAGCGGGCCATCATTCAAGGAACCCTGTTGGCAACGCCTAGTGGCGCTAACGAGCTCCATGAAGCGAAGGTGGCAGACGCTAACTACGCCGGAGGAATGTATCACTTTGAGAAGCTCGGCTACTATGGTCATGGCTTAGGCGAGTTTTACGAAGGAACGTTCGTGATGAGTAAGAATGGACGGACTGGGGTAATTTTCCTCTCAAACAATTTCTACAAGAAGACCATGTGGCCAGACTGGTCGACCGAAGAGTTAGCCAAGACCACCTTTAAACATGTGTTAACGGCGAAAAATCTTAAATAACTAGTGCTAATTGTCTTTAGGCATTCGAAAATGAAGAGGTCCGGGATTTTGTCCGGGACCTCTTTTTTTCCAATTCAACCACCAATTATTTTGTGAAAGTCACCTGGTGATTTTCTGGATTAACTAGTAAATAGTTAAATTAGTCTGGAGATTGATTATGGGCCAAAACGAATTTCACTCGGATTTAACGAGCTATATTAAACCGGTATACCTACAGGCGGCACGTGAATTTGCGACTATGCCATTAATTAGTCCGGATAAATATAGCGCTTTCATAAGGAATTATGTTGCGCTATACTGCAAGAGTACTTTGTGAAATTTACCGAGCAACAATGACTAAGATGGGAGTGGTCTACGCGTGTCAGTTTCTGTTAGCTGGATCGGAGCCTTAATCGGGTTGGCTCTTGCAATTATTTTAATCCTTCGTAAATTAAATCCCGTTTACTCATTACTCCTGGGAACCATTGTGGGCGCACTCATTGGTGGTGCTAATCTCACCCAAACCGTTAACATCGTCGTGACTGGCTCTCAGAGTGTCATGGGAACTGTCGTCCGGGTCTTGGCTGCTGGTGTCTTTGCCGGCGTCATGATGGAGTCCGGTGCGGCTAACGCCATTGCCCGAGGAATCGTCACAAAATTTGGGGAAAGCCTCGCCATCTTCTCGTTAGCGTTGGCAACCATGATCATTACAGCGGTCGGGGTCTTCATTCCCGTAGCCGTCCTGATTGTGGCGCCAATTGCGCTAGAGGTGGGCAGTCGGATGAAGATTTCTAAGCTGGCGTTATTGGTGGCCCTGTCCGGTGGGGGAAAAGCCGGGAACATTATCTCGCCTAATCCCAACACGATTGCGGCCGCTCACGGATTCAACATTGAGTTGAGTCAATTAATGGTGGCCGATTTTATTCCTGCCGTCTTTGGGTTGATCATGACCGTGTTGCTGGCAACGTTGCTACGTCACCGGGGTGCCATTGCCACGATGGCCGACGTTCAGGCTAACCAGGACCAGAGCACGTCCGACGAACCGGTGGAACTTCCTTCCTTGCGGTCCGCTATTGTGGCTCCCGTACTGGCGGTCATTCTGCTCTTGCTGAACCCCGTTGGTAGTATTTTACATATTGGATTATTAGAAAAATTTGAAGTCGATGCCATGTATATTTTGCCACTGGCCGGGTTAGTTGGGATGCTGGCCATGCACCAGGGCAAACAAGTCTTAGCCTACACGAAGGCTGGTATGGCACGGATGACGGACGTTGTCTTGATTCTAATTGGTGCTGGGGCAATTGGTGGTCTGATTACGACCTCAACCCTCCCCGCAGCAATTGTGCATCTGATTAAGATCTCCGGTATTTCTGGTACCTTCCTGGCACCAATTGCTGGTATCTTGATGGCCGCTGCTACAGCTTCGACGTCAACCGGTGTTATCTTAGCCACTGGATCGTTTGGGAAAGCCATCTTGGCCTTCGGTACGGCACCACTAGCCGCAGCCGTGATGGTTCATACCGGTGCTACGGTGATCGACCACCTGCCACAAGGAAATTATTTCCACGTGACGGCGAACGCGATGAACATGACCTTGAAAGAACGGATGCAATCAGTCCCTTATGAAACAGCTGTTGGGTTAACGATGACGGTTGTTGGGGTCATTATGTTTACCTTGCTCTAGATTACGGAAAGGATGGTTCACCTGTGAAAATTGTGATTGCCCCAGATTCATTTAAAGGAAGTCTGACTGCGAAACAAGCCGCCGAGGCCATTCACACCGGTTTACAACGGGTATTCCCGGATGCAGACTATGAAGTCGTGCCAATGGCTGATGGTGGCGAGGGGACGGTGCAGTCCTTGGTTGACGCCACACAGGGAACGTTTAAACACGCCGACGTGCTGAATCCCTTAGGCCAAACGGTCTCTGCTGAATACGGACTGTTAGGCGATCAACGGACCGCCGTCATTGAAATGGCCGCAGCTAGTGGCATTCAGTTTATCAACGATGCGACTAAGAATCCCTTGGTTACGACGACCTATGGGACCGGTCAACTGATGCTAGATGCGATGCATCACGGTGCTCAGGAAATCGTGATTGGTATCGGTGGTAGTGCCACGACGGACGGCGGTCAGGGGATGGCTGAAGCGTTAGGGGTAAAGTTCCTCAATGCTGCCGGCGAGCCCATCAAGCGAGGTGGCGGTGGCTTGGCTGAACTAGCCAGTATCGACGTTTCTGCGGTTGATCCGTTGGTGGCCCAAACCAAGATCCGGATTGCGTCTGACGTGACGAATCCATTGGTGGGACCAAAAGGTTCGGCAGCCGTGTTTGGTCCGCAGAAGGGGGCGACGCCAGAGATGGTTCCCATTCTGGATGCGAACTTGGCCCATTACGCGGCAATTATTAAACAAACCTTGGGGAAAGACTTGGCAGATTACCCTGGTGCCGGTGCTGCCGGTGGACTGGGTGCGGGTTTGTTAGCCTTTACCCGGTCGCAGATGGAGAAAGGTGTCGAAATTGTGGTTCGGGAAACGCACCTGAAAGAGCGAGCGGTGGGGGCTGACCTGGCCTTTACTGGTGAAGGTGCCATTGATTTCCAGACGCAGTACGGTAAGACCCCGATGGGAACTGCTCAGGCTGTGAAAGCAGCCAGTCCACACGCTAAGGTGATTGGTGTAGCTGGCAACGTTGGAGAGGGAATCGACCAACTCTATGATTTGGGCATTGATGCCATCTTTGGTATCCTACCGGGAGTTGTTGATCTGCCAACCGCCATTCAGACGGGACAGGCTAACTTGGCCCGGACTGCGGAGAATATTGCCCGCGTCATCAAATAGCTTGATTTGACACCTGCTGGCTAGGCTAGGTCTGCCGGGAAAAACAGCCTGCCATTAGACGATTTGAAATTAAAAAAGTTAGGCATTAAAAAGTCCGTGAAATCTTAGCGATTTCACGGACTTTTGGACTATATTAAGAAAGAAACTTTTGACTAAGCTAAAGCACCCATTGGGTCCCATGGCGCCAGAACAGTTGGTTCTTCGGTTTCCTGCGTCTTCTTCAAGTCGTCAGGTAAGAATTGCTTGTTCACAACAACTTGGTAGCAATATTCATCCATCCAAGCGTCGCTCATCACGAAGTAACCCTTCGTTCCGACCTTTTCACCCCAAGAGTTTTCAACTTTCCACTTGGTTGGTTGGCCATCGACCAAGTCGACACCAGTTAAGACCATGGCGTGGGTCATCATGCTTTCACCATAATCAAGGCGTTCTGCCTTGGTCGTGGAGAAGTCGATGTTGAAGAGGGCATCCTTGTCGTAGAACTTGGTGTCCATGATTCCTTTTTGACGTTCTGAGGATTGACCAACGTCACAACCGAACCAAACGGATTGGCCAGCTTGTAATTGCTTGATGGCCAGTTGCTTGAAGTCCTGCATCGTGACGTTTAAATGCTTAACTTGGCGGCCGTTGACCACGTTGCCTAACATTTCAACGGTGTAGGTGTGGTTGTATGGCTTGTCGTCAGTTGGGGCGTTGATGATGGAAACGTAGTCGCTTAAGTCCCAGTTGACGTACTTGTCGAAGAAGGACTTAGGGGTCAAGCCCTTGTCGATGTGGTAGTTTTTGTCATCGTCGCGGTATTCGAAGTCGAATTCGCTAACGGGTTCGCCGAGTGAGAAGCTCAGTAAACGGTAAACTTCGCCTAACATCTTGTCCTTAGCAGCGGCAATGTCAGCATCGCTGGTCTTGTCGGCAACTAATTTACGTAAAGTAACGGCATCCTTACGTAGCTTTAAGTTCAACGTGCTGTTGAGTTCGCTGGACTTGGAACTGTTATAAGTTTCAGGCATAACGGACTTAGGCACGATTCCGTACTTTTCAATGATGGCACACAGCATGTCCCATTGACCACCGTCTTGTTGTGGGGTAGCCATTAAGAAGGCGACCTTCCGGCTAGACGTTGGTTGGTCAGCAGTGGCCAAGACGTTTTCATAAAAGTAGTTAGCTTTTTCAAACTTGTCCCAGAAGTTAGTGTAGTTCTGAGATAATTCAAAATCGCTTAAGTTGAAGAGGTCGGCTAAATGATGACGCATCGTGTTCAATGCGGCAAACATCCAGCAACGGCCACTTTGCTTTTGATTGGCAACTTTCCCAGTGTCCAAATCAATGGAGAAGACGGGAGTCATGTCGGTTTCTGAAGCGTAATCGGCAGAAGTTGCTAAAATTCCTTGATGACTGACGGCCCGTTCTAAGACCTTTGCGGTGGGGTCAGCAGCTAAAGCTTGTTGGTAACGGGCGGTTTGATCCGCCGTGATTTCTTTACTCAATGACGTCACTCTCCTAACTATTCTCTCATTGTACCCCAATCTTCTCATTTTTGTATAGGGTTGGTTGAAATTCGTGGGTCAGGGACAAAAGTCTCAGGCCCGTTTGCGGCTCCGAACGAATGTAATCGAAATGTGTGACAAGCGGCAGTCAGTTCGGCCTAACCACGCTAGACAAACAATCCAAGACCGGGATTATGTGACGATTAACGTTAATGATCATTGACTAACCAGCCTTTGACGCACACAACTTTTGGTTGACAACCCAAACGACCAAGCCCATTATTTGAATAGATATACTTGTCGGGGGATGTCAGGATGTTCTATTTGGGAGATTCTTTGTTTTACATAATTAGTTTTGTCTTTTGGATTGCAGTCTTTGGTGGGATTATTTGGCTGATTAGACATTTGGTTAAGCGTAAATAGGCAGTTGACGTATTAAAAGGGTGCTCACTAACTCCGTGTGGAGTAGTGAGCACCCTTTGTTAATTGCTGGCTTAAATGAACGTTAAATCGTGGTTTTAGTGAAAATGGATCACTGGAGATGATCGAATACCTTTGCACGCTCACTCAGGGATGCCAATTGATTGAAAAATAGTTCGACGTCAGCTGCTGATGTATCAACGAGAATTTGATCCCAGAGCGCTTGTTTAATTTGCCGAATCGTTTCACAGGCAGTCAGGCCCTTAGGGGTAATACTGACCCAAGTGGCTCGGCGGTCAGTGGCATCAGGGACCCTGGTGACGTAACCAGCGTTCTCAAGGCGGGTCATTTCACGACTAACGAGACCTTTATTGATGGCCAGTTCGGTTGTGATTTGTTTGGCGGTGACCCGGTCATGTTCGCTGATAAACAGTAGAAAATTTGCGTTGCTGGCATTGATTTCAGGGAGCGTTAATTCGCGATTCATAGCCGTCTGAAAGCGACGGTGGAGTGCTCCAATGAACTTTCCTAATTTGATAGTGTCCAAGGCAACGGCCTCCTTTGTGGTTATTTAGGTTAGTATAGCATAAATATAGTTGACAAATACACTAAATACGACTATTCTGTAATAGTTGTCTTATCAACTATATGGAGGACTTTAAAATGACTTTAAAACAGCGATTACTTTTTACATTATTTTTGTGCACCGGTATGGCTAGCAGTATGAGCTGGTTAGGAATGGCGAAGAGTGTTGGCATTAACCACAACATGTGGCGAGTATTTTGGCTGTCAGTTGGGCCCACGATTGCCTTCGCTTTCGTTCTTAACCTCCTGGTAGCTGTGAATTTGAGTAACTTGTTAATTAAATGGCAGACGCACCGGATGGTTGATGAGGCGAGAATCCAAGCGAAATCTACGACGATTCGTAGTTGGACCATGCTCCTGACAATGTGTTTCACAATGAGCACGCGGGCGTTACTGTTGAACGGGACACTGGGGCATATGACGGTGAGTCAATTTATTCTGGGGTTCTTCAGTACCCTGACAATGGCCTATTTTATTCGGGACCTGTTCGTTATGCCAGCAGCGACTCGCTTGGTATTTCGGATTATGCCTTCTTAGTAGGGCAGTTGAGACTTCCAGCGTTATCAGCCTTCAGTGACTCATAACCAAGCATGGAGACGCCGGTAACAAAAAAAGCGCCTGGGACTGCTCCCAGACGCTGGTCGGTTTTGAATGACCGATATTTCTAATTTTTAACAACTGCTTAGTCGTAATTTAAATGCTTATCTTGATCTAAGCCGTTGATTTCTGCAATTTCTTCGGTCGTCAAATGAAAGCCAGAGATTTCAAAGTTTTCTCGAACCCGGGCTGGCTTTGAGGACTTAGGGAAGACCACAAAGCCCGTGTCAACTTGCCAGCGCAAAACAATTTGTGCTGGGGACTTACCATATTTATCAGCCAGCTTAGTGATGACGGGGTCTTCGAGAATCAAGTGACCGTGGCCAATCGGTGAGTAACCTTCATTCAGCAGACCATTGTCCGTGTCGAATTTGCCTAATTCAGCTTGTACCTTGTAGGGGTGACGTTCGATTTGGTTGACCATTGGTTTAACTTTAGCCATGGCAAAAACCTGGTTCAGTTGGTCTTCGGAAAAGTTGGAAACCCCAATGGCCCGAACCTTCTTTTGTTGGTAGAGCGTTTCTAAGGCGCGCCAAGTGTCTAAGGTGAGGTCGAAGTTTTCTTCATTTGGCCAGTGGATTAAATATAAATCCAAGTAGTCTAATTGTAAGTCACTTAATGTTTGGTCGAAGGCTGCCAGGGTCTTATCGTAACCTTGATCAGCGTTCCAAACCTTGGACGTGATGAACAGGTCAGAGCGGTCAATGCCAGACGCTTTGATGGCCGTACCAACGGCTGGTTCGTTGCCGTAAATGTGGGCGCAATCGAGATGCCGGTAGCCAGCATCTAAGGCTGTCTTGATAGCTGCTGGGACGTCTTTACTGTCAATTAAGTAAGTTCCGAATCCTAACATGGGGATGGTAACGCCGTTGCTTAATTGTGTCGTTTCCATGTAATTACCTCACTATACAAATATTTTAAAGCGATATAAACATGTATTAATGATACACTACTGGGCTAATAGTTTCACGGATGGCACCTTATCACCGTGTACCATTCGTTTGAGTACAGACATAGTGGAAAATTGTCGCCTTACCGTTCGCCAAATTTGGACTGGAACGCGGTGGGCAGGACGGGACAAGCCCAAAAGCGGTCTTGCCCCTCGCTTGAAGCCGCAAGGCACGTCTTCAAGTCGCCATTTCCAAGAAAATCACTTGAAAATCATAAGAAATGCCCCATTCAATTCTATTTCAGAATTGAATGGGGCATTTTAGAATTAAGTTAAAACTAGTCCCGTGCGTTCAGGACTTCTGGTCCATCTTGACGGCCAACAATCACAGTGTTGACCGTGTCTAAGAAGAGTCCGTGTTCGACGACACCCACGATGCCGTTTAACGTGTCGGCTAATTCGTGAGGATGGTCGATCCGGCCCAAGTGCAGGTCAATGATGTAATTCTTGGAGTCGGTCAGCACGTGGCTGCCGTCTTCTTGCATCCGGAATTCAGGGTGTAAGCCCATTTTATCCAGCTTTTCTAACACATGAGTGGAACCGAATGGAATGACTTCTAGTGGAAGTGGGAATTGGCCTAAGTGATGAACCATTTTGCTTTCATCAACGATCCACATGTTTTTAGTCGAGTTGATAGCCACGATTTTTTCCCAAAGGTGAGCAGCACCGCCACCCTTGATTCCTTGGAAGTTATCGTCAATTTCGTCAGCACCGTCAATGGTGAGGTCGAGGTGGTCGACTTTATCCAATTGCTTGATGGTGATGCCCAATGATTCAGCTTGCTTAGCGGAACGGTCTGAAGTGGCGACCCCCACGATGCTGAGGCCCTCTTCCTTAACGCGCTTGCCAAGGGCATCGATCATGTAACGAACGGTTGAACCGGTACCGATACCTAAAATCATGCCATCTTTGACGTACTTTACGGCTTCTTGGCCAACGAGGGCCTTTAATGCATTCTGATCCATCTAAATGTCTCCTCTTCTGAGTGTTCTAGTCTAAAGATACTGGTTGTACCGCCGCGGCCCCGCTGACCGGCAGTTGGTGGTCTGCCAGCAACGTGGGCGCGGGATGCTGAGTAAAGTAGCGTTTGGCGTACGGGTCCAACAACTTAACGGTTACGTGCGCCGCCGTTGCTAGCTCGATGAACCGGGTGATCAGTTGAGCTGCTAATTCAGTAGCAGGCTGTGATGGTCGGACAAAAATTTGTTCGAGTACCCAACTTGCGTCACTCAAGCAAATGTAGTGTAAGCTTGCCCGCAACTGGTCGTCGACCATTAGGGTCAATCGACCAGGTTCTTCTGTAATCGCCATGCCAAAACTCCTTTTCCAAACCAGTCTTACTTCGATTTTGGTCTATCAGGCAAGGGTTGTCAACTAATTTTCGAGAGAACGTGTTTTTGCTGGTAATCTGGTCTGAGGATGCTTATTCTAGTAACAGAGTGAAAGATTAGCGTTCATCTAAAAATGAGGGAGTGTCGATTTTTATGCAACGGGGATTTGAAATTGTCAGTAAGTATGCCGATCAGGGGTTAAAACTCCCTTATAGGACCACGCAACAGGCGGCGGGCTACGACTTTGAGTGCGCCGAGGACTTTACGTTACCTTCTATTTGGCGCCATGATCTTCTCCACGCTTTTAAACACCTGAAGCACCGTGAACCCTTGACGACAGCTGAGCTAACGGCCGGCCAAAGTGACCTGAAGCCTTGGCTGGTTCCGACGGGCATCAAGGCATTTATGCAGCCGGGTGAGGTGCTGATGCTGGCTAACCGGTCCAGTAACCCGTTGAAACACAATTTGATTCTGCCAAACGGGGTCGGCGTGATTGACGCTGATTACTATAATAATGATAAAAATGAAGGCGAAATTTTTGTTCAGCTGGTCAACGTGGGTCTAACTGACATCACTATCCAGAAGGGCCAACGGATTGCGCAGGGAATCTTTATGCCATTTTTACTCGCTGATGGGGAACAGATTCCACAGCAACAACGGACTGGTGGCTTTGGGTCTTCGGACAAAAATTAGGTCGGAAAAATAGCGCAACAGACTAGTGGGGAACGCCCATTAGGTATGCTAAAATAAAGTTAAATCAATCAAGAAAACAGGGGGATCTACGTGGCTAAACCAAGAACAACTTATGTTTGTCAGAACTGTGATTATAGTTCACCGCGCTATCTGGGCCGCTGTCCCAACTGTGGCGAGTGGAATACGATGGTGGAAGAGGTTGTGACCCCGGCCGCTGATAAGCCAAAGCCGCAATCTACGCGAACAGCTGTCGGTGGGGAACAGTCCCATCCACAACTCATGAGTGAAATTAAGCATTCCACTGAAACTCGGGTCAAGACTCAGATGGAGGAATTGAATCGGGTCTTGGGTGGTGGTATCGTACCGGGCTCCCTCATCTTAATTGGTGGGGACCCCGGAATTGGCAAGTCCACCTTGCTGCTACAGGTGTCTGGGCAACTTAGTCAGACCGGGGGCAAGGTGTTGTACGTGTCAGGGGAAGAAAGTGCTTCGCAGATTAAGATGCGGGCTGACCGATTAGTGGTCAATAGTGATAATCTTTACCTCTATCCAGAAACGGATATGGCCAGCATCCGAGCTAACATTGAACAAATGCAGCCGGATTACGTGGTTATCGATTCCGTTCAAACTATGCAGGCACCAGGAATTGAATCGGCCATTGGCTCGGTTTCTCAGATTCGGGCCGTGACGGGTGAACTCATGCAAATTGCCAAGACCAACGGCATTACGATTTTCGTCGTGGGTCATGTGACCAAGGGAGGCGCCATTGCGGGGCCTAAGATTTTGGAACACATGGTGGACACCGTCTTGTACTTCGAAGGTGATTTGCACCACACCTACCGGATCTTACGGGCAGTGAAGAACCGTTTTGGGTCCACCAATGAGCTAGGAATCTTTGAAATGCGGGAAGGCGGGCTCTATGAGGTGGCCAATCCGTCGGAGATTTTCTTAGAGGAACGGTTGAAGGATGCAACTGGGTCGGCGATTGTGGTCTCGATGGAAGGGACGCGACCAATTCTGGTTGAAGTTCAAGCCTTGATTACACCGTCAGTCTTTGGCAATGCGCAACGGACCTCAAGTGGGTTGGACCGTAACCGGGTCTCCTTACTGATGGCCGTTCTGGAAAAGCGAGCGAACTTGATGTTACAGAATCAAGATGCCTTTTTGAAGGCTGCCGGTGGGGTCAAACTTGACGAACCCGCCATTGATTTGGCGATTGCGATGTCGATTGCTTCCAGTTATCGGGACACGGCGACGGCCCCTACGGACTGCTTCGTGGGTGAAGTCGGACTGACTGGTGAAATTCGGCGGGTCAACCGGGTTGAATCGCGGGTTGCCGAGGCCAAAAAGCTCGGTTTCAAACGGATTTACGTTCCTAAAAACAATCTCCAAGGGTGGAACCCACCAACTGGAATCGACGTTGTGGGAGTTTCCACGTTGCGGCAAACGTTGAAATTGGCTTTGGGCGTTTAACGGTGTTCACTGCCAGTGAAGGGAGGTGAGTAAATAATGCGTAAGAAAACAGTGATTTTGATTGTCTTTGCCGTCATCGGGGCCATTCTCGGGGTAGCTTATCTGCCCCACATCTGGGTATTGATGGGGGTCACGAGTCCGTTAGTCGACAACATGCTCGTTAATATTTTGCTTGGTGCTATTATTTTCCTGATTTTGGGATTGCTCTTTGCGGGCCTGTTGCTGAAACTAATCAATCGAATCGAAGCCTATTTGAACCAGCAGAATCCGGTGACCATGATTCTGGGGGCGTTGATGACCATCGTTGGGTTAGTCCTAGCGTTGTTGATTTCGTCGTTCCTGTTTAAGATTCCAAACGTTCTGTTTGGAACCGTTATTCCCGGAATCTTAATGCTACTTTTTGGTTATTTTGGTTTTCGAATTGGGGTGCGGCTGAGTAAGATGCGGCCAGAAGAATGGCGGAAGCTGTTCCAACCTCGAAACAAGAAGAGCGCTGAAGAGAAAGCAGAAAAAGCCGTGTTAGATAAAGAGGTGGAACCTAACTTTCACCACTACAAGATTTTGGATACCAATATCTTAATCGATGGTCGTATCTACGATTTGGCTAAGACGGGCTTCCTGGAAGGGACACTCTTAGTCCCCAACTTCGTGTTGTATGAACTTCAGTACATTGCAGATTCTAGTGATTCAATCAAGCGGGTACGGGGTCGTCGTGGCTTGGACATTTTGAACAAGCTCCAGAATGAACACATCATGCCGATTGAAATGTACGAAGGGGACTTTGAAGACATTCCGGAAGTTGATAGCAAGTTGATTGCCCTGGCTAAGCAAAATGGTGGGGTGATTGTTACCAACGATTACAACCTGAACAAAGTCATCCAGTTCCAAAACGTTCAGGTCTTAAACATCAACTCCCTAGCTAATGCGTTGAAACCACGGGTCATTCCTGGTGAGGACATCCACGTGATGGTCGTCAAGAATGGGACCGAACGTCAACAGGGGGTTGCTTACCTGGATGACGGAACCATGGTTGTCGTGGAAGATGGTCGTTACTTCATCAATAAGCAGTTGGATGTCACGGTTACGAGTGCCATTCAAACGGATGCCGGCCGGATGATTTTTGCTAAGCCAGCTCACTCCAGTAAGAATATTGAGGAACAGGCTGAAAGTGAAAAGTCAGCAGCTAAGGGGTCCAAAAATACAAAGCGTTCCCGTTAATTTACTGAAATTGACGGAATTCTGAGAAGGATTGAGGGTCACGCCTTTATTTTTCTTGGCGAGCATTGTAAACTTAGAACATTGCGTCATAAAATTATGGCGAAGTGTCAGCAATTAAACGTGAATAAAATTTAGAAAGAGGCGCAAACGTTTTGGCGAAAAATTCAATTCGGGTTCGGTACGCACCGAGCCCAACCGGTCATTTGCACATTGGTAATGCCCGGACGGCCATTTTTAACTATTTATTTGCCCGTCACAACAAGGGTAAGTTCATCATCCGGATCGAGGATACGGATACGAAACGGAACATCGCAGACGGTGAACGGAGCCAATTAGAGAACTTAAAGTGGCTTGGTTTGGACTGGGATGAAGGTCCTGACGTCGGTGGCGACTACGGTCCTTACCGTCAATCCGAACGGCGCGACATTTACACGCCACTCATCCAACAATTGTTAGATGAAGGCAAGGCTTACGAATCTTACCGGACGGAAGATGAATTACAAGCCGACCGTGAAGCTCAAAAAGCGCGCAAGGAAATGCCTCACTACGAATATGAATACGCTGGGATGAGCGAAGAAGAAAAGCAAGCCGCTATCGATGCCGCTAAGGCTAAGGGCTTGAAGCCAGTTGTTCGTTTCCGCGTACCTAAGGATGAAATTTTTGCCTGGGATGACATGGTTAAGGGAAACGTTTCCTTTAACTCTGACACCATTGGTGGGGACTTCGTTATCGCTAAGCGTGACGGGATGCCAACTTACAACTTCGCCGTGGTTGTTGATGACCACAAGATGGCTATCAGCCACGTCTTCCGTGGTGATGACCACGTTGCCAACACGCCTAAGCAATTGATGATCTACCAAGCCTTTGGTTGGGAAGCACCTAAGTTCGGCCACATGAGCTTGATCATCAGCAAGGATACTGGTAAGAAGTTATCTAAGCGTGATGAATCTGTTCTGCAATTCATCGAACAATACCGTGACCTGGGTTACTTGCCAGAGGCTATGTTCAACTTCATTCTGTTGTTGGGCTGGTCACCGGTGGGTGAAGATGAAATCTTCAACCGTAAGCAATTCATTAAGATGTACGATGAAACTCGCCTGAGTTCATCACCTGCCACGTTTGACAGTGACAAGCTGGAATGGTTGAACAACCGTTACGTGAAGGATGCCGATGACAGTACCATCATGGATCTGGCTTTGAAGCAATTGATCAAGGCGGGGAATATTCCAGCTAACCCAGACAATCAAAAGATTGAATGGGCGCGGCAATTGATCAACTTGTACAAGCGTCAGATGAGTTACATGGCTCAAATCAATGACATGGCTTCAGTCTTCTTTGAAGAACCTGACCAAGTTAGTGGTGAAGCCTTTGACGAAATCAACAACGAGACCGCACCGCTGGTCTTGAAGGCGTTCGCTGCTCAGATTGAAAAGTTGGACTTATTTGATGCGCCAGAAATCTTTAAGGTCATCAAAGCCGTTCAAGCTGAGACTGGTATCAAGGGTCGGCAACTTTGGATGCCGATTCGAATTGCTGTGACCCACGAAATGCACGGGCCAGAACTGCCAGAATCCATTGAATTAGTTGGGCGGGAAACTGCTTTAACACACATCAAACAAACTTTAGCGCAATTAGAAGGCTAATGATTTCGTAAAGAAGCCGAGTGAAGGCCAATTGGCACTTCATTCGGCTTCTTTGTTATCCCCTGATTATGCTACAATGGAGCTACCTCAGTTTATTTCAATGAAGTAGGCTGCCGCACCGCCCGACCGGTGCCAATCGTGAGTTGTTGCCCAGACAACTGGTTCTGTTCAGTTAGGGCCCACCACGACGATGGCGACACTTAAGGAATCACCGTTAGATTCAGTATGATTTCAATCGGGTGGCAATAACTAGCTAATTAACGAAAACTATGAGACGTGAAAGGAGCTTCGGGATGCTCAAAGTATTTAACACCATGACTCGTCAAAAGGAAACATTTGAACCGATTACCCCCGGAGTGGTCAACATGTATGTGTGTGGCCCCACCGTTTACAACTATATTCACATTGGTAACGCGCGTAGTGCCATTGCCTTTGATACCATTCGCCGGTATTTTGAATACCGGGGATACCAGGTCAAGTATGTCTCGAACTTTACCGACGTTGACGATAAGATGATCAACGAGGCTAAGAAGGAAGGCATTACGGTCCCCGAATTAGGTGACCGGTTTATCAAGGCCTTCAAGGAAGACACGGCGGCCTTGAACATTGAACCGGCGACGGCCAATCCACGGGCTACTGAACACATCAATGAAATCATTGAATTTGTGCAGGATTTAATCAAGAAGGATTACGCTTACCCGGTTGCTGGTGACGTCTACTACCGGGCGCGGAAGTTTGATCACTATGGTGAGCTGGCTCACATGAATATTGATGACTTAGAAGAGGGTGCCTCTCAGCATACCAACGATGAGGAAACGATTCGTAAGGAAGATCCCGTAGATTTTGCTCTTTGGAAGGGTGCTAAGCCTGGTGAAATTTCCTGGCCATCGCCTTGGGGAGCAGGACGTCCTGGCTGGCACATCGAGTGTTCCGTGATGTCGACCCACTACCTCGGGGATACCTTTGACATTCATGGTGGGGGTGAAGACCTGGTCTTCCCACATCATCAAAATGAAATCGCCCAGAGTGAGGCCAAGACGGGCAAGAAGTTTGTGAACTATTGGCTCCACAATGGTTTTGTGACCGTTGGGGATGACGACGAGAAGATGAGTAAGTCGCTGGGCAACTTTGTTACGGTGCACGACATTCTGAAGACAGTGGATCCACAAACGTTGCGGTTCTTTATGGCAACGACTCAGTATCGCCGGCCGATTCAGTACAGTCAACGGAATTTAGATACCGCTGAACGCAACCTGGAACGCTTACAGACGGCGTACAACAACATGGGCTACCGTTTGAAGGACGCCGAAGAAGGCAATGATCCTAAGGTAGAACAAGAAACTCGGCAAATTGTTGCGGACTACATTGATGCCATGGATGATGATTTTAACGTCCAAAATGGTGTCGCGGGTGTCCACGACTTAGCCCGGTTAGGTAACGTGTACGCGGAACGGCCAGTGGTCTTTGCTGGTACGTTAAACTTTATTCGCAAGACACTGGCTGACCTGGTGGGCGTCTTTGGGGTCACCTTCAATGAAGCTGATTCCCTGGATGACGACGGGATTCAGGCGTTGATTGATGAACGCCTGGCTGCTCGAAAGAACCGGAACTTTGAACGCAGTGATGAAATTCGTGAACAATTGAAGAATCAAGGAATTATTTTGGAAGACACGCCCCAAGGGACGCGTTGGAGAAAGGGTTAATTAATGACAACTGAAGTAGATTATCGGCAACTGAACGGGGTCGCACTGGCCTACATGGGGGATGCTTCTTACGAAGTCATCATCCGTAAACACTTGATTGCGGAAGGCTTGGCTAAGCCCAATCACCTGCAAAAGAAGGCGACCCATTACGTCTCCGCCAAGGCTCAAGCGGCTTTGATCGATCTGATGGAACAGGATAAGATTTTGAGCGAAGACGAGTGGACCATGTTCAAACGGGGGCGGAATGCTAAGAGTTACACGCACGCTAAGAACACGGACGTGGTGACTTACCGAATCTCAACCGGGTTTGAAGCCTTGATGGGCTACCTTGCGTTGAGCGGTAAACAGGCCCGAGTCGATGAACTCGGTCAGTGGTGCATTGAACAAGTAGAAGCGGGGCGGACTGAATAATGAGACCAGATCAACCAACAAATGAAGATAAAGATATCAGCAGCGATTTTGTCATTGGCCGGCATCCAGCCGTTGCGGCCTTGCGTAGCCAACAAACAATCAACAAAGTTTTTCTGCAGAGTGGCCTGAAGGCGGAAGCTCTGGATGAGATCCGACAGTTAGCTAAGAAACGTCACTTGGTTATTTCAGAAGTGCCTAAGCAAAAGCTGGATCTGCTGACTGAACATCAGAATCACCAAGGGGTGGCTTTAGGTGTCGCAGCCTTTGCCTATGCTAGTATCGATGACCTCTTTGCTAAGGCGGAAGCCGCTGGCGAAGCACCATTCTTTCTGATTTTAGACGGTGTGGAAGATCCTCATAACTTAGGATCGATTCTGCGGACGGCGGATGCCAGTGGTGTACATGGGGTGATCATTCCGAAGCGGCGGGCAGTTGGTCTGACGTCGACGGTTGCCAAGACCTCCACCGGGGCCATTGAACGCGTTCCCGTTGCCCGGGTCACCAACCTGGTCAACACCGTTCACGAGTTAAAGGATCGGGGCGTGTGGGTCTTTGGGACTGACATGGCTGGAACTGATTATCGTGACTGGGATGCCAAGGGGGCAACGGCACTGATCATCGGTAACGAAGGCAAAGGTATTTCACGTTTACTGAAGGAAACGGTTGACCAAATGTTGACGATTCCAATGGTCGGTGAGGTCCAAAGCTTGAATGCCAGTGTTGCCGCTGGACTGTTGATGTATCAAGGATTTAGTTCCCGGCATCCGGTTCAACACTAATCTAATCAAGAGATGAGCGAGGGAGAGGTCAATGAAAGAAGACATTTTAATTGTCGATGCCTATAATATGATCGGCAACTGGCCCAAACTCAACCGGTTAAAGTTGCAGGATCGGTTACCTGAGGCCCGTGACGAGTTGCTGAACCTGTTGGCCAACTACAAAAAATTGCGTGATGCCAGCATTACGGTGGTGTTTGATGCGATGTACGTTCCCGGCATTTCTAAGAGCTACAATCAATTCGACTTAGAGGTTGTGTGGACTAATCGCGACGAGACCGCTGATAGCTATATCGAAAAGCTGGCCAAGGAACGTCAGACGCGGTTTACACAGGTTACGGTGGCAACGAGTGATCAGGCGGAACAATGGACGATTTTCTCCGAGGGGGCCTTACGAATCCCAGCTGGGGAATTACTAACGGACATTGAACGGGCCCAAAATGAGGTCAAGCAAACGGCGAGAGAGTTTGCGGACCGCGGTATTGTGCGTAAGTCACCGTGGAATGATCAACAGCTCTATAAGCTGGAAAAGTTGCGGGACCAAATGATGGCCAAGCCCCATAAGAAAGATAAGAAATAAACGCCCGTTCGTAAGAAGGGTGCTGTGCCTTCCTGTAAACTGGAGTAACCAGTTGAAGGGGAGGCTTTTTTGATGAATGAGATGAGCAACGCGGCTTTATTAGTGTGTTTACAGGATCAGTTAGATTCACCCGCCCTACATATTCTTTTTGAGCGTTACCGACCCGTACTGAAAAAGTTACAACACCGTTACTTTATTGTTGGGTTTGATCAGGATGATTGGGATCAGGAGGCCTTGCTAGTGTTCTGTCGGTCCATTTCGCGGTTTGACGCCACTAAGGCTCCCAATTTTGGGGCATTTTACCGGCTCAACCTGCGCCATCGGGTATTTGATCTGATTCGTCGAAGCAAGGCTCTAAAGCGGCAGCAGAGCCATAAGGTTATCTCACTGGAAGCCAACAGCGACTATTTTGCGGACACCTTAAAGGATAGTCGTTGGGCTGTACGGGAGCAGTTAGAGGTTCAGGATGCCGTTCAGCGTGTACAGGAAAGCCTGTCTGGGGTTGAACACACCGTTTTTAACGGGTTACTGCGGGGCGAGACACTTTTAGTGATCAGCCAACGAAAACGGTTACCTTACCGACAGGTCACGGCGGCGTCTCATCGGAGTCAAGTCAAGCTCCGCCGACTCCTCGCTGAATGATTGACGGCGGGGACAAACGATGGTAAGCTATTGCAGTATGAGTTGAATAGGATTTAATTAAAGGTGGTGGCAAGATGGCTCAAAGGAAAATTGCCCTGGCCTGTTCAGTTTGCGGGTCACGGAATTACACCATCACAGCAAGTGCAACCCGCACTAAGCGACTAGAGGTTATGAAGTTTTGTAAGTACTGTGGGAAACACACGTTACACCGTGAAACCCGCTAATGCGTAGTAAATCACGACAAACACTAATTTTAGGGAGGCAACACCATGCGTTTATTCCGTTTCTTTAAGTCCGTCGGAGCAGAAATGAAACAAGTTTCTTGGCCGGGGGTTAAGCAAACGCGGCACGATACTGGCACCGTCGTTGGGATTTCTGTCTTGTTCGCAATCTTCTTTGCGGTCGTCGACTGGGTCGTTCAGTACGGCTTAAAGTTCATCTCCTAGTGGATTGTCGGTAGTCAAAGACGTTTAAATATGCTATATTAGTTGGTAACAGGGAACTTCGTGTACGCGGAGTTTTTTTATTTTGCTCGAAAAGTCAAAGAATACTAAAGGAGTGCACCAAACATGGTTGAGTCAGCTGAAAAGCAATGGTACGTTCTTCACACCTACGCAGGTTACGAGAACAAAGTTATGGCGAACTTGGAATCGCGGGCCGAATCAATGGGGATGCAAGACAACATCTTCCGGGTCGTTGTCCCCGAAGAAGAGGAACACGAAGTTAAGAACGGTAAGGACAAGGTCACAATGGAAAAGACCTTCCCTGGCTACGTTTTAGTTGAAATGGTCATGAGTGACCAAGCTTGGTACATTGTGCGGAACACGCCTGGTGTTACTGGGTTCTTGGGTTCCCATGGACAAGGTAGTAAGCCAACGCCACTCCTGCCAGATGAAGTTGAACGCATCTTACGTCGGGTCGGAATTTCTGCTCGTCACGCTGAGCTGGACGTTGCTGTTGGAGATTCAGTAACCATTGTCGACGGTGCCTTCAGTGGCTTAGTTGGGAAGATTACGGAAGTTGACAACGAAAAGATGAAGTTGAAGGTCAACATCGATATGTTCGGTCGGGAAACGAGTACTGAACTGAACTTTGATCAAGTTGACCCCATCTTAGGTTAAGTTCTTTTGGATGCGTGATGGGAGGCAGCTTGCCGCTTACAGCCGACAGGAACCACACTGTGGGGACGTTTTAGCCCCAGAGTGGGGAACCCATCCTCGCTAGTGGGTCATTCAGCATCCGGTTGAAAAGAACTTGTTGTAGTTAGTAAAGTGTGGTATGATTCTCAAGTATGCGTTAGAGCGTACAGTTAACGTGGGAGGAGCAAACTAACAGCTCCACTTACCACACACGGACTCAAGGAGGTATTGTCTCGTGGCTAAAAAAGTAGCTAATGTCGTCAAATTACAGATTCCTGCGGGTAAAGCAACCCCAGCTCCCCCAGTTGGACCAGCTTTAGGTCAAGCAGGTATCAACATCATGGGCTTCACTAAGGAATTCAACGCACGTACAGCTGACCAAGCTGGTATGCTGATTCCTGTTGTGATCAGTGTCTATGAAGATCGTTCCTTTGATTTCATCACCAAGACCCCTCCAGCAGCTGTTCTGTTGAAGAAGGCCGCTGGTGTTGAAAGTGGTTCTGGCGAACCTAACACGAAAAAGGTTGCTACGGTAACCAAGGATCAAGTTAAGCAAATCGCTGAAACTAAAATGCAAGATCTAAACGCAGCTGACGTTGAAGCAGCTATGCGCATGATTGAAGGTACTGCCCGGAGCATGGGCTTCACGGTCGAAGGTTAAGCTCAGTTTTCGGATAGTCGGACACTTCACGAAAATGAAATGTGTCAAGTGGGAGGTTTATCCGTTACAACCACATTTGCAAGGAGGAATACACAAAAATGGCTCACAAACGAGGTAAAAAGTATCAAGACGCTGCCAAACTGGTCGAGGCCGACAAGGTCTACACCATGGGCGACGCCGTTGATTTAGTAAAGAAGATGGATTTCGCTAAGTTTGACGCAACTGTTGAAGTTGCCTTCAAGCTTAACGTTGACACAAAGCAAGCGGACCAACAACTCCGTGGCGCATTGGTATTACCTAATGGTACCGGTAAAGATACTACGGTAATCGTATTCGCTAAGGGTGACCAAGCTAAGGCTGCTGAAGCAGCTGGTGCTGACGTTGTTGGCGAACAAGACTTAGTAGAACGCATCCAAGACGGCTGGTTGGACTTTGACGTTGCCATTGCAACGCCAGACATGATGGCCCAAGTTGGTCGTTTAGGTCGTGTCTTAGGACCTAAGGGCTTGATGCCTAACCCTAAGACGGGTACGGTTACGATGAACGTCGAAAAAGCCGTTTCCGATGCTAAGAACGGGCAAGTTACTTACCGGACTGACCGGGATGGTAACGTTGCTGTTCCATTTGGTAAGGTTTCCTTTGATGCTGACAAGCTTGCCGGTAACTTGAAGACCATTGCTGAAACGATTGTTCGCATTCGTCCAGCTGCTGTACGTGGTACTTACGTACAACACGTTTCAATTTCTTCAACGTTCGGCCCTAGCGTCGACGTTGACTTGGCTTCATTATTAGCCTAAGTTAAAACGTGAATTAAAAAAATCCCTATCAGTGCATTGACAGCAATGTCGAAGTATTGTATGCTATTGAAGTTGTATTTAATAGATCTACCTAAGACTCAGGTGGCCTAATGGTCTTAATTTCCTGCCGAGGAAGAAGTTTACTTAAACTTTGGACTCCTTATGTCTTGGTGGCATAGGGATTTTTTTATCCCACCAAACTACTCCGGGAGGTGAACAATTTGAGTGAACAAGCTATTGCAATCAAAGCAAAAAAGGTTGATGAGGTCGTTGAGAAATTCAACAACGCCGTTAGTGCTATCGTCGTTGATTACCGTGGGTTAACAGTTGAACAAGCTACTGACTTACGTAAGCAATTACGTGAAGCTGGCGTCCAAATGAACGTCATCAAGAACAAGGTTTTGGTACGTGCTGCAGAAAAAGCTGGTTACGAAGGTCTTAACGATCTTTTCGCCGGTCCTACTGCCGTTGCTTTCTCTGACGAGGATCCAATCGCACCAGCTAAGGTCTTGAAGAAGTTTGCGGATAGTGTTGACGCCCTTGAAATCAAGGGTGGTTACATCGAAGACAAGATCATGTCTATCGACGAAATCAACACCTACGCTACCTTGCCTAGTCGTGAAGACCTGCTCTCTATGCTGGCTAATGTCTTACAAGCACCAGTACGGAACGTGGCTTACGCTGTTAAGGCGATTGCTGAAAAGGGTGACGAAGGCGACGCAGCCTAAGTCCCTGATTCAAATTTGAAACATAAAATATAAAACCCAATTATTGGAGGAAAATAACATGGCTTTTGATAAAGATGCTATCATCGCTTCTCTTAAAGAAGCATCCATTACTGACCTTAACGACTTAGTTAAGGGTATCGAAGACGAATTCGGCGTATCCGCTGCTGCACCAGTTGCTGCAGCCGGTGCTGCTGGTGGCGACGCTGCTGCCAAGGATTCATTCGACGTTGAATTAACTGAATCTGGTGACGCCAAGGTTAAGGCCATCAAGGCTGTCCGTGAAATCACTGGTTTAGGTTTGAAGGACGCTAAGGGCCTCGTTGACAACGTACCATCTGTCATCAAGGAAGGCGTTGCTGAAGACGAAGCTAACGACATCAAGGAAAAGCTTGAAGCCGTTGGTGGTGTGGTTACTCTTAAGTAATCATCTTCACTTACGAAATGAGAAACCACTGCCTGCGGGTAGTGGTTTTTTTGTGCATAATTTTTTAAATTTAAGTGAAGCAGATAGTAATTCAGGGACAATATCGCTATGCTAAGGATAAGTAAAGTTTACGGGAGGTTGCAGCATGGCGGGAACAATCTTAATTGTGGAGGACGACGCAGCGTTACTTGATTCGTTGACCACTGAGCTCCAATTTGAGGATTACACGGTGTTGAACGCACAAGATGGTAAGACAGCACTAAGTATTTATGAAAGTAATCGCGGACAGCTGGACTTGATTTTACTAGATTGGATGCTGCCTGAGTTAGATGGATTAGGCGTTCTTCGGCGGATTCGTAAGCACGATGATTTACCGGTCATCATGATGACGGCCCGCGACTACGTTGGTGATAAGGTGGCTGGTTTAGATACGGGGGCGGATGATTATATCACCAAACCGTTTGATATCGAAGAATTATTGGCGAGAATTCGCGTGATTTTGCGGCACCAAACACATCATCAAGCGGTGGTAAGTCAGCTCCATGTGGGTGATTTAACGTTGGATACCAAGTCTCGTCAAGTTCTGCGCAATGGGCAATTGATTCAATTGACGCAGCGCGAGTACGAGTTGTTGCTGTGCCTCATGAAAAATTCCGGTCAGACGATGACGCGGGATGATTTGCTGAACGCTGTTTGGGGTGTCGACTTTGAAGGGCAACCGAATATCGTAGATGTTTACGTCCGTTATCTCCGCCACAAGTTGAGTGAAGAACAATTACCACCACTGATTCATACAGTCCGTGGCGTGGGTTACGTTCTTTCCACAGAGTACAATGGGTGATTGCGAATGAAGAAACGACAAGCTTCGCGGACAACCGCGCAAGAAATCCAGCGGCGGTTTTTAACCATGTTAGTGTTAATGACGCTCGTTATGGGAGCGGCGGTTTTTAGTACGGTGGGCTATCAACTGGTCAAACAGAGTGAACGATCATCGCAACAGCTTATTCGTAGCCTAGGTCGTTCGTTTATCGATGATCGGCCTGACTGGGATTACTGGCAGCAAACGAGTCCATTGGACACACGAAACACGTTTGTGCGAGTATACCGGGATCATAATAGTAAGCCGACCAGTACTTTTTATTCGGCTCGCGCCCGGCACTTTGTCAAGCAACGTCATTATTCAGTTCCTTTTTTCGCAGCATTAGATTACACCCCTGGGTACGGTATTACGTACTACCGCTCAGGTCATCGCCAAGGATTCTATTCTGAAATCTGGATGAGTCTGACCCCAATCACCATGATTTTATTCTCCGTGTTATTAGTAACCGTCGTCGTGGCAATATTGATGATTGGGATTGGTTGGATTTACGTCCGACTAACGGCCAATAAAATTACCCAACCCCTGGCGAGCCTCAACGTGGCAGCTCAGGAGCAAGCGCATACGAAGACGGTCAAAGGGGCGTTACCGGTCCCTGACCGACCGCAGGAAGTTAGCCAGCTGGCGTCTAGTTTCAATGAGCTACTGACAGTTATCAATCAAAATGCTGAGCAGGAGCGGGAGTTTACGTCTAATGCCGCTCATGAATTACGGACACCGATTGCTGCGATTCGAAGTCACGTGCAACTGCTGGAGCGGCGGTCGGATGATCACCCGGAAATTATTCCAAGGTCGATCCACTTCATTGATGAAGAATCGATGCGGATGCAAAAACTGGTTGATAGTTTGTTGACCCTGTCGCGGGCGGATCGGGGGACTCTGAAACTGGACTACTTTGATTTAGCAGCCGTCGTTCACGAGACCGTGGAGGAAGAGCGGGCAGTGTTACGACAGCCGGTCGAGGTAAACGTTGTTGACCTGGCGTTAGTCTTTGGCAATGCAGAGAGCGTTCAGCAGATCTTAACAGCTATCATGGATAACGCGGGGAAATATTCGCCGGCGGACCAACCCATTACGGTGCAGGTAACCGCTGATACCCAGCAAATCCAGCTGAGTATTGCCGACTTAGGACTAGGAATCGCTGCTGATGACAAGACCCGTATTTTTGAGCGTTTTTATCGAGTAGATTCCGCCCGGACGCGTGAAATCGGGGGTACCGGGCTAGGCCTGGCAATCGTCGCTCAGTTGGTAAAATTAAATCGGGCAACGATTAAAGTTGTGGATAACCTTCCCCAAGGGAGTCGGTTTATCCTGACTTTTCCACCGGCTACTGTGAATTCTGAGAAATTTTCAGATTAATCTCTTTTCCGAACTGTATTTAATCCGTCAGCATTTAACTATTATGGAGATATTCCATAAAGGTTAAGTGCTTTTTTCGTGTAAGGAGGATCCGTTATGCCAGTCATTTCAATCGTCGTTCCCTGTTATAACGAGCAGGAGAGTTTGCCATTATTTTATCAACGGGTCGAAGAAATTCTGCAAGAATTTAATCGGCATCAAGCAACCTATCAATGGGAATACTGGTTCGTGAACGATGGGTCCACGGACGATTCCTTGAAACAGATGCAGTACCTTCACGCGACGGACCCAGAAAATGTGCATTACGTGAGCTTTTCTCGCAATTTTGGGAAAGAGGCTGCTTTATTAGCCGGCTTGAAACAGGCACAAGGGGACTACGTTGCGGTGATGGATGTGGATCTGCAAGATCCCCCAGAGTTACTGCCAACGATGATTAAGACGTTAAATGAAACAGATAACGACGTCGTGGCAACCAAACGGTCTGACCGGGCGGGCGAACCTTGGCTACGGTCTATGCTTTCCCAAGCGTTTTACCACGTGATTAACTTTATTTCTCAGGTCAAAATTGTGCCCGGTGCCCGTGATTATCGGTTGATGCGCCGTAACGTAGTCCAAGCCATCATTGACATGCCAGAATACAATCGCTTTTCAAAAGGAATTTTTAGTTGGGTGGGCTTTAAGACCACCTACCTCCGTTTTCCGAACCAAGATCGGGTCGCAGGGCATACTCACTGGTCAATGCGGCAGCTGTTTTCCTACTCAATGGAAGGCATCATGGATTACTCTGAGGTGCCGCTCGCTATCGCGTCTTGGTTAGGCGGTTTCTCATTCGTGGCAGCAATCCTTGGCATGCTGTGGATTGTGATTCGCGCCTTGTTGTTTGGCAATCCCACGGCGGGGTGGCCGTCACTTGTGGCCATTATCCTGATGCTCGGTGGCCTGCAATTACTTTGCCTCGGCATTGTCGGCAAGTATATCGGCAGAATTTACTTAGAGACCAAACATCGGCCCCAGTTTTTAATCAAAGAAAAGAGGTAGGCACCGCAGATGACAGTTTCACAACGTAATCAACAATTAGCTTTAGGTTTTTTCGGTCTCTTTGGGATTCTCGCAATTTTAGTCAAATTTCGTTTTGCTTGGCTGTTGGGACTAGACCATCAACTCTTAACGGCTTTTAGTACCAGCTCTCTGGGGCAACATGTCCGGCTGTGGAAGTGGCTGACGCTGGCCGGGAGCCCGGTGATAACCGGTGGCTTGGCCGTACTCTTGGCGCTCTTCTTGTGGCGGATTCGGCAGTTGAGGTGGGCGGCCACCGTCTTAGTGGCGTTAGTTAGCGGGGACGCCTTACTCCTGATTGTAAAGCAGTTGGTGGCACGGTTACGGCCCTTGCAACCAGTCGTCGCAGACGGTGGTTTTAGCTTTCCTAGTGGTCACGTCTTCAGCACGACCTTGGTGGCGTTGATGGTGATCACGCTGCTATTTTACTTGTTGAAGGGAAACTGGGTCTGCTGGACATTGACCGGTGTGATTGGGTTAGTCGTCATCAGCGTGCTTTTCGCGCGGTTGGGGTTACGTAATCATTATCCCAGCGATGTTCTGGGAAGTATCTTACTGGCCAGTGGTTGGTGGTTACAAGTCGTGAGTGTTTCAGAACGGCTGTTAAAAAAATGGCGACCAGTTCAGTCGCAAGAATGAGGTGGTCGGCATGAAGAAAGTTGACGTTAAACGTCTTTGGCAAAACGTTGGGGTAGCGTGGGTAGTAGGCCTGCTAATTATCATGGGTGTTTTTGCTTTTTGGCACGTGACACCGTTTGGTAATCATAGCCTGCTGATGAGTGATATGGGAACGCAGTACATCCCCTTATTAACGGCATTCCAACACGCACTCAAGTACCAGGCCTTTCATCTCTACACGTTTTCACAGTCGTTGGGGAGTAATGCTGTTCCTACGGTCGCCTACTATCTCTTGAGTCCGTTTAATCTCATTGTGATTTTCTTCGGTGCGGCTCAGGTGACCACAGCAGCGAGTGTCATCATTATGGCTAAAGTTGCGACGATTGCTGCGACGATGACGTGGTACCTACAACGCCATTTTCGAACAACCACGCGGATGACAGTGATTTTTTCGTTGGCATTTAGTTTTTGTGGGTTTGTGGCCATTAATTATTTTGATTTTATGTGGCTGGATAGTTTGATTATCTTACCGCTGGTCGCCGCAGGAATTGATTGCCTCGTTCGTGAGTTACGGCCAGGTCTGTACTTTGGCGCGTTATTGGCCAGCATCGTGACGAACTATTACTTAGGTTATATGACTTGTCTCTTCAGTGTGCTGTACTTTGCGTACGTGTTATACGGATGGCTGGGTCACCATCGGGAATTGGCATTACGCCAATGGGTCAACCGGCTGAGCCGCTTCGTCATTACGTCACTTCTTAGTGGGTTGAGTGTAGCATTGCTCCTGGTTCCCACGGGGCTGGGGATGTTACAGACAGCCAAACAGACACCCAATCCCTTGAATTTCCATTTAATTCCAGAGTTTGGGTTAGAATTCTTTACGCAATTTGGGGTTGGTGCCACAAATTATACGCAACGTTTAGGGCACGCACCGAGTGTCTTCGTCTCAAGTGCTGTCGGGTTATTGGTCTTAGTATTCTTTGTTCATCCCGCGTTTTCCAAGCGAGAAAAGTGGTCGGCGGCAGCCCTCTTACTCAGTTTGCTTCTGGCAATGTGGGTGCGGTTGTTTAACACTATCTGGCACCTGATGCAGGCACCAGCAGGTTTTCCCTTTAGAAATGTTTTCTTCTTGAGCTTTGTCATGGTGGTTTTAGGATTTGCCGCCTGGCAGGCAGACCCAAGATTGATTCGTCGTCGCTGGCAATGGGGCCTCCCCGTTGTTCAAGCACTGAGCATGGTGATTGGAGCCAGATTTATCGTTGTGATGACGCGATTGATGAAGGGCCGTTCGGCTAAGCTCGAGAAGTACTACGCTAGCATTCAGCAGGTTCATTGGCAAAGTTTGGCGATTGCCGTGGCTTACGTGGCAGTGACCGCTCTGATTCTCTTTGGGACCCAGCAAGTACTACGAAAGTGGTTGGTGACCGGGTTGATTATGACTGAGGTCGGGGGAAACTTCATCTTAACCATGCGATTGACGACATTCGGTAATCAGGCTAATTATGAGCGGGCCTATCAAACTGAGAACAAACAAATGGGGCAGGTTAACGATCCGGATGGTCAGCTTTATCGCGTACAAAATGATAATACGTTGATCAACGGGGCCTATGCTGATCATTACAATAACTATAATGATGGGCTGTTATTTAACTTTCACGGGGTGGCTGCTTATAACTCGACCCTTAATGAACAAACGCGCTTGACGCTTAAACAGTTAGGGTTGTTCAGCGGCAACGTGCGGCGCGTTGGTGCGGTTGGCCTGACGCCGGTCACTGAGCTGTTATTAGGGGTGAAGAATACCGTTCATTTGACCACTGCGGGCGCGCAAACAACCACGACTCAGGGGTACAGTGGCATGGGCTTCGCCGCCCCCCAGGCACTGCGTCAAGTGCCGATGACGACCAACGCTTTGCACAATCAAGAGGCCATCTTGCAGGCTCTGAAACCTAGCAAGACGCCTTACTTTGCTCAGACAACTTTGCTTCGAGACAAAGTGAAGCGGGTTACCAAAGTTAACGGGGTTAAGACGAGTTATCCAGAACATCACCGGCTGCAGCTACGAGCAACGGCCACCGGTCCAATCTATTTTTGGGCAGCAAGCGGTGACACCAAGTATTCAACCATGGCGGTCGATGGCAAACGGATTACACCGGGGATGAACGCTAACGGTACTGCCACGTTGATCAAGCTGGGGGATTTCCAGCGTGGTCAAACGTTTACGCTGAAGTTTGCGGCTACATATCTGGTGGCAGCCTATAAGACCCAGGCAATGAGTCTTCGCCAAGCTGCCTTGCAGCAAGTCTTGCAACAGGTACGGCAACAACGTCTCTCGGTTCACACGGTGGCCAGTCACTTTAAGACGTCAATTGTGGGTCAGGTTACGGGGTCCTCAAGACGTTCCGAATTATTCCTGAGTTTACCCTACGATACTGGTTGGCAAGTTTTGGTGAATGGTCAATCGGTGAAACCGCATCGTTTGCTATCGGGCTTAATGGGCGTACCGCTTCAACCAGGTCATAATCGGATTCAATTGACCTATCACGTACCTGGAGGCAAGTTAGGCCTTGGTTTAAGTGTTATTGCGTTGGTAGGTTTTGGATTTCTTGACTGGTGTTGGCGTCGAAAGCTACGCGTCAGCGAGGAACAGCGTGCCAAGAAGGCGTGAGTGGGTTGAACAGATGTTTGAAAGGATGAAAACACCTATGTCCTCAATATCTGGGGATTATCGTGGTTTCTTTGATTCCAGCGGTCATTGGCTGGCTCAAAGGCAGACATAGTTCATCTGTCGACTAGTAGTGGCCACTTTCTAAGTCTTAGCGGGTTTGAATGAAAACTGAAATACTGTGGCAAGTGACAGATATCTTCGAAGAAATTCGCTAGATTCAATTCAGTTACGTTTTTCGATTCTGAAATTCTCTCAGATAAATCTCTTTTCCAACCAGTTTTTAAAGTCAGCTAGATTGACTATTATAGGTTTAGTCAATGAGAACCAAACATTGACTAGCACGAATCAGTTGGGGGATTGATTCGTGGCGGGCGTCAGCGTTGGGGGACGCTGATAACCGTAGTGTAAGCGACGTTGGCAGCCAGCTTGAGGTAGCCAACGTGGCAGTTTAGGGAAATCGTCAGTAAAGTGACTGTGGTCATGAGAGTAAGGGAAATTCAAACAACTAAGGTAAGAATTGGCGAGGTTCCGGGCCGACACCACTTACTTAATGGGGAAATAAAAAAGTGATGAAATAGTGCGGAGGTGTCATTGATTGGGGAATCAAGACACCCAAAAAGGCCGGGAGAAATTTCTCCCGGCCTTTTTACAATAGCGTGGGGGCGGGCAAGATAAGTTCATTAACGTAACTGGCTAATGAACCAGCGCTCTGATTGTGATTTAAGTTAGTGGTTGGCATAATGAAGGACTATGGGGGAGGCGGAGCTGATGGGGAAGCGACTCTGGACTGGAATTCAGAAACATTTAACTTTGATTAAGGGTATTTTTATATTCTCTGTATTAATTTTTATCATTCGTGAGGTGGGCCACATTGCCCGCGAGGTGAATGGTGAGCAGATTAGGGCGGAACTAGCCGGTCTGGGAACGGGCATGTTTCTACTGCTCCTAGTTGGTGGGTTTGTGGCAGTCCTGCCGATGCTGGTCTATGACTTCACCATTGTAAAGTTTTTACCGGGTCATTTTTCCACAGGGTATATCGTCCGTAGCGGTTGGGTCACCAATACGTTTACCAACCTAGCGGGGATGGGTGGCCTGCTGGGGGCGAGTCTCCGGGCCAACTTTTACGCGAAATCGGCCAGTAAGAAGCAGGTGCTTTACGCAATTTCAAAGATTGCCCTGTTCCTTCTGGCTGGTCTGTCACTCCTTTGCTGGGTCGCTTTGATTCTACTCTTTGGGTTGGATATCGGGGCACCGTACCGAGTCTATTGGTTTTGGCTTCTCGGCGGGGGCTTGTACTTCCCGGGGGTATTTATCTTCACCCGCATCAGCAACGGGGAATTTTTTGCGGATTTGACCTGGCGACGAGAGCTCAGTCTAATCGTTGGGTCCAGCTTGGAGTGGGGGAGCTGTGCGCTCTTCTTTCTTCTAATTGGTTGGGCGTTAGGTCTACCGATTCCCTTATTGGCAGTGCTACCCATGTTTGTTGTGGCCTCGGTAGCGGGGGTTGTTTCCATGATCCCCGGTGGGTTAGGGGCCTTTGACGTGTTTATGATTATTGGGCTGGGCCTGTTAGGTGTGAGTCGGGCGGATGCAACCGGCTGGCTGCTCCTATACCGTCTGTTTTACTACCTCCTGCCATTTGGTGTCGGGGTGGGCTTCTTCATTCATGACATTGGCCATCGCTTGAATCGCTTCTTAAATGGCCTCCCTGTGGCTGCTAGCCGTCGCGCTGCCCAGTTATTCGTGACGACCTTCATGTACTTCTCTGGCGTTATGATGTTATTATTTGCCACGATTCCAGACGTGGTCCTGGCTAATCACTTCTATTTACGGTTGGTGCCCTACATGTTTTATTTCTTAAATCAGCTCACCAATATCGTGATGGCCTTCCTATTGATTGGGTTAGCGCGCGGTGTTGGTGCCCGGGTCCGACGCGCTTTTTGGCCGACACTAGTGGTGCTGGTCATTGCCATTGGCAATACGCTGTGGCAGGAGAACTTTCCGGCGGGCCTGGCGGTATTATTGGGCGTCGTCCTCATTTGCCTGTTACTGGCTCGACCGGAGTTATACCGTGCGGGTTTCCACTATTCTTGGGGCGGCTTGCTGGTGGACGGTAGCATCTTTGTGGTGACCTTCCTGAGCTATACCGTACTGGGGCTCTTTACCTTAAATGAAGGCCATCGACACTGGCCACTGCTTCCAGATTCATGGCTGCTGCCTTCCATGCAGGTTTGGCTGAATGGCCTGGGTGGCCTGTTGCTGGCGCTGTTGATTTTGGTGATTATTAACCGTTATTTGACCGGGCGTCCAGTGGCCTGGCTCCAGGCGTCTTTCGATGCGGACCGGGTGCGACGGGTGATTCGCCAGTTTGGTGGGAATGAGGTCAGTCATCTCGCCTTCCTACGGGATAAACAAGTGTATTTTTATCAGGAAGATGGGGTCGATCAGCTCTTCATACTTTATCGGCAACGAGCCGATAAGTTGTTAGTCATGGGGGAACCTATCGGCAATCAGGCAGCCGTGCCGGCCGCGCTACAGGCCTTTATGCACGATGCCGACCGCGCTGGCTTTCGGCCGGTCTTTTATGAGATCAGTGAGTCGCTAACGATTCGGTTACACGAGATGGGTTTCGACTTCCTGAAGGTTGGTGAGGAGGGTCACGTTGATCTGAATGACTTTACCCTTGCTGGCAAGGCGCACCGTGGCGAACGGGCCTTGATCAATAAGTTTAAGCGGGAAGGGTATCAATTTGCCCTCCTTCAGCCGCCATTTAGCACGGCACAATTAGCCGAGCTGGAAGCAATTTCAACATCTTGGCTAGGTGACGAGACGGAGAAGGGGTTCTCGATGGGCTTCTTTGATCGGGATTATTTAAATGAAGCGCCGATTGCCGTTATGCAGGACGCGGCGGGAAAAGTCGTGGCGTTTGCTAATCTCATGCCAACTGGTGACCAACGTATGACGTCGATTGATTTAATGCGGGCCAGTCGTGACGCACCGTCAGGAATTATGGATGGCTTGTTCGTGTACTTATTTGAAACTTGCCGTGAGGAGGGCTATCAGAGCTTTAATTTGGGGATGGCACCGCTCGCTAACGTGGGGGTGTCCGAGTTTAGTTTCATTGAGGAGCGGGCGGCTCACTTGATCTATGAGTATGGCTACAACTTTTACAGCTTTCAGGGCTTACGGGCCTATAAGGAAAAATACGTGACGACCTGGCAGCCAAAGTATCTGGCATATCGTCGCCGTCAGTCGTTGATCTTTAGCATGTTACAACTCATTTTGACGATCAATCGCCCAACCGCCAAGGAAAAGACGGCCCCCAAGTGGTTGGGCGGTTGGTTGAGCAACGTGGCGACCTGGCCAAATCGTGAGTGAATTCTTTGACGATATATGTCCGGCGCAAAAAAAGGGTTTGAGACTTTTGTCCCAAATCCTTTCTTATTATGCCTTTAGGCCCGGTTGAGCACGCTAAAGCGTGCGAAACAAAAAACCACCCGCTATGCGGGCGGATAGTAAAT
>NZ_RHNO01000016.1 GCF_003946265.1 Levilactobacillus yonginensis
CACGCAAGATTTTAGGCTGGAAGAGTCCATCTGAAGTTTTCTTTGGGACAAAGTTACACTTGATTTGACAATTCGTCCCATAAAAAAACACTCCCCGCAACTATGTACGGAAAGTGCTACTTACGAAAGCTCATGTTCAATTAGACTAGCCATGTCCGCTGGCAATGGCGCATAGCAGGTAATCCATTCATCTAAGAAAGGCTGATAGAACTGCAACCTAGCGCAATGCAGAGCCTGGCGCTGAATCCACGGATTCGTTTGCCGACCATACAGCCAATCCCCAACCAGTGGATGGCCAATTGACGCGCAGTGCACGCGAATTTGATGCGTCCGGCCCGTGTGCAGCTTAATCGCCAGCAAACTGACCGACCGTGACTGCCGCCGCACCCACAGTTCCGTCGTTGCCTGACGGCCGTCTGGACGAACCATCCGCTTAATAAAGGAACCCGGTGCCCGACCAATGGGAGCTTCGATCACCTGATGTTCCGGTATAATACCTCCCTCAGCCACAGCAACGTAACGCTTATCTAGTTCGCTATTCTTTAACTGCTTATCCAGGATCGAATGGGCAAAGTGATGTTTGGCAAACAGTACTGCCCCACTGGTATCCCGGTCTAGCCGGGTCACGATATGGGTGACCGTGCTGTCCGCATGTGTGGCCACCAGGTGCCCTTTAACCCGATTTGCCAGTGTATCATCCGGATAGAGGTGCGAGGGTACAGAGGCCATTTCAGCTGGCTTATTGACTACTAAAAAATGGGGATCTTCATAGAGTATCTCCAATGGCCCGTGGGACGTTGCGACGTGCTCATTGGTTGGTTCTGGTGGTAACTGGAGGCCCACCCGCTGACCAGGCTGAGCCATGGCTACTACTCGAACCTCCTGATCATCCAATGTGACGACGCCACCGTGGAATTTAACCTGTTTCAAAAAAGTCCGGGTCACGCCATGGGCCATTAACACGGTCCTCACGTGTACCGGACTCTTACCATCGACGATCCACTCAAAATGTGTCATGGACGCTCTCTCCCAATGAATGACGTTTCGACCCGTTGCCAGAAATGGGTATGCCGGTACTCAGCAAATGAAATGCGCTGCCGAGCAATCTGGTAGTTGATTGCCTTGATGGGTCGTCCTTCAATTGATAACTGATCACACATCAAGACGTTGTCGGTCGACTTAGCGGGTTCAATTCGAATCCACTCGTCCGCCGGAATAATCAGGGGTGACCCCAGCGTCCGGAAGACCCGGTTATTGATCGACGCGATTTCAGCCATTTGAATGGCGTTAAACCGTGGGTTGATCACCGCGCCACCAACGGACTTGTTGTAGGCCGTCGATCCCGTCGGTGTTGAGATACAGAGGCCATCGCCCCGGAAGCTTTCGAATAACTCTCCCTTTATGTAGACGTCCGCCACCATAGTTCCAGAAACTTTCTTAATTGTCGATTCGTTCAGGGCCAGCGTTTGATCAGAATGCGTCCCATCAGCGTACTCCACTTCAATCGTCAATAGTGGGTAGCTGACACTCTGCCCGTTGTCTTCCACCAAACTATCGATGAGATCTTGAACCTCATAATCGCGCCAATCGGTATAGAAACCTAAATGCCCCGTATGAATCCCAACAAAGCGAATCTTATCTAGCCGATCACTGTAATGGTGAAACGCGGACAGCAAAGTCCCATCCCCACCAACCGTGACAACGATGTCTGGATTTAAACTATCAATTTCAATTCCCGCAGCTGTTAGTCCGGTCTTCAAGGCCGTGGCAACCCGCTGCGAGGCTGAACCGTTATTACCAAAAATGGAAACCTTCATGTCATTCTTCCTTGCTCTGATGAGAAATTGGTGATACGTCACCGTCTTTTTTCGGGGTGTACTGTTGTGCCTCTTGAATTTCTTCACGAATCTCGGACATCTCAGTATCCAACTTAAATGCTGCTTCGGCCGCCCGTTGTAGACGATCGCTCAGTTCCGTTGGAAAGGCCCCTTGATACTTATAATTAAGTGAATGTTCAATAGTCGCCCAGAAATTCATTGCCAAGGTTCGTACCTGAATTTCGGCCAAGATTTTTTTCTCGCCACTCACCAGTTGGACTGGATACTCGACCACAATGTGGTACGAACGGTACCCACTGGGCTTCTCATTGTGAATATAATCGCGTTCTTCAAGGATGGTCATGTCCGTTCGCCGCCGTAACAAATCAACGACCTGATAAATATCTTCAACGAACTGGCACATGATTCGCAAGCCCGCAATGTCTTGCATATCCTGTTCCAACCGTTCCTCGGCAACGTGTCTGCGGGACATCTTTTCTTTGATGCTGGCGACCGGTTTCACTCGGCCAGTCACGAACTCAATTGGTGGCCGTTCGTTGCCATTCTCAAATTGTTTGCGGATACCGCGAAGCTTAACTTTCAGCTCACTAACGGCTTGCTGATACGGTAATAAGAATTGATCCCAATTTTGTACCATGTGACTATCCCCCAACCTGTAATACACGTCTTATCTTTCGATTTTACCATACTTCACCCGTGACTGAGAGTAATTAACCCATTTCCTTGTTAAAAGTTTCACGACATACCCCACCTTACCCCAAGAATAACAATCATGAGGCGTTTAGCTTTACGTGGGTCGGAAAATGTTGCATGATTAGGTTGCGTTTTAAACGAACGGTCTTCACCTCAAACAAACGTTCCAGTTGCTATTTTTTGAAATTTTGCTAATGTAGTGGTATTGTTACTTTTTGTTCGGCGACCCTGGTTGATTGCCAGCAAGGATAGGTATAGGAGGAAGCAATGTGTTAGAAGTCTATTTGTTCGTCAACCCGTTGGGGGCGCGGTGCATGCGTTCCGAACGTAATATCATGCGGTTGGCTGATCATCTTAATAGCAAGGTATCGTTCCAATTTGTGCCATTGCTCAATCAACAAATCGTTGGGCAATCCCTTTCAGGTCGGCCAACTTTAGCTGAAAGAAACGCACGCTTCAATGTTTACTATGAAGCTATCTTAGCTTATAAAGCCGCTCTCTTTCAGGGCAAGCGCAAGGGACGGAGATTCCTCTTAAATATGCAAAAGGCCGTGGTTGATGACCACGAACAATTTTCGCAAGAACTAGCATTATCTTTGGCGAAAGATTGCCGGTTGGATCTCGATATGTTCAAAGAAGATTGTCAATCCGACTTGGCGAAACAGGCCTTCCAAACAGACCAAAAATTAGCCGCTGAAATGAAGATTGAACAATCCTCATCCGCTGTCATTTTTAACTGTGATGTGTCTGAATGTGGTCTCCTATTAGATGATGTCACCTACGAGTCACTGTGTGATGTCTGTGAAAGCCAAGGGGTTGCCACGAAAGAAATGTTAATGGCTGAACCCAATTACCCTAGCACAGAGCAAGCAGCTTCACCAATGCTGGGACTAAACCATCCGCACCTACACGTTTTATAAAATCTGTTGAATCGTTTTACGGTCGGTACTTCCAAGTACCGGCTTTTTTGTTCTCCCCTAAACTCACCAACCCCCGCCATCAGTCACGGGCCAAGCCAATATCAATCTGGTACGCAATATGGTATGATTGAGCCATCAATTTTTTTGAGAACAAAAGGGGAAAACTTATGTCGACAGCCATCGTTACCGATACCGCTTCTTATCTAACACCGGAGCAGATCGAACAATTTCATATCACAGTTCTGCCCATCACAGTGATCTTAGGTGATCAGCAATATCCCGAATCCAAGCTCAGTCTTCACACCTTCTACGATTACTTAAAATCTGAACAGGCACTACCTACGACGGCGCAAGTTTCCCTGGGACAAATTGAGGAGGCCTACGACCGTCTTGCTGGCGAAGGCTACGATGAAATTATCTCAATTCATCTCTCCAGTGGCATCACGTCCTTCATGAACAATTTGCGAATGTTTTGTAAGACCTACACTAAGGCAAAAATTTACCCAGTCGACTCACTGGTCGCCAGTGCCGGCGAAGCCAACCTCTGCTTACTGGCTGGCCAAATGGTAGCCAACGGCGATACTGCTGAGACTATCGTCCCGGAACTATTGGGTATGCGTGACACGATGCAAGTGTTCTTTGCGGTAGACAATCTGAGTCACCTGGCCCGCACCGGACGACTCACCAACCGCTCCGCCATGATTGGTAACTTGTTAAACATCAAGCCCCTTCTGACCTTCAACGCCGAAGGTCAAATCATTGCAATTGGTAAGGAGCGGACCATGAAAAAGGCATTCCATTACATGACCGACAAGCTCAACGCCACGCTAGCCGCTGTCGACTATTCTCTCCTAGTGACGGTAATCAATGCCAACAATGCCGAACTGGCTGCTGAATGGACCACTGAACTTACCGAGACTTTCCCGGCAGTACGTGTGGTTCAGAGTCAGCTCGGCCCTGCGATCAGTGTGCATACTGGTGAAAAGACCATGGGTCTCCTGTGGCAGCGCGACTGGCAATCCTACTAATAACAAAGTTAAAGACGTTCCTCAACAACGACCCATTTCGGTCGGTACTGAGGAACGTCTTTTTAATTGTCGCGAGTTATTGCTTTAATTCATGTGCTAATTCACTAAATTCAGCCAACCGGGAATCAAACGTCGCAAAGGCCGTCTGCAAGTAATCCGGCTGAGCCATATCAACGCCAGCCTGACGCATGACATCCAGTGGTAAGGCTGAACTCCCCGCCTTTAGGTAGTTCAGATAGGCATCCCGCTTAGCGACATCCCCACTCAGAATTCGTTGTGCCAGCGTCGTTGCGGCTGCAAAGCCCGTTGCATACTGGTAAACGTAGTAATTGTAGTAGAAATGAGGAATCCGCGTCCACTCGTCGGCAATTTGTGGATCTGAAACCACGCCATATCCATAGTAATGCTGGTTCAACTTCCCATAAAACTCACTCATAAAGTCAGCGGTTAGAGATTGCCCCGCCGCAGCTTGTTGGTGAATGTAGTCCTCAAACTCAGCAAATTGGGTCTGCCGGTAGACCGTTCCCTTAAAACCATCCAGATAATGGTTCAAGACGTAAGCTCGGACCTGCGGATCAGTTTGCGTCTTCAACAAGTAATCCGTTAAGAGGTTCTCGTTAGTCGTCGACGCGATTTCCGCTACAAAGATCGAGTAGTCCCCGTACTGATACGGTTGATTCGTCCGAGTATAGTGGCTGTGCATGCTGTGCCCCATCTCATGGACCAGCGTGAACAAACTCTCCAAACTATCCTGCCAGTTCAGTAGGATGTACGGTTTCGTATCATACATCCCCCCGGAGTAAGCCCCGGTACGTTTCCCCCGGTTCTCTACCACGTCGATGGCCCGATTATCAAACATCTTTTGCACGTTGGCCACGTAATCGGGACCCAAAACAGCCAATGCTTTAAGAGCTTCCTGCTGAGCTTCTTCGTACGTATAGCTCAGACTAGGTTCTCCGGTAATTGGTGTATAGAGGTCGTACATGTGCAGCTCGGGCAAACCGAGAATTTCCTTCCGCAGATTCACATACTTGTGCAGGGAGTCCAGGTGGTCATTGACTGTTTTGACCAAGGTATCGTAAACCACCGCTGGAATGTCATTTCCACTCATAGCCGCCTCACGAGCACTCCCATAGTGCCGAACCTGAGCAGTAAAATTATGCGTTTTAACCTCGCTAGCCAGTGTCGAGGCAAAGGTGTGCCGGAATTGTTGGTAAACGCTGTACAGCGCCTTAAAAGCCTGCTCACGGACCCTAGGTGTCGTTGATTGGAGTAAAACACCATACAGTCCCTCAGAGAGTCGAACGTCATTGCCCTGTTCATCCTGAACAATCGGAAAGACCAGGTCGGCATCACTCAGCACACTGTAGGTCTTGGATGAGGCATCAAAGATATCACTGGCTCCCGCCAACAGTTTTTCTTCAGCCACCGAAAGGGTGTGTTCCCGCTGCTTCCCCAACACATCAAATAGGTGTTGATAGGTAGTTAGCCGAGGCTCAGCATCAATCAACTTTTGCAAGGCCGCTTGGGAGAGTGCTAGGACTTCTGGCTCAAACCAAGAAGTGGCCGCTGCGACCGTTGCCAGCAGGTTGCTAGCTTGGCCAGAGAGATCCTGGTAAGTGGCGTTACTGGTATCCTGGTCGTTCTTTAAGGACGCGTAGACGTACAGCCGTTCCAATTGCCGGTTCAGGTCCAGAACTGCTGTCGTCACCCGGTACAGGTCAGCCCCACTTTGGGCCAATTGCCCCTTTAAAGCGGCGACCCGTTCTGATTGCTGCTTGATGGTCTGAATATCGGCTTTGAAGGCCGCATCATCCGGGTAAATCGTCGTCAAGTCCCACGTTAGTTCTGTTGGAACCTCCGTGCGCTGTGGAATTTGTTTCATCACTTCGTCCTCCTTTATCATTTACATACAGCTAGTTTACCACTTTAACCCTCGCCTTGACCCGTGGGCCGACCGCCCCAAATATGCAGCTAAGTCTGCCGTCCATTGTGGCTGGCCAACGACCTGCCACCCCTGGGAACGTCGCTCGAGCTTACCCAGTCGTACCCAATCCCGTAAGAGGGTCGCTTCAGCCCGTCGCAAAGCTGGCGCCACGTTGAATCGCACCGCCTGTAATTGTCCACCAATCAGGATGAGGGCCGCGCGACTCAACCGGCGAACCTCTTGCTCGTCAAACTGTTTCGTTTGAAATAACCAAGCCGTCATGACCACTCGCCATAGCAAGAGGCCCTTGCCAAAACCAGGTGGCGTCACCGCTGTCGTCGCCAGTTCCTCAGGAAATCCGGCCAGATGGTGGCCGGTCAAATAGACCGCCTCCTGAACGTCACGCAGACCGGCCGATTCACGCTGCAAATCTACCTTGAGCTGACGGCGAAATGCCAGAAAATCGGGCCTCGGCGTCGCCAAATAAACCCCGGAGCGACTTTGAAGGTCGGTAACGCTCCGCAGATAACTGGTCCCCCAACTAAACTGTCCCGTGGCAGCCTGACAGAGATGGTGGTCCACCCGTAGCGAACACGTAGCCACATCCCAAAATAATAGGCAGAGTCCCCAACCGGGCAGCCAGCTTGCAAAACGATCGAGCGTCCGCCAAGTCAATCGCTGCTTGGCGTATCTTTTTCCTAGAAGCCACATTGGATACACCCCCAATTGCCGGTACCCCGCCGTCCGACTGGCCACCTCAGTCCGACTGATTGGGCTACACTGAAACTCTAAGGCAATTGGTTGCTTCCGCGCTAGCCAAACGTCAGCTCGTTGCTGAATCTTCGGCAGAATCCGTTCCAACTCCGGCTGCCCCCACGCCGCAAAGAACGTCATCAATTGGCGTTTTCCTTGAACGTGCTGCTGACTTTCAGCCTCCGCCTGGAGTGGACATAGGGCACCAGGTAAGTGCGCAAAGTATGGCTGAACCCGTGACCCCCGTCGCAACCGTACCGGCAAGCGACATCCTGGGCAGATAAATGGTCTTCCCCGCTCCACGTTCTTAGCATCCACCAACTTGTTCTCCAACTCCGCAATCAACATCCCCGCCACCTCCTACTGTCTAACTACGCAGGATGGTGGTGATTGAACGAAAAAAGTTAAAGTCAAAAGAAATGTAAATTGATTGCCTAATTTTTATGCCAATAACATTGTTGCATCTAAAGACTTTCAATCCTTAGCTCGAACACAAAAAAAGGAGCTAAGACATCTGTCTCAACTCCAATCGTTTCATTTCTATTCTACTTTTGTTTAACAATTGATACTTGCTGAAAAAATCACCAATCTAGCAGCCGGAGGCAACCAGACGCCTATTTATCTTCAGGGAAGTGGGCGATTACCTGATAGATAGGCCCTTTAGAAGAGAACTTTTGCTCATACTCCGTCTGAATGTCTTCCACCCCATCGGTAGCAGCGTGCAGGTCCAACCAAACACCGTCAAAGACCATGCCAAAGTTGTTCAAACTACCCAGAGAGTATTCAAACAGGCCACGGTTATCGGTCTTGAATTGGACACTCCCCCCTGCTGGCAGGACGTCAGCGTAGTGCGCTAAGAAAACTGGCGACGTCAATCGACGTTTAATGTGCCGCGTCTTAGGCCATGGATCAGAGAAGTTCAGATAGAGCCCCGCCACTTCACCCTGGGCAAAGAATGTGTTAATGGCTTCGCCGTCGGTATGCACCAATTGAATGTTGGTGAGTTCGCTGGCTACTACCTTCTTGAGGGCCGCCGCAATCACGGACATTTGAATCTCGATCCCAATAAAGTTATGTTCGGGATGCGCCTTGGCCATTTCCACGATGAATTGGCCCTTTCCCGTGCCAATTTCTACGTACAAAGGTTGTTCTTTAGGAAAACGGCTCTGCCACTTACCCATCAAGGGTTCTGGTTCAACCACCATTTGATCGGTATGTTCGGCCATATAGTCTTTGGCCCACGGTTTATTACGTACACGCATAGTTTTTTCTCCTTTTAATCACAACAGCGGGCGCGAGGTTCTCCCCGCTCCCGCCGAAGTCTAATCAGTCACTGACTCACGCGTCAGTTTTTCAAGTAAAATTAAATGTTGATTCATAATTTGGAACCGTTGTTGGTGATAACTCTCGGCAATCACCGTCAGGCAATGAACCCGGGCATACCAGTTGACGCGAGCCGTTAAGTCCGCCGTCAAGGTCTCGCCGTAATCCTGAAGCCAACGTTGCCATTCCTCAAGAGGAACGTATTCACACAACAGGGAACCTAGGTCATGGGCTGGATCGGCAAACGTTGCCGCGTCCCAGTCAACCAGGTATAACCGTTGCCGGTCCGACAACAGCCAATTTTTATGGTTTAAATCACCATGACTAACTTCATATTGCGTCTTGGGCAGTTGGGGTTGCTCGTTTCGCAGGCTAGCAAACGCCGATTGAATCAGCGGATGCCGTCGCAGATCCGCAGCAAGTGCGGGTTGTAAGCGAGTCAGCAACTGGGCGGGCGTCGTTGATCGTCCGCCGACTTTTAATAACATATCATGGAGCAAATGGGAATGATGCACGCGGTGTAAGAGACGAGCGACCCGTTGCTCACGCATTTCACTGCGTCGTAACGTTCGGCCGTTCAGCCACTCCTGAGCCGTCATCACATCCCCCGTCGCGAGCCGTTTGGTCCAGACGAGTCGGGGCGTGATTCCCTCCATGGAAAGTGCCGCAAGAAATGGTGACGCGTTTTGTTTCAAAAACACCTTTTGTGAGGCCTTGGTCCCCATATACGCTGTACCTGTGTTACCGCCCAGCGGATATAAACTCCAACCGTCACTAATATCCAGTGCCATTCGTGCCACCCCTCCTCGATTTGTCAGCTACTACTAATTCTATGGGGAAACCAGGGACACGTCAACCCCTATTTTTATCTGCCCGCGCCAAGCGTTGTGGCGTGTAGAGTCGGGCTAAATACCAAACTTCGACGACTTCGACCAACAATGCTAAGCCCGCCGTTTCCAATGATGGATTGGCAATTGCCACAATGACCCACAGGCACAGCGCCGCCACACTGAGAATCAATGTAACTAGCGTGACGAAGCTCTTGAGCCGCAAGTCTGACGCAACCGGATAGACGTGACTAAAGACAATGTCGTCGTACTGATGGAAGAATGGTAAGAGCTGAAACCCAATCAAATAGATGAAGAGGGCTGCCAAAATGATTGGCAACCACTGTCCCCGCACAAAGTACAGCAACAGCATACCAATCACGGTCAACCGAACCACTAATCCACTGAATTCAGTTCCCCGAACCATCCCCCGACTAAATAGGTACAAATACGTTTGCTTGTGTTGCGGCTTAATGCGTGCAAACAACCAATCGAGGTACCGCCGCCGTTTGATGGTCCCGGACACCATTGGCACCTCCGTAAAGAGGTTAAAGAACCGATAGATGCCCAGCATCCGATTATCTTCTAATTTAATCTGTTCCCGCCAACGAATCTGTTGGTTCTCCCAATGCTGATGGAACCATACAGCAACGGCAATGTCCAAAATCACCGCCAGAATAACTGCTGCGTAGACCGTCAACCACAGCCCACTTGCCAAGATGACAATGGCCAATAGCCATTTGACCCACCACTGATTCATTCGACGTTGGGCGGTCACTTGGTAAGCGCTAGCCAGGTCGAGACGCAGGAAAGCGTCTTTCAAAATAATCTGGACAACTGCTAGGACTAGGATTTGTGCAATCGTCCAATGCATCGATACACTCAGAAACGGTGACAAAATGAACAAGGTGATCACCTGCGTCGCCTGCGCTAACCCCTGGCTATATCGCCGTGCGGAGACAAAGTATGCGTGCATCGCCCGTTCCTTTGGTAACAGGAAGACCCGGTCCGCATCCTCAATCAGCGTTGCAAATCGACCGATCTGCACGACAATGACGAGAACCATCAGGGCAATGACCGGTGCCCACCACTGACCATACTTAAGTTGTTTTAAGAGGTTGGAATAACCGAGGCCTAAGCCCCCTAGAAAGAAGAGCAAAGCAAAGACAAAGAAATCATTGAACACCAGCCGCAAGTACTTCGCCATTTCCCGGAGATGACGTTGAAGCCGGGTCTGAAATAACCCCGTCATGCGCGATCGACCTTCGTCATGGAAAGATAAATATCATTCAGTGATTCCCCCGCTTCCGGAAGAGCGGCTTGGAGCTCACTGAGGGTGCCTTCGGTCTTGACCTGACCGTCATGAAGTAAGACGAACCGGTCACAGTACCGTTGGGCCGTATCCAATACGTGGGTCGACATCAAGATGCTGGCCCCAGTCTTCTTGCGTTGTTCAATCAGATTCAACAGGTCATTCACGGCCAGCGGATCTAGCCCCAAGAATGGTTCATCAATAATGTAGAGCTTGGCGTTGGTTAGAAAAGCACAGACAATCATGACCTTTTGCTTCATCCCTTTAGAAAAGTTAGCCGGAAACCAGTCCAACTTATTATCCAGCCGGAAGGTCTTCAACAACTCATGTGCCGTTTCCCAAGCCACTGTTTGGTCCAAATCATAGGCCATCATGGTCATCTCTAAATGTTCGCGTAACGTTAATTCTTGGTATAACACGGGGGTTTCTGGAATGTAGGCGATCTGTTGCTTGTACGCCTGACTATCCTGTTCAATGGTGACCCCGTTCAACATAATTTTCCCTTTATGAGGCGTCAAAAGACCGATCACGTGATTAATGGTGGTCGATTTCCCCGCCCCGTTCAAGCCAATGAGGCCGACTAACTCTCCGTCGCGGACATCAAAACTAATATCTTTTAAGACGGGAATTTGTGAGTAGCCCCCCACAACATGGCTGACTTCTAGAGCCATTCAACATCCCTTCATTTCCTTTAATTTAACCAGGCTATTATACCATAGCTGACCCAGTGAACGAACGATTCTGGGTGAACTCCCCCGGGTTGGTGGTGTATAATGGATGAAATCACTGCGAAAGAAGGAGTTTTCATGGATAAAATGACGCTAGAACCGCACTACGATGACGATTGTATTTTCTGCAAGATCTTAAAGGGGGACATCCCCAGCTACACCGTTTACGAGGACAACATCGTCAAAGCCTTTCTGGACATCTCACAAGGGACTCCCGGCCACACCCTGGTCATTCCCAAGACGCACGTGAAGGATATCTTCGCCTACGACGCCGACCTCGCTGCCGCCGTCTTCTCCCGGATTCCTAAGATTGCCCGGGCTGTTCAAGCTTCTGACCCAGCTATCACTGGGATGAACATCCTGAACAACAACGGGAAAGTGGCTTACCAATCCGTTTTCCACTCCCACATTCACCTGGTTCCCCGTTACACGGACCACGATGATTTCAAGATGATTTTCAAGGATAATTCCGACAACTACAGTCCAGCCGACTACGCTGCTATTCAAGATAAGATTAAAGTAAGTTTGGAGGATTAAACTATGGGTATTGGTCGTTTTCTAACCGGCGCTACTCTGGCTACCGGTGTTGGTTTAGCTGCCTACTTAACCTTAACGAAACAAGATCCTCTCACTTGGAGCAAAAGTGTCCGTGCTCAGGCCAAACACACCGCACAAAAGGTTGACGACCTGCGCGGTGCCAAGGACCAGTTAACACGCAACGTTGCCAAGCTCTCCCAAGCCGTTACCGACGCGCAACCCACTCTGGATGAAATCCAAGTGGCTGTTGATAAGTTTGGGTTTAAGGTCGCTCCCCGGGTTGCCGCCATTGAGGAGACCCTGGCCAAATGGGACGCCGAGTAATTCTGAACTTTTTGTAAAACTTTGTTGACCTTTTTCGGTTGACGTTAATTTGTGTTATGATGTCTGAGTATGGTGTTTACACCAATTTTGATGAATGGATGTGTTGAGCAATATGAAGAAATGGTTTATCGCCTTCGCCGGTCTGTTACTGACCGTAACGCTTGCCGGTTGTGGGAACAAAACCGTTGCCACTACTAACGGTGGTAAGATTACTGAAAGCCAGTACTACAGCAGTTTAAAGGGTACGTCTTCTGGTAAGCAAGTTCTGCAACAGATGATTTTGAACAAAGTCTTGGAAAAGCAATACGGTGACAAGGTCAAGAAGTCCGAAGTTACCAAGCAATTCAACAAGTACAAGGCGCAATACGGTTCATCATTTAGCAGTGTTCTTTCTCAAAGCGGTATGACGCAATCCGGTTTGAAGACGGAAATCCGTTCAAACTTACTTTTGAAGGAAGCTGTTAAGGATAACGTCACGATTTCTGATGCCCAACTCAAGAAGCAATTCAAGAGCTACGAACCAGAAGTCACGGTTGCCCACATCTTAGTTTCCAAGAAGTCTACTGCTGATTCAATCATCAAAGACTTAAAGGGTACTAAGAAGAGCGATTTGACTAGCGAATTCACGAAGTTAGCTAAGAAGGATTCCACCGATACTGCTACCAAGAACAAGGGTGGTAAGTTGAGTGCCTTCGACAGCACCGACACTTCACTGGACTCAACCTTCAAGAAGGCTGCCTTCAAGCTTCAAACTAACGAATACACCACAACGCCTGTTAAGACGCAATATGGTTACCACGTTATCTTGATGCTGAAGAACCCTGGTAAAGGTACCGTCAACCAACACAAGGCAGAACTTAAGTCACAAATCATTGATAGCGATATGAATGACAGTACTGTTCTGCACAACGTGGTTGCTAAGGTCTTGAAGAAGGGTAATGTTTCTATCAAGGATAACGACTTGAAGAACATCTTGTCTGACTACTTGGCATCATCATCAAGTTCTAAGACTTCCGCTTCATCTTCATCCAAGTAATTTCGATTAAACTTGAGGGTTCCAACCAAACTGGTTGGAACCCTCTTTTTTGCTGTTGGGACTGGTTTAATACAATGGTGCTGAGCTTGGCCACCTCCGGTCGCCAGGGCGGGCGTCTGCTGTGGGGACCGCCTGCGGCCTGAGAAACGGTCCTCCGGCTCGGTTTGAAGCCACGCCCAATTCGCGTGTCTCCAAACACGTCCCGTGCTGTAAGCTCGAACAGACCATCGAGCCAACACCACCGACACAGCTGACCCCCACCCTGTCAACCTCCGGTTACATTGGTGCACTGAACTGTAACATCCCCCTCGTAATCTGTACTGCGTGGCAACCAGTTTAACGAATAACATTGGCGTTTAATGCGTCCAGCGTTGATTGCATGGTGCTATATACAAATTACTGACAACCTTAACTCTCACTCCCCCACTTCATAGCGTAAAAAAAACGACACAAAACCTTGATCGGTTTTGTGCCGTTTATTTGATTTATAACAAACTATGACAATGAACGATGGAGGCCACACCATTGCGACCACAATGCTTATTGCAAAGTTCACCAATATGAGCCGGAGGCGGCCAGGGGTGGGGCCAGCTGTGAAAATAGCGTTAGCTGGCGTTCTTTGCTAGCTTACGCTATGGGCGCGAGGACACGTGGTCTTCGTGGCTTCAAAGCGAGCGAGAAGCCCGCCTTTTGGCTGAAGCGTCCCCACAGCAGGCCCCAGCCCTGGCCGCCGGAGCGTGACCATTCACGAACAAACCAACAATTATGGTTGCTGTGGTTCATCAGGTGACTTAGGGCCGTCAGTGGTCGGCCGGTAGAATCGGCGCCCGTCCATGGCGAAGACTCGTTCCGAGAATTCCCCTGGCTCGGTGTGTGCCACCACCGTGTCCAACATCATGATGGAGGCATCGAGCTCATCCAATTGGTGTAAGACGTCCGCTTCACGCAACTCCGGACGAACCGGTGACCCATATTCCAACAGGCCGTGATGACTGAGAATCATGTGCCGTAGCAACAGGACGTCTTCGGCCTGAGGATCCAATTTAAGCGTGTCACACGCCCGAACCAATTCCCCGTCGATCAACACGATGTGCCCAATCAAATTTCCGGCCAGCGTATAGGTCGTGGACTTGGGCCCTGACAATTCAATCGTCTTGCCTAGGTCGTGAAGAATCGCTCCCGCAAACAGAAGTGGTGCATTTAGGTCCGGATATTGTGTCGTCACTGAATGAGCCAATTTCAAAATAGAAATCGTATGGTAAGCTAGTCCACCCTGAAAGGCGTGGTGGTTACTCTTGGCCGCTGGATAGGTGTAAAACTGATCGGCGTACTCACTGACTAGCTTTCGCACGATTCGGTTCCACGTTGGTTGCGTGATTTCAAAAATCGTTTGCGTGATGTAGTCTTCCATTTCGGCCCGACTCATCGGTGCCTGTTCAATGAAGGCATTGGGATCACTCGGCTCACCCGGATTCGTTAAGCGTAAGTGAAAAATCTTGATTTGTGGATGCGTTTGATAGTTTTCCCGTTTTCCTTGTAGGTGAACGACGCGTCCCGCCACATAATTCGTGATGTCTTCGGGCGAAGCATCCCAGTATTTTCCAGAAATCTCACCGGATTGGTCCTCAAACACTAGTGCAATGTATTGTTTACCGTTCTTGGCCGTCCGCACGTCCGCCGCCTTCAAAAGTACAAAGACATCGACCGCTTCATCGACGCCATAATCCATTAATTTTTTTGTTGCCGCCATGAAAGTCCCTCCTATTCCGTCAACCGTAAGACCTTACCCGTGCCCGTGGTATGCGTGGTCACACTCTCATCGGCCGTCAGGAGAATGACCTGTACGTCCGTAGCGATAGTCGCTAACAAGCGATATGCAGCCTGCCGGCGGGCTTCGTCAAAGTTCACGAAACCATCGTCGATAATCAGCGGCATCTGGACCTGACGATTCATCACGACCGCAAAGGCCAGGGTCACAGCAAGATCTAGCTGTTCCGCCGTCCCACGTGAAAGCTGTCCCACGTTGCGCCAGTCGCCAGTTGCCCGCTGAACCCGTAAGGTAGTTGGTGTCAGTTCAATTTTAGTATACCGGTTTTCAGTTAATTTACCATAGAATTCACTAGCCTGCGCTACGATTTGTGGTAACCGGTCACCGGATGCTGCGGCTAATGCCGCCGAAATCCACTGACTCACCAATCGTTCCGTCAGCCAAGTAGCTGCCGTCTGGGTCATTTGCGTTTCCAAATCAGCAAGTTTCTGCCGCAACGTGGCTTGGGTGCCACTAGCTGTCAAATGAGCCAGCTGCCCCTGTAAGGTTGCCAAGTGACTCGTTGTTTGATCCAAGGTCGCCTGCGTAGTGACCTGCTTCTGCTGAGCCATGGTCACTTGTTGCTGCAACGCTGTTTGACTAGTCTGTTGTTGCAAGGTCGTTAAGTTATCAGACCCAATCTGGGTGGCCAGTGTTTGCCGTTGTTGTTGACGTTCCGTTTGTGTCCGGTCTGCTTGATATTGTTGATAGAAGGCCGCCACATCGGATAGATTCCGTGTCCGCAAGAACGCTTGCAGCTCCCGTTTACCTCGCTCGACGGCAGCCTGGTCTGCTTGTAGCCGGGTCGCTAGGGCCGCCACATCAGTTTCTTGATGACTCAGTGCTTGCCGCGTAGCCTGCAACTGCATTAGCTGAGACGCCACCGCCGCAAAGTCTTGATCCGCTAAAGCCGGCAGAATGGTCGTTGCCTCCTGCAAAAACTGCTGAACTGTCGCTTGTTGCGTCGCAGCTTGCTCAGCCGTTGTTTCCAGTAAGCGCGTCAACCGCTCCCACTCGGCAATGGCAGATTGGGCTGCCGACCACTGTTCTAGCGGAACTTGACTCATGCCATGAGCATCACCAATCGCATCTAACTGATTTGTCAACGCATCTACGGCCTGCCCCCCCTCACGCAACTGGGCCTGCAGATCACGAATATCTTCAGTCAGTTCGTCTAATTGACGGCTAGCCGGCGTACTACTGTCGACCAGGAAGACACCATAATAGCCAACTGCTACCCCGAGCAAGGCGCCAGCGAGCTTGAGAAATGTATTGGGGAGGAACATTGCGCCCACAAGGACGACCAAACCGGCCGCCAGCCACCCGACCTGCTTATCCGCTAATGGGTTATGGTGTTGCTGACGCGTCGGTTGAACCTGACGAAATTGTTCGTTGCGCTGATTAAGTTGTTGTTGCAAGCGACGCCGCTTCTGATTCGCTGTCGTTAGCTCACCTGTTAACTGCCGCACCTGCTGGGTAGTCGCCAGTGAGAATGGTCGCGGCATTTGCCCGTTCACTGCATATTGTTGTTCCAAAATACCGGCCCGTTGCTCCAAATCTCGCTGCGAAGTGACTAACCGTTGCGCCTCCTGCTGACTCCCCTGAACTTGTGGTAGCCGCTGAGCAAGCGCATCGAGTTTATCTGCGACCGGTAAATACTGATCAAACAATGGTGGTAGTTGCTGATCACGTTGCAACTCAGCAAATCGTTGTTGATCATCCGTTAACGTCTGCTCACTAGCGGTTGCTGCACTACGCAATTGCTCTAGACGAGTTGCGTCGGTCGCGGTGAAGCCATGCGAGACAGCTTCCGCAGCTGGGGCCAACGCCACCCATTGTTGATAGGTTGGCCACTGAGCCAACAGCTGGGTCAGCCTAGTTGTTGCCTGTCGTTGTTGCGTTAACGTTGCCTGAAGAGATCGTTGTTGGCTCTCACCATCAACCTGTTGCTGACGCAGCTGCCAATACGTTTGATAGGCCCCATTGGCTTTAGCTAACTTAGCTGATAATTCTTGATGTTCGCGCAATTGCTGATTCAATAAGGGATTACGCCCCTGAGGTTTATACCGGTCATCAGCAGCTTGATCAAGTCGCTGTGCTTGCTGTAACCAGTACTCACTGCCAACGGCGCCGACGTGCCGGAGCCGGTCGACTAGCTCCTGTTTGGAGGCCGTAAAGACCGTCCCTAACCGGGGTTCGTTAATGGCATAGACACGGGTAAACAGCTGACCATCGACCGGAGCCAGCAATTTGGTGAGCAGTGCCGCCGGTAAATCTAGATTCGTCGTATCATCATGGAGCGTCACCGTTCCACCCTTGGGGCCGTCCGTCCGCGTCACCGTATAGGTCGTGTTATCCTGCTGGAAAGTAATTGCCCCACCAAACCGACTACCATCCAGTGGTTCGTAGCGTAATTCGGGATGCTTTTTCGTGGGGAAGCCAAAGAAAATGGCCGTGATGAACTGCGTCAACGTCGACTTTCCCGCCTCGTTAGGACCCACTAAGAAGTTCAGACCAGATGACAAATCAAAAGTTCGATCGTGAAAGTGACCAAAACCATAAATCGTTAACCGTTTAAGATTCATCCTGACCCTCCTCTCCCATTAATTGCGTTAACCGGCGACGAGCAGCCGTTTCTAGACTAGCTGCCGTCTCGGGCCGGTCAAACCACGCCGCCAACGCTGGTTCCTGTGCCAATTTTCCGAATAATTTCTGCCGATTAGCTGCGGTAAATACCGTCTTCGCCCCTAGCTCCCAATAACTCTGATCCAAGTTGGGAGCCGGTACTGCAGCGGTGGTTTCATCTAGACTAAGTCGGACAATGTAGCGTTGAGCCGCCTTCAATTGGCGTTGGTGGGTCCGTTGAAAAAGCTGTAACCAATCACCACTTGCCAACCGTTGCTGCTCAGCAACCGAAAGTGGTGCGCTAGTCGTTAATGATATGGCAGTGAGCGTGGGCTGATCTGCTGGGTGCGCAGCTAACCAGTCTATCAGTTCTTCGTTGAGCGCCGCCAAATCAGTTCCGTCCAGATCAATTTGAGCTGTTTCCCAAATTACGGTCGCGGTCGGGAAAAACTCCGGCACCAGCTGTCCATCCTGGCTATGCACCAGGTAAGCCCCCTTCGCCCCGGTCTCCGTCACAGCACGCCCCTGGGTATTGCCCGCATATAAGATTGGCGGTTGATCATTTAAGCTTTGACGATGATGAATGTGGCCCAAAGCCCAGTAGTCGTAACGTTTACGCAAAAGTTCAGCCACCGTAAATGGTGCGTAATGATCCTGACTCCCCGTGGTCACGGCACCGTGCAACATGCCCACGTGCCAGTTCGTCGCGGCGTGCACGGGATACGCTGCTAACGGATCATCTGAAACCCAGCGTTGCGGGTAACTGAAACCACTCACAGCCACCGTTTCACCAGAGGCCAGTTGTAACGTGGTGGTCGTGACGTGTTCACCTAGAACCGTCACGTTGGTCGGATAGGTCACTGCTTGTTCCGTTAAGTAATCATGATTGCCAAAGCTCACAATCACGGGAATCTGCGCGTCATCTAAGCGAGCAAATTGGGTGAATAGGAATGCTTGTGCGGCCACACTCTGCTCAGCCCGATCGAATAAATCACCCGCCAAGAGGACAAAGTCGACGTGCTCACTGAGAGCACGGTCAAAAACCTTCGTGGCCGCTGTAAATGTTGATTCTCGGACCGTTGTTGCCAGTGAAGCTGGCAGCCCCGTGAGACCGAGAAACGGGCTATCTAAATGTAAATCTGCAGCGTGAATAAATTTCATCAGGTAGGCACTCCTCTCATTTTTTATTGATTTAAATTGAAAAATCGCCGGCACGGACCTCCCAAGAATGAGGGGTTGTACCGACGATTAACAGACGTTTTAGCCCTGGTAGATGCTTTCGATGGGTTTCGTAATCGTCTGATTCAAGTTGGATAACAGGGTGTTAACATCCCGTTCCTTTTCCATCAAAGTCTTGATAGAAGCAATCTTAGAAACCTTGTCAGCAACTTCGCGGGCATGGCTCATCTCGTCGTTAGTCAACTCTTGACCAGCCATTTGCTTTTGTTGCAAGTCCATTTGGATTTTTTGGAAGTCTTTAAACAGCTGGTACGTGTCGGCGTCAGCCTTCATGTCGTTGTATGCCGTTTCTAAACCCGTGAATTCTTCTGATTCTTGAAGTGCTTGGGCTAATTGTGCGCCCAGGTCTTCCATCTTGTCAGCCATTGGTGTTTCCTCCTTGTTGGGCCTACGCCCAGTTGAATTGCCATTTATTATTGTACCATGGTTTGCGCTTTCACCCCAGAGGGATTTCACTATTGAACGACTGATTTCCACCAGGATTTGACAGTATTAGCTGCACTGTTAAAGGACTTTCCAGCATTGTTAATCCCTTCCTGTACCTGATCCCAAATGTCGCTGTTGCTAGAACTAGAATTATCCCCACCCTTGGCGATGGTAGAGGCATCCTTGGTATCAAAGGCAGTTCCCTTAGTATTTGGCAAAATGGCTTGCATTTCAGCCTGATAAAGTGGGCCTTCGCCAGTACCACTGACGTTCTCCAAGTGATTCTTGTTACTCGTGTTGTCAAACCCTTCCCAGGTCGTCACGACGACATCAGGCGTATACCCCACAATCCATTTATCACGCGTAGCATCGGAATCACCGTCCGCCTCAGTACTCCCAGTCTTACCGGCAATCGTATATCCGTAAGGCTTGGCGCTAACCCCGGTTCCGTAGTTAAAGACGCCCATCATCATACTGGTCATCTGCTTAGCGGTCTTGCTCGACATGACCTTAGTCGTCTTGGCAGCAGAATCAGAGGTGTCCACAACCACATTCCCCGAAGCGTCCACAATCTTACGAATATAGTGAGCAGACGACATGGTCCCGTTATTGGCAAACGCCGTGTAGGCCTGAGCCAACTGTTGTGGGGAAACCCCGGTCTTCAATCCACCCAACGCCAGGGCCAGGTTCTTATCGGACTTGGTGACTGGAAGGCCAAACTTCTTGACGGAATCGTATCCCTTGTCGACACCAATCTTATTCAGCAGCCAAACTGCCGGTGCATTCTTACTTTGCGCCAGAGCTTGATACATAGGAACCTTGCCGCTATATTGGTTGCCGTAGTTATGGGGCGAATAGTTGTTGGTCCCGTACGACTTCTTCTTATCAGTCAGTTCGGAGTCATAGTAGTACCCGTTTTCTAGTGCTGGCGTATAGACAGCCAACGGCTTGATGGTCGAACCCGGTTGACGCCGCATTTGCGTTGCCCGGTTATAGCCCCGGAAAACGTGTTTTCCACGACCCCCAACGACAGCTTCCACACCACCGGTATTCGGGTCAATGGCGATACTAGCCGCTTGAACCTTGGTCCCATCGCTAGCATTGGCTGGGAAGTACGATGTATTCTTAAATAACGTTTGCATCTGTTTCTGATTACCCTGATCCAAGGTGGTATAGATTTTATAGCCCTTGTTCATAATTTCCGACTCCGTGAGGCCATACTTGCTGACGGCTTCGTTGATCACGGCATCAAAGAAATACGGGTACCGGTAACTGTTCTTATAGTTGTAAGTATCATTCGTGGTCAGGGCGGTTGCCTGATAACTCTTCGCCTGTGACTTTGAAATGGCTCCAGTATCCGCCATCAGGCCCAGGACAACGTTTCGGCGGGCCCGTGAGGCCTGCGGGTGGTCAACCGGATTGTACGCCGATGGGGACGTAAGCATCCCTGCTAGCACAGCGGACTCTGGTACCGTCAATGCCGCGGCGGACTTCCCAAAGTACCGTTTAGCGGCATCTTGGACACCCCAAACCCCGTTGCCAAAGTAAGCGTTATTGAGGTACATGGACAAGATATCTTGCTTAGAATAAACGTTCTCAACCTCAATTGACAGGAATAATTCCTTGAATTTCCGCGTGAACGTTTGCTCTTGCGTGAGGTACGCGTTCTTGACCAATTGTTGGGTCAATGTACTCCCCCCACCACTAATGTAGTTTTGTCGAAGTACTTTATTCTTGGCATACAGGAAAAAGGCCCGCCCAATCCCCTTAACGGAGAAACCATGTTCGTGATAAAAATTCCGGTCCTCAGTGGAAATTACTGCGCTCTGCACGTTCGTGGTAATTTTCTTAAGCGGGACGTAGGTTCCCTTTTGTGAGTACAGGGTCCCCGCCTTGCTATTGTGACGATCATAAATCTGCGTGGGATTTTCCAACGCCGCCTTCAAGTCACCAACGTTGGCCGTCTTGGCCATAAACGTTAAGTACCCACTCATGACCAGGACCATACTTAAGATGATCACAATGATCCAGCGAGTCAGCTGAAATCGGTGCCAGAAACGCTTAAAACCAGACTTAAACCCGGTCCAAGCATTCTCATTCGGTTCTTGGTTATTCATAAAATAGCCTCTTCTATCTCAATTATAATATGGCTATTTTAGCATAGTCATGGCGCTTAACCGCGTTTTCGGGCAAACTTTATGAAGCTTTAAATTAGCTTAACGCGACTGACCTATGTAACTGCGCCTATCTCAAACAAAGGGCGTGACCCGACTTTTGCCGACCCACGCCTGTTCAATCCACAATGACGCCTAGTGAACAATTTCTGGATTCATTTCCGCCGCAATTTCGTCGTGTAACTTTTCAGCTACTTGAGCACTTGGGCTGATGATAAAGATCGTATCGTGACCTGCCAACGTACCGGCAATTTCTGGTAAGTTCAAGTCATCAAAGATGGCCGCCAAAAGGTTACCGTTGCTCGGCAGCGTTTTCAAAATATTAACAAATTCAACTCGGGTCAGGCCCGTCACCACCTCGTTGATGGTCTCTCGCAGGTGTTCCTTCTCACTGCGATTGCCCGCTTTAAAGATTGTATAACGCAGGTGACCATGACCATCTTGGGCCTTTACAATCTGCATTTCACGAATGTCTCGTGAAATGGTGGCCTGCGTCGCCTGAATACCGACATCCTCCAGATGATCCATTAATTCTTCCTGAGTTCCAATGGGATACTGATTAATTAATTGCTCAATGCGCGCTTGGCGAATACTTTTCTTCATGACGACGACCCTCCCGCATAAAATTTCACTAAGTATAACAAAGGATGCGGAAAAACGCCACATGTCTCTGCATATTTATAAAGCAAGTGTACCAAATATTCGTTTTTAACGCAAAAAAACGAATCGTTGACTACCCATCTTGCTTACGCTGGAGAATCAAAATTAACGACTGAGCGCATACCTTTGGCGCCAATATCTGTTCGGAAAATCAAATTACCGGTAGGCACCCGTTCAAGTTGCTGATAAACGCGTTGTTGTGCGGTTGCTAAATCGGCCCCGTGCGCGCTTACTAACATGACCCGGCCACCAGCACTGACTAGCTGGTTAGGTTCCCCCTGCACGCCCGCATAATTGGCCCCGGCAATGGTCGGCACTGCCACGCCTAATTGCGGACTGCCAGGATATCCTGGTGCCGCCAACACGACCCCCAAATAAGTTTCATCTTCTTGCCAGGTTAACTGCGGTTCCTGATGCGCCATCAGGTCTTGGATGGCCTGGTAAAAATCACTGGTCACCTGTGGGAGGATAATCTGCGTTTCCGGATCACCCAGCCGCAAGTTGTACTCAACCACCTGCACGCCCGCGGCCGTCAAAATACCACCCACATAAAGAACGCCGTTAAAACTTAAACCTTCTCGTTTCAGGCCTGCCAAAGTAGGCGTAATCACACGTTGAATAGTCTCTTGAATAATTTCAGATGTAATCTGGGGAACTGGTGAATATGCCCCCATTCCGCCCGTGTTCGGTCCTTCATCGTGATCGCGTAGTCGCTTATGATCCTGTGCCGTTGGTAACAAGCCATATTGCTCGCCCCCCACCAACACCATCTGCGAAAATTCAAAACCACTCATAAATTGTTCGATAAGCACCGTATCGGTCGTTTCAAAGGCTTGTGTTAAGGCATCGGTAGCCATCAAATGATTAGTCGCAACCGTCACACCCTTGCCACTTGCTAACCCGTCCACTTTGATCACCTGTGGCAGCGGTGCTCGTTCACTGTAAACCAATGCAGCAGCAAGGTCGTGAAATAATCGATAACCAGCGGTTGGAATGCCATTTCGCTGCATAAATTGTTTGGCAAACACCTTGGAGCTCTCAAGCTGGGCAACGGTTTGCGACGGGCCAAAGACTGCTAAATCAGCCGATAAAAAGGCGTCAACAATCCCTGCTGCCAACGGCGCCTCAGGACCAATGAAGGTTAAATCAATTTTTTGGTTACGAGCAAACGCAATGAGGCCCGCAAAATCTAACTCATCAATCGCAACTAGCTGAATTTGATCAGCCACCATCCCCGGATTCCCCGGTGCACAAAAAACCGTCGTTACTTGTGGACTTGCTAGCATGGTCTTCGCAATGGCATGTTCCCGACCACCGCCTCCCACAATTAATACCTTTGCCATTTTCGTTTCATCCTTTTTAAGTTTTAGTGGCTTCCGCACGTTAATTTCGAACACTTACAGGACTCCGTCATCAATTAAACGTTGAAGGACTATCGGATATAAGTCATGTTCAGCGTCATGAATCCGAATAGCCAGTGACGCAACCGTATCATCCGCCTTCACTGGTACCGCCCGTTGAGCAATGATTTCACCTGTATCAACCCCAGCATCAACAAAGTGAACCGTCACGCCAGTTTCATGAACACCCGCTGCCAAGGCGTCTTCAATTCCATGCCGTCCAGGAAACTTCGGTAACAACGCCGGGTGTAGATTCAGGATTCGATGCGGATAACCCTGCAACAATGTTGAACCTACGATTCGCATATAACCAGCCAATAGAACCGCATCCACCTGGCTTGCTTTCAATTCCCGCAAAATCAGGGTCTCAGCTGCGACCTTATTTGGGTATGCATGAAAATCCACAATCAGCGTCGGAATACGAGCTGCCCGAGCGCGTTGAACCACTGGTGCTTGCTCATGATCACACACAAGCAGGACGATTTCAGCTGGGATTTGTCGCTCCTTAATTGCCTGATTCAAGGCAACAAAATTGGTTCCCGTGCCAGAAGCAAACACGGCCAAACGTTTAGTCATGGCCGGCCTCCTTAAAACTGACGGCAGGACTGTCAACGCTATCTGGATTATTAATTGCCACTGACCCCACCTTATAAGCTGGTTGGCCATTAGCCTTTAAACTAGCCATGACCTCGGGGACCTTGTCTGCATGAACGACTAACACCATCCCTAACCCAAGATTAAACGTCTCACGCATATCAGTTGACGTTAAATTACCAGCTTTTTCCAGAAAGGTCATGACCGCCGGCACCGGCCAGCTGCCAAGTGTAAATTGTGCTTGTAAACCATTGGGAAGCACCCGCGCAACGTTTTCAACTAACCCGCCACCCGTAATATGCGCGATACCAGCGACTAGCTTCCGCTCAAGCAATGGTCGTACTTGGTTCACGTAGATTGCCGTTGGTCGTAACAATTCTTCCTGTAACGAATGCCCTAGCTCTGGTATCTCCTGAGTTAACTGATAATCATTTTGTTTAAATAAAATGTCTCGCACTAAACTAAAGCCATTGGCGTGCAAACCGCTTGAGGCTAAACCAATCAAAATATCACCAGGATAGACCCTTTCTGGGTGAAGCAGATTGGCCTGAGCAGCCAGTCCCACTGCAAAACCAGCCAAATCATAGTGGTCCTGACCATACATATCGGGCATTTCGGCAGTCTCACCACCAATCAAGGCGACGCCAGCCTCACGACAACCAGCTACGACACCTTCAAGAATATCGGCAACACGCTGTTTTTCCGTATGGCCTAAGCCTAAGTAATCTAAAAAGAACAACGGGCGAGCTCCCTGTGCTAAAACGTCGTTGACACACATGGCGACCAAATCAATCCCAATTGACGTATGTTGGTGCGCAGCAATGGCAACCAACAACTTAGTGCCGACACCATCGGTTCCCGCCACCAAAACTGGGTCCTGACCCGTATCAGCTAATGGTAAAGGAAATAGCCCCCCAAAGGCCCCCAATTGTGCATTACCGCTCATCTCTTTGACCGTTTTTAAAACTTGGTACCCTGCATTAATATCAACGCCGGCTTTTTTATACGCATCACTCACGTGCGTCCCCCCTTTTTGGTTATTGTCGCTTTGCCTGACGAATCTCTTCATCATATTCTGCCTGATAGTCATACAGGGGTGTGGGGTAATCCCCATTAAAATAAGCCATGCAGAGACCACCATATGGTGCCGATGTTGGTAATCCCACGGCGTCAATGACACCTTGTTCACTCAAAAATCCTAATGAATCTACCCCTAAACTTTGTCGCATTTCGGCAATACTTTCCTGCGCAGCAATCAATTCCTTCGTTGTTTGAATATCGATTCCGTAAAAGCAAGGATATTTCAGCGGCGGAGACGCAATTCTTAAATGCACCGACTTGGCACCAGCATCCTTCAATAGTTTAACAATTTGTCGGCTCGTGGTTCCACGAACAATTGAATCATCAATCAAGATAACTCGTTGACCAGCCACCACACCCTTAACTGCAGAAAGTTTCATTCGAACCCCCCGTTCGCGCAGCTCCTGGGTGGGTTGAATAAAGGTTCGCGCTGAGTATTGATTCTTGATCAAGCCCATTTCATACGGTAATCCACTCGCTTCCGCATACCCACTGGCAGCGGAGAGCGATGAATTAGGCACACCGACAACAATGTCAGCATCCACTGGTTGTTCCTTAGCCAGTTGCGCACCCATGCGCTTACGAGCGGAATGCACGTTCACGCCGTAGATGTTAGAATCTGGGCGGGCAAAGTAGATGTACTCCATTGAACAAATGGCAAGCTGAGTCTCCGTGGTATAGTGGTCAATTTTAAGCCCAGAATCGTCAATCGTTAGTAATTCGCCCGGTTGTACATCGCGAATAAAAGTTGCCCCCACCGCATCTAAGGCACAGGTCTCACTGCAGACGACAATTCCGCCAGTTGGTAATTCACCAACGACCAGTGGCCGTAACCCATTTGGATCTAATGCCGCGAATAGCCGATCATTTGTCAACAACAGGTAGGCAAAGCCGCCATGAATCTCCTGCAAAGCTGCTTTGACCTGTTCCTGCAACGTAGGAGCTTGGCTCCGACGAATCAAGTGCATCAAAATTTCACTGTCAGAACTCGCGTGAAAGATGGCGCCAGCTTTTTCCAACTCACCTCGCAAAGTCATAGCATTCGTTAAATTACCGTTATGAGCCAGAGAAAACTGTGCGTCACTAAAATTAAATTCTAAGGGCTGAATATTCTCCAAACCGTGATTACCTGCGGTTGCGTACCGGACATGGCCGACCGCCGCTGTTCCTTGTAACCGTTCCAAACGACGGGGATCACGGAAAACATCTGCTAATAACCCTAATCCCCGTTCAGAGCTTAGGTTGCCCGCATTATTCGCCGTAATTCCTGCGCCTTCTTGACCACGGTGTTGCAAGGCATGCAACCCAAAGTAAGTTAAGTTAGCCGCATCTGGCGTTCCCCAAACCCCAAAAACACCACATTCTTCATTGAGGCTTTTTATTTCAGTAGACACGGTAACGCCTCCTCCCACAGCTGTTTTGCAGCACTGACCGGAACATCAAACGCTTGATCAGCAGTTTGCACGTATAACCGATCCGCTGCCGTCACTTCTCCCAAATAAGTCGCCCGTGACTGCATTTGATTTTCAAAAGCAATCCGGTTTGCTTGAGATACTGACACCACGAAACGAGACTGGGTCTCCGCAAAGAAGTCCACCGATCGTAAATCACTGGTTAGGCTCACCCCTAAATTGTTCCCAAAACAGGACTCGGCAATGGCCACAATCAAACCGCCCTCTGCAGCATCGTGTGCGCTGGCAACTAGTCCAGCTTGAATTGCGTCAAGTAATAGATCTTGATTCTGCTTCTCAACCGCAAGGTCAAAGTCAAATAACGTTCCTGAAATGCGACCGGTCAACATCTTCTGTAACTCACTACCGTTAAAATCGGCATGCGTGTCGCCGAGAACGTAGACCGCATCCCCTGGCTGTTTAAAGTCCTGAGTTGTAATATCCCGTTGATGCTTGATTAGCCCAACCATCCCAATCATTGGCGTTGGGTAGATGGGTTGTCCATTCGATTCGTTATTCAACGAAACGTTTCCTGAAATAACGGGCGCATTGAAGAGCTTACAAGCTCGACTAATCCCCTGAGCAGATTCATCTAATTCATAAAATTGTTCCGGATTTTCAGGATTCCCAAAATTCAAACAATCCGTAATCCCTAGTGGCACACCGCCCGAGGCCACAATGTTGCGGGCTGCTTCGGCAACCGCCATCTCACCACCAACACGCGGATTCAAGAATAAATAGCGACCATTCACGTCCGTCGTCATCGCCAATGCCTTATCTGTTTGTCGAATTCTCACAACCCCCGCATCCGAACCGGGTTGTACCACCGTATTAGTCTGAACTTGTGAATCATAAGTCCGATATAGTGACCGTTTCGATGCAACGGTTGGTTGTTGGAGGAGCTGCTTTAGGGTGGTCGTTACATCCGTGACTACTGGCATGAACTGAGCCTTTGACTGCTGAGCCAGTCGTTCAGGCACCTTTTTCTCCCGTTGATAGACGGGGGCATCACTAGCTAGGGCATCTACTGGCACATCAGCCACTAACTTCCCCCGATGCCATAACCGGTACTGGTGGCCAGTTGTCACGTGACCAATCGTTGCCGCGTCGAGACCATACTTTTCAAAAACAGCGTAGATTTCCTTCTCGGCACCCTCCCGGACACACAACAACATGCGCTCTTGAGATTCCGATAGCATCAATTCAAATGGCGTCATGCCGCTCTCACGTTGCGGGACTAAGTCTAAATTCAGCTCCAAACCACTGCCGGCCTTAGACGCCATTTCAGCAGATGAAGACACTAAACCCGCCGCACCCATATCCTGGATACCAACCAAGCTCTCGCGGTGATCATGAATGACCTCTAAACAGGCATCCATGAGAAGTTTTTCCATGAATGGATCACCCACTTGAACGGCAGAACGTTGCGCAGCCTTGGCATCGTTGAATTCCGCTGACGCAAACGACGCACCACTGATGCCATCACGCCCCGTCTTAGCACCAACGTAGATGACACTATTACCTACACCGGTCGCCTGTCCCTTCTGAATATCGGCCTGATTTAAGATACCAACACACATCGCGTTAACTAAGGGATTTTTCTGATAACTGGCATCAAATGCAGTATCCCCACCAATAGTCGGAATACCAATGCAGTTCCCGTAGCCACCAATACCGGCAACCACCTGTGATACCAAATACTTCGTCGATTCATCAGTCAATTCACCAAATCGTAAACTATCCAATAACGCAATCGGCTTTGCGCCCATTGAAAAGATGTCCCGGATAATCCCACCGACACCGGTGGCTGCCCCCTCATAAGGTTCGATAGCCGAAGGATGATTGTGACTTTCCGCCTTAAAAACGACTGCCTGTCCATCACCAATATCAATAATGCCAGCGCCTTCCCCGGGGCCGGCCACGACCTGGTCTCCCTGAGTCCAAAACTTCTTCAGGACCGGTTTGGAGTTCTTATAAGAGCAATGTTCACTCCACATGCCAGAGAACAGTCCGGCCTCCGTGTAATTCGGTAGCCGACCTAAAACTTTTTTGGAAATCAATTCATACTCAGCGTCTGACAATCCCCACTCGCGATAGATATGATCATCACGTAAGGCTTCTGGCGTTGGCTCTGTATTCTTAAGCATGGACACCCTCCCGTTGATGACTGAGTAATGATTGAAAAATTCCCAGTCCAGCAGTTGAACCCAGAATCGTTTCCACAGCCCGTTCTGGATGCGGCATCATTCCTAAAACATTGCCCTGCCGATTCATAATTCCAGCAATATTGGCGACACTTCCATTAGGATTGTCGACGTATTCAAACACAATTTGGTGATGGGTGCGTAACTCTGCCAAGGTGTGCGCATCACAATAGTAATTTCCTTCACCATGAGCAATTGGCAGTGAAATTTTTGTTTGATTCCCATAAGCGGTAGTGAACATCGTACTCGGATTACGGATGATCAGTTCGCTGGTTTGACAGATAAACTGGGCGGATCGATTAGCTTGCAGCGTACCTGGTAATAACCCGGCTTCCGTCAAAATCTGAAACCCGTTGCAGATTCCCAATACTGGTTTCCCAGTAGCAGCGAAGTCCTTAACCGCTGCCATAACTGGTGAAAACCGGGCAATAGCACCACTCCGCAAGTAATCGCCATATGAAAAGCCCCCGGGTAAAACGACCGCATCGTAGCCTTCAAGGTTCGTAGCCTGCGCCGAGACCAAATCAGCCGGAACGTTCAAAATATCCCGCAACGCGTTAACCATGTCATAATCACAATTAGAACCAGGAAAGGCTGGTACGGCAAACTTCATAACTTAATCCTCCACTTCCACAATTTTGATTTGATAGGTCTCCATATTTACATTTGCTAATAGTCGATCGCACATTTCATCGACTTGCGCTTCAATTGGTTGGCCATTCCCCGTAACCTTAAGTTCAAAGTATTTGCCCATCTCCACTGACTGAACGTTACCGTAACCCAACCGATGAAGGGCATCGTTAATGGCTTCCCCTTTAGGATCTAAAATTGATTCTTTATACGTAACGGTGACTTTTGCTAAATAAGTCATTCGGGACTCCCTTCAACGGCACTGAGCCGATCTAATACTTCTTGGTAAACGGTTGTTAAGGAACCTAAGTTTTTACGGAAGACGTCCTTATCCAACGATTTTTTTGTTTGCTTATCGACTAAACGACAGCTATCCGGAGAAATTTCATCTGCTAATAGAACCTGTCCGTCCATTGTCAGGCCAAATTCCACCTTGAAGTCCACCAGTTGAATCCCCATTTCATCGAAAATGGCCTGCAGGCGTTGATTGATTTGGCCCGCCTGACGCTTCATTTCAGCCAAATTTTCGAGACTGACCAAACCCAATGCTGAAATTTGTGACTCATTAATGAATGGATCATCCAGTTCATCACTCTTGTAGAAGAACTCCATGACTGGTGGAACCAACGGCTGCAGATAAGCTACGCCAAATTTCCGCTCAAAACTTCCTGACGCAGCGTTTCGAACCACTGTTTCCAATGGAACCATCTTGACCCGTTTAACTAGTTGAACGTACGCCGACGGTTGTGCAATAAAGTGATTCTGAATACCATGTTTGGCTAAATCTTGGAAAATCAAACTAGAAATTCGATTATTCAGTAATCCCTTCTGTTCAACAACGACCTTACGCTTACCGTTTAGGGCCGTTGCCTGATCCAGGTAGTCCACCCATAAAACTTCTGGGTCGTTCGTCGCGTACATCTTTTTAGCCTTACCGGTATAAAGTAACGCACCCTTTTCAATCGTCATGTCGTTAATGTTCTCCCTTCAATTGCGCCAAACTTGCTAACAGTTGGTTCACATCTGACCCTAACACCGTCACGTGCCCCATCTTACGTTGCGGTTTGATTTTCGCCTTACCATAATCATGAAAATGCCACGTTGGTTCCGTTACTAATGTTTGACGAGCTACGGTTAAATCTGCCCCCAGTAAATTACGCATGACGGCCGTTTGTGCCAACGTAATGTCAGGAATCGGCAACCCACAAATACTGCGGATATGCGCCTCAAACTGCGAGACGTTACATGCCTCAATTGAGTAGTGACCAGAATTGTGCGGCCGGGGAGCCATTTCATTGACCAGTAGGCGACCATCCTCGAGGACAAAGAACTCAATTCCGAGCACCCCACGTAACGTCAACGCTTGAGCAATCGTCGTTGCAATCTGTTGGGCCTGACGATGAACCGCAGGACTAACCGCAGCCGGCGCAATCGTCGTATGCAAGATGTGTCGGTGATGCCGATTCTCCGCCAGTGGAAAGGTTACCACGCGACCGTCCGCTTGCCGGGCAACCATCATAGCGACTTCTAGTTTGAACGTCTGGCGAGCTTCTAAGATACACGGTACCTGCAATAGATCTAGTGCTTCAGCCGGTACTACGTCCGTCTCTAAATTCACTTGCCCGTGCCCGTCATACCCCCCTGCAGCAGTTTTTAAAATTGCTGGCGTCCCGATTTCTTGGAGTGCCGTTGTCAGTTCATTGCTGCTAGTCACAGTCGCAAACGACGTTACCGGTACACCGTGATCTTTGAGAAACTGTTTCTCACGCTGGCGATTCCCCGTGATGTGCAGTAAGGCTGTCCCCTGTGGCAATTTGGTATGTGCCTGCGCGGCTTTGAGTGCGTGCTCATCCACATTTTCAAACTCATACGTTAAAACGTCACTGCGTTGTGCCAAGGTCATTAACGCTTCATAGTTCTGATACTCGGCCACAATTTGAAAATCAGCGACCTGTCCAGCGGGCGAAGCCGGTGTAGGGTCCAACACCCCCACATGATAGCCCATGGCCTTTGCCTGTAAGGCCAACATTTGCCCCAATTGACCACCACCAACGATGCCAATCGTAGCCGGTGGCAAAATAACGTCCTTAGAACCGTTGTTCACTCTCTTCCGCCTCCCGTCGTTGCTGCTGCCGAAAGTTCCGCACCGCCAACTGAATATTTACATCCTGTAATCCTAAAATCTGGGCCGCCAGTAACGCTGCGTTCTTTGCTCCCGCTGAGCCAATGGCCATCGTTGCCACTGGCACCCCGCCAGGCATTTGGACGATCGACAGTAGCGAGTCCATCCCCTGCAACGCGTGCGACTGAATTGGCACGCCAATCACTGGTAACAATGTATTGGCCGCCAACATTCCCGGCAAATGGGCGGCACCCCCGGCACCGGCAATAATTACCTGCAAGCTCCGTTCGAGTGCCTGCTCTCCGTACGATTGAAGAGTTGCTGGCATTCGATGGGCCGAAATCACGCGCCGTTCATAGCTGATTCCCAGTGACGTCAACAACGCCGCTGTCTGTTGCATTGTTGGCCAATCCGAAATTGACCCCATGACTAATCCCACTTGTACCATGTCAATTCTCCTTCATCTATTTTGAGCTTAAGTTTAGCAACTCCCACGTCCGGTGTCAACGAATTTAAGAACTTTACTTGGTATAATCTTTTTAATATTCGTGTTTGATTATAGTCAACACTTTGTTACTAATAATCAATTAATCCTGACCCTGTGTTGGTAGCTCATCTGGGCTATTTCAGCTAGCATATCTATTTATAAAGGAAACCAACTATCCTCACAATATACGAACTTTAAAATATAACATCTGCAATGTATTTATGATAACAAACATGATTAACGGCAAAATAAAAAGGACACCAACTAAATGGCATCCTTCCTACGTCATGCATATTTCAACTTACATTTCATCTGGTGCTTGCACGCCTAAGAGACGTAAACTTTCCTTCAAGACCGTCGAAACCGCCTTAACCAGCGCTAAACGAGCTGGCAATTCAGCATCTTCCGTTAAAATCTTGGAATGCGCGTAGTACTTGTTAAAGGTCTTAGCTAAACGAATGGCGTACTTGGCAATCACTGAAGGTTCTAGTTCAGCACAAGCCATCTTCACAATTGCTGGGAAGTCAGCCAAAGTCTTAATCGTATCCCAAGCCTCTGGATCATCAATCTGATTACCAGCAGCTTGAACGTCGACCTTTCCGGCCTTCCGCAAGATACTTTCAGCCCGTGCGTGAGAGTATTGCACGTAAGGCCCCGTTTCACCTTCAAACTTCAACTGATCAGCCAGAACGAAGTCAATGTTGTTGGTCCGTTCGTTCTTCAAATCACCGAAGACAATGGCCCCAACACCAACTTGACGAGCAACTTCGGCCTTATTTGGTAAGTCCGGATTCTTTTCGTCAATTTCTTCGCCGGCTAATTTAACGGATTCTTCCAGTACCTTTGCCAACAAGATGATCCGACCAGAACGCGTTGATAATTTCTTACCATCAACGGTAATCAGACCAAATGGGACGTGTTGCAGGTTGTCAGCGGACTTGACGCCCATTTCTTGCAAGACAGCCTTCAATTGCTTGAAGTAATAGGTTTGTTCGGAGCCAACCACGTATAAGTTCTTCGCTGGTGCGTAAGTCCGGTCACGGTAAAGGGCCGTGGCAATGTCACGCGTGATGTACAGAGAAGCCCCGTCACTCTTCAAAATCAGTGCTGGGTTAAGGTCATACTTACTCAAATCAACCACTTGCGCGCCTTGAGATTCGACCAACAAATTCTTATCCTTCAGAATTTGCACAACTTCTGCCAACTTGTCGTTGTAGAAGGCTTCACCATTGTAGGTATCAAACTTAACGCCTAATTCATCGTAAACGTCGTTGAATTCTTGTAAGGAAGCTTCACGGAACCATTCCCACAAATGATGGGCTTCTTCATCGCCATCTTCCAACTTCTTAAACCATTCACGGGCCGTGTCGTCCAGTTCAGGCTTGTCGACGTCTTCCTTATGGAAACGAACGTAGTATTCCACCAGCTTGTTGATGGGGTCAGCCTTCACGTCGGCTTCGTTCCCCCACAGCTTGTAAGCCGTGATCAGCTTACCAAATTGCGTTCCCCAGTCACCCAAGTGATTGTCCTTGATTGGGTGGTAACCGTTCTTCGTCAAAATTTCAGCGATTGAATTCCCAATCACCGTTGAACGCAAGTGACCCATGGACATTGGTTTAGCAATGTTAGGCGAAGACATATCGATGGGCACGTTGCCGCCGTTGCCGGCTTCGTTTTGACCGTAACTGGCGCCATCTGTCAACACCGTGTTCAAGGTATCTTCACTGTAAGCACCCTTGTCAAAGAAGAAGTTCAGGTAAGGACCTACAACTTCGACCTTTTCAAACCCAGTTTGATCAAGCTTTTCGGCTAAATCCTGAGCAATTTGTTGGGGCGCACGGTGCAACACCTTAGCTAAAGTAAACGTTGGGAACGCCATGTCCCCCTTGTCAGAAGTCTTAGGACGTTCCAACTTAGCCGAAATTTCGTCGGCAGTCAGTTGGCCGTCTAAGGCAGTAGCTAAAGCTGCTGTAACTTTTTGTTTATAATCCATGCTATTTTTCCTCCCTGTAATTCGCTTCGTCAATGACATTGTGCTCTTAGTCTACACCATTCAACCGATGGGATAAAAAAACGTCCCCTACAAATAAAATTGTAAGAGACGAGAATTCCCGCGGTACCACTCTGATTGACTTAAAAGTCCACTTAAATGATTAATTTGATTGTCAGCAGTTGATCCGTTCCCAGATGCGTCTTACCCGGCTCACAGCCTCCCGGATTCGCTGAAAAGAAAACGTCTGTCTGGTACTCATTCAACTGCTGGTTAAAAGCTTTCGAATAAATAAGAAAGACGACCCTAAGGCCGCCCCATTCGAAAGCGGGTGACGGGAATCGGACCCGCGACGCAAGCTTGGGAAGCTTGAATTTTACCACTAAACTACACCCGCACAACACAGAAAAGTATAGCATACCATCTGTGAGTTGTCATTATTTTTTTGCAAATAAATTCAAAAGAACTTCAGAAAACTAGTTTTTATCCGCTACATTTCCTGTAATCTTAGCAGCTGACTTCCGTACAACTGCCCGGTTGTTCATATCGCCAACCGCTGTCTTGTCCTTAGGGTCATAGTCCCGGATCTCGACTAAAACTGAATTATCATACACTTTGGTGACTTCTCCCGTGAAATTATGCTCCAGGGGGCCAAACTTCTTGGCCGCGATGATATCGCCAATCTTGATCTCTGTTTCTTCAGCCATGGTTCGTCGCTCCTTTCATATGCAAATAACTATTATAGTCATGTTTCCCGGTCATAGCAAGTAAAGCCTTCCCACTTCGCAATCAAATTGTAAGGTGTTTGAAACAAAAGCCAAAAGCCGAATGACTTTTTTTGAACGTTAACGTTGGCTCGCAAAACCCGATTGAATTCACCAATTCACCCGAATTATCAGTCGGTCACAGCGAGTTTCCGAACAACTTGTAATGTTACATAACCTTGTAAACCATATCCATCTCACTATAAATACGTTATACTTTAGGCGTTGCGTTACAACGTTTTTTATTCAATTGGGAGTAATTTCACAGGAGGAGAAGATAATATGAAAAAATGGCAACGATGGGCTGTTCGGGGAATGGCCCTCACTGCGGGGTGCTTAGGCCTCTTCTGGTCAAGCACGACCGCCAGTGCCAACTCAATCAACACCTACATCGCTAATCAACAGTACGCGACGCCGAAGATCACGACCAACATCTGGCCGACCTTCCCGCAATATGGTTACCGAAATGGCAAGCCTGAGGGAGTCGTGGTCCATGAAACAGCCAACCCTAACTCAACCATTTATGGCGAAATCAATTATATGAAGAATAATTATAACTCCGCATTTGTTCACACTTTTGTGGATGCAAGTAGCATTATTAACGTGGCGAATACCAAGTATCTCTGCTGGGGTGCCGGTCCAATTGCCAACCAACGCTACGTGCAGTTTGAACAGGTGGAAGTTCACTCCAAGGCAGCCTTTGCTTCAGAGTTAAACAATGCCTCGTACTACACGGCTTACATTTTGAAAAAATATGGTCTGACGCCTAAGCGTTACACCACGGTGCTTTCTCACCATGACGTTTCCACTAACCTGGGGGGCACTAACCATACCGATCCCGACGGTTACTGGTCTACTAACGCCAAGTCCTACTTTGGCACAACCTACAACATGACGGACTTCTTAGCCTTAGTAAAGACCCAATATGCCGCCTTGGGTGGCAGCGTTGATACCACCACGGACACGACCAATACGACTGACACCACGGATACGTCAACGGACCATACCACAACGACCCCTAAGAAAAAGACGGTCACCTATTACCACGGTAGCAATAATGAAACAGCTACCCTGGCACAGAATTACACGAACTGGTCCGTCTACAACCACATTAAAGGCACTAGTGGTGCCTACAAGATCGGTTGGAGTCGTCTCTACTCTGATCACCGTGGCACCAAGGTTTACGTTGACAGCCGCGGCGTCAAAAAAGGCGGCTGGAGTGGCACTTGGTACCGCATTCGTTTCAGTAAGAATGCAACGACTAAGTACTGGGTCTACAGCAAAGTGCTGAACTTCCCGAAAGTCACCTACAGCGATGCTAGTGGCACGGTTACGTTAAACAACGCAAAGAACTACGCCATGTACAACCACGTCTTGAACTCGAACTATCTGTCCAAGACCACGGCACATACGCAAGACTTTGCAAGTGGCACGACCGTCAAGATCAACAAGGCCGGTTACAAAGCTAGCGACAAGTCTTCCTGGTACCGGGTCACGCTAAGTGGCAAGAGTTATTGGTTGAAAGCAAACAGTGTTAACGGTAACGCTTAATATGTCTTTCTCAAGGGTCTGGGTCAAACGCTCAGGCCCTTGTTGTCTCTTCAAGCTTATATCCGCCGACAGGTAGCTACTACCTGTTGCGTCACTCTCTCAAAAGGAGCTAATCGTATGGGTAAAATTCAATTCTACGGAGCCACGTCACTTGATGGCTACCTCGCAACTACGGATAACAATATTGATTGGCTAACTGGGTTAAACGGCATCCCCGCAGACGTGGGCGCCCAAACCTTGTCACAGATGACCAGTGCCATCATGGGCCGGGTCACCTACGACTACGTTGCCCAATTTGCCCCCAACGCCCCCTTCAATCCACAGAATCCCCAGATGCACAGCTACGTCATGACTCACGCCAACCGCGAAGACACGCCACAGGTCACCTTTACCGCTGGTTCAGTCACAGAGTTAGCAAGTCACCTACGCTTGAACCCAGGCAACGTCTGGGTTGTCGGCGGTCAGCAGATTCTGACACCACTACTCGAAGCTGATTTAATCGATGAACTTTACCTGCAAGTGGCCCCGATTCTGCTCGGGCAAGGGAAACGCCTCTTTGGTGACCTGACTACGACGCACCAATTTGAATTGATGGCTGTTCACCAGTACGGTCCCCTCGCTGAAATGGTCTTTCGCCAGGGAAATTAATTCCGCCACCACGCTGAGTATGGTACGCTTAGACTATTGAGTAAGTAAGGGAGCGGTTTTTTATGTGGCTGGCACTACACTTTTGGACGTGGATCATCCTAACGATTCTAGTAATTTTAGGATTGACTCGCCATTCCGAGAAACGCATCACGCAATTTCTGCTCATCGCAAGAATTGCCTACCTTGTTATGATTATCAGTGGGGTCGTTTTAAGTATCCGGACATTTGTTCACGCCCCCTTCCTCATCGGCCTGAAGTTTCTCCTAGGCATTGCAACGATTGCCCTAATTGAAATTAGCTTTGGTCGTAAAATGGAACGGGACACGCCCCACATCGTCTACTGGATTTTAGGGGTTGTTGCCTTGATTACCGTTGGCCTAGGACTCACTTTAGCGTTTAAATAAACTGCCTGCTGAGAACCTCCGCTATATTGACGATTTCATTTAGACAAAAATTTCAAGAAAAAAACGCCTGGGATTAGTTCCTAGGCGTTTTTAGCATCTCAAGAGGCATCAAGGTTGAAAGTTCTAAAACCGTTATCAAGCCAAGAATCGTAAAGCGTTATAGACTTAAATTTAGCCTCACCCAGCCACCTGCGGCGGTCAGAGATTCCGCCTGCTGTGGGGAACGCCTACGGCCTGAAAAGCGGTCCTTCGGCTCGGTTTGAAGCCTGGAAAAACCACCAGTCTTCAAACACGTCCCACGCTGTAAGCCGAAAATCGGCTAACACCGTCGACACAGCTGGCTCCACCTCTGACCGCCTCCGGTTAAACGGGTTCCTAGAACTAAGCTAGCTTACATGCCTGAATGACAGTACCTAATTCAGTATTATTGGAGCACCACTAGGTAGCCGAGAGTGAGTCAAATTTGGACTCAGCCGTGGGATTTTCAAGTGATTTTCTTGAAAATGGCGCCTTGAAGACGTGCTTTGCGGCTTCAAGCGAGGGTCAAGACCGCCCTTTGGCTTGTCCCGTCCTGCCCACCGCGTTCCAGTCCAAATTTGGCGAACGGTAAGGCGACAATTTGCCACCAGAACCGGATTGCCCGCAACCAACGACGTGCATTGCGATAATTCACGATTTTCTATGAAGGTAGCTGAATTGCCCGCTCCAAAATTTTGTAAATATCCTCTGGCCGATCAGCTGTCTGCAATTCTGCGTACAGCCCGGCATCCTGCAGTAAAGCTAACAATTGGCTCAAGGCGTGGACGTGAGCGTCCCGGTCCACCGGTGCCAGGCCAAAGACAATGGCCAGCTGACGCCGCTGGCCTTGCGCAACTAAAGTAGTCGGTTGCTTCAGGAGCAATAGCGACATCCCCAAACTATTCACGCCGTCCTCTGGCTTAGCATGAGCCAACATGACACCATCTTTGATCATCATGTACGGCCCCTTGTCCAAGGTAATGCCGACAATTCGGTCAGCGTACATCGGCTGGACCGTCCCGTCGATTTGCAAAGGAACCAGCGACTCGTGCACTGCTGCTTGCCAATCCAATTTTTCTGTCGCAATCTGAATCCGCTCCGGTGTAATCAGGTCTGCCAACGACGGTCGACTGTTCTTCGCTACAGTCGTTTCCACCGGTGTTTTTTGGAAGTAATCCCGTAAACTCGCTGTCAGTCCGTTAAAATCATCCACCCTGGCATAATCCGTAATAATATCGAGAACCGCGTGCACCAGCTTCGTTTCCTGTGAATTGTCCAATAAGCCTAGTTGCCGAAATTCCTGGCTCAACCGCTGAAAATCACTCGAAGTTGGAATGGCCTGGACCCACAGGGTCGGTACGTCTACTGGCGCCTGCAATTTAGCCGTGGTCAGCACCAATTTAGGGGTCCCCTGGGTCAAATCAATTTTCTGAAACTCTTCTAAACTTACCGGTTGGGAGAAGCTGATATCGGGGTAGCGGGCCGATAACTGTTGATACAATAGCAGACTGGTTCCCACCCCACTAGTGCAGACCAGGATGACGTCCGGCTGCTTCTCCGATTCCAACCAATCCGGTGAGAGCCGTTTGACCTCACCACCAAAGTACACCGCAATCAGTGCCAACTCATCGCTGGAAACTGGCGCGTGCAAGAATTCCTCAAACGGTTTCAACGCGTACTTGGTCAGGTTCATTAAGTAACTGTACTCCAGCTTTACATCCGTGAGGTTGGCGTGGTGGTATTGCACATTGTACTTAATTCGAAAGTACGTCGAGTACAAGTGTGTCGCCAGCGCTTCTAAAAATTTATCAGTCACCATATCGATTCCCGATACAGAACTAAACCGCCGCGCCACCTTCTGCGTGGTCGTCAACAATTCCTTGGCAAAGCGGTCATCATCATTAACTTGTTGCAACTGACCGGCTAGTAATAACTCCCGCAAACTCCCAACCTCTCCGGGCGTCACCCGTCCGTAGCGTGACAACAGGTCCTCACACCATTGGCTGAACCGATCTAGCGGATAATTGTTGACCGTCGTCAATGCACGATCTGCCGTCTGGAGCCGATTCAGCAGCCAGGCAGTATACCAGATCAGTGTTTGGGCAGCATCCCCCGTGTAATAGTTGCCGGTATCCGCCTGCAACTGGGTCAATCGCTCAGTCAGCATCTGAATGTGGGGCAACTTCTGAATTTTATGAATAATCAGTAAGTTTTGCTGAGCCAGCTGGCGATAGACCCACCGGCGTTGCATCACTTCGCTACCAGCTAGCGCCTTGCCATGACTCGTATTAATAATCTCCGTGTCCACCGGCAACAATGTAGGCAGCGCTCGCAGATCCTTGATGATGGTATTTTTGGAGACGTTTAACCGCTCTGACAGGTTCACCAGCGACAAATGGGCGTCCTGCTGGACCAAGTACCAGATAATCATTTGCCGCCGCTCAGCCACGTTTAACAGGGGCTGTGCTTCGGACTGGTCGTGCTGCTGTAACTCGTCCAACGTGGACTGCGTCAAAAAGTAGCCTCCCTGTGACAGACGTTGCACATCATCCAAATCCAGCGATTTCAGCGTGGCGTTGACCTGCTTCAGCCAGTAAAACACGCTGCGCCGGGAGAGGCCCATCTTATCCTCCAAATCGGCCACGGTTTTATATTTCTTACCCTCAGCCAAAATGGAAACTAATAGATTAATTTGTCCTTTCTTACTAATATTCAGCATAGCATTACCTCAACACTCTCTCTCAACTCAAGCGACGAACATCAACGTTGATCTGGCATAATCACTTATCACCGGCCAGCCCAACACTTACGAAACCACCCAGCGGGAGTCGAACCCGCCAGATAGTTGACCCATGTGACCTAATTAGTCTTGATTGTACCACGCCATGCGGGCAATCAAACTATGAAGCACCATCAAAATGGTCCTAAAAACACTAAACGCATGATGCCAATTTCCTTGGCAACCATGCTGTTTAGTGAAACATTATTCTTTTAGTGCTTCCCGCTCGTGGTTAAGCCTGAAGGTGCTTTTCCACAAGGGCCTTGACCTCTTCGTTGGTCTGACAAGTGGTGATAGCTTCATCAACAACTTGGGCCCAATCAGTCGTATCAAGGTGTTTCATTTGGCTCCGAACACGGAGAACAGACGTGGCACTCATTGAATATTCATCCAAGCCCATCCCCATCAGTAATGGAACCGCAACCTGATCGCCAGCCATTTCGCCACACATCGCCGCAATCTTGCCTTCCTTATGAGCGGCATCGATCACATTCTTGATCAACCGCAACAAGGCTGGATTGTAAGGCTGGTAGAGGTAGGAAACGTGTTCGTTCCCCCGGTCAGCAGCAAAGGTATATTGAATCAAATCGTTGGTCCCAATGCTAAAGAAGTCAACTTCCTTAGCAAATTGGTCAGCGAAGACGGCGGAGGCCGGAATTTCAACCATCATCCCGAGCTTAATGTCATCCGCAACGGGAACCCCGTCGGCAACCAACTTGGCCTTTTCCTCAGAGAAGACTTGCTTGGCTGCGCGGAATTCATCCAACGTCGCAATCATTGGGAACATGATCCGAATCTCACCGTAATGGGAGGCCCGAATCAAGGCCCGTAGCTGCGTTCTGAAGATTTCTTGCCGGTCCAATGAAATCCGGATTGCCCGGTAACCCAAGAATGGGTTCATTTCTTCGGGAAGTGGCAAGTATGGCAAGTGTTTGTCCCCACCAATATCCATGGTCCGAATAACCACTGGCTTACCGTGCATGGCCTCAGCGACCTTCTTGTAAGCTTCAAACTGATCATCTTCGGATGGTAACTTGTCACTGTTCATGTAAAGGAATTCCGTCCGGAACAAGCCAACTGCTTCGGCCCCGGCATCAACAACGGCGTCGATGTCGTCGGGCGTTCCGATGTTAGCCGCAACCTCAAAATGTTTGCCGTCTTTGGAGACGGACGCAGCATCTTTGAGTTTCCGCCATTCGGCACGTTCCGCAGCGTATTGCTTGGCTTGTTCCTGATATTGGGCAATCTCATCCGCATCGGGGGCAACTAAGGCAAAGCCATCCAACCCGTTCAAGACCAACGTATCGCCATCTTGTACCGTCTGAGTTGCTTGCTCAGTGCCGACGACCGCTGGGATTTCCAACGTGCGTGACATGATGGCCGAATGACTCGTCCGACCACCTAAATCAGTCAGAAACCCCTTCACGTAATTCGTGTCCATCTGAGCCGTGTCAGAAGGCGTCAAATCATGCGCAATCACGATTACTGGTTCGTTGATCAAGGCCGGGTTAGGAAGCGACTTGCCTAACAAATGACTCATGACCCGCTTGGTAACGTCCTTGACGTCAGCCGCCCGTTCTTGCATGTATTTGTTATCCGTCATTCCTTCGAAGATGGTGATGAATTGGTCAGTGACCTCTTTCAAAGCCTCTTCAGCATTAATCTTTTGACTCTTAATGAGCTCCTCAATCTGAGAAGTCATTTCAGGGTCAGCCAGAATCGTCATGTGGGCGTCAAACACCTCGGCTTCACTTTCGCCTAAGTTTTCAGCCGCCTTGTCCCGGATAACTTTTAAATCATCCGTAGAATCACTCATGGCCTGTTCGAGACGCTTAATTTCAGCATCAGCGTCAGTAATCGACTTCTTTTCAAAACTCAAATCTGGATCTACTAAGCGGTAGGCCTTGGCGATACCAATACCGTCACTTGCCGCAATACCCGTAATTCTCTTTGACATGTAATCCTTCACCTCAAATGCTTATTCCGACTTCTTCCATAATTCTTCGTACTTTTTAACGATTATATCCGTGTTAAAGCCGAACTTTTCGATGATTTCAGGACCCTTACCACTCAAACCAAAGGTATCCACACCGATATTGGCGCCGTTCAAGCCGGTGTACTTACCCCAGCCAAACGTACTGTCCATTTCGATAGAGATTCGCTTATCAACTTGTGGTGGTAAGACAGAGTTCTTGTATTCCTCACTTTGTTGCTCAAAGAGTTCGAAGCTAGGAATAGAAACAACGGAAACATCGTATTGCTTTTCACGTAACTTAGCTTGCGCCTTCAAGGCCAACTGCACTTCAGAACCAGTGGCAATCAAAATACCATCGGAAGCTTCACTCTTAGCGGGTGAAACAACGTAACCACCACGGGCAACGTCTTCTGGATGTGTTTGTTCCAGCAATGGCAACCCTTGACGGGAAAGAACCAGGACAGTTGGCTTGTCAGTCGTTTCAGCAATCGTCTGCCAAGCGCCCAAAGTTTCGTGGGCATCGGCTGGCCGAATAACGTTGACGTTTGGAATTGCCCGTAAGCCAGCTAATTGTTCGATTGGCTCATGAGTTGGGCCATCTTCCCCAACCGCAATGGAATCATGCGTGAAGACGAAGGTCACAGGTAAACCTTGTAAGGCAGCTAAACGAATAGCGGCTTTCATGTAATCTGAGAATGTGAAGAAGGTACTCCCAAAGACCCGTGAACCACCATGTAAAGTCATCCCGTTCAAAGCAGCGGCTTCACCAAATTCACGCACACCGAACCAAACGTTGTCGTTGGCAGGACTCTCGGGACTAAAGCGCCCTTCATCCTTCAACTGCGTCTTGTTGCTGGAAGACAAGTCAGCAGCACCACCCCAGAAGTTCGGGTTGTACTTAGCAACTTGTTGCAAGATTTCTGAGTTGGTGACCCGCGTAGCAACTTCCTTGCCAATCGTTTCGTCACTCAGCTTAACCTGGCTCATGTCCAACTTAGGACCCACTTCTGGGGTAAATTCGGCAGCCAGCTTAGGTTCGTTGCGTTGGTAATTCGTGTAGAGTTCCGTCCATTCATGGTGAGCGGCTTGCCCACGTTCTTCAATCCCTTGCTTGAATTCAGCATAGGCATCTTCGGAAACGGAGAATGGCGTTTGACTCCAGTGATAGAATTCCTTGGTCTTCTTGATGTTTTCAGCACCTAAGGCTGCACCGTGGACTTTGTTAGTCCCTGCTTGTGGTGAGCCATGGCCAATTTGTGTTTTAACTTCAATAATCGTTGGTTGTGTTGCCCGCTTAGCTTCGTTAATGGCGTTGTTGATGGCTGTTAAGTCTTCCCCGTCTTCGACGAAGAGGTAATTCCAGCCAGCACCCTTGAAACGGTAGCTTTGTGTTTCAACAGAACCGTTAGCCAACGGTCCATCCAACGTAATGTCGTTTGAATCGTAGAGCACGATCAATTTGTTCAATTTTTCCTTACCAGCGATGTTGATGGCTTCTTGACTGATACCTTCCATCAAGTCCCCATCACCAACAATGCTGTAAGTCCAGTGATCGATCAAGTCGTAATCTGTGGTGTTGTACTTAGCTGCTAAATGCTTCTCAGCTAAAGCCATCCCCACAGCCATACCAATCCCTTGGCCCAGTGGACCAGTCGTTGCATCAACGCCTGGTGTGTGACCATATTCGGGATGACCTGGCGTTAATGAACCAGTCTGCCGAAATTGCTTCAAATCATCCAGCTTAACGGCGTACCCACTCATGTGAAGTAAGCTGTAAAGCAGTGCTGAACCATGACCTGCTGAGAGAACGAATCGGTCGCGGTTAATCCAGTTTGGACGCTTTGGGTCAGTTTTCATGTGGTAGTTCCATAAAACATAAGCCATGGGTGCTGCATCCAAGCACAGACCTGGGTGCCCTGACTTAGCCTTTTCAATCATGTCCACACTCAACATTCTCAAAGAATTGACAGCTAATTCGTCTTTCTCTGTGAAGTTCGCTTGAACTTCACTTGTGCCTGTATTTGTCATTAACGATTACTCCTTATCCATGGACCAAAATTTTGAAAAGTTGTGACTCAAGGTCATGTTAACCTTCAGCCTTGACACCATCTTTCTTATCTCCCTTAAGGAAGAAGGACCAGATGATAACGACGACAGTAAAGCCAATGATACCCGTGATAACAGCAGCTTCACCGTAGTGACCCAAGTTACCAAGTAAGATACCAGGTACCAAGTAGTCGGTGTCGGCGAAAGTTGAAGCAGCCAACTTCAAGCCACCCAGAACAGGCAGGATGAGTAATGGCAACCAACTGATCAGCAGACTGTTAACAGCGGAACCAATGATGGCACCACGACGGCCACCAGTAGCGTTACCGTAAATCCCAGCGGCACCCCCACAGAAGAAGTGACCAACAACACCAGGAATGATAACCGTGGTTCCCATACCGATCATAGCGAACATACTCAATGTCCCAACGATAAAGCTGACGAAGAACCCAATCAGTAAAGCGTTTGGTGCGTATGGGAAGATGATTGGTACATCCAAGGCTGGCTTGGCGTTTGGAACCAATTTCGTAGCGATCCCTTGGAAGGCTGGTACAATTTCACCCAAGATCATCCGAACACCGGCTAAAACAACGTAGAAACCAGCGGCGAAAGTCCCGGCTTGTGTAAGCGCATAAACTAAGAAGTTAGTTCCTGAACTCAACTTGGTTTCGATAAAATGTGGACCTGAAACTAGAGCTAAAACTAAGTAAACAATTGCCATAACTAAAGTAATAGAAACCGTTGAATCCCGTAAGAAACTTAAACCCTTAGGAACGTTGATGTCTTCGGTAGACTTCTTAGAGTTACCGAACCACTTACCCATCAAACCGGCAGTTGCGTAACCAATGTTACCGGTATGTCCCATGGCAACCGCGTCACCACCAGTAATCTTACGCATGAATGGTTGACACAAAGCAGGCGTTACCGTTAACAAAGTCCCTTCAAACAACCCACCTAAGAGAATCGTGGTTGCACCGGACTTCATCCCAGTGGAAATCAGGATAACGGCGGTTAAACAAGAAACGTATAGCATAGCTTGACCAGTTAAGAAGATGTACTTAAACTTCGTGAACCGTGCCAAGAGAACGTTTACAATCATACCGACAAACATGATCAAAGCGGTCGTCGTCCCATACTGTTGCAACGCAATGGCCACAACGGCTTCGTTAGAAGGAACGACCCCTTGAACGTGTAAGGCGAACTTAAACATTGACGCAAACGGTGTCAATGAAGCTTGCAAGATACCAGCACCACCGGTCAGAACTAAGAACCCAACGAAGGTCTTAACAGTTCCTTCCATGATTTTGGTACCAGGCTTCTTTTGCAGTGCCAGCCCTAGACAGGCGATTAAACCAACTAGGATGGCAGGCGTACTAACGATAGAAACAATAAAATTAATAGTTGCTTGCATAATTGCTATTCCTCCAATCAAACGTTATAAACACTAATCGTGCTTAATGCCTTCTCTGTCGAGCAATTCATTGAGCTTTACAGTTAATTCGTCCTTGTCGATGATACTCTTCAAAACGAATACTTTTTCCTGAGGCATGTCTGAAGCTTGTTCTGCCAAATCGCTACCTAAGAAGAAGTAGTCGGCAGCGTTTACATTCATACCACCAGTATCAAAGTGGGTAACTTCGATGTTATCCGTGTCAACGTTCTCAGCCTTGAGAACGCTATCAATATTCATTTGAATCATGAAGCTGGAACCTAAACCTGATTGGCATACCGCTGCAATTTTCATTATTATTCCACTCCTTTGAATTCGTTAACCAGTTCTTCAACAGTCGTTGCATTTTCCATTCTGGCAAAGCTGTCAGCATCTTGAAGCTTCGTTGCTAATTCTTGTAGCGCTTCCAAATGCTTGGTGTTATCACTTGCTGCCAGAACGAAGAACAACGTAATCGGATGTTCATCACTGACCAAATTGATAGCCGGATCGACCTTCATCAGTGCCATGCCCATTTCGTTGACCCCATTTTCGGGACGCGCGTGAGCTAAAGCAATGTGGGGGCCAATGTTGATGAATGGACCATTCTTCTCAACAACATCAATCATTGCATCAACGTAGGATTGTTCAACCTTCCCTGTAGTTAACAGGGGCGTTGCTGCTTGTTGAATTGCCTCCTTCCAATCAAGATCGCCGGCCTGTCGTACCTGGACAGTATCGGGTGTCAATAACGTTTCTAACATTCTAGTCAACCTCCGCTTCTTAAGACACCTCATACTTTAAACCGTACGGTAAGCGTTTCCAAGTGCAACTAATGCACACGCTATCAGTGCAAGAAGTGCACTCTTTCACTTATGCTTACATCACAAGGATAGCAAAAAACGGGCCTTCTCTGCAAGAGAAAGCCCGCTTTTATGCGATTATTCCTGAACTTGTTGACTTGTGAACGATGATTAATTTAGGGGTCACCCCCGGTTAAAAACCACCCGATTTGGCTGGTAACTGCGCTAACAGCCGCCAGCCAGTTATCAAGAATCCGTTAGTTTCGCTAAAAAACTAGGCTTCTTGACGACTCTTCATTGCCATTTCAATGGTCCGGTCAACTAAGACGGATTGACCATCAACAACTGGTAATTCGGTTTCAGGTTCACGTTCTTGAGCTAATGATAATTCGGTGCAGCCTAAGATAACAATGTCAGCCCCTTGATCTTCAATCATTTCACGAATGATGTGGTGGAATAATTTAGCATCAACAGTATCCTTTTCCTTGATGTCATCGTAGATCAGTTGCATGGTTTCTGCTTCGATTTCTTTCGTAGGCAGAACGGGGGTCAACCCAGCCTTATTAATTTCATCTTCATAAACCTTGTCAGTAATGGTCCCCTGCGTCCCAGTGATCCCAATCTTCTTGGCATTAGGGAAGCGACGTTGAACTTCTTTGACCGTTTCACGAGGCATGTGCAGGATAGGAACATCCGTAGCAGCCTGTAATTCGTCGTAGAAATAGTGGGCCGTGTTGCAAGGTAAAGTGAAGAATTCAGGGCCAAATTGCGCTTGTTGACGAATATCTTCTAACAAGTCAACTGATGGGTTAGGCTTGCTGTGATCCAGAATGTAAGCCGTGCGGTCAGGCACAGTGGCATGGTTTACCAGAACATAATCTAAATATTCTTGATCCGCATGTGCAGGAGTCCGCTTGTTCAACAGATGAATGTAACTTTCTGTAGCCATGGTACCCATACCGCCGAGAATCGTAAAGAATTTTTTCATGATTATTACCCCTTATTTTCTGCAAAGTATTTTTTGAAGTTAACTGTGTAATTATGTTGCATCCATTGGATCAACGCCCAGCGCTTCAGGTTCATATCTTCGTCATACCGATAAGTAGTGCCGTATTTACCAGCGGCAATCAGTTTCAAAGCACGATCTTTGTCCGCATTTTCACGGGTGTACTGCTTGAAGACTTTGACAGGAACACCCATCCATAGAGCATGGGTCTTCTCGTCTTTGTTAGCCCGAACCGTTGGCGCATCAACTAATTCACCCTTAACATAATCCTTCACGACCCAATCAGCCAAGTTATACCCGGCTAAGGTCACGAAGAAACTACTCCGACCCTGACGCAAGTTGATATCAAACAACTTAAAGGTCTGATCACGGTCATCATACTTCATATCGAAGTTTGCATAACCAGTGAATTCAATGGATTCAAGGAATTTCTGAATTTGATCATAGATGGTGTCATTGTATTCAGGAATAATCGCAACGTAATTTCCGATAGCTGATGGTGCGGGATCTTCCAATAATGGATGACCCAAACACATCATCTTCACATGATGGTGTTGGTCAACGTAAGCGTTAACCACACGCATCCGACTGTCATCCCCTGGAATGAAGTCTTGCAAAATCATTTCAGAGGTATAACCAGCGTTATAAGCCTTCTTCAGGATGTCCCGGAATTCAGCTTCGGATTGAATCCGGTAAGCTTTCTTCCGACCATCAAAGTGGATGTCCAACCATTCAACACTGTTAGCAGGCTTTAAAGCCACTGGGTAGTCGAATGGTTGATCAACGGGCTTGTCGCCCTCGACATCAGCCTTCGTAATGATCCGCGTAGCTGGGTATGGCAAGCCATACTTTTCGCAGACATCGTAGAAGCTCCGCTTTTCACTCAAGGTGATCAAAAGGTCGTGATCAATGTATGGGCAGATGAAGACATCTTCAAGTTCAGCCTTGTGACGACTGATCAGATCGGCATACCCATCCCCACAACCAATTAAAATAACGGGTTCTGGATGGTTGGCGTACCGTTCCTTCAGTTTCCGCATGGATTCGATCCAAACGGGATCTTCGTCAAAACCTGGAATTAATTCCAAGTTGACCACCTTCGTGTAACGCGTTGGCGCTAACTGAATGCTGGCAAAGGCTTGAACAGGTTCATGGTAGAGTTCGTAGAATGACCGAGCCATCCCATAAACGTTGAAGTCACTACCTAAGAGAATCGGGGTGAATTTTTTTCCATCTTTGGTTTCCATAACGAGTAAAGTCCCTTCGTGATAACTAGATTTTAATGACTGATAACCTGAATTAAATACGTGCTAAGCCCCTAGGCTTCCCGTGAAGAATCCCGTCAGAACAGGATTCTTCACCACGTCAATAATTAAACACATTATAAAATAGGCGTCGCAGATACAATAAAAACTGCCAGTAAAGCTCTACCGGCAGTTTTTCATCGTGATTAGCAAACCGTTGCCGGTGCTTGGTCTATTAAACTTGTGTGCGGCGAACTAGGTCCACCGTCTTAGCCGTCGTATCTTCTGGGAAGTAAACTTCATACCAGAGAATGAACGTGTAAATCGTAAAGATCTTTTGCATGCTAGACTTACCGTTGATGTGTTCGTGAAGAATGTCCATCAAGGCATCCGTGTTAAAGAACTTGTGAGCTACGTCGGAATTGAACGCTTCAATGATTCGAGACTTGTAAGGTTCCGTCTTGATCCACGTTGCGATTGGTGATGGGAAGCCCATCTTTTCCTTCTTAGCAACCCGTTCTGGTAACTCTGCCTCAGCGGCAGTCCGCAGTGAAATCTTCGTTTCATCGGGACGAATCCGCGTTTTAACTGGCATAGTAGCGGCAAACTTTGCCACTTCTTTATCAACTAATGGTGTCCGCACTTCCAGCGAGTTCGCCATACTCATGCGGTCAGCCTTGTGCAAAATATCAAAAGGCAACCACGTGTTGATATCAAAGTACTGCATTTGCGTCATTTCATCCAAGCCCTTAACGTCGTCAAAGAAGTGCTTGGTGTAAGCACCAGCATCTTGGTTGAGACTTGGGTTCTTCAGAATCTTGTTCCGATCATGGTAGTCAAAGACGTAGTTGACCCGGTAGTAGCGTTCACTCAGTGGTTGCGCACCACGGACCAGGAACCGCCGACCATGGAACCGAGGGAACTTTTCAGCGATACCACCCAGCATCTTCCGAATCCCCTTAGGAACCCACTTCTGGTAACGTTCGAATGGAATAGCTTCCAGGTAGGTGTTGTACCCACCAAAGAATTCATCGGCACCTTCACCAGATAAGGCCACCTTCACGGACTCACGGGTCCCCTTCGACAAGTAATACAATTGCATAGCGGAAGGGTTAGATAATGGTTCATCCATGTAATACATGATGGTTGGCAAGATATCAAAGTAATCATCACCGGTCATGTACAGTGGCGTGTTCTTTTGCTTGATTTCCTTAGCGAATTCTGAGGACCAGCTCAATTCACTGTACTTAGAATTCTTAAACCCTAAGGAGAAGGATTGAATTGGTTGTAACTTAGAAGCTTCGTTTAAGACATAGGAAGAATCGATCCCACTGGATAGGAAACTCCCAACTTCAACGTCGGCAATCATATGCGTCTTAACAGATTCATCGACGATGCCGCGAATCTTCTTAGCATCTTCTTCTATCGTTTGGCTATTATCGATATGATCATAGCTAAACTTGAAGTAACGGTGCGTTTCAGTTTCACCATTGGCATGGTGCAAGAAGTATTGACCAGGTAAGACCTTGTATACATTCTTAAACATGGTCTCACGTGAAGGAATGAACTCAAAACTCAAGTGAATTGGTAAGAGTGCTTCGTTGAATTCCTTCTTAAAGTTAGGATGTTCCAGGAACGACTTGATTTCTGAGCCCCACATGAATGACTCACCGTCATCGTAGTAGTAAAGGGGCTTGATACCAAAGTGATCCCGGGCACCAAAGACTTCATTTTTAACTTGATCGTAGATAACGAAGGCGTACATCCCCCGTAACCGATCCAACAACTTAGGACCCCAAGCGTCGTATCCGTGAATCAGAACTTCTGAGTCCACGTCCGTTTGGAACTTGTAACCAAGCTTCAATAATTCTTCCCGAATTTCTTGGTAGTTATAAATTTCACCATTAAAGGTTAAAACTTTCGTTTGATCATTGTTATACATGGGTTGCTTACCATGCGCCAAGTCAATAATTGACAGACGCCGGAAACCCATTACGGCTTGTTCATCATGGAAGTAGGCCTCATCATCGGGCCCTCGGTGTTTGATCCGATCCGCCATATCATTAATTGTTGTGGTCGGAACGTCCTTTTGATTAACATAGCCAACGAATCCACACATGTGCGTATCCCCTTTTTCATACGTAAAATCTTACGACTTAATTAGTTGTTCATTAAACTTAAATAATTCACAATTCCCATTTTAGCAAATTTAATTTGTGAATACCATATTATTAAGGATTCTTAAGGGATAGCTATTGATTCCTTATTCTGGCGCTACGACAGCCAGTTCATCAGCGTCTGTCACCCGAACTTGACGCCGACCAATCGTTTCGATTACCCCATCAGTGGTTAATTGCCGCAATTTTCTGCTCAATGACTCTGGCGTCATGCCCAAATAGGCAGCCAAATCCTGCTTACTCATCGGGAGGTCGAACGTCCCCGTCTGATGGCCGCTCAGCTCCTGCAGGTAACCTGCGAGCCGGGGCAATGCATCTGGGATAGCCAACAACGTTGCCTGCCGCTCAGCCGACTTTAGACGGTCTGCGAGGGCGCCCAATAAGTTCATCGAGAGTTCTGGCATTCCCGCAATCAGCTTGGTCAGTGACTGGCGGGAAATCGTGCAAAGCTCTGTCTGCTTGGTCGCTTCAGCGTAAGACGCATGAATTTCATCAGTGAATAAGGCAATCTCGCCAATAAAGTCGCCAGGATTCAGGACCCGCAAGACTTGTTCACGACCATCATCTCCTAAATGATACAGACGAACTTGACCAGTGTTGACGATGTATAGGGTCTGAGACACTTCCCCCGTACTGAAGACAGCTCCGCCCTTATCCGCATGAATCGGTCGCGTGACCTGGGCAACGGAAATCAGTTGTTCATCGGCTAAACGCTGAAAAATAGGCACCTGTGAGACACATTCTAATTCCCGTTCAATCGAATGTTCATGCTGGTGTGCGTGGTCCATGACGACATCTCCCTTTCCTAAATAACCGGTGAAGCCACCATCCCAGTGGCCTCACCATCATTATACTCATAATAGCAAACTAAATCGGGTAACCGGTGAAATCCGCTCAACAATCTCATCTATGCTATAGTGATAAATGTTGAAGACTTTTGACTGCCAATTGAACTTGTATTAACAACATTAGTGTTTTCTTCCGCCTTACCGGCCGCCAGATATGGGCTGGAACGGTGCGGACGCAACTTGAAGCCTCGAAAGATCCGAGTCTCCAAGCTTGGTCTTCTGCTAAGCCAGTAGGCAAAACACCTACTGACCAAGCAGAACGACGCGCCTGAGCCCATATCTGGCGACCTCTCGACTTACACAGTATCCTGTTGACGCTTTGAACATAGAATCCGTTATCTGTTAGTTTGTGCAGACTGACGCGCGTAAAATTTTACAGCAACTAGCATGTTAACAGTAATCAAAGCAGCAGATACTAGAAATGTAGCCAGCCACACAGATTGAAGTGTCCTCACATTCCTAACTTTTGACGCACAACCAAATTAGCAGTACTGAGGCTTTCTAATACTAGATTGGGGCAAGAAATTTATCTTTCAACCTTTCAGATTAACTAGCCGATTTTGTTAGAAAATGTCCAGTAAAGTAACCACCTGGGCTAATTTAAATTGTATTATCATGTAAGTCGCTAAAACTTAATTACCTTTAAGGAGGAATTCTATGAACCGCCACACCCACCAAGCCTGCACCTCATTTTTAGCTGGCAAGCTGGCCACCATTGATGGCAGCACCCTCATTGCCCGTAACGAAGATAATTTCGTCGCCATTTGGCCCAAACGAGCCCTGAAACATGCTGCCGGTACGGCTAGTGACTCAGACTTCATTTCTAAAAATAATGGGTTTCACACCCTGCTTCCAACTCACAGCTTTGCCTACACCTCCATGCCCGACACGGATCCCAGCGAAGGCTACTATGAAGAGAGCGGCATCAACGACCAGAACGTGGCCATGAGCGCCACCGAGAGTGCCTATACTAATAGCCACGTCCTTGGCATCGACCCGTTGGTCACCGACGGCATTGCCGAAGACGCCATGTTGACGGTCGTGCTCCCCTACGTTGACTCTGCCCGAGCTGGGATTCAACGACTGGGTGACCTGATCACTGCCAATGGTGCAGCTGAAACTAACGGTGTCCTCTTCAGTGATACCGAGGAGGTCTGGTACATGGAAATCGTCAGCGGTCATCACTGGGTCGCACAACGCATCCCTGATGACGCCTACGCCGTGGTCGCTAACCAATTGGCCATTGAAGACGTCGATTTCACAAACGCCCAAAACTACATGACCTCGCCAGACATCCGCCACTTCGTTCAAGCTAACCGCCTGAATCCGGACGGTACCCGTTTCAACTCACGACACATCTTTGGCACGCACAACGCTGACGATGCACACTACAACACACCGCGCGTCTGGTACGGCCACAAGCTCTTCACGCCCAGTGCCTTTGAGGAACCCATCAGTATGGAGCTCCCCTTCATTCAACACGCTGAACATAAAATCAGTATCGAGGAGGTTGAAGCCTTCCTGGGATCTCATTACCAAGAAACACCATTCGATCCACTGGGTCACGGGACAGATGAGGAACGACATCGCTTCAGAGCTGTTGGACTAGCTCGCACGCAAAACTCTCACATTCTTCAGCTGCGCCGCCACGTTTCACCCCTTCTGACTGGCATTATTTGGCAGTGCTTGGGCAATCCTGCGTTCAGCCCCTACGTGCCATTCTACGCAGCTGGTGATCAACTTGGGACGGCTTGGTCGGCGAACAACACTGACTATAGCCCGACCAACCCTTACTGGGCAGCGAAATTGCTTGATGTTTTGAGCGAAGATCACTACCATCAAAACCGCAAGTTGCTCTCTGACTTTCAAAAGCAAACCCAGATTGCTGGCCTGCATCGGTTAACGCTGGGGGATGCTGCTGAGCAACCAACGTCTGCTACCCTAGGATCGTTCAACGCGGCCACTGCTGACGAACTAGCACAGGCTATCCACCAACAGACCGCTAAACTCGTTCAGGCCAACGCTGAGCAGTCCCAACTGACCTTCACGATGGACCAGAACTTGTAAATTGATATCGTTTTCAAGCTAAATGCGCTATAATGAAATCAGCAGATAGCTTCGAAAGGAATGATAACGATGGATGAAGTAGTATTATTCAACCCAGGCAATTCAATTGGTAACTTTCATGATTATCACGAAGCCGTGCAAACGGCCCAGATTTACCGTGATCGGCATCTTGATTCTGGCCACGTTTTAGTCGTTAAAAGCGAACACGGCGAACCTTCATTTGATATCTTTTTAGCTGAACAACAACTAAAAGACAAGAAGCAACCGTCAACGACGGAGCGCTACACGGTCTCGAAGAAACTTTAATTTAAACTATCAGGGCATCAACAGAATTGACTGTTGGTGCCCTTTTCTCTATTCATAGTTTCATATGGGATTGAATTGCTAAATTTAAACACTGATAACCGTTTGACTTCTCACTCGTTATCTCTCGCCACAAATAAGTCGACTTATAAATTCAGTGCCCTATTGGCTGATATTTTTGATATGCTTAACAATAGGACACCAGAATCAGTTTAGCTTGATTCATTACCCATTAAGCAAGGTATCAAGTCCATCATTTACTTACATAAGGAGACACTCACTCATGAACAAATGGCTTTCAACATTGTTTGCTGTCATCATCCTCTTCACTCTGACAGGCTGCACCAGTCAGGTGAAATCGGCCGGTAAGCCCAGTGCGACTAACCAAAGAATTGCCCGCAACGTAACCAAAAAGCTTGGCAATTCGGAGGTCACCGCTAAGGTCGAAACAGATGTTGTCGACAATCAATCTAAAAAGGACAAACGGGGCGACCAGCTCCCCCACCAACAGATTCAGGTCATCTTTAAAAATCGTGCCACCATCAAAAAGGTCGAAGCTGCCCGGACCAATCTGCAAAATAACAGTGCTACCAAGGCTGAAAAACGTTTGATTCGCAACTATCAACGCATCATTAGTGAGGCTGCGTTGCAATTAAAAGGCCATGACGTTCTGCTATTAGGTTACGCGGTCAAAACTTCCAACAGTATTGCTGTTATTGCTGAGTCCCGGAATGGCAAGGACATTGTCCCTGAGGTCGTCGTTTAAACATATTTTTCCTAAAAAACACAAAAAAAGTCGTTCGCTGAATAAATTCAACGAACGACTTTTTATCAGTTATTCATGATGCCCCATCAAGTGAATCGGTGCATTCTCGTACGTCCCTATGATTCTTACACAAAATTCCGCACAAACAGTATTCTGAGCAAAAGCAGCGTGTCATTATTCTAGTAAACTCCTTTAGCAGCAAGGACTACATGCCTCTGGATTTTATGCACGAATTTATGCACGCGCAGAATTTGCGCAAAGTCTTTTAATTTTCCTATGTTTTTTAATGGATACTGAAAAAGAAAAAGCCCGGTAAACGTTAGTCTACCGAGCTTCTTCTTTTTAGAAAATCTTCTAAATGTTACCAAAATGCCCCGAGCAGGATTCGAACCTGTACTTGGTCTCCCAAACAGCGACCTGAACGCTGCGCGTCTGCCAGTTCCGCCATCGGGGCAACTCAACAACAAATAATATATTACACTAAGTCTGTATAAAATGGAACCCCTTATTCAGATTTTTTTTGATTTGGAAATTTAACTGCCGTTCCGTAGCCGTGAACCACAATAAACTTAGGAGCGACGTTCATTTGCGCAATCTCGGTATTGAACCGCACCTCAATCAAACCATCCGCGCCCATTGTCTGAGCTTGCTTCATCAGATCCTGTTTCACCTCATCAAATAATCCATCAAACAGGGAAAATTCATCTGGTTTCTCCGACCGTAACATCGTGTGGGCCGTCGCCGTTAAAATTCCTTGAATTGCATGGGCCCGATTCAACCCACCAGTGGTCATAAACATTGTGTTTCCTCCTCTAATAAACGCCTTCTCAATTTTGTTGCCGGTAACGCTGGACGAACCGCCAACTTGCCGCACCAATCATAACGCCCAGGCAGTTGGTAATAACATCATTAATATCAACCCACCGTCCCAGACTGACCGCCCAATTACCAAGGGCCTGACCAGCTTCCAATGTCAGTCCCGTTGCGAAGCCAACCACAAACCACTGCCGCCAACGACTCTGGTAATGGTTTAATTGCCACAGCACGCCTTGAGGTACTGTCATCAAAATGTTCAGCCAAAACGAGGCGTCCATGCTAGCAGCCTGCAAAGGATGAATGACCCAGATTCCACCAAACCACCAGTGAGTTGTAATTTCACCAACGGTCCCCCCAAAGTTCAAGGCCACGGGCGTCCAGGTTAAGCTGGCTAGCCCCCAACAACCCAACCACCACAACGCCAGCCGATACTGTCGCCGTGAAATTGTCCGAAAAATCAAGCTAACCCAAATCAGGCTGACAACGCCATATGGTAGCCAACGATCCATACGCACCCTCCTCAATATTTATAGTATACCGACTTCTCCAACCAGCGACAATAAGAAAAGCCAGGAGGCTACCTCAACCGATACTTATCTCTACTAGTCTAATTGCTACTAAAAAAGTCGGGACAATCGTCCCGACTTTCATGGTTATAAATTCTTCAGCTTATTCATGACGCCGTTTTTGCCAACCAGCTAAACCTAGTGCCCCCAACAGGGAAGCTAACCCAGCAGCAACGATACCGACACTGGATTGTTCATTGGTTTGTGGTAAAGTCGTCTTGGCTGACTGCTTGGCCATGCTCTGACCACCGGTTGCCAAGTTAACCGCCTGAGCACCTTGACCGGCACGAGTAACCTGCGAACCAACAACCGTGCTCTGGCCTTTTTGATGGCCACTAGCGACAACTGCGGCTTGACCACTGGCACTCTTCTTCACCGTTTGCCCGGTCTTCTTAGTAGCTGGCTTATCTGTTGGATCAACCGTAGCTGCACCGCCACCAGTCGTGACAGCACTGTAGGTGAAGGTCACCGTCGTCCCATTAGCCGTGTAAACGCCAGAAGCTTGACCGCTACCATTCACTTGATAACCATTGATACTGTCCGCCTTAACCGTGTAGCTGTCACCAACGGTTCCAGTTTGTACCCGCTGGCTAAGCACGTTGCCATTTTCATCAACGTTGACGATAGTGACCGTCCCAGTCGTTTCACCCGGCGTAGGTGTTTCCGGCGTCCCTGGGTCAACCGGTGGCGTCGTCATTTGGTTGTCAACGGTAAAGGCCACCCAAGCATTGTATTGACCACTGGTATCACCAGCCGTCATCACCCGAACAACATAGTTGCCGGACTTTGCCTTATTGTTGGCTACCAGTGAGAAGCCTTGCGCATTCTTTGGATCAGCCACCACGCTGAACCAGCTGGAGGCATCCGTTTGTGTCGCTGCCCAAGTTGGATAATCTTTAATACCAGCCGTACTGTCGGTTGTGTAAACAATCGTCACACCGTTGCCAAAGTTACCAATGGTGTTCTTCACAGTCTTATCTACCTGACCAGTCGTAAAGTCTTGATAACTGATGACATTGGTAACTGGATCAAGACTCGGTTGACTGTTCGTCAATGTAAATTTACCAGCATTTAAGGATTGACCGCTGGCAATAACGTTCCCATATTCTTTGTTAGCAATGGATTCTGGCGAAAGTCCCATTGCAATCATGTTCCGAGCGTAGTCGACCGAGTGCAGGTTAACGGCACTCAAATCAGGCAAGATACCCGTCAGCAAATTGTCACTGAAGTCTACCGTGGTCAATGCTGGTGTCCACGTCCCAATTTCTGGGATACTTCCAGTCAGTTGGTTATTGTTTACTCTGAAGAAGCTTAACTTCGGCAGGTAAGCATATGAAGCGATTGTGCCCTTTAAGTTAGCGTGAACCAAGTCGATAAATTGCAGATCTTGATAACTAGACAGATCAGGCATCACATCAGCTGCGGCTGCCGTACTATCCAAGTGCGTTAAACTTAAAAATTGAAGTTTTTGATTGCCGGACAGGTACTTTTGGACGGTCTCATTGGCAGATGAGTTCCAAGTCGTCCCGCTAAAATCAATCTGGAAAGCTGTCAGGTTTTGAGCAAATGCAAATGAAATCATTTCTGATTCAGGTACTTGGAAGGTGTCCGCACCTAAAACAAATTGATTCAAAATGGTGAAGTACTCCAGTCCAGTCAAATCGGTGATTGGCCCCTTAGCCGAGACACTGATCTCACGAACGTTGACGCCGGCCTTAAACCCCGCATAGTTCACACAAGTCCACAAGTTGCTGTCATTGATAGCTTGGGACCCACCATAATACTGGTAGTTTAAATTATCTTCAATCAGTTGACGAAGGTTGGCATCTGGCAACCAGATTGATGCATCTTGATTATAAATATCTGCCTGATCACCGGCCACAGTTCCCAATAAAACAGGGGCTGCTGGTGCCGCCATTCTGGCCATTTTTTTAGGTGCTACTTGCTGAGCATTGTCAGATTTTACATTTTCTGTTTTCTGATTAAGAGTAGCATCATTCCGAACAGTCTGCTCTTCTTTTACCGGGTTAACAACTGATTGTTCCTTTTTTTGTGGCTGTTGAATGTCTCCCGCTTCAGAGGCTGCGGGTTGCTGTTCTAGCTCAGATTTTTCCGTTGCCGGCGCTTCTTTGTTAGCGCTTTCATCTTGTTCTTGGCCAGAACCGTCATTTTGCTTTTGTCCAGATACTTCTGCTTGGTCACCCGCTTTGGGCAAGCTAACTTGCTGTTCAGGTTTGGCAGCTTGATCACCAACCGCAGCCGATTCAGCCGGACCGTCTGTAGCCGCATCTGCTTTGGCAGTCGTACTAACACCCGTCACACCTAATCCTAACGAAATAACCGTAATGCTGGCAAAAACCCAGCGTTTCCCTGCCTTATAACCCTTGTAATGTTGCTTAGATTCACCCAAAACACGCTTCATCATGATAACATCCTCCTTGTGAAGTTTGCCACTATATGTAAGTGGCTTCCCTAGTAAGCACATAGATTAAATTAATCGAATTAGCAGATATCTAGTCAAACTCAACTTTCTAAATCAAATCGTTTATAAAATATTTTACTCACACATTCGTTGATTTGGATAGTTTGATTACACCCTCATTGTACCTGATTTATAGTAAATATCAAGTATAATTGTATAGGTACGCAACTGATTCCCCCGTGTTACTTATTGGATATTAACAATCCCTAATAGCAAACAAAACTATCGCCTGATAAAGTTTTCACATTGTGAGGTTACCTTTTGTCAGGAAGTCACTCAGGACGGGATTTCTTTGTATAATTTCACTAATTTTACTTTTCTTTTACAATAGGTCTGCTATACTTAGATTGGTTAGAAAGATAACTAACTTATCATGATGCTAGCTTAATTTTAGTGTCATTTTTGATAATTCGTTACAGTGACGATGGGACCTTTTAAGAATAAATCAAACCGGAATTATTTGGTTGATTCAACCTTAATTTTTGCCTGATTTTAGCTGGCCTCTACCGCAAAAATGGCGTAAAACAAGCTTTTTGATAAATAAATACTTATTTTATCAATAATCATTGTGATTGGTTATCACTCTACTGTATACTTATTCTGAGGTAACGTTATCGTGAAATTGTGGTCATGCATTAGTTCTTTTTCGTTAACGGTTCATTAGAATATCAATAAATAAAGGTTTATTGCTTGCCAGTGGCAATTTAATTGTATACAATACTCTTCGAAAGTATCTGAAAGGAGGCCTGTGCCATGCCCAAAGTTTCCCCAGTTTTGCTGGACGAACAGCTATGCTTCTCTATCTACTCAGCCAGCAAAAAATTTAATCATTTCTACCAAAGCGCGTTGGCACCCTTTGGTTTAACTTATCCGCAGTACATTGCAATGCTGGTGCTCTGGGAAGATGCACCGTTGACGGTTCATCAACTTGGTGAACGCCTTGAGCTTGATAGTGGGACGTTAACTCCCCTCCTCAAGCGCCTTGAAAAACAAGGATGGGTCACACGTGTTCGAAGTCGAACTGACGAACGACAAGTGCTCATTCATTTGACTGAAACCGCTGAAGCTAAACGTGATGAAGTTTATTCCCGGATTGGCCAATGCCAAACGTTATTGGGAATGACTGACAATGAAATTGATAGCATGATGACTGAATTAGTCACCGTTAAAGATCAATTGGATACGGTGAGTCATCAACGGCTGATTGCTAAAGAAGTCGACCAAGATTAATTTTTAGGAACCAACGACCATCCGGCCGCTGATTCCTATTTTTTTGCGTTCAACCAGGTGGACTAGCTACCAAATTCTACAACCAATTAGCACCGTCGTAATGGAACGACCTTGTTTGCACCAAAAAAGCGGACCCCACTGGCCCGCTTCTTGTGTATTCGTTTTCCACCAAATCGGTTCTTATTTAGTTAATGGCTATAACACTTATAGGCCTGATGCCAATCAATGTCCAAGCGTCATTAGCATAATCGCAACCGCAATCAAATTATTAAAAGCGTGCATCAGAATCGTACTCTGCAACTTACCAGTCCGTTTATAAACATAGGCGAACGTTCCGCCCATCACGGCGTAAATAATCCAGCTCACGGGATTATTACTGGCATGGGGAATGGAAAAAATAATCCCACTGATTACAATGGGTAGCCAAAATGACTTTGCTGAGAAACAGCCGTCAATTAACAGACCTCGGAACGTCAGCTCCTCGATGATTGGCGACGCACAGACCGCCGTTACTGCTAGAAGCACCATTGTCAGTGTGCCGCGATCCATCAAAGTCGTAATCGTCTGATTGTTCTGGGTACTCGTTTCATGGTAGAGTAGCTTGTTCAATAAACCCAACACGATTTCCGCAAAAATCATAAACGCATAGCCTTTGATCATTAAGCCCCAATCCTGGCCAGTTAGACGTTGCCATTTAGGATGAAGCCTGTGATATTCCCACCCACCAATAGCAATTGTGACTGCGAAACCTAATAGGTAGATTACGGCCCACATTCCCCGATCAAGTATCGTTCCGTGGTTTAATTTAAGCAGTGGTAATTGCACGACACTGACTAAAAATACCATCAGGATGATCCAACCCCAACTCATGAAACTCCCGACTTTTGGCTGATTCTTTTGCACAATATTCGCCCTCTCTTTTTTGTTATGCTGGCTAACTAACTCGGACAAAGCCTATTAATAAGCGACAAAACGTTGCTTTATATTAGTTAGCCAAATCGATTTTATGAATTATTTATTTTTTAATAGCATTTTTATATAGAATGCGGTACTATATGGTTGCGGGCAAGTTTAGCTTGTTCGTGAGGCTTCTGTCCTCATTCAACAGACAGATTTCATTTTACTCCCCCAAAGTAGATGAAATTTTTTACAACATAATCCCCCAATTATGTTGTAACCTTACTCTTTGGCCATTGCGATTTCTCGTAATGGCTTTTTTTATTGGGTTAGGGAACAAAGTCTCAGGCTCTTTTTACCCGCCAAATATACATAGTCGAAACGTGTGACAAAAGGCAGTCAACCCCGCTTAGCCCCGATAAACGAGCAATCCCATACCAAGATTATTCGTCTATCGCTGTTAATGCTGATTGACTAATTGCCTTTTGTCTCACTATTTTTTATCCTCATTCGTCCTCGTCTGAGTCCTCAGACTCAAGTGATGTCGACCGTGGCCATAAAAACCAAAATAGCCCCAGGTTCACCAATGTACTGAGCGTTAACCCGGCAAACCCTAGCAAGGCCTCCAGCCAAGCCACTAACGATAAACTCAACATCAGCCAAAGGGTCCCGCCTACCAGGCCGGCAGTCAGCAAAACCATTAATATGGTGGTCACAACTTTCAAGGTCATCCCGCCCCTTTCTCAGAATCGCTGTTAAAAGCTTACCACGTTTGCCTCGACATTTCGACGATAAATCCCGGATGGCGTGCTTTCTCCAATGAAAGCGAATACAATAGAGGGAGTACCTATTCAATGAAGGAGTGACATGTATGAGTCGTGTATTTGTCAGCGCACCAATTCCCCAGTCGGCCCTCGATATTCTAAATCAGGCGGGCCTAACAGTTGAAAGCTATAGCGGTGATGGCTTGATTACCAAGACTGAACTCTTGCAGCACGTCGCCAACGTTGACGCCCTGATTACACCCTTATCAACTCAGGTCGATCAAGACGTTATCAATGCAGCACCCCAGTTAAAACTGATTGCCAACTACGGTGCTGGTTTTAACAACATCGACACGGCGTACGCCAAGAGTAAAGGCATCCCTGTCACCAACACCCCCAAGGTCTCTACGACCTCCACGGCTGAAGTAACGACCGGTCTGATTATCGCCCTGGCCCACCGGATCGTTGAAGGTGACCAGCTGATGCGGACCAAAGGTTTTGCCGGGTGGTCCCCACTTTTCTTCCTGGGCCACGAATTAGCAGGTAAGACTTTAGGCGTCATTGGTATGGGCCAGATTGGTCAGGCGGTCGCAAAACGATTAGCCGCGTTTGATATGCGGGTCATCTACACCCAACGTCATCCCCTACCAGCCGCTACGGAAGCCAGTATGCATGCTTCCTATGGCACATTGGACGAAGTCTTAGCGCAAAGTGATATCTTAACCATCCACTGTCCCCTGACACCAGACACGCATCACTTGCTAGGGGCCACCGCCTTCAAGCAAATGAAAAACTCCGCCATGTTGATCAACGCTGCGCGGGGGCCCGTGATCGATGAAGCTGCCCTCTTAACCGCCCTACAACAGGGTGAGTTAGCCGGTGCTGCTCTGGACGTCTACGAGTCTGAACCGAACGTTGACGATGGCTTTAAAGCACTGAGCAATGTCATTTTGACACCACACGTCGGCAATGCAACCGTTGAGGCTCGAGATGCCATGGCTGCTATCGTTGCTAACAATGCGGTCAGAGTCGCAACTGGTGAGCAACCTTTATACGTCGTCAATCCTTAATTGACCTGTGGTTGTGGGTAATCGCCTTGCCGGCCGCCAGCTATGGGCTGGAACGGTGCCGACACAATTTTAAGCCTCGAAAATCACGAGTCTTAAAACTTGGTCTTATTCTAAGCACCGAAAAACCGGCTCTTTGTCAACCGGTGTTGATGAAGGGATTTTCAGAGGTTCAATTCACTTTCGAATTGGACCTCTTTTCTGTAT
>NZ_RHNO01000017.1 GCF_003946265.1 Levilactobacillus yonginensis
AGCGCCTTGAGACGCTGGCCGGTACCCAGGGCTTATAGCCCTCGAGAAAACCACCCGTTTAACGGGTGGTTTTTATTGATCAATTAAGTTTCAAAATAGTCGTACTCTGGCGGCCAGGGAAGTAGCCTGCTCCGACTCTAATTGCAGCTTCAGTACAATCACCGTCAGCAGTTTTACTCGTATCACTATTATAATTGACTGATAGCAGCACACTGTACAAAATCAAGAGGTCGCTAGATCTGGGCTCGGGCACGTCGTTCTGCTAAGTCAGTAGGAGAAATCACCTACTGAACTGCCACAATCATTTAACTAATTCAAATCAGTATCGTACACGGTAAACCGGAGGCCCTTGGGGAAGAAATTCTTCACCGTCTGGCCGACCACCTTCCCAAAACCAACGGGTTGATCTTGCGATGTCAGGAGATACCAGCCCTTGCTAGGAGCTTCAGTCAACGTGAAGGTCTCACCATGGACCCAGGACCGCCACTGCTCATCCGTGATGGCCAGCGTTTGTTTGACCTGAGCCGTGTCACTGGCCAAGGCTAGGGCGTACGCTGGTTCGAACCGGTTTTTCTTAAACGTTCCCAGGTGAAGACCCGGCCGAAAGACGTGGCACCGTTTTAAATCAGGCAGGTCCGTTGGCGTCAAGAACAGCTGATCCTTTACCGTCACTAGGTTGCCGGTCAGTGACTGGCCTAAAACATCCTGGGCAAATGCTTGCCACAGTTTCTTTTGGTCACCGGTCAATGGCGTCCCCAACTTAGCAGTGCCACGTGGCGTAGTTGCCGCAACTTCATCACGTTCAAGCTTAGCCACAAAGTGACCTTCCCCGTTCATCAAATGTGGGAATAGGCGGGCTGCCTTAGTCAATTCTGGATTGCCATCCGCCCATTCAGGCTTGGCATCGATCACGCCACCGGTCTTTTCAATTTGAACCAAATGAAATTCAGGGAATTTTTCAAGGACCCACGCCATCATTTGTTCGTCCTCTTCTGGGGCAAAGGTACAGGTCGAGTAAATCAATTGCCCACCTGGCTTGACCATCTTCAGAGCCTCAGTCATGATCTGTTGCTGCCGATCAGCACACTCCTGCACGTAATCCAGTGACCAATACGACATGGCATCCGGGTCCTTCCGAAACATACCTTCCCCAGAACAAGGAGCGTCCACCAGGACCTTATCAAAGTAATCTGGAAAAACGGGACTCAGCCGTTCGGGCGATTCATTTAAAATGACAGCTGATTGTACCCCGAATCGTTCCACGTTTTCTGCCAGCACCTTAACCCGCTTGCGATTGATTTCATTGGTGACCAGTAACCCGGTCCCGTGCAAATAGCTAGCTAAATGGGTGGTCTTGCCACCAGGAGCTGCACAGAGGTCCAATACCCGTTCACCAGGGGTTGGCGCCGCCGTTGCCCCGACGAACATGGCACTTGGTTCCTGACTGTAAACGGCCCCGCTTTGATGCATCAGGCTCCGCCCACTAACAGTTCCATAATGGCCCAGAGCTTCATATGGCACCGTTGGCGTCGCCGTAAGCCGTTCAGGCAAGTGATGATGCGCCGGATTGACCCGATAACCAGATAGACTCTCCGCGTCAAAACTAGCAAAAAAGTCATCCGCTTGGTCGCCCAAGAGTCCCCGGTATTTTGTGATAAAGTCTTCAGGTAGATTCACCATTATTCCTCCATTTTGTTAGTTGCAACTAACTATTTGTATATAGCAATATATGTCTTTCAGCCATTTTTTCAACTCACTTATTATACCCGTTTTCAGACCAGAACACTACTCTACCGGCGAGTGAAATAGTCGCAACTTTGGGCAAACTATGGTAAGTTAAAAGGGCTAGTTCATTTTCAAAATGTACGACTTAAATATAAAATATATTGTGAGGTGTTCTCTATGGAACGCAAACTAATTGCCATTGACTTGGATGGTACCACCCTCAACGCGGCATCTCAAATCAGTCCGAAAACCAAAGCTGTTCTGACCAAGGCGCGTGAAGCCGGACACTATGTCAGCATTGTGACTGGTCGTCCAAACCGAATCTCTGCCGACATTTACGACGAGTTACAACTGGACAGTCCCATGATCAACTTTAACGGTAGCCTGGGGCACGTCCCCCACCACCATTGGCGTGATGAGTATCAGTACACGTTCAATAAGGAAATTGCCCTAGACCTGTTGGCCCATCGTCAGGAATTCGGCATCAACATGATTGCTGCCGAAGGTAAGAACCTCTTCTTGGCTGTGCGGGACCAACCGGTGGAAGTCGGCTTCTTCCCCTCTGTTCTGCAGAGTAACCAGATTCTCAACCAGAAGACATTGTTGGAGAACCCAACCAGCTTGACCATCGCGGTTGACCGTAGTCATCAGGAACACTTACTCAGCTACTTAAACCTGAACTTCGGCGACGAAATTGACGCCGCTCCTTGGGGTGGTCCGAACTCCGTGGTAGAATTAGGCGCCAAGGGTGTGCAAAAATCCACTGGGGTAGAAGTGCTGGCGCACCACTTCCACGTGGAACGGAAGAACATCATTGCCTTTGGCGACGAACACAACGACTCGGCCATGATCGACTACGCCGGTTGGGGCGTGGCCATGCAAAATGCCACAACGCCCATCAAGAACCTGGCCCAGGACGTGACAACGTTAGATAACGACCACGATGGTCTGGCCAACTACTTGGAAAATTATTTAAAATTGGCCGAATAAGCCACTACTGAGCACCACACCGATCCGACAATTGTTGGGTCAGTGTGGTTTTTTTGCTCCCATACTCTTACTAACGAAATCCAACCATAATTTGTCACCTACTTTCGTTTCACCCACTGAATTGATTCACACCCTGCACTCCGACGGCCAGGGTGGCGCCTCGCAGTGTCGACAGTGTTGATTGACATTTTGGGTCAATCTACAGCGTGGGACGAGCTTTGGGACTCGTGGGCTATCGAGACCCAAAGTTGAGAGGAAAGACCGCTCCTCAGGCTTGCCTCGGTCCCCACAGTGAAGCGCTGCCCTGGCCAACCGTAGTCACATACTGGGTCAACTATCGTCGTTACGTCGTAAATAAAAAACCAGCCGATGCAAATAGCGTCAACTGGTTAAAATTAAAATTTAGTCTTGTTCAAAAGCTTGCGTAGCCTTGATAGCGGCTTGCCACCCACGGTAGCAATGAGCCCGCTTATCTTCGTCCATCTTAGGAACGAATTCATCACGTGACTCGTGCATCTTCCGGATGGTGTCCATGTCTGGCCAGAAACCAACGGCCAAACCAGCCAGGTAAGCGGCCCCTAAAGCGGTCGTTTCGTTGATGGCTGCCCGTTTGATCGGCGTATTCAGAATGTCCGCCTGGAACTGCATCAAGAAGTCGTTGTTAGCGGCCCCACCATCGACGCTCAGCGACTGGAGGTCCAGCCCCGTTTCGGCGCTCATGGTGTCCACCACGTCTCGCGTCTGGTACGCAATCGCTTCAACCGTGGCCCGGACAAACTGTTCCCGGGTGGTCCCACGAGTCAGGCCAAAGACGGCCCCCCGTGTTTCCTGGTTCCAGTATGGAGCACCCAACCCAGTAAAGGCAGGTACAACGTACACATTTCCAGTCGTCTTGGCATCCACGGCCATCTTTTCCGATTCGCTGGCGTGTTCAAAGAACCGCATCCCATCACGCAGCCACTGAATAGCAGAACCCGCAACGAAGATGGACCCTTCCAATGCGTAAGTGACCTCACCATTCAAGCCATAAGCAATCGTGGTCAGTAACCCGTTGTGAGACAGCGTTGGTTCGGTCCCAGTGTTCATCACGATGAACGCCCCGGTTCCGTAGGTGTTCTTGATCATCCCTTTATCAAAAGCCGTTTGCCCGAATAAGGCCGCCTGTTGGTCCCCAGCGATTCCGGCAATTGGCACTTGCACACCGGAGAACGTGTACCCAGCGGTATAACCGTAAATTTCAGAAGATGACCGAACGTCTGGCAACATCGCAGCTGGAATATCCAACCAGCTTAAGATGTCGTCATCCCACTTCAAGTCGTGAATGTTGTACAACATGGTCCGACTGGCATTCGTGTAGTCGGTGGCGTGTACCCGCCCGCCCGTGAGCTTCCAAAGAATCCAGGTATCAATGGTCCCAAATAGCAGTTCACCGCGTTCAGCACGTTCCTGTGAGCCGGGGACGTGGTCTAAGATCCAGCGAATTTTAGTCGCGGAGAAGTACGAGTCGATCACCAATCCCGTCTTCTGATGGATCTTTTCTTGGTAGCCTTCGTCCTTCAGACGGTCGGCGATTTCACTGGTTTGCTTTGATTGCCAAACTACCGCGTGGTAGATGGGCTCGCCAGTCTTCTTGTCCCAAATGATTGCCGTTTCCCGTTGGTTGGTGATTCCGATACCGCGCACCTTGTATGGTTGCACGTCGGAGTCGATCAGCGCATCAGAAATAACAGATTGCACCGCATTCCAGATTTCGTTGGCGTCATGTTCGACCCAACCTGGTTGGGGGAAGTATTGATGAAACTCCCGCTGTGCCTGTCCAGCAATCTGGCCGTGCCGGTCGAATAAAATAGCCCGGGTACTCGTCGTCCCTTCGTCAATTGCCATCATGTATTGTTGATCATTCATCGTTCGACTCTCCATTCATTCGTTGTTAGCAACGGCCGATTTCTGCCGTGATTTCACACTTGTTACCAGTATACCGAAAAGTCACGCTAACGCCAAACTTTTTTAAAAATGAAACCGCCATCAACTCCGACGTAACAGGGTTGGTGGCGGTTTATAAGTTTTCACAAATATTTTTTACTTTTCGTCGCTCTTAAGAACGCCAGCAACCCCGTAACGGTTGGGTTGCATCTCCCGTAAGATGACGTGAACGTGTTCAGCTGGCGCACCCGTATTCTTGGTAACTGCGGTAGTAACGTCCTGAACGAGGGCCTTCAATTGGTCCTGTGAGCGACCGGCAATTAAATCGATGTTAACGATTGGCATGAAACTCGTCCCCTTCTATATTCAGTATATACATCATTATAACGTTACTTATACAGAGAGGCAATCACCACTACTTACTTTCCTGTGAGGTTTGCCGTAATTTCAATTGTTCCTTTTCGTTGTAGAAGTTTCCTTCAATATCGACGGTGTTGACCAGGTTGACGAAAGCGTGTTCATCAACTTCCTTCACCGATCGCTCCAATGTATAAAGTTCATACCGCGAAATAACTGTCATTAGCACCGCACCGTTCGTCCGTGTGTACGCGCCAAATGAAGGAATCACCGTAATTCCCCGAATCAGTGTTGAGTTCAGTTGCGTAATCACTTCATCTTGCTTGGTCGTCACGATAAAGGCGGTCAGCTTTTGGTGACGCGTGTGAATGCTATCAACCACCCGTGACATCGCGTAGATGGAAATAATGGTGTATAGGGCACTTTGCCAACCGAATAAGGCACCAGCAACTAAGACGATGGCAAAGTTTATGGCCATCATCAGCGTCCCTATCGTCCGACCAGTCGTCTTCTCCAGTACGACCGCCACGATATCCATCCCACCAGTTGAGAAACCATTTTTCAGTGGGTAAGCCACTCCAACACCGGTCAAGATTCCCCCAAATAAGGCTCCTAGTAGCGGGTTATCCGAGATATTGACCACTGGCATGACAATCGCCAAGATAGACGTCAGCAGGGCAACCAGGATGGAATAAAACGTGAAGCTCCGGCCAACCTTGAACCACCCCAACAACCCAATGGGAATGTTGAAGAGTAAGATAAACCAACCAGTACTGAGGTGAACACCCACCGTATCCAATAACATCGCCACAATTTGAGCAATACCATTGATCCCGGCACTGAATATTTTTCCGGGAATCAGGAAGTCGTTCAAGGCAACCACGTTAATGATGGATGCGAACACCACAATTAGGACGTTCTTTCCAATTTCTCGTTTACGAAGATTAAACTTCATGCTTTTCGTATGCCCCTTTCTTCTCTTGCTTTATCCTACTCATTTAACCACAACACCCCCGGCTTTACTAGCGAAACCGAACACTTTTCTCAGACAGTTACTGAGAGATTTTCCCAAATGTCCCATGTTTGCCCGCGTATTCGGTGTATAAATATTTATTTTTATCGCAAAATCAAGCAATTTTATAAAATAATCCTTGTAAAACGGCCGCAATTCCCGCTAAAAATGCTAGAATAGAGAGCGTGATTTTATTCAGACATTGAAAGGAGCGCTCCCATGAATTATTCCGCTTGTACGAGTATCTTAATTGGTCCTCAAGCGACCATGGACGGCTCGGTCATCATTGGCCGCAATGAAGATGCAAAGGCTGCCTGGCCTAAACACTTTGTCGTTCACCCAGCTCAAACGGCCACAACGCCGCAGACCTTTACTAGCACGGACAATGGCTTTACTATGCCGTTGCCTGACCATGCCGCCAAGTATACGGCGACCCCCGAATGGACAGCCAAGTTCGGTCTGTTCGAAGAAGATGGCTTCAATGAATACGGGGTGGCCATGAGTGCAACCGAAAGTACCTATTCTAATGAACGGGTACTGGGGGCCGACCCCCTGGTCAAGGATGGTATCGGAGAAGAGGCTATGGTTACCGTAGTTCTTCCTTATATCCATACCGCTCGAGAAGGGGTCGCCCGGCTGGGCCAATTGATCGAACATTATGGAACCTGTGAATCCAACGGTATCCTGTTTGCCGATCAGACCGAAGCCTGGTACCTTGAAACCGGTGCGGGCCACTACTGGGTCGCCCAACGCATCCCCGCTAACGGGTACGCCGTTGTTGCCAATCAGATGGCCATTCAAGCCATTGACTTCAATGACGCCGACAACTTCATGTTTGCTCGCCACCTGCAGGAATTCGTGGCTACTAACCACTTGAATCCACACAGTCACGGATTCATTTGGCGTGACATCTTTGGGACCCAGGATCAATCGGACCTCTACTACAACACGCCACGGGTCTGGTACGGTCAGAAAACACTGACGCCTAGTGTCAACGCTGAACCCCAGTCGTTTGACCTACCCTTTATTCAATACGCTGACCGGCTGCTAGCCGTCGATGACGCTCAGGCCTACTTGAGTAGTCATTACGAAGAAACCCCGTTTGATCCCGTGGGTAACGGTTCCGTCGCTGAAAAACACCGCTTCCGCCCAATCAGCCTAGCAAAGACCCAGGAATCTCACGTCCTGCAGCTGCGGCCCAACATGGACCCAGCGTTAGCCGGTATTCAGTGGCTGGCAATGGGGGTCGCTGCGCAAAGCGTTTACGTTCCATTCTACGCCGGTATTACCAGTACCCCGGCAGCCTACCACTTGGGTAAGGAGATCTATGACGCGGATTCCGCTTACTGGGTCTACAAGTTGATCAGTGTCCTGACCGACGCACACTACCATGAGGCTTGGCCAACGGTTAGCGCCGTTCAAAAAGACCTCCGCATCGCCTTTAAACAGTCTGTCCAACAGACGGACCAGGTCGGCCAACGCCTGCACGGTTCCGAGTTGAACGACTACTTGACGCAACAGGGAGCCACGAACGCTGCATTGGGAATTCAGCGCTATCGTGACTTAGCTGCAACGTTGATCACTCAAGCGACGGACCTTGGTCCACTCAATTATCATCAGGATTTGAACTTATAAACACGGGTAAGGGTTACCCCCTTCACCACATATAAATGGGAGATATTATACACATGACTAATAAAAAGAAGATTGGACTATCTAGTCTGATCTTAATGATTTTCTCGGCCATCTACGGTTTTGCCAACACGACCGTGGCCTACGACCAAATGGGCTATGCCAGTATCATCTGGTACGTCCTCGCTGCCTTACTGTTCTTCCTACCGAGTGCTTTGATGCTGGCCGAATATGGGTCCGCCTTCAAAGAAGCTCGGGGTGGAATCTATTCCTGGTTGACCGGTTCGATCGGTGAAAAGTGGGCCTTCATTGGGACCTTCATCTGGTTATCATCCTGGATCATCTGGATGCTTTCCACGTCGACGAAGGTTTGGATCCCCCTTTCCACGTTGATTTCCGGGAGTGACCAGACACAGACTTGGTCCTTCTTAGGACTGACCTCGACGCAAACGATTGGTTTGCTCGGTATCGTCTGGATCCTGGCGGTGACCTTCTTCGCCACCCAGGGGGTTAGCTCCGTGGCCCGCATCTCCGCTTTAGGTGGGCTGTTCGTCATGTTTTTGACCGGAATCTTTATCATTGCCAGTTTTGTCATTTTGATTTTAAATGGCGGTCACTTAGCTGAACCCATCAATGGGGTTCACAGTTTCATCGCCTCACCTAATCCACAATTCTCTTCACCCATGGCCCTGATGTCGTTTGTCACTTACGCCGTCTTCGCCTACGCCGGGATGGAGTCTATGGGGGGCATCACCGACTCCATGGAGAAACCTGAAAAGACCTTCCCTAAGGGGTTGATCATCTCCACCATCGCCATTACGATTATGTACTCACTGTCCATCTTCCTCTGGGGAATCAGTGCTAACTGGGGCGACGTCTTGGGTAAGAACCAAGTCAACCTGGGGAACATCACCTACGTCTTGATGAACAACTTAGGGCTCGTGCTTGGTCACGCCATGCACCTGTCTAACGGGACGGCCGTTATCATTGGCCACAGTTTAGCACGATTGACCGGGTTAAGCATGTTCATGGGTTACTTGGGTTCCTTCTTCGTGCTGGTCTACTCACCACTGAAGTCCTTCATCATGGGATCTTCACCAGAGCTCTGGCCAAAGCGGATGACCAAGTTAAACGCCGTAGGGATGCCCGCCTTCTCCATGTGGCTGCAAGCCATCGTGGTTGCCATCTTCATTTTCTTCGTTGCCTTTGGTGGGAACGCCGCCAACAAGTTCTACCTGATTCTGACCGACATGGGGAACGTTTCAACGTCCTTCCCATATCTATTCTTGATTGGGGCCTTCCCATTCTTCAAGCGTCGGACCGACTTGGAACGGCCATTTGAAGTCTTCAAAAACAAATTCTGGACGAACCTCATTGTGACGGTCGTCCTGATCATCTTGGTTGGTGGGATTGGCTTCACCTGCCTGGAACCCATCATGGATCACGATTACATGACGGCCTTCTGGACCATCATCGGGCCAATCTTCTTCGGAGCTGTGGCTTGGATCTTCTACTACAACGCCCAAAAGCGTTCAGCTAACAGCAAAACCGCTACAGACGAAGATTAATTCATAATTAAACATTTTAGGGGGTCACGACTGTTGTCGTGGCCCCCTTTTTTTGAAGAAATTTTCAACTTAACTATGCAAATTTAGCAACCTAGTGTGAGCCGTCGCCTTACCGGCCGCCAGATATGGGCTGGAACGGTGCGGACACAACTTGAAGCCTCGAAAACGCCGAGTCTCCAAGCTTGGTCTTCCGCTAAGCCAGCAGGAAAACCACCTATTGACTAAGCAGAACGACGCGCCTGAGCCCGTATCTGGCGACCTCTCGGCTTACATAGAGGTTTATTGCTCACCAATTTGTAATCAGATAGTCCGTCATAAATGGATACATGCAACCCCTCAGCCCCGACTACGCCAAAACATAGTCAGAGCTGGAGGCGGTCAGGGATGTAGCCAGCTGTGAAGGTGGCGTTAACTGGTGTTTTTTGCCATTTTACACCACGGGCGACTTTGAAGACACGGGTTCATCATGGCTTCAAATCGAGCGAGAAGCCCGTTCTCCGGCTGAAGCGTCCCCGCGTCCCCACAACAGGCGGAGCGCAGCTAACATCTGTCTTTACCCACGTCGCCGCAGAGTTCGGTCTGGCGTTTGCCCAATAAACAAGGGAACTTTCTCTTCGACCACGTCGCTAAATTCCAGTCCGTACCAACGCTTAGGTGACAGCGTGATTCGCTGCAACAACAGCCGACCACCAATCAGCAATCGATCTAACGATGGCAGATTACCTTGTACCCCCAAGTCCTGGAACTCCTGATTTAAGATAACGAATTTAAAGTTGCCAACCCGTCGCTCCGGCATACTAGAGTATCGCGGCGCCTGGTCGTCCAGCACCCCCTCCGCCAACAGGTCATTGACGATTTGGCGCAGATAGACGTTGAGCCGTTGCGGCTTCTTGAAGCCCAGGTAGAGTTGCACGTTCATCACATTGCGGGTCCCCAGCGATTCCACGGTATACGAACACTCATAGGGCGTATCCGCCTCATTCACCGTCACAAACCAATAGACCCGCGCACGTTTAGGCTGCTGATCAAGAATGGAATAAATAACCGCCCGCTTGATAGCGTAGTCGTCCGCCACATTGCTCAGATAGACCAGATTCGTGGCAAATGGGGGCACACTTTCATCCTGACTCAACGCCTGCAGCTGTGGCAGGAAGTCTAACAAGGACACGTCCTCCTTTTCCTCCAGGTGCGCGTCCCTGCGACGATTGCCGTAATACCAGAACACCATGACGGTCAGAATCAGCAGCGTAATAATCAGCGTGACGTACCCTCCGTGAACGAACTTAACCAGGCTGGCCAAGAGAAACAGACTTTCCAAAAGGCCAAAGCAGATGATAAACACCCGCGCCAGCCCTTTGTGATGTCGTTTGCGGAGAAAGGCGTGTAAGAGCACCGTCGTCATCAACATGGTTACCGTGATGGCCAACCCGTAGGCCGCTTCCATATGGCTAGACGTGCGGAAGTACCAGACAATCGTCAGGGTAATCGCACACAGCAGCCAGTTCACGGTGCCAATGTAGAGTTGGCTCTTCACGTGACCCGGAAACTTGATTCGGAGTCGCGGCAACAATTTGAGACCCATGGCTTCATGAACGAGTGTGAAGGAGCCGGTAATCAACGCCTGCGACGCAATGATGGCCGCCAACGTAGCAATCACGATGGCAAACAACCGCCAGCGAGCGGGAACCATCGCGTAGAACGGATTGACCGACCGGGTCGCCATGAGTTGCGCCGGATGACGAATCACCCAGGCCCCTTGACCCAGATAACTCAACATCAACGTTAGGTACACGAACGGCCAGGTGCCGTAGATGTTATGTTTGCCCACCTGACCCATGTCTGAGTACAGCGCCTCGGCCCCAGTGGTCGCCAGAAAGACGCTCCCCAGGATAAAGATTCCCTGGCGGTTAATCGGACTAAATAGAAACTGGACCGCATACAGCGGCGACAATGCCCGCAACAGTGTCGGCACCGTCAGTAGATTGACTAGCCCTACGGCACCGAGAAACCCGAACCAGATGAACATCAGGGGGCCAAACGACCACCCAATCAATTCCGTCCCAAAGCGCTGAATTAAGAAGAGTCCCAGCAAGATGCCCGTCACCACCGCCAAGACCCAGCCCTGCGTGGCACTAAAATGGAACGGCCCCAGTGTTTGCCCCTTTAGGCCTTCGATTGCCGACGTTACCGTCACGGCCGGGGTGAGCGTCCCATCCGCTAACAGTGCCGCACCACCGATCAGTGCGGGAATGATCAGCCAACGCATGTGGTTGCGAACCAAGGCGTAAAGGGCAAAGATGCCCCCCTCATGCCGGTTATCGGCCCGCATAGCCAATAAGATATATTTAATCGTCGTAATCAGCATCAACGTCCAGAAAATCAACGAAATACTCCCCAACATCACCGGGGTGCTGGCCGTCATTTCTTGGTGACCAGCCGCACCGATAATGGCGTTCATCACGTACAATGGTGACGTCCCAATGTCCCCGTACACAATGCCCAGGGTCATCAACATCCCCAGAGCAGACAACCGCTGTGTCGTGGATTTCATGAACTCGCCCCCTACTCGATTCGAGGCCCATGATAGGCTAAATCACCAAGAACCCCAAACATTCAGTGGTAATTACGTCAGTCACTAACCGAATGTTGGGCGTCAAGATTGGGTCACCGTGAAATCCAGTGGTGGCGCCATTCGCTGAGACTCCAGAGCGTTACCGACCCCACCAGCCAGATGATACTCATTCCCCGAGTGAGTGTCGCCCCACTGATTTTGCCTGCCGAATGAAAAATCCGATAAAACCCCAAACCAAAAATATTCAAGGTATACGTGTTCATGTGTTCAGTGTGTACGTAAGCGTAAGCCCCAGAGATACTCATCGACAATAAGACCGTGATGATCAAGAAACTAGCTAGTCCTTCAATACTTAATCGAATCAACCGATGTTTCATGAGTCGTCCTCCCCCTCGATTAAGGGCTAGACTACCCGCCATTTTCACCGATTGCGAGTACCATGTAATGTTGTCGTTAATCGCTTAACAAACAAAAAAAGAACCGCTCCCCATTCCTACGAATGGGCGAGCGGTTCTGAAAGCTAAGAAACTCCGGCTTGCTAAACAATCTCTCTGAATCCTTTATTAGCATCTCTTAAACTCTAATAAACAACTATACAGGAAAAATTGGGGTTCGTCAAGGGTTATTTGGATTTTTTTATATTGGCGCACTCCGGCGGCCAGGGACGGAGCCTGCTGTGGGGACGCTTCAGCCACAAACCGGGCTTCTCGCTCGCTTTGAAGCCACGAAAAAACCGTATCTTCAAAGACGCCCACGGCCTAAGCTAGCCTAAATCGCTAGCTAACGCCGTCTTCACTGCTGGCCCCGCCCCTGGCCGCCTCCGCCTTACACTGATTATTGCCAAAAGAAACTGATAGTCTGGCAGAACTGTCAACTGTCCGAAGACTCTATATCGTTTTACCATCTGACCAATAAGTATTCAACACTTACGATCTTAAACTTATGTACTCACGCCCCCACGCCAACATTGTTTACGAACCAAACTCATCCCCGGTGTCCGTTCAAGTAGGCTACCACATCGCGTCCCAGCCGGTTCATCCCCCGGTACTGTTGCGCCTGATTTCCCTGCTGAGCCATCACCACAATGGTATAGACGCCGTGCTTGGTCCGAAAAAGACTGGCATCATTCTGAACACCCTTAGCCGGATATTCACCAGTCTTGTTGAAGACCGTTGCGTGTTTGACTAGCTTAGGAAGCTTGGAATGATTGCGACAGTGCCGTAACAGCGTCAACATCCGGTCGTCGTACGTCTTACCTAGTAATTGATGCCGATAGGTCTTACTGAGAAATTGGGTCAAATCGGCCACCGACGTGTAGTTATCATGCCCCTTGGCTAAGGCCCGCGTATCCATCATGTAGCGTCGCAGATGGGAATGCGTAAAGCCATACTTTTTCATCGTTTGATTGACCCGCTTGAACCCACCCAACTTGTGAATCAATCGGTTGGTCGCCGCATTATCTGAATTGTGAATCATCCGCTTTAGGTCAGTCTTGGTGGCCGCCGTCAGCGTCAACTTATGCTGCTGCACGCGCTTAAAAACTGTGAGCATGACGAACACCTTAATGGTACTGGCTGAACGTTGGCCACGAACCCGCTGATTACCCGTGGTCACTGCCAAGGGATGCTTGCCTAACCGCGTGACCTTAACCGACCAGCGTCCGTGAGCGGCCCGCATATCCCGTTTAATCATTTTTTGAATGGTGGCTGGCTGAGCAGTCTTCTCCTTAGCCTGAACCCCAATTGCCGGCCATAACAAACTAGCTAATAAGAAAACTAGTAACCCTAACTTTAATCGTCTCATTTATTTACTCCTTACAATGGTGTCGGTGTACGAGCCCTTTGCTCATTTGGTCAAGGGCTAAATATTCGCCGAGCTGTATACATTTCCAATAAGCTAGTTGTAATGATTTAATTATAGGTGAAAAATAAATTAGCTGCAATATCGTTTCAGTGGTAGCCTAATTGCAGAAAGATTAATCCGACGCACTTTCTATTTATGTGAGACCACATCTTGATAGCCAACTACATCAAGCGTATACTTTAAACGTTATTAAATTTTATCATCGAATTCTAATGGTCAAACAACGGGGAAGGTTCGCTCGACCATTCAGCAATTCCAGGGAAGAAGTTGGGAAAATGACTCGAATACTACACCCAAGCTTAAAAGAGTTAATGCGCATTGGATTCATTGATTTTTACATTTTATTAGCCGTGGGCGTCTGCTTAGTGATTCCAGTTCCAGACCGGATTATGCCAATAATCTCCAGACTGGCAGCCGGTATCTTTACCATATCTGCCTTACTGACGATTTGTGGGATGACGTTGAATCGCCTCTATCGTGAGGCCGAAACCTATTCGATTTTGGTCCTGCAACTGGCTTTTATTTTCCTGTTTATGGGACTACAATAACTACCATCTGCTTGAGGAATTCTATTAAAGACAATCAATAAAAAAATGGACTAAGAAATTGTTTTCAGAATTTCTTAGTCCATTTTTTGTCAGGTTGCTAACAACTGTTGCCAAAATCGTTTAGACAAAGCCGTCACTGACAATACTTGTTCACTTAATCCGCAACTAATTTCGCATACTTAGCGGGATAGCGGAACATCGCAAACATGGCCGTTCGTCCATCGGTCCCCTTCGCCATTGCCACGCCAATTTTTGCTTGAACAAAAAAGTTCTTGCGCGTTAGTCCCTGTTGACCATAAAAATCAGATGATGGATCAAAATAAGTATGTAAAGTGTCATTCGCGTTCATCTTGTTTAACATAAGGAAGCTTGAATCGGCCTTTTTAGCTCCATAACCTGCTCCGTCAATTCCGTAACTCTTCAGCAGATTAAACATGTACTTTTCGCTGGCCGTATTAAGATTGTCAGCGGTCACATCCCCAAGGACCACATCATTGTCATTTACCGCCGCAGAATTATCTGGGTACGCCTCTGCTTGCGTTAAGAAATGAACATGACTGGTAAGGATTTTGTTCAAAATCGACTTAGCCATCTGCATCGTTTGGGGGTCTGGCTTTGCGCCACCGCCCATGTTGAGAATCGCTGTCTTAGCGAGTGCATCATAGTCGGCGGTCTTGCCTGTCGCAGGAATTGTTGCGTTAGTGGTTACGTTCTTTGTCGCATTTAACTTTTTTAAATACCCTCGCCAGATCCAACCCTGTAAGGTGCCGTCCGCACTTTTAATGTGATAGTAGATAGTTGAATGGCCTTGGTACTTTTTATAAAGTTTCTCGTGAGCGTCCGTGTACCACGTCACGGTTGGCGTGACATCATTATTACTGTAACGAACCCCCAAATGCTTAGAATACCGCGCACCCTGTGTTGCGGTGTAAGCATGTTGTTTCATACTCTTGCGCCAAACCAGACGGACCGAGTTAGATCTAGCCGCCGAATATTGACTATTGGCGGATGCCGAAACACTCATGGCTCCTAGCATTCCTGCACTAACACCGACGACAATTATTCCTTGAATCCATTTTAAATTTCTCATATCCCCATCCTCCTATTAATGTAAGCTTATCACTACATGGGAGTCCTTACTATATTGCGGGATGATTCAACCGGGACAATTTGCTAATGAATCATCTCTAAGTCTGATTTCCCCGAAAAAAGCACTCACCCGTAAAGGCAAGCGTTCACTTCAGTGTAACCCGAAAAAGTCGACTTATTTACGGCAAGACTGACTAACCAATCACATAAGATTTTAGGCTTTACTTCCAATCTATGGCCCCAATGCATATGAAGGCGCCGCAATATATTTATCATAAAAGGAAGGCTTAGAAATCTTATTCACCACTAACACATCAACGTTCGCACTTTCTGTAGAAAAGGGAACATTAATTTGATAATATAGCTGCTTTTTACGCCCACTGTAGTACTTATGTTCCGAGTTAGGAAGCTTACTTGGTCCGGACAAAATGGCCGCAATCGGGTGCCCATTTTCTAAAATAGACAATCGAACCGCATTCGTTGGCGTATACGGTACAAAGAGAACCGGCACCAACACCACGACGACAATTAGAATGATAACAAGTCGTTTAAAAATCTTTTTTCTACGCTTATTCAATGATTTCTCACCACTTTCCCCGTCGTTAATATGAAAATAAAAAAGTTAAAAATTCAATTATTTTAAATATTCCTAATGAAAGAGACCTTCGTCTTGATGCAAGAACAGCTTTTAGAAGTTTGTAACTTGGACCTTGTTGAGAAGGCACGTTAATCACAAAAATAAGCCCATAGTGGCTAGGCTCCTCGCTCCACCAACTTTAACCTTTTCATTTTCTCTAGTCAATAGTAGCTGACACCAGTTCGAGGTCGAAGTCCGTAAGTTTTCTATAATTAAAAATTGGCCATAGAAATTAAAAAAACAATTTCTATGACCAATTTTTAATTACTATCGACTTCTGCCAAAATCAGCAATGCAAAAGCCGGCGTTAACCAGGTCTTACTTCACGTTCTTCCAAGAATGGTAGTAAGTACCACCATTCCCACTAATCATCACGCGAACCTTCTTACCTTTAACTCGTTTCGTCGATAAGTAGTTAAAGTCGGCGTCATCCTGATTGGCCGCGTAGAATCCAAACATGTTCCGCGTCTTCTTGTAGAACTTCAGCTTATCGTGCCGCACAAACAAGTGGCCATTTTTCAGATGCCGTGTCTTCTTCCAGGCCCCGGCGCGCTTATCCTTCTCGTACCAGGTGACCGAATGCTTCTTAACAATCAGCTTTCTGTAATGGATATACGGCAGCTTCCCATACCAAGTCCCTCGCGCCTTAACTGGCGTCGACCGCGAGTACGGTCCCGGAATGTTGGTCTTCTCAGCACTAGCAGTTGACGTCACGGCTAATGCCAATCCCAGACCCACAAATAACGCTGCGACACCGACCATTAAGTGACTAATCTTTTTCATCATCTAACTTCTCTCCATTCTTTACATATCTGTGCTATTTAACATTCTTCCAGGCATGGTAGTTCTCACTTCCGTTAGCATCCACCATGACGGGAATCGTCTTGCCTTTCACTTTACGAGTCACCATAAAATGAAACGCATTGCCTTTTTCCTTGGCCGCATAGAACCCAAACATATGTAACGTTGTGGGACCCTCCGTCAGGTTGAAACGATAGACATACAGATGCCTACCACTCAGCCGCCGCCACCGTTTCCAACTCGCCGACCGCTTGGCCTTGAACGACCAGGTCACGGTATGCTTCTTGACCACCGTCTTGAGGTAGTCCGCATGCTTGATGTGCGTGTACCAAGTTCCCCGCGCCTTGACCGGCGTCGTATGGGTATACGCACCCGGCAAAGTCTTAGCCGCTTTAGCCGGGGCCACCGGTGCCACTGCGAGCACCAGCCCGAGTAGTAGTGCTAATCCCCCACCAAGCTTCAATCTGTTCCAACTCATGAATCGTCGTCTCCTTCGTAACGCTATGTATTGCTGTGTAGCTAGGCTTACTTGCTTATTATACGCAATCGTCACGACATAGTTTGACATTTAGCCTTCAAAAATTGCAACAATTGCTTATTTTTTACAAAAAAAAACACCAGTCGCGTAAACGACTGGTGTTTCTGAATGTTACTAGTTGCGACGGCGTTCTGGAATCCGCGCTGCCTTACCGTTAAGTTCACGGAGGTAGTAGAGCTTAGCACGACGTACACGACCTTGACGAATAACGTCAATTTTAGCAACACGTGGGGAGTGTAATGGGAAGATCCGTTCCACACCGACACCGTTACTGATCTTACGTACAGTGTAAGCTGCTTGGATGCCAGCACCCTTACGCTTGATTACGACACCTTCGAACAATTGGATACGTTCGCGGGTACCTTCGACGATCCGGGCGTGAACCCGAACAGTGTCTCCGGCACGGAAGTCTGGAACATCGTCCCGTAATTGTTCTTGGTTGATCTTAGCAATTAAATTGTTTTGGCGCATAATATATTCTATCCTTTCGCCAACATTCATTCTCAGTTTCGACAGCGGAATGTTGTTTCTGTGGCTAAACAGCCAAAAGTAAGTGTACCATATCCGAAAATGCCTGTAAAGGTTATTTTCTTGACTCCTTCTCAGCAGCCTGCCGTTCTTCCTCTTCGATCCGAACGTCCGCCAGCAAATGCTTCTGCTGCGTCGTGAGTCGCCGGTGGTCGATCAAATCGGGCCGACGTTGATACGTCCGCCGTAGGGCTTCCTTATCGCGCCATTCGTCGATCTTACCGTGATTTCCACTGATCAACACATCGGGAACCTTCATGCCCCGGAAGTCCGCTGGCCGCGTGTATTGCGGGTATTCCAGCAGGCCCGAAGAGAAAGAATCACCAGGTGCTGATTCAGAATTGCCTAGCACGCCGGGCAGTAACCGTACTGTGGCGTCAATCATGACCATGGAAGCCAGTTCGCCTCCGGTCAACACGAAGTCTCCTAAGGACACCTCATCCGTCACCAGGGTCCGAATCCGTTCGTCATAGCCCTCGTAGTGGCCACACAGGAAGGTTAAATGTTCCTCGTGGGCAAACTCTTCGGCCACGTGTTGATTAAACGTCACGCCGGCTGGATCCAACAGAATGACCCGGCCTTTAGGCAGACCCTCAGCCGCTGCCTGTTCCTCGGTCGCCTTTAAGGCGTCAAAGATGGGTTGCGGTTGAAGTAGCATGCCCGCGCCCCCACCGAATGGGTAATCGTCCACGTTACCGTGCTTGTTCGTCGAGTAATCCCGGAAGTTGGTAACGGGCATGGTCAAATGACCATTTTCAATAGCTTTTCCCACGATGGAATCGTGCATAGGACCAGAAAACATATCTGGAAATAGGCTTAACACATCGATCCGCATTACTCGAGTCCCTCCATTAATTCAACGATCACTTGACCAGCGTCAAGGTCGACCTTTTTTACAACGTCGTCGATCTTAGGCAGCAACAAGTCATCCTTCCCAGGACGCTCAACGACCCAAACGTCATTCGCTCCTGGTGATAGGATCTCCTTGATTTCGCCCAACTCTTCGCCATCTTCAGTGACGACCTTAAGCCCCACGATTTGGTGATAGTAGTATTCGCCGGGTTGTAAGTCAGCAGTTTCTAACTCGTTGTCAGTCACTTTCAACGTACTTTGTTTGTAAATTTCCACGTCATTGATCGACGGCTTGCCTTCAAATCCTAACAGATAGAAGTTCTTATGCTTGCGCATTGTGGCAACCGTCAACGTAACTGGTTTACTCTGACCCTTTTGAAAGGCGTACAGAGTTGAGCCAACAGCGAACCGGCTCTCAGGGAAGTCCGTGGTCGCAATAACCCGGACCTCACCCTTGATGCCGTGGGTGTTCACGATGGTTCCCACCGTATAATAAGCCATATGATTGGCCTCCTTAGTCGTTTATTTATCTACAAATGGTACGGACTTAACTCGTCCCACCACGTTTAATTATTTTGAAATACGTTATTTTTTGTTGTGATCTAAAGCTTGAAACGTTGCAAATACTAATTAGGCAACTCAGTCGGATCCCTCGCCTTACCGGCCGCCAGATATAGACTGAAACGGCGCGGACACAACTTGAAGCCTCGAAAAAACCGAGTCTCCAAGCTTGACCTTCTACTAGGCCGGCAAGAAAACGCCAACCAAGTAGAACGACGCACCTGAGTCCATATCTGGCGACCTCTTGGCTTATACAATGTCGCGCTGACAACTAAGATTGCCCACAAAGACTGTTGTCAGTTAGCCCATGACGAGTCGTGCACATATTCACGCTAAACTACAATCAAGATCCGAGATGACTCAGGATGTAGTCAGCTGCAACCCTCATCAACAATTACCATCAATCTGAGCCGAAGGCGGCCAGGGATGGTGCCAACTGTGAAAACGGCGTTGGCTAGCGTTTTTGCTAGCCTAGGCCGTGGGCGTCTTTTCAGACACGTGGGCTGCGTGGCTAAAAAGCGAGCGAGAAGCCCGTTCTTTGGCTGAAGCGTCCCCACAGTAGGCACCGCCCCTGGCCGCCGGAGAACGCCAACTTGATGGTACAAAAAAACTCGAGGAAACGTTGCCGCCTCACTCGAGAGTCTTTGTCGGGCGGTCATCAATGATGAGTCGCACCCGTTTATTACCTTGCACACGGACGCTGTAGACGATCGTACGAATCGCCTGCGCCACGCGGCCTTGTTTACCGATTACCCGTCCGACGTCATCAGGGTTCACGGCTAACCGATATTCGTAGAACCGTTCCGTCTCGACTGGCGTTATCACCAAGTCTTCCGGATGTTCAACGAGTGGGCTAACAATTGCTAGAATTAATGCCTTAAAATCGGTCATCGCTAATCACTACTTCTTAGTGTACTTAGCTTCGTGGTATTGCTTCATGATACCCGCGTTAGAAAGTAAAGTCTTAACCGTATCTGAAGGTTGAGCACCGTTGTTCAACCAGTTCATGATAGATTCTTCCTTCAACGTGATTGAAGCTGGTTGGGTAACTGGATTGTACGTTCCAACTTGTTCGATGAAACGACCGTCACGAGGGCTCCGTGAATCGGCAACCACAATCCGGTAGAATGGGCGCTTCTTTGAACCCATCCGCTTTAAACGAATCTTAACTGACATGTAGACACCTCCTGTATTTCTTTCAACGAATAATAATATACCAGTTTATAGATATGATGTAAAGGGTTTTTTCTTTACACCTTGAAATTAATCAAAATCCTGGTGTAACCAAGCCACATCATCAGCCGTCAAGGACTGTCGATTTGCTGCGATCCATTTCTGAACGGACCCGTAATCGTTAAAATCTAATCCGCCTGCAGCTAGATCAACCGCCTGCAAGTCCCGGGCAAAGGTCAGGTCAGCCACGGTAATTGGCGCTTGAAAGAGTGGATTCTCCTCAGCTCGCGCCGCCCACTCACCAGCCAAGATGGCCCGCGCGTTGCGATAAGCCGCCGTTTGCTTAATGACCGCTCGTAATTCAAATGGCGTTAAAGTCTGCCTCATTTCTACCTCCTCAACCGTTGCCACTGTGGATCAGCCGCTAAACTGACCACGGTCCCCGGCGCTTGTTGAACCGAAAACTGGCTAACTGGGCTGGTCAATAGCCACACCAGTGTGGCTGGCAACGTTGGTCGCAATTTTTGCTCCCCGTAACCGTCCGTCAAAATAATCACCAGCTGACCCACATTCCCCGCCATAATTCGGGGCAATGCATCCAAAACTGCCTGAAACCGGGTGCCGCCCCCACCCGTCCGGATTAACCGCTGTGGACGTCTCTCCAGCGTGAAACTATGGGTGAGGTCAACGACCGTATCAAACGGATAAACGGTCACCTGGGCCGGATAAACGGCCAACAGTGACGTCAATTGACCCAACAGGTAGCTTACTTCCCGATTGCCCATGGAACCGGACTCGTCCACAAAAACAGCGACCTTACGCCACGTCTGGACGATTTCTCCCGGAAGCTCCATCCGCATCGGTTGGCGCCGATTGAACCGACCGTACGCCGGTTGCCGGCCAGCTGGAACCTGACCCAGCCCCCGCTTCAATAAACGCCGCCAATCCAATGGCTGGGTTGCCACAATGGGTGTCAGTGCCGCTCGAATACTGCCAGGCAACGTTCCCCGTTGCTTCGCAGACAGGGCTGCGTCGGCACTCCGGAAGAGGTCTGAACGCCACTGCTCCCGGGTGGCAGCGTCTTGATCAGCCGCCGCTGACCAACCCGTGTGGCCATCCTGAACCGGTAACTCTGGCAACTGGCCCGGGCCACCAGCGGCTAACTGCTGGTCAGTGACCCGCTGGTCCGCTTGCCACGTCCGCAACTGCCGTAAGTACACGGCCGAATCCTGCTGAGGTGCAACGGATTGACCCATAACTGCCGCCAAACGACGACTAGTCACCGCTTGAGCAGGCAGATCCGTCAAATAGTCATTGACCGCCGCATCCGTGGCCCACCGAACCAGCCCGGCCTGAGCGGGCGTCTGAACGGCTTGGGCATAGCGGGTTGGGTGTTGCCACAACAAATGCAACACGGTGTGCCGGAGCATTGTCAACCACTGAGCCCCCGTCCAGTCAGTCCGAGCAAGCGCTGTAGCACTGACAGCCACTTGCCACTCCGTAGTTGTCGCCGTTAAAGCCATGGGCGTAGCGCCCTCACCCAATCGCAAGCTAAGTCGACTGAGGACCCGCCCGTAGAAGGGGTCGTGTTGCAAGAGATACATCACTGAATCGCGGTAAAGCACTCGCGTGACGGCAACCGCATCTTCACCGGTCGCCCGCCGTACATGTTCTAAGTCTTGCGTCAAACTGGTCATGGTCTACACCTCGATTTGACTACCGCGCAACCCAATCTGTGTTAGCAAGTGATACAGCTGAGCCACTCCAGGACGAGCGGTCTGAACCGCTGCCAAATTTTCCAATAAGTCCGCTTGATCTGCCATGGTCTGTGCAATTGCAAACTGTCCATCGGCCGGGCAAACGGCTAACAGGTCCGCAAATCGCTGACCATTTTCGTTACTAGTCAATGGCCACTCACCGGCCTGCAGACAGTTTTGCAAAATCTGTTGCTGCTGCGCCGCTGAAAGAGTCTCCATCGTCGTCACCGCATCTGGCAGGCTCATCGCCTGCTCGACTGTGAGACCCGGTCGGTGTTGCGTCAAGAACCCAGCAAAAGCCGTGCCGACCGTCATGCCCAAATTTCCCTGCATGATGGCCGCCACGACTGCTGACTGACTAAAGAGATGCTGTGCGTCAAGTTCCTGCACCGCCCGTGACACCCGTTCCCAGGCTCGGGGGGTGGGTTGTAGATCATCGTCGCTGGCGTTATCCACGCCCACTACGTGTAGGTCCGCCGGATTTTCGGTTAGATACTGGGTGACCAGCGGGGTAATGCGTGGCTGACCAGCAACCACCGTCTTCGCCCACTGCAGCCAAGAAACCGTATCAGCCTGAAGGACCAGACGTGTCGTCCGGTCGGCAATGGCCGCATCGCCAGGGGTGACCCCGTAGTGGCTTTGCGTAAAACCAGCCATCGTGGCATCCGGATTTTCAGCTAGAATCAGGTGCACTTGTTCGGGCAATTTCAGCGTATTGATCTGCCGTTGCAAAACCAAGTTCATCAGCTCACTCTGAACGGCCTGCGACCCCCGGTTGAATTCATCTAAAAACCAGATGATTTCCTGCTGCGGGTGGGCTTCAGCGTAGCGGATCATGGCCACCAACGTGTGTGAATATCCAAACCGCACGTCAGCTAGTGAGCCGTACTGAGCCGTTTGCACGAAGGAATCGGCGGTCAATGGGGGTACTGGAATCACCAGGTCCCCCTTTTCCACCAAACTAACAACCGTCGTGAAAAGCTTTGCCTGACGTTGGGCCGCTAGGTCGGCCACTAACGCAGACTTACCAATACCGGCCTCGCCCACAATGGTTGGCACACTACCACTTGCTAAGATTACCTGAGTTGCCTGTAAACAGGCCTGATAAGTCAATGCCACCCGAATCACTCCTTCCAAATAACGCGATGCTTTATTTTAACACGCGCCGTTGGAAGAATTTAACGATTTCCACAATAACGATCATCATGAACGAAGCCAAAAGGACAATTCCCCATTGGAAGCCATCCAGATGAGCAACGTGGAACATGCTGTTTAAGCCTGGTACCAGAATGGTCATCGCTAACAGTGCAAAGGCAATCACAATAGCCCAGTTGAAGAATTTATTCTTAAACAAACCAACCGTGAAGATGGACCCGTGAATCGACTTAGAGTTAAACGCGTGGAATAGTTGAATCAACCCTAACGTTGCGAAGGCCATGGTCAAGGCATCGGCATGGGCCAATTGCGTTGCCTGATGCACGGGGTAGGTAATGGCTAACCAGTAGACACCTAACGTAATGGCCCCTTCCAGCAGGCCCTGGTAGACGATACCTCCGAAGACCCCACCGGAGAAGAAGTTCGACTGCCGGCCTCGTGGCTTTTGCTGCATAATGTTTTTTTCCATGGGTTCGACCCCTAAGGCAATCGCTGGTAACGTGTCGGTCACCAGGTTGATCCACAGAATATGCACGGGCGCTAAGATCTGCCAACCTAGCATGGTCATCATAAACAGTGTCAGTACTTCCCCCAGGTTGGCGGAAAGCAGGTACTGAATGGCCTTCTGAATGTTAGCAAACACTTTTCGGCCTTCCTCAACCGCCACCACAATGGTAGAGAAGTTGTCATCGGCCAGAACCATGTCGCTGGCCCCCTTGGAAACTTCGGTCCCGGTAATTCCCATCCCGATACCAATATCGGCAGCCTTCAGGGCGGGAGCATCGTTGACCCCATCTCCAGTCATGGCAACGACTTTGCCCCGCTTCTGCCAGGCATTGACGATGCGGACCTTGTGTTCGGGAGCCACTCGAGCGTACACCGCGTAGTCGCTCACTTTCTTGGCAAAAGTGGCATCGTCCATCTCATCAAGTTCGGCCCCGGTAATCACGGCAGCGGTCTCACCCTTGTCGATGATGCCCAGCCGCACCGCAATGGCGGCGGCCGTGTCACGGTGGTCTCCAGTGATCATCATTGGCCGAATCCCAGCAGATTTGGCATCCGCCACGGCCTGAGCCACTTCCGGTCGTTCAGGGTCGATCATGCCGACCATCCCGGCCAAGATCAGGTCATTTTCTACCGTTTCACTGGTCATGTTCGTTGGTACCTGATCCGTAATGCGGTAGGCAAACGCCAGGACCCGTAAGGCCTGCGTCGCCATGTTGTGGTTCGTATCCAAGATGTGTTGCCGGTCGGCATCGCTCAACGGTGAAATCGCGCCGTCCTTGGCCAACCGCGTCACGCGCTTCAGCAACTCATCCGGCGCGCCCTTGACGGCAATCAGGAAGCGACCATCCGCTAAGGGGTGCACCGTGGACATAAGTTTTCGCTCGGAATCAAACGGAATTTCGGCAACTCGGGGCATATCCGTTAAGACCTGGTCAACCGGGTAGTTGCGATCCATTTGGTACTGCACTAGCGCCGTTTCGGTCGGGTCACCGGCCAAACCATCCGGCGTCACCTTAGTATCGTTACTGAGAATCATGACCTGCGCTAAATGATTTTCACGGTCAAAATCAACCGTGTGCGCATCGGTTAACCGTAAGTCTTCGTAAACCTTTTCGACCGTCATTTTGTTTTGAGTCAACGTCCCGGTCTTATCTGAGGCAATGATGTCGGTGCTCCCCAACGTTTCCACGGCGGGCAGTTTCCGGACGATGGCGTGCCGTTTGGCCATTCGCTGGGTCCCCAATGCCAAAGTAATCGTGACGATGGCGGGCAATCCTTCTGGAATCGCAGCAACGGCCAGAGAAATCGCCGTTAAGAGCATGTCGATCAGGCTCTCGGCCTGACGCCACATCCCCATCGCAAAGACGATGGCCGCAATCACCAGAATCAGGATGGTCAACGACTTCCCTAACTGGGTCAGGTTGGCCTGGAGCGGCGTGGTTGTCTCATCGGCAGCTTCAATCATGCCCGCGATTCGGCCGACCTCCGTCTGCATCCCAGTGGCGACCACGACTCCGGTTGCCCGACCGTACGTAACGTTAGAATTCATGAAGGCCATGTTGTGGCGGTCACCGATAGGCAGGTCTGCTCCCGTCAAGAGAGCATCCGCCTTTTCCACGGGTACCGATTCCCCGGTCAACGCGGACTCTTCGACCTTTAGCGAAGCCACATCGAGCAAACGCAGGTCAGCGGGAATGATATCGCCGGCTTCCAGCAAGACGATGTCCCCCACAACCAGCTCGTCGCTCTTAACGGTCATCACCTGGCCGTCGCGGCGAATCGTGGCGTTAGGCGCCGACATTTCCTTCAAGGCGTTAATGGCTTCCTCGGCCTTGGCCTCCTGAAAGACCCCAAAGATGGCGTTTAACACCACCACGACCAGGATGATGACGGCATCGACGACCTCACCAGTCAGCCCGGCAATTAGCGCGGCCACCAGCAAGACGATGATCATGAAGTCCTTGAACTGGGCAAAAAATTTCTGCAACAGGGAGGTGGTCTTCTGTTGGTTCAAGACGTTGTGTCCATTCGCCGAGAGACGTTCCTGTGCAGTTGCCGAGCTTAACCCGTGCTCGCTGGTTTGCAAGCGCTGGTACAAGTCAGCAGCAGATTCCTGATAAAACGGTAATTTGGCCATTTGCCAATTCCTCCTGAAGTGTGCTCGTAAGCCCATCTTTTTCCCATTTTCGGGGGTAAAAAAAGAGACTCACGCGTGCACACAAAATAAATTGTGAACACACATAAGTCTCACTATTTAAGGCAATCCCGGATTGGCAACTGGTCGACACCAGTTCCAAAGAAATCTTGCTGACGGGTATTGCCGCAGAATAATCCTGCTAGTTACTCCCTTATGGTTGCTGTGAAATTAGTATACCGAATTTTTTCCGTGCCGTCTACATAAATAGCCCACCAAATGTTAACGATACTTATTATGTCGATAAGTAACCATCACCATTATTAGCCGGTCACTTGCCGCTCAACCCCGTCCCACCGGGGTTAACAGTTCAAATGCTACCAGTAAATGTAACAAAAGGCCGGACGCCCAGTACCAGCTTCCTGGCACCGAGCTCCCGGTCATCACGGTCTACTTGCGCTTCTTACGCTTCAGCCGCTTCTTCTTATTCTTCTTCATCTGGCGCGACATCCGGTTCATAGCCATCTTTTGCATCCGGCCACTGATACCGCCGCCACCCATACCGGTGTTACCCATCAGCTGTTCCATTCCAGACATATTTCCTTTGGAGACCTGATTCATGGTCTTCTTCATCTGATTGAACTGCTTGATCATTCGGTTAACTTCATGGATCGGCCGACCAGCCCCAGCAGCAATCCGTCGTCGCCGTGAAGGGTTCAACAGATCGGGATTGGTCCGTTCCTGTGGTGTCATAGAATACACGACAGCCTTTAGGTGATCCATGTCCTTGGGATCCATTTGCACGTTTTTCAGAGCTGGGTTATTGGCCATCCCTGGAATCATCTTCATGAGGTCTTCCATTGGCCCCATCTTCTGAATCTGGGCAATTTGGTCCAAGAAGTCGTTGAAATCAAACGAGTTTTCTTGAATCTTTTCGGTTAATTCCTTAGCCTGCTTTTCGTCGTATTCCTTCTGGGTCTTTTCGATCAGGGAAAGCATATCCCCCATCCCTAAGATCCGCGACGACATTCGGTCTGGATGGAAGACATCCAGGTCGGTCATCTTTTCACCTTGACCAATGAACTTGATTGGCTTGCCAGTCACGGCCCGGATAGACAGTGCGGCACCACCACGGGTGTCCCCATCTAACTTGGTCAAGACGACCCCGGTCACGTCCAGCTTTTCGTTAAACCCTTCGGCGGTGGCGACGGCGTTTTGCCCAGTCATCGCATCAACGGTCAGTAAGATTTCATCAGGATGGGCCAACGCCTTAATGTTGGCCAGTTCATCCATCAATTGTTCATCAATTTGTAACCGACCAGCGGTATCAATGATCACGTAATCGTTGTGGTTTTCAGCGGCCTGAGCCAGTCCTTGCCGCACGATTTCTACGGGATCAACGTCAGTCCCCAACTGGAAGACCGGCACGTCGATACCTTCAGCCACCTGGACCAATTGGTCAATGGCGGCTGGCCGGTAAATATCGCCGGCAATCATTAATGGCCGGGCGTTTTCTTCGTTCTTCAGTTTTAAAGCTAACTTGCCGGCCGTCGTCGTCTTCCCGGCCCCTTGAAGCCCAACCATCATGATGATCGTTGGAATCTTGTCGGACTTATTTAGGGGAACGGCTTCTGCCCCCATCGTTTTGGTTAACTCTTCGTCAACAATTTTGACGATTTGTTGCGCTGGGTTCAGTCCTTCAAGAACGTCGGCCCCCATCGCTCGGTCACGAACCTGCTTGACGAAGTCCTTGACCACGGTAAAGTTAACGTCGGCTTCGAGTAAAGCCAACCGGATCTCACGCATTGTTTCCCGTAAATCACTTTCGGAAACGCGGCCCTTGCCCCGTAGTTTGCGCATTGCGCCTTGTAGTCGTTCGGTTAATCCTTCAAACGCCATTCGTATTGCCACCTAACTTTCATTGTTCTTCTAGATTTTCTAAACCCGCAACCAATCGATTTAATTTGGCATCGTGGGGGTAATTAGCCGCCACGTATGACTGAATTTCATCAGCCTGTTGATTGCGCGCTGTAAATTCTTGATAGAGATGCAGTTTACCCTCATAATCTTCGAGGATCTTTTCGGTTCGTCGCAAGTTATCGTAGACCGCCTGCCGGCTGACGTTGAATTCTTCAGCAATTTCACCCAAAGAATAGTCATCACCGTAATACAGTTGCATATAGTTGTTCTGCTTCGCGGTCAACAACGGTTGGTAGAACGCAAATAGGGAATTAATTCGATAGTTTTTTTCGATTTCCATGATTGGTCCTCCCACATAGTTACACACTCTACTAGAATACTGATTTTTAGCGGTTTCGTCAATTTTTTTCGCGTACTTTATGGTAACTAGAGAGTAGAAGACAAGGCGGTTAGTCAATAGGCCTTAACATAGATAGACGAATAATCCTGATCTCAGAATGTTTATCCGTCTGAGTTAAGCGGAGATGACTACCGTTTGTCACCGTTGCGACTATTTACGTTCGGAGCGAAAAAGGACGCATCTTTTTATCACAAATAATTAATTAACGTGTGTTAACTTTGAGGGACCCTAACAGTTTATCCACAAGGTTTAAAAAGATGAAGCGGACTTGGACGTAATCTCCAAGTTCGCTTCATCTTTTTAAATTCTACATCATAAAGAAATTTTACTTAGCGGGTTCGAGGTAAATGTAGGCATCACCACGGTTGGCGCCTTCGTCACCCCAGCCGTTATGAATGTCGATACCGATGTGCCAGCCCGCATACTTAGCACGAACTGTCGCTGGATAACCAGCAGCATTCAACAGTGGTTCATATGCTTGGAAGTAAAACGGTTGGTCATCAGACTTAGGATTTCGTAAGTGAATCAAAGTCTGGTTAGCCCCAACGTAGTCACCATCAACGGCATCAACTGGATAAGCTGCACCATTGGCTTCCCGGTTCAGTGACGCATCCGAGATGGTCCCTGGGAACAATTGCTTTAAAGCCGCCTTGAACTGGTCTTCATTTTTACTCCCCAATTTCCCCTGCGGTTCAGAAACCGTCACGGTCTGAGAAGGATGAGAGTTAGCAGTGGTCGTGGTAGTTGCGGTAACCGGTTTTAGATAACCCCGCCAGATCCAACCTTGTAAGGTCTTGTCCGCACTCTTAACGTGATAGTAAATAGCGTTGTGCCCTTTATACTTTTTGTACAATTTTTCGTGAGCGTCCGTGTACCAAGTAACCGTTGGGGTAACGTCATTGTTGCTGTAACGAATGCCCAAGTGCCTGGAGTACCGTGCCCCAGTAGTTGCTGTAAACGCGTGGCGTTTCATACTCTTGCGCCAAACCAGCCGCACAGACTTTGACCGTGACGCTGAATACTGACTATTCGCAGAAGCAGTCATGGTCGACATTCCTAAAATGCCCGCTCCTACTCCGAGAACTAATGCGGCCTGCATAACTTTTTTCATATAAATTCCTCCCATTTCAACCCCAAGCAGGCTAACGCCATCGGTTAAACACTTTGTCCATTAGTCTGCCAATGTTTAAGGTCTACTACTATTTTAGGACTAACTTAATCTTTTTGCACGTCAACTAGTCATTTACTATTTTCAATTTCTCCCGTTCAACAAAAAATCTGCTGTCCGTAATCAAATACACTGATTACCAACAACAGATTTTTTAAATCACAAAACTTCAAAAATAAATGATTCACCACAGTCTAGTATTAACGAAGGGCCATACTAAATTGCCTCATTTGCGCACTACTTCTCCAATGCCTTAACATCGATCAGACCCTTGAACAACCCGTAAACAAACTCGTTGGGATCAAACGGCCGCAAGTCAGAAATCTGTTCACCTAATCCAATAAACTTCACCGGTACGTGGAGTTCATTACGAATGGCCAAAACAATTCCCCCACGGGCAGTCCCATCCAACTTAGTCAGGACAATACCGGTCACATCGGTTGATTCTTTAAAGAGTTTGGCCTGGGTCAAGGCATTCTGACCAGTCGTGGCATCCAGTACCAGCAAGACTTCGTGTGGCGCATCTGGAATTTCACGGGTAATGATGCGTTTCATCTTAGCCAACTCATTCATCAAGTTGACCTTATTTTGCAGCCGACCAGCAGTATCTACGAAGAGAATGTCGTAATCCTCTTCCTTCGCCTTTTTCACGGCATCGAAGACTACCGCAGCGGGATCTGATTGTGGCTTACCCGTCACAATATCCACGTCCGCCCGCTTGGCCCAGACATCCAACTGTTCAGTCGCTCCGGCCCGGAAAGTATCGGCAGCGGCCAGTAAGACCTTCTTGCCGTCTTGATGGTAACGGTTCGCCATCTTCCCAATCGTCGTCGTCTTCCCGACCCCGTTGACCCCGACAAACAGGATCACGGTTGGACCAGAGCTGGCCACGTTCAGCGCAGTACTTTCATCGTTACCGGCCGCATCGTAGATTTCAACCAGTTTTTCAACCACCACGTTTTGAACGTCGGCGGATTTTTTAGCATTTTGTAATTTTACTTCATCGCGTAACTCATCACTGAGTTTAACGGCCATGTCGAAACCAACGTCGGCGCCAATCAAGGTTTCCTCAAGGTCATCGAAGAAGCCTTCATCCACGTGGCGGAAGTTAGCCAGTAAAGCGTTCAGGCGTTCACCGAACGTCTTTCGCGTCTTCTCCAACCCCTTGTCGTAGAGCTGTTCGTCCGTCTTTTCAGCCGGCTCACTGGTTTCAGAATCAACGGTTTTTGTGGCAGGTGCTTTTTCCGCAACCTTGTCGACTGGAGAATCTTCAACTGGCTGACTTTCAACTGGAGCCGCACTAGATACAGGTTCTTCAGTTGGTGCTTCACTAGTTACAGCATCTTCAGTAGTGGAACCCACTTCATCAGTAGCCGGATCATCTACTGACGATGCAGTGCTGCTTACGGCTGCTTCGGAAGCTGCCGGAACACTGGCTTCCGCTGGGGCTTCGGCAACACTAGCCGGTTCAGTAGCCGCCATACTAGTAGCTGGGGCTTCGCTGGTAGCCATCACAGAACTAACTGGTGCTACTTGGGCACTCACTGCTTCTGACGATGCCTCATCATCAGCTGACCCAGCTTGCCCAGTCTCAGCGGACGATGGCGTTGCCGAAGCTGGTGTCATCCCCGCATCGCTAGCCGCACTAGATTCAACGGGCGTTGCACTCGTAGGCGTTTCTACTGGCGCTTCACTAGCCTGACTTTCGGGTTCTTTCTTAGCCCGACGACGAAAAATATCAAATAATCCCATTAGGATTGCTTCCTTTCCTGAGTGGTTTCTTGGTCAAGGTCCACGGCGACCATCTTGGAAACGCCGGACTCTTGCATGGTCACCCCGTAAAGTATATCAGCTTGGACCATGGTTTCTTTCCGGTGGGTGATCACGATAAACTGCGTTTGATCTTGAAATTGGTGGATGTAGCGGGCAAACCGCGTCACGTTAGCGGGATCTAACGCCGCTTCCACCTCATCCAGAATACAGAACGGCACGGGTTGTACCTGTAAAATGGCAAATAGTAATGTAATGGCTGTCAACGCCCGTTCGCCCCCAGAGAGGAGCCCCATGTTCTGAAATTTCTTGCCAGGTGGCTGGGCCATGATGTCGATTCCAGTGGTCAGGAGGTCGTCCGGATCAGTCAAAACTAATTCGGCTGTTCCCCCGCCAAACATCTGGCGGAAGGTTGCTGTAAACTTAGCCGCAATGGCGTCAAAGCTCTGCTTAAACCGGCGCTTCACTTGGCCGTCGAGTTCGGTCATGGTCGTATTCAACTGTTCCTTGGCCGTCAAAAGGTCGTCTCGTTGCTTAGTCAGAAAGTCATAACGTTCCTTCACTTCCTGGTATTCATCAATTGCATTGAGATTGACCGACCCAATCTCGTCCAAGCCCCGCTTCAATAGCTTCAATTGCACAGCTAAATCATCGGCTGGTAGGTCACTGACATCTTGCTCAGCGGCCTTTAGGCTCAACTGATACTTTTCAGATAATTGATTTTGTTGCTGGCCGATCAGTGATGCCAACCGGGTCTGTTTAATTTGTGCTTGTTGTAATTCATCGTTAGCCAGTTGCAACAGGCCCGTGGTCCGCTGATTGGCTTCTTCGGCCGCGGCCAACGCATCGTTAGCCGTTGTCAAATCATCGTTAGTCGTTGCCAATTGCTTCTCGATTGCCTGACGGTCAGCCTGAGCCCGCTTTAGCTGAGCCTCGGCATCGGCCGGGGTCAGTGCTTGCTGGTCGGCCAACTGTTGCAGACTGGTTGTCACATCAGCGACAGTCTGTTGATCGGTTGAAATTGTATCCTGAAGAGTCTTCAGCGCCTTGGCCTGTTGTTGATGACGCTCTTTGGCCCCAGCCAGCCACGTCTGCTTAGCGGTCAACGCCGCTTGTTTCTGGGACTGTTCGGCGGTGACCATGGTGATTTGCTGCTGTAGCTGCTTCACAGCCTGCTCGGTCGCTTCAACCTGCTGTTCACCCGTACTGATCTGCTGAGCCAACTGACTATCCCGTTGATCTGCGTCACTGTCCTTAGCCTGTTGAATTTCCAATTCAGCCGCTTGGACCTGGCGGTTTGCCTGCTCCAACGTAGTTTGCGCAGTGGCTAAGTCGTCATCTAACTGACGGCACTGGGGTTGTAGCTCATTGATCGTCGTTTGCAGTGTTTGGCTCCGTTGCTCGCTAGCCTGAAGTTCAGATCGTTGGGCTTTAATCTTCGTTTCCTGAGCATTCAACTGCTGCTGCATGGTTTGAATCGACGTTTGCAACTGTTGAAGCTCCTGCTGTTGCCGCAGCACACTGCTGTGACTCTGGCGAGACTGTCCCCCAGTAATGGCCCCACTCGCACTGACCACGTCACCAGCGAGGCTGACGACCCGGTAGCGGTGATGGATTCGTTGACTGATGGCGACGGCACTGTCCAAATCAGCCGCGAGAATCGTCGTTCCCAGCAAATACCCAAGAATCGCCTGGGCGGACTGGTCAATTTTAATCAAGTCACTCCCAACGCCGAGAAATCCGGACATGCTGTGTAAGAGTTGTAAAGTGCCGTGGTCGATCTGCCGGCCCCGCACGGTACTTAGTGGCAGGAACGTTGCCCGACCGGCTCGGTGCTCTCTCAGGTAGCCGACAGCCGCCTTAGCGGTCGTTTCATCGTCAACGACCACTTGCTGCAACTGACCACCCAAAGCGTACTCAACGGCCGTGGTGTAGCGTTCAGGGACTTGTAGGAGCTCGGACACCGCCCCCAGCAATCCCCGGAAATGCTCCCGCTGCTTCAAAATCGCCCGGACACCCTGGTAAAAACCACCGTATTCAGCCGAAGATGCCTGCTGACTGGCAGCCTTGGTCTGAGCACGCTGGTAGACTTCCAGCGCAGCTTGCCAATTGTGCTGCAATTTTTGAAAGTTTTGTTGATGCTGTTGGTAGTGACCAGCTTCAGCATCCAGAGCTTGTTCCGCCTGATTTAAGGCGTCTTTTTTCTCCTGGGCCTGTTGCGTTAAAGCCGTGACCGTAGACTGAGCAGTCTGCGCCCGTTTCTTAAGTTCAGCCAGTTGTTTAGCCACCCGTTGGCCCTGCTGCTGCAGGCGCTCCTGGTTCTGTTGCAAGTATTGTTGCTGATTACGCCAGTTGGCCACACTTTGCTTCTGGTCGAAGTAGGTGGTACGCAAGTCCTCCAACTTTTGTCGTAAATCCGTCAAGGTCTTAGGATCTGTGTCATGGGTCAGTTGGCGAGCCTCTTTCTTAGCCGTTGTCATGGCCGCAGTTAACTCGCTGATTGACGCCTGCGCGGCCTTCACCGACGCATCATTTTGCTTAATTTGTTTCTGCAACTCAGTCAACTGAGTCGTTAGCCGTTGTCGTTGTTCATCCTGGTGTTTTTGCTGTTCACCAGATAAGTTAACTTGGCCTTGGCTCTGCTCCACCTGCTGTGTGGCGGTGACTAATTTGGCCTGTAAGGCATCCTTTTGGCCTAACAACGCTGCCTGTTGTTGTTTTAACCCTTGGACGGTAGCCGTCTGCGCTTGTTCAGCGTCTTGGTGAGTCGACACCTGATTCTGTTTCTCCTCAACCTGGGCGTCAGTCGCCGTCTTCTGTTCAAGTTCTGTGTGCAATTGCCGTACCAGTTGGGTCCGATCCAGTAGCGCATACCGTTTCTGCTGGTCCAGATAATCCTGTGCTAGGTTACTCTGCTCTTCTAAGGGTTGAAGACGCCCTTCCAGCTCCACAATGATGTCTTCCACCCGGTGCAGATATGCCATCGTATCGTCCAGTTCCCGTTGGGCTTTTTCCTTATGTTTACGGTACTTGTAGACGCCAGCCACCTCTTCAACAATACTCCGTCGTTCCTCAGGCTTGCTGTTGAAGATGGCTTCTACGCGCCCCTGAGAAATAATTGAAAAGGAGTCCTGACCCATCCCGGAATCCATGAGGAGTTCCGTAATGTCCTTTAGCCGACAACTCTGCCCGTTCAGCTGGTAATCACTGTCACCGTTGCGGTATAGAATCCGACTCAGTGTCAGTTCGGTATAATCGCTCTTTAAATAGTGGTCACTATTATCCAGCGTAATGGACACCGCCGCTCTATTCAGCGGATGACGATCCGCCGAACCCGCAAAAATGACGTCCGGCATCTTACTCCCCCGCAAACTCTTGGCAGACTGCTCCCCCAAAACCCACCGAACAGCTTCAGAGATGTTACTCTTACCGCTTCCGTTGGGGCCGACGATGCCAGTCATTCCCGGCAGAAAGTCAATTCGAGTCTTATCCGCAAAGGACTTGAACCCACTAATTTCTAATGTCTTTAACCGCATCGTTAGTCATCCTTACTCTACTTCAAATTCGCTAACGCATTCCGCGCTGCATTTTGTTCCGCATGTTTTTTGGAGTGCCCGTGGCCCTCACCTAACAGCTTGTCATCTACATAGACGGCCACCTTGAAGGCCCGGTCATTGTCGGGACCTTCTTCGTCCAAGAGCCGGTAATCAATGGCCACTGGCCCGTTTTTTTGAACCAATTCTTGTAGTTCTGTCTTGTGGTCAAAGAATTCGTCAAACCGGCCTTCATCCAGCTTAGGAAAGACGACCGTCGTCACAAATTCGACCACTTTATCCAAGCCCTGATCCATATACAGAGCGCCGATAAAAGATTCGAAGATGTCACATAATAGGGAATCACGTTCTCTGGCTTTAGCCTTCTCTTCCCCGCGACCTAACCGAATGTACTGATCAAAGTGGCATTCGCGAGCAAAACTAGCGAAGCTGACTTCATTGACCATGGCAGCCCGGAGGCGGGTCAAACGCCCCTGAGGCATCTTAGGGTAACGCCGGAAAATATAGTTGGAAACGACCAACTGCATCACCGCATCCCCTAAAAATTCAATTCGTTCATAAAACTTTAAACCTTGGTTAGGATGTTCGTTCACGTAAGAGGCTTGCGTAAATGCTTCGTCCAGCAAAGATTGATCTTTGAAATGGATGTCAAAGTTCTCTTCTAATTCTTTATTTAATGCCGCTATCACGCGTTAGTTCCCTCATTTCTGTTTAAATCCAAACTTACTCGTCATCAGATTGAAAAAGCCCGGGACGAAAAGTTGCGGCCCGGACTCGCTTAGTGCTTATTTTGATTCTTTTTGATGGCCTTCGATGTAATCTACCACTTCGCCAATGGTGTTCAACTTTTCAGCATCTTCATCGGAAATCTCGGCTCCAAACGTATCTTCTAGTTCCAAAACGAATTCAACGAAATCGATAGAATCCGCATCCAAGTCCTGCTTGAAGTTGAGTTGTTCATTGATGGCATCGCGGTCGGTTTCAAACCGATCAGCAATGATATCGGCAATCTTGTCAAAAATTTCTGCTCTTGTCATGTTTTACCCCTCGATCACAGTATTCAATAAGTAGTCTAACCGTTTTAGCCACCCTTGTCTAGCCAATTATAGACCTAACGACAGAGGTTGGTGCGGAACCGTGTTGCTGGGCTGATTTTAGTAGTCAAGTGGGCTGACCAAGATAATTGGTAGCGCCAATAAAATTGTCTTGTCCGGCTGAAAATTAACTGCAAGTACTAGTACCATACTCAGGTTTAGACCAAATATCACAGCAACCTAACTCCCGCTCACATGACAAACTTCCCAAGTCAGCTTACAAATATACCTAGATGACCGGTCAATTACCCAGCTAAACTAGCCGCAGGTTGTCAGGACAGGCACCGGCAGTGTCGGTAATGTTGGTACGGGCGGTTCCCCCGGACCTATATTACGGGACAAGCTTTTAGATTCTCGTGATTTCCGAGAAGCTAAAAGTTGAGCTGGAGGACCGCTCTCCAGGCCGGAAGCGGCCCCACAGCCGGTGCCTGTCCTGGCAACCGGAGGCGGAAGACCCCACCTCTAGCCTTTGACCTAGCAACTAGTGGTTGAAACTATTTCAAAGATTCCTTCAGTGCAGCCATCTGGTCGGTATGATCAGCAAAGTAAGTTACCAACTGATCAGCACTGTGGCTAGCCAAAAGCTCACGAATCTGGCCAATTGTATTCTTCACAGTTGGCGCCTTGGTTGACCCATGCGTCTTCACAACGGGCGCCTTCAGTCCCAGCAAAACAGCACCACCATATTGTGAGTAATCCATGGCACTCTGCACGTTCTTGAAGACGGGCTTCAAAAGACCAGCGCCTAACTTGCCGCCCAGGCCACCACTCATGATTTCACCCTTGATCAGTTTCAGCATAGATAATGCGGTGCCTTCAATGGCCTTAAGCGTTGCGTTCCCAGTGAACCCATCGGTCACGACCACGTCAGCAGCGCCATTTAAAAGCTCACGAGATTCCACGTTCCCAACGAAGTTCAATTCATCCATGCCGGATAGCGCTTCGTAGATGGCACGATGCGCCATATCCCCTTTGTCAGCTTCGGTCCCGTTGTTTAAGAGCCCGACCCGTGGATTTGCCACGTGCATGACAGATTGCGCGTAATACTGACCCATAACGGCGTACTGGACCACATTAAATGGCTTCGTATCAGCGTTTGCCCCCACGTCCAACATCACAAAACTAGACTGATCTGGCTTGCGTAAAACAGGCAGGGTGGTCGTCAGACCCGGCCGTTCAATCCCCTTGATTCTGCCAACAATCAACAACCCTGCCGCCAGAACAGCTCCGGTATTGCCGGCAGAAAAGAAAGCGTCCGCCTCGCCTTCCCGAACAGCTGTCGCAGCCAATACGATACTAGATTGCTTTTTACGCCGAACTGCCCGGACGGGTTCGTCTTCCATTGCGATGACCTCTGGTGCCGGAATTAACCTGATCCGCGTCTTATCTGTTAACAGGGGCGCTACCTTTTCTTCCTGACCGTAGAGCAAAAATTCTAGGTCGGGATAGGCATTCCGTGCGAGTTCGATTCCTTTAACAATTTCATCTGGGGCGTAGTCACCGCCCATTGCGTCAACGGCAATTTTCATGAGTAGTCTCCTTTGGTTAATCCATCGTCATATTTTTGTGAGCGGTCATGCTGAGGAAGGCCGCCAACGCTAAGTTTTGATCCTTATCTGCCCAGTTTGGTGACGACACTGTTTCCTTAGCCGCCTGCTGAGCTGCACTCAAAATATTGAGGTCTGCTACGGGATCACCCACTTTAAAGTCAGGCACCCCGGACTGCTTTCTTCCCAGAATATCACCGGGACCCCGTAATTCCAAATCCTTTTGAGAAAGCACGAAGCCATCGTTGGTACTGGTCATGGTTGTCATTCGTTCAATTGCCAATTGGTTTTTGGGGTCAGCAATCAGGATACAAGCCGAAGCTCGTGACCCCCGACCGACCCGGCCACGTAACTGATGCAGCTGTGAGAGGCCAAAGTGATCGGCGTCATAGATGATCATCAACGTGGCGTTGGGGACATCGACCCCGACTTCAATCACGGTCGTTGCCACTAACACTTGGAATTCATTGGCCTTAAACGCCGCCATGATGGCGTTTTTTTCGTCATCTTTCATCCGTCCATGTAGCAGGCCCACCTTATAGTCGGGTTCAAACTCTTCTTTGAACCGCGCATAGATGGCCTCCGCATTTTTCATGTCAACGGCCTCGGATTCCTCAATCAGCGGCGTAACCACGTACGCCTGGGACCCCGTGCTGAGTTCCGCTTTGACCTCACGCAACGTGGCGTCCACCTGATTACTCCGAATCCAACTCGTTTTAATCGGTTGCCGACCTGCTGGTAGCTCGTTAATGACTGACACGTCCATTTCCCCGTAGGCCGTGATGGCCAGGGTTCGCGGAATGGGGGTCGCCGTCATTGCCAAGACATCCGGTTGCCGACCCTTTTCACGCAGTGCTTGCCGTTGATTGACCCCAAAGCGGTGTTGTTCATCGATCACCGCCAAGCCTAAATGATGATAGGTCACTTCCGGCTGAATCAGGGCGTGAGTTCCAATCAAGAGGTCCACCCCGCCCTCAGCAATCTGAGGCAACAACGTCTTACGGGCCGCGGCCTTGGTGGCCCCCGTTAACAGGGCCACGTTCACCGGAAAGTCCGCAAACAACTTGGCCAAATTATTGGCATGTTGTTCGGCTAGAATTTCAGTGGGCGCCATCAGTGCGGCTTGCGCACCGGCAGTAATGGCAGCGTACATGGCAATAGCCGCTACCACAGTCTTCCCACTCCCAACGTCACCCTGCAACAGCCGATTCATGTGAACGGGACGCTTCAGGTCGAAACAAATTTCGTTGACCACACGCTTTTGGGCAGCGGTCAGTTCATATGGCAGCGAGTCAATAAAGGCCTTTAATTTCGCCAGGTCATAGTGAAAAGCCTGGCCGTGCAACGTGTGATCCTGTTGCCGAACGATTTGCAGACGCAATTCAAAGAGATAAAATTCCTCGAACTTCGCCGTTCGCCGAGCCGCTTGGGCCGCCGCATCATCCGCTGGAAAATGCATGTCGTGAATCATTTCTCGGCGGTGTAACAGCCGATATTGCTCACGTAGGGCCTCCGGAATCAGGTCAACGATCACTGGCGAATAGTCCTCATAGGCCGATTCTACCAGTTTTTTGACGGTTCCCTGCCGGATTTCCTTGTTGGCCGGGTAGATCGACCCCATCCCGCTGTCCGCACTAGCCAAAATCTTCATGCCTGCCAAGCTTTGTCGTTTCGCATCAAAACGACCATAGATGACCAATTCCGCCCCCACTTCCAACTGGTCCTTGAGCCAAGGCTGGTTAAAGAAGGTCACCGGAATAATCGTGTGCTCATCGACTAGTAACCGAAAGTTCAATCGGTTTTTCTTTCGTCCGAACCGGGTTAAAACGGGCATGGCGGCCACGGTCCCTTTGAGGGTGACCTTGGCCTGGTCCGTCAACTCAGCAGGGTCCTTGGCCTCCAAATCCTCATAACGGAAGGGAAAGTAGGTCAAAAGATCGTTGATGTTTTCAATATCCAGACTCTTCAACGCCTGAACGCGTTTGGGACCCACCCCGGCTAGGGAGGCCACACTATCGCTTAAACTTGCCATTGATTTTCCCTCCCATCATGGCTAACTAATGCGAAAAAAAGACTGGACCATTAGCCCAATCTTTTTTCGTACACCGGTTATTCAACCGAAATCAAGAATGGGTAAACCGGTTGGTCCCCTTCATGAACTTCTGTTTCTAAGTCATCGTCCAACGCTTCGACCTGTGCTTGCAATTGTTCTGCAACTTCAGCCGTCGTATCGGCACCATAAATAATCGTTATAATTTCACTTTCATCATCGAGCATGGCCTTGACCGTGTCGACCGCCGTGGTCAAAAGATCCGCGTCGGTTACCTTGATCGTCCCATCGACAATTCCCATGAAGTTCCCTTCCTTGATGTCAAACCCATCAAGTTGGGTATCACGAATGGCATGCGTTACCTGACCACTCTTAACAGCAGACAGGTTGTCTTCCATTGCTTCTTGGTTTTCGTCTAACTCGGCATCCGGGTTGTAACCCAGCATAGCCGTCATGCCTTGTGAAACCGTCTTAGAATGCACAATAACAGCTGGCACATCGGCGACCTTAGCTGCTTGTTCGGCAGCTAAGAAAATGTTCTTGTTGTTAGGCAAGACAATGGCCCGCTTAGCCTTGCTTTGGTTGATGGCGTCCACGATGTCCTGGGTACTTGGGTTCATGGTCTGACCACCGTTAACCACGTGGGTCACACCTAAACTCTTGAACAACGTCGCTAACCCATCACCAGCAGTGATGGCAATGATGGCCGTGTCAGCGGGAGCTTCTTCAGCAGTTGCCGTAGCAACGGCAGAATCAGCAGGGGCATCATCATGTTCCATGATAGTTTCCTGTTGCATCCGCATGTTGTCGACCTTGACCTTGGCTAAGTCACCAAATTCTTGGCCCCAAGCAATTACCTTACCAGGGTGTTCCGTGTGGACGTGAACCTTGACGATTTCGTCATCGTTAACGACCAGTAAGGAATCCCCTAAGTCAGCCAAGTAGTCGTAGAAGGTATCGTAATCAAAGTCATGATCGACCTGCTTACCGCGGCCGATACGAACCATGATTTCGGTACAGTAACCGAACTTGATACTGTTAGGATCAAGCTTCCCTTGCACACTTTGGTGGTGGGTCGCATCGATCATTTCATCCATTTCAGCGTCATCAGGCTTGTAGTCGCCTTCTTCAGCGACACGCCCGTTCAGGGAGTCATTAAAGGCTTCCAAAACAAAGGTCAGCCCCTGACCACCGGAATCGACCACACCGACTTGCTTTAAGACGGGAAGTAAGTCCGGCGTCGTTGCCAAAGCAGTTTTGGCCGCTTCAAAGACGGCATCCATCACAGCCAAAACGTCGTCAGACTTCTTAGCTGTGTTTAAGCCGGCCTGTGCGCCTTCACGCACAACAGTCAGGATAGTTCCCTCAGTAGGCTTCATAACAGCCTTATAAGCTGTTTCTGCACCTGCTGCGAAGCCATCCGCCAGGTCTTGGGCGGTTAAAGTTTGCTTATCAGCCAACTTTTTAGAGAATCCACGGAAAATCTGGGACAAAATAACCCCAGAGTTCCCACGAGCTCCCATTAACAACCCTTTAGCTAAAGCAGTTGCTAACGCCCCAACGGCAGTGCTGTCCAAGTCACGTTCGTACTTGGCCCCACTTTGCAGGGAAAGGCTCATGTTGGTTCCCGTGTCCCCATCTGGAACAGGGAAAACGTTTAGTGAGTTAATAAAATCGGCATTCTGGTTTAGTTTTTGCGAGGCGGCTTGGACCATCTTACCAAACTCAAGATTAGTAATTTCTGTTACTTTCAACTAAGTATCCTCCTTGATTTCAGTACGTCTGGCTAATCAGCCAACACCCGCACCCCTTGAACAATGACGTTTACTGAGTTTGCGTTAACTCCCAGCATCGTTTCCAGGTTATATTTAACTTTAGATTGAACGTTCCGTGATACTTCAGAAATTTTGGTTCCGTAGCTGACGATAATGAAGACGTCAATTGCTACGCCATTTTCTTCCTGTCGCACAACAACACCGCGGGCGTAGTTCTCCCGCCGTAAAATATCGTTAACGTTGTCACGGATTTGATTTTTGCTTGCCATGCCCACGACACCATAATTATCAGTCGCGGCACCCCCAACTACGGTCGCAATCACTTCATTCGTGATATCAATTGTTCCGTACTGAGTCTTAATCTTTACGGCCATGGAAATAGCCTCCTTGTCTGGTTGTAGAATCTTAACAGAAATTAATCTTACCACAACCCGCGCCAAAATAGAAATAGGAACTCTTAAAAGCACGCCCTGACGGTAAATAAGTGTCAAGCAAATTTACTTGAAAGAAAATATTGCGTTCCGCAAAATAGTATGGTAAATTAGTCAGGTGAGTAAAAAGCACTGCTTTTTTAAAGTAATGAATCCACAAAGGAGGGTTTACGCCATGGCAAAGGATTTTATCAACGGTAAGCGGACGCGCTTCGGTAACAAGCGTTCCCACGCTTTAAATTCATCTCGTCGCGCTTGGAAGCCGAACTTGCAAAAGGTTCGCATCTTGGTGGACGGTAAGCCGAAGAAGGTCTGGATTTCTGCCCGGACTCTGAAATCAGGTAATGTAACCCGCGTTTAGTTATAAACACGGTTATATAAGAAAAAGCACGAGCCAGTTCGCTGGTTCGTGCTTTTTTTGTGTCTCCTCCACTTGAAAGCGGTTATCACTGCAACTTCGAGTGAAAAGGTTTCATGTATCCGCTAATCAATTTTTGTTTGATTTACTGTTATTTACTAAAGGTTGAAAGTTCAAAAGCCGTTATCAAGCCACCTGTGGCGGTCAGAGATTCCGCCTGCTGTGGGGAACGCCTCCGGCCTGAGAAACGGTCCTCCAGCTCGGTTTGAAGCCTGGAAAACCACCAGTCTCCAAACACGTCCCACGCTGTAAGCCGAAAATCGGCTAACACCGTCGACACAGCTGGCTCCACCTCTGACCACCTCCGGTTAAACGGGTGCTTGGCATCTAAGCTAGCTTAAATGCCTGAATGACCGTACTTACTGAGTATTATTGGCGTTCTAATCCAAATTTGGCGAACGATAAAGCGGTAATTTCCCACTATGTCTGATTAAGCCCCAATAACCAATCCTTGTTGTATCAGGCATAGTGGCTGTTTCAGTACTTTCAATCTTTAGCTATTTACTAAAATTACCCCATTGGCCGGCTACAACAGGCGTAAGTCAAATGTTACATTATCTAACCAGCCGCGTATCCCCTTACTTTTTCCAGATATATGGAAAAAAGGCAAATAATACTTAATAATCGAAGAAATTGGCTCTCAAAATCAAATTTCTATTAAAAATGTTGAACCAAAATAAAAATATTATTCCATTCTACTTCAATACAATCTAGCAATTCTGCAAAAAGTTAACTTACCCCCTGCATTAACGACCACCCATTTCGCTATATCAGTTTGATCAGATTGCAAACCACTCTTACTATGTCACAACCAACCACCTAATATTTCAAAATACGTCACTGTAGCCGGAGGTTGCCAGGACTGGGACCGGCGGTGTCGATGGTGTTAGTTCGGGGGGGCTCTGCCCGGACTTACAGCATGGGGCAAGCTTGGAGACTTGCGTGGTCTGCGGAAGGCTTCAAGTTGAGCTGGAGGACCGCTTCTCAGGCAGGAAGCGCCCCCCACAGCCGGCCCCAGTCCTGGCAGCCGCAGGCGGCGCGGTACAGTCACAATCCAAAAAACACCAGTAATCGCAACCAACAGAGGTCGCAATTACTGGTGTTTTTAAGCAAGAGCCTTATTCATGCCGAGCTTCGTAAGTATCACAGCTTTGAATAACGCAGAGTAAACCGGTGTCGAACTGAAATTCACCAGTCTTCCCCACAAACTCATTGCTAGCAAACGAAATCGGATACGGAATCGGTTCATTGTGTAGCTGATACTTTTCATTGATCAGACTTAAATGGTCAATGGGGGTTAAAGGAATGAACGCCAGATAATTTTTATCAGGCTCCTTCTCCAACGTGTAATGACCCGGTAGGTAGAACGAAATCGTATTTTGCTTATCGATCAGACGAATCTGACTGGCATAAGCCTTAAATTGCGGTTCCAACACCAAAAACAAGTTGGCCAGAAAATGGTCGATTCGACCACCGGTGGCACCGTAAATGTCTACCCGTTCAGCAGCATAGTCGTTAAACGCAACTGACACCGCCATTTGTGTATCCGTAAAATCCTTTTCAGGTTGGGATTGCCGAATGTCTTTCACATTCCGACGCACCCGTTGCAACTCCGGCGCTGCCAGGGAGTCAAAGTCCCCAATAGCAGCTACCGGCTGGACATTATTATCGATCAACCGTAACGTCCCCCGGTCAACGCCAATCCAGGGGCCAACGATATTCTCAGCGAAGTCGGCCGGCCAATTAGCCTTGGGACCGCCCACGAGTAGATTAAACGTTCCGCCCCGTGGCATTACTTCGTTGCGTCCTTTAAGGCTTTGATCCGAGCAGCTGGGTCGTCTGCGTTGAAGACGTATGAACCAGCCACTGCAACGGTCGCACCAGCCTTGGCACAGTCAACAACGGTTTGGTCGTTGACTCCACCATCAACTTCGATATCGAAGTCGTAGCCTTTTTCCTTCTTGATTGCGTCCAATTCAGCAATCTTGGAAACAGTGCTTTGTAAGAACTTCTGACCACCAAAACCAGGGTTAACGGTCATGACCAAGACTTGGCCAACCATGTCTAAGACTGGCAGGATGGCGGAAACTGGTGTCCCAGGGTTGATAACAACCTCTGGCGTAGCACCAGCGTTTTGGATCATTTGTAAGGCCCGATGAATGTGTGGCGTAGCTTCAACGTGGACACCGATGATGTCAGCGCCAGCCTTGGCAAAGTCTTCAACGTAACGTTCTGGGTTTTGAACCATCATGTGAACGTCTAAGACCATCTTCGTGATTGGCCGAATCGCCTTGACCCAACCTGGACCGTAAGATAATGCAGGGACGAAGCTACCGTCCATGATGTCGATGTGTAAGACCTCTGCTCCAGCTTGGTCCACCTTTTCGATATCTGGTTGTAAGTTGACGTAATCGGCACTTAAAATTGAAGGCGCTACTTTAATCATAAATTCTCTTCCTCATTTCTTCTTGTTATAAATTGGTTTTTGATTCTTTAACAACGTAAGTAATAACAGGTAGTTATCGTACCGGCTTTGCATTAAATCGCCAGCGGCTAAGGCGTCCTTGACAGCACACCCTGGCTCATTGACGTGAATACATCCCCGGAAACGACACCCACTGGATAGGGCCAAGAACTCTGGGAAATACTGCCCAAGCTCCCGGTAATCGATGGTCAAGGTATCGTATGACGAAAACCCTGGCGTATCGGCCACTAACCCGCCGGCCACCGGCATCAGACTCACTTTACGCGTCGTATGCCGGCCCCGATTCAAGGCCGTGGAAATCTCACCGGTCGCCAACGTTAGCTCTGGTGAAATGTGGTTCAGCAGTGTGGACTTCCCCGCACCGGTCTGTCCCATAATCACGGTCTCCTTGTCAGCCAGCGTGGCCTTCAGTTGATCTAGACCTGCCGTCGCAAATGGTTCCCGGGTCAAGCACACCTGATAACCGATCTTTCGGTAGCCCGCTGCCAGTTCTTCAAACTCCTGGTACCGGGCATCTTCGATCAAGTCAGTCTTCGTAAAGTAGATGACTGGCTGAATACCACTGACCTCAAGTGCAATCAGCTGACGATCCAACAAATTGGTCGAAAATTCCGGCGCCGCGACCGCCGTCACGACGACTCCCTGATCAATGTTAGAAACGGGTGGCCGGGTCAATGAATTGTCCCGCGGTAAGATTTCTAAAATGTAGCCTTCCTTGGGCGTCGAACTCTCAAACGTCACGCGGTCTCCCACCAATGGTGTGATCCGCCGCTTGCGAAAATTCCCCCGCGCACGGGTACGGTACATTTTACCGTCACTGAAAACGTCATAGAAGCCGCTCAGCGATTGGCGAATTTGTCCTTCTGACATGCAGCACCTCCTTTATCCTTGTGTTTCTATCTGGCTGATTCTACACAAAAACTCAGTCCTCTTTCATTATAAAAGAACTGAGCGTTAAATGCAGGCTTTTTCCTAATTTTTCGTGACATGATTATCTGAAGCAATGACGTGGCCGTCACGAACGACCTTATAAGCGCCCGATTTGCCCGCCGCTACCGTAAATGGCAGGGTCACCGTCGTGTCCGCCGTAATCGTCATCTGTTTGTAGATTGAACTTAACCCGTGATCCTGATCCTTCAAATAAATCTGAACCAGGTTGGACGTCGACGAAGAACTGCTGCTACTGCTATCTGAATCATCGGTAGCATCGCTCTCATCTGAACTATCATCAAATGGAATCTTAACGTTAACACTGAACTTGTCGGTACTCGTGCTATCGGCCTTTTGTTCACCACGCGAAATCGTCAGCGTCACCTCATCACCTTCGTGGACCACGGCGCCCTCACCAGGTGACTGCTTAATGACGTGATTCTTGGCAACGTCAGTCGAATAGGCGTACTGGAAGGCCAGGTTCAAGTTGTGATCAGTGGCATACTTCTGCGCTTGTGCTTTTGTCTTGTTTGAGAGATCAGCCAACGTGACGGTCGCAGAACCAGTCGACACACTAAAGGTCATGTCGCTGTTTGCTGGGACGACATTTTTGCCAGCCGCAATGCTCTGCTGGATAATTTTTCCAGCCGGCACGCTACTGGAATGCACGGACTCACGGCGAACCGTGAAGCCCAACGCCTCCAGTTTGGCTGCCGTGCTCGCGTACGAATCGCCCTGGTAGTTGCCCAGCTTGAATCGCTTAGGACCCGTGCTGATCCACAGGTCGACTGCCGACTGCCGTTTGAGCTGCGTTCCTGAACGTGGTTCCGTCCGAACAACTCGGTTGACCTTAACCTTGCTGCTAGCCGTCTTGTGGACCTCACCGACGGTCAAATGCGCCGTTTTAAGCTCGGTACGCGCCGTGGCCTCCTTCTGACCAATGACGCTTGGCACACTGGTCATCTGAGGCTTAAAAATGGCCATGCCAATTAAAACACCCAAGATTAGTAGCAATGCGACCAACCCAGCCAGCAAGAATTTGCGCCGACGGGGGTGCCGAGACTTCTTTCGTTTCTTTTTGCCCTTAGCCGGTGACGACTCATCTTGCGATTTAGTGGCCACCGCAGATGAGTCTTCTGGTTCAGACTTGGCGGCCGCAGAAGCGGGTAACGGTGCGGAACTTAACGCACTCGCCGGCAAGACCTTCGTCTCACCATCATCGTCATTGGCTGGCACAAATTTAACCTCGCCCGCCCGTTTGGGTGACAACGACGTCTTCAAGTCTTCCGCCATGCTTTCAACATCGGCGTAGCGGTCCGCTGGTCGTTTAGACGTCGCCTTCAAGACGACATTTTCCAACGCCTGGGGAATCCGAGGGTCAATGTCTCTGACAGACGGGATTTCCGACTGGAAGTGCTTCAGGGCAATGGAAACAGCCGTCTCACCTTCAAAAGGTACGGTACCCGTCAACATTTCGTAAAGCATGATGCCCAACGAATAGATGTCGGACTGTTTCGTTGCCATTCCTCCACGGGCCTGTTCAGGTGACAGGTAGTGAACGGAGCCCAAGACAGTATTGGTCTGCGTCAAGCTGTGTTCTGACAGTGCAACCGCAATCCCAAAATCAGTAATTTTAGCCACCCGGTTGCGGTCGATCAGAATGTTTTGGGGCTTCAAGTCCCGGTGAATAATGTTGTGTTCATGGGCCATCTTCACGGCGCTTAGAATCTGCTCCATGATCTGGATGACTTCTTGATAGGCAATTGGAAAATGATCCTTGATGTACGCCTTCAGATCGGTCCCCTCGACGTACTCCATGACCAGGTACTGCATCCCATTTTCCTCGCCCACGTCGTAGACCTGAACGATGTTGGAATGGACGAGTTCGGTGGCCGCCAACGCTTCACGCTGGAACCGCCGAATCGTCCCGGGATCGTCTCTTAAATCGAGTCGCAGTAGCTTGACCGAGACATCCCGGTCAAGAATCAAATCATGTGCTAAATAAACGTTGGCCATACCGCCTTCGCCCAAAGCGCGGATGATACGGTAGCGGCCATTTAGCGTATAACCGGTCCGCATTAGTCAGCCACCTCCCGCCCCAGGTTGGTGATCAATAAGACCGTAATATTGTCCAAACCACCGGCAGCATTAGCTAAGTTAACCAAGTCATCACATTTTTCAGCAGGTGTCAGGTCACTTAACAACACGTCCTTAATGGCCGCATCATCGACCATATTGGTCAAGCCATCGGTACAAAGCATGAGTTGGTCGCCCATGACTAACGGGTACGTGTTGAGATCAAAGCGGGCGTCCGTTGAGATTCCCAGTGAACGAATGATGACGTTCTTTTGGGGATGGTGCCGGGCGGCCTGCTTACTGATTTCACCACGCTTAACCAACTCATTGACCAGCGAATGGTCTTCAGTTAGTTGGCGTAAGACGTCATCTCGCAGGAGGTAAGCCCGTGAATCACCAATGCTGGCAATCACGACCTCGTCCGTGAAGTATAGGGCCGCTACCAAGGTAGTCCCCATGCCGTTCAGATCCGCAAACTGGTTGGACTTATCAATGATCGACTGATTTTCCGCCGTGATTTCGGTGGTGATCCAGTCGCGCGCAGCCGCAGGAGTAGTTAAGTTCGTCTGTTCAAACTCATGGCCCAGGTGGGACACTGCCATGGCACTAGCCACGTCGCCCCCCTGGTGACCGCCGATGCCATCCGCAATAATGGCCAGATGTTGGCCAGCTTGGTTGGTGTAGACATCGACGTAGTCTTCGTTATCATTGCGTTGCTTCCCAATGGACGTTCGGTATGCGACTTCCATTAGCACTCACCCCTACTTCTTACGACGAAAGGCACTCACGAAGAAGCCATCGGAATCAAAATCATCCGGATAGATCTTTAAGGTATCGGTCGTGCGATCATCTTTCAGTTGTTGACTAGTCTCGACCCGCATGGACTCAAATTCAGGATGGTCCGCCAAGAACTTGGTGGCCACGTCCGTGTTTTCCGTGTCCAAAATGGTGCAGGTACTGTAGACCAAGATACCATTAGGCTTAACCTTAGCGCTCACGGCATCCAAAATTCCTAATTGTACGCGTTGTAATGATTGGATATCCTCAGGCGTTTTTTCGTAACGGATTTCTGGTTTCCGGCGAATCAAACCTAACCCAGAACAAGGTGCATCGACTAAAATTCGGTCGAACATCTTCTTAGGATAAGCCTGGTCGATTTCCCGCGCATCCAAGGCTACGGCATCCACGCGGTCAGCCACGTGGAGTCGTTCTGCGTTGGCTTCAATCAAAGCCACCTTCTTGGGATGCAGATCCAAAGCAGTGACCTTACCACCAGAATGGGCGTCGAGGTGCGCTGCGATTTGTGTGGTCTTCCCACCAGGTGCCGCACAGGCATCTAGCACTTGGTCACCAGGTCGAATTTGTAAAGCTTCTACTGGTAACATCGCACTCTCATCTTGAATCGTCAGGCGACCGTCGGCAAATGCTTTGCTTTGGTTAGCTGCGGCATCGTCCAAACGGAAGGCATCCCCCGCCACTTCACTGTGAGTGACCGTGTAGCCTTCGTCGTTCAACGCCTGTTCAACGGCTTCAACCGTGGTAACAGCAACGTTGACCCGCACGGATTGTTCAGCTGGTTGGTTGATTGTCTCTAAGATCTTCAAGGTCTTGTCGGCACCAACTTGTTCCTGCAAGGCCGTGATCAGCCATTCGGGAACCGAGTACTGCAGGCTTAAACGCTTGGTTGGGTCCTTGATGGCCGCAATGTCGGGCAAACCTTGACGGTCAATGGCGTGAAGGACACCCGTGACAAACCGCCGGATACCTTCATGGCCCCGGTCCTTAGCCAATTGAATGGCCTCGTTAAAGATGGCCCGCTTGGGCACCCGATCCAAATAGATTTCTTGATAGAGCGCCACTAGCAACGTCATTTTTACCCAAGGCAAGACTTTTTGGTTTGGCTTAATGAAACCTTCCAAATAGTATTCCAGGGTCAATCGGTGTTGAATCGTCCCGTAGACCAAGTTGGTCACGAACCGCCGATCAACGTCACTCAACGCGTGACTTTCCAGAGTTTGTTCCAGTTGTAAGTTTGAGTAGGCCCCGTTAGCGACCCGTGTTAAAGCCTCGACCGCTAAGGCCCGAGGAGTTGTATTTTTCGTCATTATTCTGCCACCTGTTCACCAACGGCTAATTCATCCGTGGTCCCGTTTAGAAAGTCTGTAATACTTAATTTTGGTTTCCCTGCTGGCTGTAATTCTTCCAGACTGATAACACCGTGTTCCCCAGTTGCAATTGCCAAATGGTGCTTATCGCGACTCACAACTTGACCGGGTTTAAGATCAGTCTGTTCGTCTAAGATAGCCACCCGCCAGAGCTTAGTCCGGACGCCATTTAGGTAAATATGAGCCGTTGGAAATGGCCGTAATGCCCGCACCTTGCAGTCAAACAACCGGGCACTTAACGTAATGTCGACCCGTTCCTCGTCGGACTTAATGGTTGGTGAGAAGCTGACCAGATCCTCATCCTGCTTCACCGGCGTAATTTCACCGGCTAACAGCTTAGGCAGCGTCTCCAAAAGAAGGTCGCGACCCAAGTCACTGAGCTTATCAAACATACTCCCAACGTCATCCTGGTCCGTGATGGGCATGGCCTTTTGTGAAAGAATATCACCGGCATCCATTTTCTTTTCCATGAACATGATGGAAACCCCAGTCTCCTTATCACCATTCATGATGGCGTAGTGGACTGGCGCACCACCGCGGTACTTTGGCAACAAAGAGGCGTGCACGTTGACCGCCGCCACCTTAGCTGCCTTCAACAGCTTCGTTGGCAAGAATTGGCCAAACGCCGCTGTGACAATTAAGTCCGGCGCGAGATCAATTGCTCGCTGCATCTCTGGACTACCCGAAATCTTTTCGGGTTGGAGAACCTCAATGTTGTGGTCAACAGCGACCTGTTTGACTGGTGAAGCCGTCAACACGTGCTTTCGACCAACGCGGCGATCCGGTTGGGTCACTACGGCCAAAACGTCGTAGTCGTGTTCAATTAAACTACTCAGAATGGGCGCTGAAAATTGGGGAGTCCCCATAAAAATTACTGAAGTCATCTTGCACCATACTTTCTTTATCTACATAAAATTCATTGGTTCTGAATCAATCGTTACGGACAAACCGTGCCGAGCTGGCACCTGGGCGGCCTGTCGAATCTGCTCGAGAACTGGCTTTAATTGCGGTTCTTGCTTATATTTGATCACAACTTGATAATAATACTTCCGCTTGACCCGTGCAATCGCCTTGGGCGTAGGTCCCAGAATAATGGCATCGGGACTAAGCCCCTTCTTTAGAGCCGCCACGATTTGAAACATGGCTTTGGCCGCCACCGCTTCTTCCTCGTGACTTGCCGTCAGCTGGACCGCAAAGTAGTACGGCGGGTAGCTCCCCTGATGCCGCATGTGCATCTCGGTAACGAAGAACCGCTCGTAATCTTGTTGCTGTGCCAATTGAATGGCGTAATGGTCCGGATTAAACGTCTGAATGAAGACCTCACCAGGCTTGCTAGCCCGTCCAGCCCGTCCACTGACCTGAGTCAACAGCTGAAAGGTTCGTTCACTCGCCCGAAAGTCTGGTAGACCCAGGGCAGTATCGGCGTTTAGCACCCCAACCAGCGTGACGTTAGGAAAATCTAATCCCTTGGCAATCATTTGCGTCCCGAGTAGGATATCTGCTTCGTGCTTACCAAATTTCTGCAAGATTCGTTCGTGGGCACCCTTTCGCCGGGTAGAGTCAACGTCCATCCGGAGAATGTTAGCGCTAGGAAACTCGCGTTGCAGGGCTTGTTCCACCTTTTGCGTCCCAGTGCCGTAGTACCGAATCTTGCGGCTGTGGCAGTTCGGACAAACGTGGGGAATGGCTTCCTCATGCCCACAGTAATGGCACTTCATGGTGTGTGTATCCATGTGAAGGGTCAACGAGATATCACAGTTGGGACATTTCAACACAAACCCACAGTCCCGACACATGACAAAGGAAGAAAAACCCCGCCGGTTCAGCATTAAAACAATCTGTTCGTGCCGATCCAACCGCGTTTGAATGGCTGTGAGCAACGGCTGTGAGAAGTCGCCCTCACTTCGCTGCTTGACTTCCTCGCGCATATCAACGATGTGCACGGGGGGCAACGGCCGGTCATTGACCCGTTTAGCCAACACAAGCCGCGTGTACAGGCCCTTGGCAGCTCGGGCTCGCGTCTCCAAGGACGGGGTCGCACTGCCTAACACGACGGGGCATTGGTTGTATTGCCCCCGCCAGAGCGCAACGTCACGAGCGTGGTAGCGCGGATTTTCATCCTGCTTATAACTACTTTCATGTTCCTCATCCATAATAATAATGCCCAGATTCTTGACGGGCGCAAACACGGCTGAACGGGCACCCACAACAACGGTGGCTTCACCACTGTCGATGCGGCGCCATTCGTCATACTGTTCACCCTTAGACAAGCCACTGTGTAAGACCGCCACGCGTTGGCCAAACCGGGCTTTCACGCGGTTGACCATTTGCGGTGTCAACGCAATTTCTGGGACCAACATCAGCGCTGTGCGTCCCTGATCCAAGGCAACGGCAATGCTTTGGAGATACACCTCTGTCTTTCCACTACCGGTAACTCCTTCGACCAAGAAGTTTTGAACTTTCTGTTGGTCGATCGCCGTCATAATCTGGTCGACGGCTACCTGTTGCTCAGCGTTTAGTTTTAAAGGTTGGGTCGGTTTCACCGGTTGATGGAATGGATCGCGGTAAACCTCAATCTGCTGCTTGGTGAGCCAGCCTTTGTCAGCAGCCGTATTGATGACTGCCGCACTGACGCCCGCCCGGTGCACAATTTGGGCCTGTGCGACCGGTGTCTCGGCCGTCATCGTCTGCAGGTACGCCAATAAATCAGCCTGTTTAGGGGCCTTCTTCGCAACCGTTGCTTGAATCTCCTGCAATTTAGAAACGGGTAATGCTGGCGTAATCCCAGTTGTGGTCTTGGCGGCTGCCCGGTCCTTGACCTGATAGACCACTTCCACCTTGCCCGCACGCTGAAGTTTTAACAAACCAGACACAGTCTGATCATCGAGCTTCGCCGCGTCAAATTCACGAGGAGCACCGTCCGGAAAGTACGTGGCCATTTCAGCCGCCGTCAAGGACGTCGTTGGCTGAATAAAGCGTTCCGTCTGTGCCTTCAGCAAGTTGGGCAACATGGTTTGAATGCAGGTGATTCGAAAGGCATAGGTCGTATCGGCCAGCCAATCGGCTAATTGTTGTAACTCTGTATTCAAGACGGGCGCCAAGTCGAGCACACTTTGAATGGACTTCAACTGCCCGTCGAAATTGGTGACGTCACTCAAACCCACGACCACACCGGAAACTACCCGTTTACCGCGGCCAAAGGGAACCGTGACCCGCATGCCGACCTCAACCTGATGTTCAAGTTCGGCTGGGATGGCGTAGGAATAAGGGTCGTTCGTTTGCATGGTGGGAACGTCCACTAATACTTGGCCAATCTGGGCCATGGTGTGTCACCTCACTTTTTCACTAATAATTGTGCTAAGCGGTCCACGAGGGCCGTCGCAATAATGGCTTTGCTGGCCTTAGGCGTCTGATCCGTGCTGCCATCTGGTGAAATGAAGGTGACCTGATTGTCATCCCCGTTAAAGCCAATGTCCTTACGGGAGACGTCGTTAGCAGCTAACAGGTCTAAGGACTTGCTAGCCAGTTTCTTTTGACCGTTAGCCAACAGATTTTGCGTCTCAGCCGCAAAACCAATGGTCACTTGGTCGGGCCGCTTGATGCCGGCGACCTGCTTTAAGATATCTGGTGTTTTCTTTAATTTTAAAATTAATTCGTCGTTAGCTGGCGTCTTTTTGATTTTCTGATCAGCGGTTGTTTCGGGTTGAAAGTCCGCGACGGCAGCGGCCATGACTAGTGCATCCGCCTTAGGGAAACGTTCCAAAACGGCGTTGGACAAGTCTGTGGTACTCTGAATCGGCACGACGGTCACGCCAGCTGGCACGGTTAAGTTAGTCGGTGCGGTGATCAATGTCACCGTTGCCCCCGCTCGCTGAGCGGCAGTAGCCACGGCATACCCCATTTTACCGGAAGAATCGTTGGTTAGGAAGCGAACAGGATCCAAACGTTCACGCGTCCCCCCAGCCGTGACGATGACAGATTTACCAGCTAAAGTCTGTTCCCCGAACAGGGCCAGACCATTAACTTGGGTCACAATGTCGGCGGGTTCCAGGAACCGACCTTGACCAGAATATCCCTCAGCCAAGGCCCCGGTAGCAGGCGTCAAAACGTGTACGCCATCGGCCTGTAGCTGGCGATAGTTACGCTGGGTAGCTGGTGCCTGCCACATGTGGCTGTTCATGGCGGGAACCACGACTTTAGGTGCCGCCGTCGCTAACCAAGTGGCACTCGCTACGTTATCGGCTAATCCGTTGGCCAGTTGTGCCATGAGATTGGCTGAAGCGGGGGCCGCAATCGCCAGGTCAGTCCAGTCGGCCAGTTCGATATGGTCGATGTTACCATCGGCCTGCCACCAACCAGCCTCGGTCAGCACCGGATGCTTAGTCAGTGCCGCAAAAGTCGCCGCGGTAATAAACTTGGCAGCGGCGGCCGTTAAAACGATACGGACGTCGGCACCAGCGCGCTGTAAATCTCTAGCAAGTGTGGCGGCCTTATAACTCGCAACGCTGCCACCAACGGTTAACGTAATGTGCTTTTCTTCAAACATGGTTCCCCTCCATTAAACGTTTTATGATAAAAAAAGCCAGATTACCAAACGGCAACCTGGTTCTTACTGAAGCGCCAAAACTAGGCGTCCAGATCCTTTTCGTCCGGATCAATCATTAAAGCTCCGGCCGCAATTTCTTCAAGGGCCCGGCCAATCGTCTTAGGCGACTTGTAGTCGGTCAAAAGTGGCTTAGCGCCGGCGTCTAATTCGTGTGCCCGCTTGCTAGCCAGCATAATCAAAGAATACCGTGAATCCACTTGTGCTAATAAATCATCAACTGAGGGATAGAGTAGCATTTTTTATTCGTCTCCAATCATTTGTTCGTAATCCGGCATGACCCGGGTTACCCGTAACCGTTCGCTCCGAATAATCATCTGAATCCGGTCGACCGCCTTCGTGACCTCGTCGTTTACCACGGCGTAATCGTAGTTGCGCATCATCCGAATTTCACCAACGGCCTTCTTGATTCGCTTGTTAATGACGTCCATGGCGTCCGTTCCCCGACCAATCAGGCGATGCTTCAATTCCATCAAGTCTGGTGGCGTCAGGAACACGAAGACTGCATCTGGGCAGTTTGCGCGAACCTGCATGGCACCATTGACTTCAATTTCCAAGAAAACATCTTTTCCCTGGTCTAGGGTCTCATTTACATATTTTAACGGGGTACCATAGTAGTTGTCAACATACTTGGCGTACTCCAGCATCTCACCGTTACGAATATTCTCCTCAAATTCCTCCTTGGAGACAAAGTAATAATCGACGCCGTTGACTTCGCCTTCTCGCGGTTGACGAGTCGTCATCGAAATGGAGTAAGAAAAGTCTGTCGCACCGGTCTCAAATAACGCCTTGCGAACGGTTCCTTTGCCGACTCCGGAAGGACCGGAGAGAACAATGAGCATTCCACGTTTAGCCATCGTTTAAAAATCCCTTCAATAAATATTTATTTATGGGAACGTAAGCCTTAATCGTCGACTCAGGCTTACCGACCCGTTTAAAGCCAGAATTACCTGACTTGAACTATAATCTATAGGATACTATATTACCACTATTCAGCGTTGAAAAGGGACATTCGGTCTTAGTTTCTCGAAAAAAGTCGTAAATCACACAAATTATTTGAAAGAGAACAAAAAGGCTTGCTATTTCAAACGTGTGTTCGTATAATATAAATACAAACAAATGTTCGAGGTGATCAGCATGCAAAACTTAAACGCAACCGGTGCCGCCCTGTCTGATCGGGTCGCCACGGTTTACAAGGAACTGTTCAGTAGTCTTCCCGTCATTGATGGTGAAGTTGTTCAGCCCCAGATGCCCGTAACTCAACTCAGCTATTTTATTCAACAGGCACTCGACCGCCACTACTTAGTCCGGCTACAATTTAAGAGCGCACCAGACGTTGCCCCCGCTACGGCCATTGGCCATTTGAAGCAAGACGCCGCTGGTCACCTCATTTTAAAACAAACCGAACAGTTGACCACCATCGTTGCAGAAAACCTGCTCCGGTCAGTCCAACGCATTAAATAAGTTAGTCACTAACGACCACGATAGAAAGCTATTTCTACCGTGGTCGTTTTTTGTCTCTTAACGGCTGTTGACAGAAAAATCAGCTAAGCTATCGGCCCAGCTGATTTCACATTAATCACTATTTAGTTGCGACGTTCATGTCGCCACTGCCAGAAACTAAGGCCAAAGCCGAGCAACAAGACACCGCCTAAAACGGCAAAGATGCTCTTGGCTTCACTAGTCTGTGGTAATAGATGCTTGGCTGCTGAGATAATATTCCCGTCTCCACCAGGATGCTTAGATGACGAACTAGCACTTGGTGTTGCAGTTGCACCGGTCATACCACTGTTGTCGGGAGAACTGGTGGATGACGATACCACTTTCTTGACCTTACTCTTCTTAGTTGTCGTGCCGCTACTTACTGTGTCATTGGACTCGGACGAACTATCGCTAGAAGAACTGGGTGCAGGAGTTGGTCCTGGTGTAGGTCCTGGTGTAGGTCCTGGTGTAGGTCCTGGAGTGGGATTCTTAGTTGGTTCTGAAGATGAGCTCGAAGACGTGATTGAAGACGGGGCCGAAGAACCGCCAGTTTGACCACTAAACGTATCTTCTTGAGTAACCGCCACAGCCTGATTGGTTTCCGTATCGCCAATTGTAAATTGCTTAGGTTCTCCAATCTTATACCCAGTTGGTGCTGTCGTTTCGACGAATTCGTACGTTCCTGGAGCCAGATCATTTACAGTAAACGTCCCGTCGTCCCCAGTTGTATAAGTATTGGTGCCAATGGCATTGCCGTCCTTATCAGCCAACTGGAACACGGCCCCCTTTAACTTCTCGCCCGAATCCTTGTCTATCTTGGTCAAAGTTACGGAACCTTGGGTATCTGTCTGCGATACATCCACGTGTGAATTTGTGTTTTGTGGTCCAACGCTAAATGGCACTGTTGCTGGATTTATTTGATAGCCTTTAGGCGCCGCCGTTTCAACAAACTGATAGTCACCTACTTCCAAGGACGTACTATTAATTTGTCCCTTTGAATCTGTGACCAAATGGGTCTGATAATCAGTAAACAAGCCATCACTGTTCTTCTTCTGGAGTGTATAAGTTGCACCAGGTAAAAGACTGCCCGTAGTCGCGTCCTTTTTAGTCAACGTCACACTGCCAATGTACGTCACATCAATTTCTGCGCTACCGCCCCACGGAGCGTCCTTATGGGTATTAGCTATTACATCCGGTGTAGATGGATTTGAACCGGAACCAGAACCAGTTCCGGCACTTCCCGTTTCACCGTCTTCAGCTTCCAAGCCTACATAATTTCCAAAGTAGCCACCCGTTTGTCCAGTCAAGCTACTAGAATCAACTTTGGCGAAGTAAGAGAGCGTAACTTTCTTGGTGACGTTTTTAAACACCATCTTTATTTGTGACCCGGTCACCTCGACGGTTGGCGTTAGTTTATTCCCGTCTTCATCTTTTGCCGTAACACCCTGTTCACTATCAAAGCTCTGATAGCCACCGAGATCATCCGTTAACGTCACCGTCCCCATATTTTCATCTTTGGGATTAAAGACAATCTGCCAAACAACTTGGGTCGGAATATTATTCGCATCATAATCATCCTTTTGAACCCAACCGTTCTTGGCAATCACATAATCATTTCCGCCACCAGAAGTGTCCGTACCTTTTCCAGTTACGTTAATTTTCATCGTGCCTTTATTATAGGTATTCGCGTTAGCGAGCTGATCATTAAAGGTGATTTCCCCCGTCGTAGCATCAGCGTCAATCGAAAACCTACCAATAGTCGTCGCTGACTGGTCACCAGTCTTAACATCAAAACCGATTGGCCCATGACCAGCTGTTGTCGGCAAAGTAACGGTGGCTGTGTCACCATCCTTGATTTTGGTCCCATTCGTTACCGTCCAATCATAATACAATTGATAGTTCTGACCGGAAAGCAGTGGTGAATCCTTTGGCACTTCCGTGTAGGTATTACTATCACCAGTTTGTTCCATAATTTTGCTAGGTGCATCTAGCCCCTGCACCTGACCGTCAATACTATCTGCTGCTGACGCGGACCCCTGAAAACCAAATAAAACTATAAAAGTAACTAAAAAACCTAAACTCCATACCGCCAATTTCTTTCCCATGATGCCACACCTCTTCTGGTTTGTTACTTTAATTAACTTAAGTATAATCCAAAAAGTGGTATAAATTAAATATAAATTTAATAGCAACCTGAACTAATCCCTAAATTAACTACTGCCTGTGTGAATTACGGCATTAAAAAAGACTGGTTGCCCAGTCCTAAAATTAGCTTCTGCACCTCTGAACCATTCATTGAATAGCTAATTTATGTGCTTCGTTTTCTGTTTATTTCGTTTGGTCTTGGCCTCATCCGCCAATCCCAGCAGTTCGCTAGCATGTTCCAACGCTAACTTTGTTACCTGCGTGCCGGCAGACATCCGGGCAATTTCATCGACCCGCGCCTTATTACCCAAACGGGTCAAGCTCGTTTCGGTCCGCTCACCCACAATCTTCTTCGCAATGAAGTAGTGGTGGTCGGCCATCGCCGCCACCTGTGGCAAATGCGTAATGCAGAGCACCTGTGAGGCCCGGGCAATACCACTGATTTTTTCAGCAATTGCCTGAGCAACTCGGCCACTGACCCCGGTATCGACCTCATCAAAAATAATCGACGTCACACCCTGCGACTCGGAGAAAATCGTCTTCAGCGCGAGCATGATTCGGGAAAGTTCCCCACCGGAAGCAATCTTAGCTAACGGCCGCATAGCCTCACCAGGATTGGTCCGTAGATAAAATTCCACGTGATCCAGCCCCGTGCTTAAAATCGGTTGGCCCTTCGACCGCGTAAAGTGCACGGCAAAAACCGTCTTATCCATGTAGAGGTCTGCCAACTCACCATGAATGGCGGCCTCTAACTTGGTAGCGGCTTGTTTTCTGGCCTTACTGAGCTGTTCACCAATCTGTAACAGAGCCGACCGTTGTTCAGCAACCTGACCTTCCAAATCATCGGCCTGTTCGTCAGTCGATTGCATCTGTTTCAGCTCCACAGAAATCTTGTCAAAGTAGCTCAACACTTGTTCTTCAGAATCACCGTACTTACGCTTCAGTTGGTTAATGACGTCCAAACGGCGTTCAATTTCATCCAAACGACCCTCGTCCCATTCCAACAGATCCAGTTGAGAGGAGACGTCCCCCACGGCATCATTTAGGGCATAGTAGGCCGTCTCTAGGCTACTGGCAATCTGTTTAAAAGCGGGATCAAAGTCCGCAATGGCCTGCATAGCCTGCATGGCATTGCTAATTTGATCGTTCGCTCCGGGGGTCGTATCCTCGCCCGACAACAGGAGTTGCGTCCGCTGTAGTCCATCGTTGATCTTCTGGAAATTGTCCAAGCGATCCCGCTCCGCAATCAACTCCGTCTCTTCACCAGCCTGTAGATTAGCAGATTCGATTTCATTGACCTGAAACTTCAGCATATCGAGGTGCTGAGCCCACTCTTTTTCGTTGGTCCGCTTATTTTCCAACGTGGCTTGAACCTGCACATAACGCTGATAAGTCTCTTGATAGCGCTGGCGTAAGTCAGCAATCTTATCCCCGGCGAACTCATCGAGCATCCCCAGATGTTTTTCTGGCTGCATGAGTTCCTGATGCTCGTTTTGCCCGTGAATATCGACGGCCGTTTCACCAATCCGTTTCAAGGTATTGGTGTTAACCAACATCCCATTGACCCGACAGGTGTTGCGACCATTCTGATGAATTTCACGCTGTAAAATGACGCTCCCATCATCGTGATCAATTCCTAGGTCATCTAAAACGCGATAGGTGGCCCCACCGTGAGGAAACGAAAAGCTCCCTTGAATGATGGCCTTATCGGTTCCAGTCCGCACAAAGTTGGCTGAGCCGCGGCCTCCGGCCAACAAGCCCACCGCATCAATGATAATGGACTTCCCAGCACCGGTTTCCCCGGTCAGAACCGTCATGCCCTTCTTAAAGGCGACGTCCAGCTGGTCGATAATCGCAAAATTTTTAATTGAAAGCTCCTGTAACACGTTTTGGCCTCCTAAGTCAATTGCCCCTAAATGAATTCAGAGGCTTATCGCTCACGTGTCTGACGACACAGTAGTCCGACGTGCCAGTTAGGCACTTCTACTCGTAGTGGCAACATCATCGGGTAATTGATAGCTACCCGTTTAGCTATCGGGATCTACCCAATAGCTGTTAGTTTCGTAATCTTTGGATGCTTGACGCCACTCAGCCATTCTTGACCAAGTGCCGCAATATTCATGGCTCCTAATCGGTCATCGTTACAACGATATTGGCATCGGACACACCAATATTCGTGAGTCTCGTGATGGCGGTTGGCCTTCTCAACTAGTCCACACTTAGGACAGCGTTGCGAGGTGAACGCCGGATTGACCTTCGCAACGATACTCTGAATGGCCTGAGCCTTATATGTTAAGAAAGACTCTAGTTGAAAGAAAGCCCAGGAACGATGGTTGTTTCGTAGGGATTTAGGCAGGTCATCGGTGTTAAACGTCACGTTAGTTAAATCTTCCAAAACAAAAAGTGTATGCGACCCATATGCCGCAACGAGTGTCTTAGCTAACCAGTGATTGACGTCGGTCATCCAGCGGTTCTCTCGTTGAGCTAGTTGCTTCAACTTCCTTTTGGCGGACCTGGTCCCCTTGCTTTGTAATTGCCGACGAATCTCTAAGAACTTCTTCCGCTTACATAAGATCTTTTGACCATCAAAGAATAGTGTCTTTCCTTCACTGTCAAAGGTGGTTGCTAGAAAGCGCAGGCCTCGGTCAATACCCACAATTTGAGGATTATCCTTGGAATTGAAATCACTGGTTTTCTTTGTGATACCAATATGCAAAAACCACTTACCCCGACTGTGGACCAACTTAGCGGTACCTAGCTTCCAGTCCTCGGTAAAGTATTTTTCAAATCCCTTGGCGGTAAATCTTAACTTAGTTCGTTTACCTAGAGTGGTTATTGAGAGTTGCCGAATTTTATCTGACGAATTTACAATTGAAGTGCAACAAGTAAGAAGAAAATAAAAAAGAACTCATAGCCTGAGTCCTGTAAAATGAAG
>NZ_RHNO01000018.1 GCF_003946265.1 Levilactobacillus yonginensis
TTCCTCAGTGAGATACTGTTTAGTGTACACAAAATTTCGAAACATTTTTATTTACAGAGCTTGACTAAACGTAGGAAAATGAGTCTGAGACAAAATTCTAAAATTTGAACTAGTAAGTGGTGTTAATTGCCGATTCGTAGCAATTAACACCACTTTTCTCTAATAAAAATCTTACCAACTTATTTGGTGAGATTATCATCTCGTGGCTTTACCGCCAATCATTAGACGGTTAGTTAGTAGATGCTTATCGTTGAACCAACTGGGCGACAAAAAAATCGAGGTACCAACCAACGGGCACCTCGAAACTAGGTTTGCTTCATGTCAATTTGCCTCATCCGGTCCAAATTTTAGATGACCTGATCATCTAATTCGCCGATTTGTTCAATCATGGTTTCTAACTCACTATGTGAGAGGGTGGAACGAGTCAGTGCTTCAGCCATTTCATCGGTCAGTCCTGAGAGGGCCGCGTAGAAATGCTGATTGTCGATGAACTGGGTGTGTTTACCCGTGATAAAACGTAAGGTATCTGCGCAACAGGTGGCGCTTACATTTTCCGAACGCAACTGTAAGATGTGTTTGATTTCTGCGAGAGGAAGGCCCGCTCGCTTCAAACTATGAATAATTCGGTAAGTCGCAAGGTCACTTACTGTGTATTGACGGTAGTTACGGGCGGTTCTTACGGGAACTAGCAAGCCAGCCTTCTCGTAAAACCGCAGTGTATCTCGACTACACCCCACCTTAGCCGCAAATTCAGTCATGTTCATAATCAATCATCTCCTCTGATTGCCGTTAGGATAACACGCTGGCCCACTAAAGGTTTAAATAACGCGGTTAAATCCCGATTTTTAACCGAGGTTCGTTTAGTTTATAAAAAAATCGACTTATCTGCTTGGCGGGTAAGTCGATAACACTTGTAATATTTTGGGTAATCATAGCATTGGTAATTTCCTATAGGTCACCCAAAAAATACTATCCAAAGTCACGCCGAGTTTAGTCGGGTTCGTCACTTAGAGATAGTATTTTCAATGACTTAGTAAGGTGGTTTAGTCTAATGCGTACTTACGAATGGCAGCAGCTACACCATCCTCGGCGTTGGTCAACGTGACCGCTTGGGCGGCTTCTTTGACTTCGTCGATGGCGTTGCCCATGGCGACACCTAAGCCGGCGTATTTGATCATGGTCAAATCATTGCCTTGATCGCCTAGGGCCATGACGTCAGCTGGCGTCAGGCCTAGTTTGGTGACCAACTCGTGGAGGGTGTTCCCCTTGCTGGCGTTTTTGTTCATGATTTCCACGAAGTAGGGTTCACTCTGTACGACGTAGAACCGATCCTTCAGGTCCTGGGGAATCAACGGTACGATGCGGTTGATTTCTTTAGGGTCACCCACGAACATGGCTTTAGAAATGGTCAAGTCACGGCTCATTTCGCTGGGGTCGCGGTACCGAATGAACATCTTGACCAGGTAACTTTCACCAATCGTGTAAGCACTGATGTTTTTGTTGGTGGTGTAGATGTAGTCGGGCGTTTCAATCTGAAAATTGATTTGGAGTTTCCGAGCAGCGGCTTCTAAGTCGACGTAGTTATCATAACTAAGTGAGTGGTACGTCAACACGTTGCCAGAGACAGTTTGGGCTACCGAGCCGTTGAGTGTGATGGCATACTGTTCATCACCGTTGATGCCTAAAGCATCCAGGTAGGGTTGGACCCCAGCCAGGGGCCGGCCGGTACAGAGGACGACTTTGATGCCTTGTTTGAGGGCGGCCTGAACGGCAGTCACCGTTGCGGGAGCCAGTTCGTTTTTTTCGTTCAGCAGGGTACCGTCGATGTCGATTGCAATTAATTTGATGGTCATCTGGTTAAATCTCCTTGGGTTGAATGAGTTGGTTGTTTTGAATGTAACTCCCGAATTCATCGTAGATCGGTTGGAAAATTTCGGGTGCGTCGTCACCGGGATTCAACATTTCTTTCGGGAAGAAGAAGCGTTGATCCCCGCTGAATTTACCGCGAATGGCGTTGACCAGGTCGGACACCGTTGAAAGTTCAAGCAAGGTACCGTCTGGTTCTTGTAACTCAATCTGGGTCAACGGATACGTCATCTTTGGATCGTAGGCGTCATCGTATGGCAGATCATAGCTGTTGTCGGTGGCGGTGTAGTAGTCGGTGTTAAAACCAACTGAACGAATCATTTCTTGAAGTTGGGGTAACAGGGATTGCGTTTCAGCGGTGTACTCCGCACTTTTGAGCGGTTTGCGATCGAGGAAGCGGTGCGCGAGGTCGGCCAAAATTTCGTCCGGTGACTGGCGCCAGTGAATGAAGTAGGTCGTGAGGACACCGTCGTCCAAGTTTAAGTAGTCTTGGAGGTCGAACTGGTGATTGAAGAACGGTAAGAGGAGGTGGGGGATGAAACTTTCGTCACTTTCCCCGGCCTGATAAAGTTCGTTAGCCCGTCCCAGTAGGTGGTCCAAGATGACTTCCATGGCCCGAGATACCGGGTGGAAGTAGACTTGTTGGTACATTTGGAATCGACTGACGATGTAGTCTTCTACCGCATGCATGCCGTTCATGGCAAAGGCGATGCCGTCCTTGTAGGGCCGCATGACCCGTAGAATCCGGGTGAGGTCGAACGTTCCATACTGTGTGCCTGTGTAGTAGGCGTCACGTAACAGGTAATCCATGCGATCGGCGTCGATTTGACTGGAGATCATTTGAACGACCTGTGGGTTGGGGTACGTTTTTTGAATCACGCTTGCGACTTCGGCTGGAAAGGTTGGGCTCACCTGGCGTAAGACTTGGTTAACCTCGGTTTCCGGGGAAGTTAGGATTTCAACGGTGATGGCTTCATGGTCGGTATGGAAGATGTGTTCAAACGTGTGTGAGTATGGTCCGTGACCGATATCGTGGAGTAGGGCCGCACATAGTGCAGTCAAACGTTCGCCGTCGTCCCAACCGCCATCGCCCGGCGTTTTGGTCGGGTAGTTACGCTGGAAGTTGTCACAGATTTGGCGCGTAATTTCGTAGACCCCCAGGGAGTGGGTGAAGCGGGAGTGCTCCGCCCCATGGAAAATCAGCGAAGCCGTACCAAGTTGCTTGATTCGACGAAGACGCTGGAACTCCCGGGTGTTGATAAGGTCCAGAATAATTTGATGTTGTACGTAAATGTAATTGTGAACGGGGTCCCGGAAAACTTTTTCACGGGGCAACCGCGTTTCGGCGTATGTCACACTGATTCCTCCTTAACTTTTTATGGGGTCAACCGGGGTTGCCGGCGGGCCATCTGGGCGGTCGCATGTTCTAAAGAAGTTGTAAATTCAGGCGTCGCCATGGCGGTAGCCAATGATTCGTGGCCGATTGTGATTCCCGCCTCTTCCAATGCCGTGGTGAACCGCGTTTCAGCGTCGATTAAGCTGATGGGTTGCTTCAAAAGGTCGGCAGTAGTGGTCATGACGGTTGGGTCCACGTCAGGGAAGTCCCAGACGTTTTCCTCACCCGCCAGGCCGGCTTGATAAAAGTCCCGTACCAGGTGGCCACGAGCAGCTTGATTGCCATTTACGCCCAGATACAACATTGTCACTAAGGCGTGCGGACTGCGCCGTTGAGCAATACCGGCAATTTTAAGGCCGTTAACGCTAAGGTCGAAGTCGCCGGGACAATAGGAATTGGTGATTTCATAATGTTCTAAGGCTAGCTCGGGCCAAGCAGCGGCCACGAGGTCCATCATTTGGCTGTATGCAGCATCGACACTGAGTGGGGGCGTTGTGAGCGGGGCAAACAGGGAAACGTTAAGGACGCCACCATCGCTAACGACAGCTAAGCCCCCAGAGTTTCGCAGAACTACGTCATAGCCATGGCCTTGAACGGCTCTAATTGCCGCTCTAAGGTGGGGAAGCCGCTTATCCTTCAGTCCCATGATAACGGTGGGCTGCATCGTCCAGAAGTGCAGAATGGGCGTCTGAAGCTGTGGTACAAGGTCTAGTAGAGCATTGGTGTAACCAAACGCCTGATTCTTTTGATTAGCTGGGATCGGCGTTGTCACGGTCTGAATTTTGTCTGTGGGGAGGTCAAAGGGAACCATCGAACCCGCCTTCTTTCGTCCAATATCTTCAGTGTCCCATTATACTAGAAAACGCTTGCTACGTCATGGTCTGGACCATTCTTACCAAATACATAGGAATCGTCGGCTAAATATGATTGGCAACTCCGTCACGGCCGGCAGAAACTACGCCCGGTGAGGCAGACCTGGAGCCTAAGGAGCGGTCTCCAGGGCGCCTTTGAAGCTCCAAGCCCGAGTTTCAAAGGACGGCCAGTCCTCTAAGGCCGAGAACTCCGTCACGGCCGACAGGAACTACGCCCGGTGAGGCAGACCTGGAGCCTGAGGAGCGGTCTCCAGGGCGCCTTTAAACCTCCAAGCCCGAGTTTCAAAGGACGGCCAGTCCTCTAAGGCCGGGAAATTCGCCCGACCTTAGAGGACATCCACGGGGCTCCGTTCCTGCCAACCGTGACTCTGCGTGGTGAAAATATATTGGTGTAACAATCTAAATTAAAAAAATTGAAGTGTCGATCTCCATTTGGCTTAGAGAGCTAGTATTTGAAGAACTTCAATCTACTAGTTAATGCTTGTAGCTGTTTCGTTAATTTCATTCATTTAGGAGGGCTGACTAAAATATAACTGTGAATGATTTATGTGTGATAGGCGTCGTAAACATTAGCTGTAAGGACACTTCTCTGGGGCTCAGTGGTGAAATTATTCTTAGTTGGGGCGGTTTTCCTCAGCCTAAAATAAGGTTGAGCTTAAAGACTTGGCGTTTTTTCAAGGCTTCAAGTCGTGTCCACCACGTTCTAGTCCCAAAGAAGTGTCCGGTAAGGCGAAATTATACCTGTTGAGAAACGTATAAATAGTATGTTTTCATAGTTAAATGAACTATAATTAAAACAGACAATTCACGGAAAGGAAGTGTGCAAATGGATCAGTTATCAACGGGGGTGCCCGTCATGATTCACTTGGAAACGCACATTAAACAAAACGACGACGTTTCCGACTACCGCTTGGATGTGGATGGTCAGCTGGTTCAGATGGGGACTAACCTCTATCTGCGCTACCTGGAACCAAATAATGAGACCGGGGAACAGACACCAGTCACCATGAAATTCACGCCCGAGGGTGATGTGCATTTGACCCGTAATGCGGAAGCGGAGTTACGACTCCACTTTGTGAGCGGGAAGCGGGTTACGGCCCGGTACAAGACACCTTATGGCATTATGCCGATTGAAACCGTTACGCCATTTTTGGAAACGAGTTTCAAGGAACGGCCGTTCAGCGGTAACGTTAAAATTGATTACCTCCTGTATGCGGGAGAAGAATTGGTTGGTAACTACAAGATTCGATTGCAATTTACGGCATAAACGAGTATCATATTTCGTAGACTGTGGAAAGGACGTGCACCAGTTTGGAATTAAAAGTCTTTGAGGGCCAGAATAAAAAGGAATTATCAATGATCGAAGTTGCTCACGCCATTTTGTCTCAGCACGGCGACGTGATGGGGTTTGCCGACTTAGCTAACGCCGTCCAATCATACTTGGGCGACAGCGACGAAGAGATTCGTGACCGGCTGTCCCAATTCTATACGGATTTAAATGTCGATGGTAGTTTCATTTCTCTGGGTGATAACCTTTGGGGACTGCGAACTTGGTATCCGTTTGAATCCATCGATGAAGCAACGGTTCACGCTGAGGAAGATGAAGATCAACCTAAGCGTAAGAAGCGTAAGAAGGTTAATGCCTTCTTGGCTGACACGACAGATGACGATGATGTGATCGACTACGATGATGATGATCCCGAAGACGACGACAACAGCAGTTATGCTGATGACGACGATGACGATGATGACACCACCACCGGCTCAACACCAGACCTGGGCAAGCTCCAGACTGGGTTGGGTATCGACGACGATGACGAAGAAGACGGTTCGGAAGATATTCCGGACGGTATCGAAGACCAGCTTTCCCAAATGGAAACGCCGGACGACGATGACGACGAAAGTCTCGACTTCTCCGCTGACGATGACGAAGCCGACGATGATGAAGATGACGACGAACAACAGAAATAAATTTTCTAAGTTCGCTTGACCTCCTCCCCAAAAGCAGGTATTATATTTTTTGGGCTCCTTGCTACTTGGTAGTGAGGACAACTGGACGGTAAGCTCCCTATTCGCTAGGAATAGGGAGCTTTTTTTATGGTTTTCCAACCAACCCTAAATAATCTTACAAGGAGTTTGCACATGACCAAATATATTTTTGTGACTGGCGGCGTGGTTTCATCACTAGGTAAGGGGATTGTTGCCGCTTCCCTAGGACGGCTTTTAAAGAACCGTGGTTTAAACGTAACCATTCAGAAATTCGATCCGTACATTAACGTGGATCCCGGCACGATGAACCCTTATCAACATGGGGAAGTCTTCGTGACCGACGATGGGACCGAAACGGATTTGGACTTGGGTCATTACGAACGTTTCATTGACAACAATCTGAACAAATATTCCAACGTGACGACTGGTAAGATTTACTCCGAAGTTTTGGAGAAGGAACGTCGCGGTGACTATCTGGGAGCAACTGTGCAAGTGATCCCTCATATCACCGGGATGATTAAAGAAAAAATTATGCGAGCTGGCAAGACGCTGGGTGCAGACTTTGTGATTACTGAAATTGGTGGGACTGTTGGGGACATTGAATCACAACCATTCCTTGAAGCCATTCGGCAAATGAAGTCTGAAGTTGGTGACGAAAACGTGGTTTATATTCACACCACGTTGGTACCAACGCTGCACGCCGCACACGAAATGAAGACGAAACCAACGCAACATTCCGTGCGTGAACTGCGGAGCATCGGGATTCAACCAAACATTTTGGTAGTCCGGACGGAAGCCCACATTACGGATGATATGCGTCGTAAGATTGCCTTGTTCTGTGACGTGCAACCTTCAGCAGTTATTGAATCAATGGATGTGCCAACAATCTACTCAATTCCATTGTTGTTACAGGAACAAGGTTTAGACCAAATCGTCTTAGACCACTTCAAGGTGGAAGCACCAAAGGCTGACATGACAAAGTGGGCAGCAATGGTTGACCACATGCAAAACCTGACGCGGACAATCAAGATTGCGTTAGTGGGTAAGTACGTTGGGTTACATGATGCGTACATTTCGGTGGCGGAAGCCTTACAACATGCTGGGTACCCGGTTGATGCCAACATCGACTTACAGATGGTCGACGCTGAAAAGATTACAGAAGACACGGTTGCTGATATCTTAGGCGACGTTGATGGTGTCGTGGTTCCCGGTGGTTTCGGGGATCGTGGAATTGAAGGCATGATTACTGCCATCAAGTACGTGCGGGAACAAGATATTCCTTACCTGGGGATTTGCCTGGGAATGCAGATGGCCAGCATTGAATTTGCTCGCGACGTTCTTGGTTACAAGGATGCCAACTCAACGGAAATGGACCCTGAAACTAGCCACAAGATCATTGATCTGATGGCTGACCAGACGGACGTCCATGAAATGGGTGGGACCCAACGTTTGGGCCTGTACCCTTGCAAGTTGAAGCCAGGTTCGAAAGCTGCTGCAGCTTACGATAACCAGGCGATGGTGGAAGAACGTCACCGTCACCGTTATGAATTCAACAACCAATACCGCGACGAAATGATTGCCAAGGGATTGGTCTTCTCTGGGACTTCTCCTGACGACCATTTGGTTGAAGTCATTGAATTACCAGAAAAGAAGTTCTTCGTGGCAGCCCAATACCATCCAGAATTCTTATCACGGCCAGAACGGCCAGAAGGCTTGTTCCGTGACTTCATTGCCGCTGCTAGCAAGGAAGTTAAGGACTAAGTTTTAAATGGTTTAATCATTGAATAGAGGAAGCCCCACCACCAAACGTTGATAAAACGCTTGGTGGCGGGGCTTCTTTTTGTCTGTAGTGCAGATATATTAATTTAATTTTGTAAACGTTACTTGAATGAATGAGTTCAGCGGAAACGTTGTTTAAACTTTAATAGCACCAGATAACAGCCATAGCTTGCATACTTGTGAACGATAGTGTGATTTAAATTAAGGTCTAAAGATTTGAAAACACTGAATCACCAATTATGCTTGATACAACAAGGATTGGGTATTGTTGTTTAGTCAGAAATAGTGGGGAACTGCCGCCTGACTGTTTGCCAAGTTTGGACCGGAACGCGGTGGGAAGGACGGGACAAGTCAAAGGATGTGCCCCTCGCTTGCAGCCGCAAACCACGTCCTCGGCTACCTAAGTGCTTAGTGGAGCGCCAATAATACTGAATAAGTGCTGTCATCCAGGTATTTAAGCTAGCTTAGTTTCTAAGAACCCGTTTAACCGGAGGTGGTCAGAGGGTGGAGCCCGCTGTGTCGACGGTGTTAGCCGAATTTCGGCTTACAGCGTGGGACGTGTTTGGAGACTGGTGGTTTTCCAGGCTTCAAACCGATCCGAAGGACCGCTTTTCAGGCCGAAGGCGTTCCCCACAGCAGGCGGAATCTCTGACCGCCGCAGGTGGCCAATTAACCAGTTTATTTTTCAACGATACTAGCTACAGCGGCTTCGATGGCGGGAATCAGGGGGCTGTGTGCATCGATGCCGGTTTCATCAAACCGGGCCTGCCACCAGCTCCGACGAATAGTTTGTACCTGCTCAACCACGGTCTCCCCCGTGGCGGTCAGTGAGAGCAACTGGGCTTTACCGGTCCCAGCGGTCTTAGTCAGATAGGTTAAGTTTTGGAGTTTATTGACCTCTCTAGTGGTCAATCCCTTGTCGATGACCAGTGACTTGGCCACCTGGTTCTGATTAATACCGGGCTGTTCGTGAATCGTGAGTAACACGCAGGCTGCGGTAGGGTTCAGTCCCAGTTCGGCGAACGCCTCACGCGTATCTTTATAATATTTACGGTGCAGGATGGAAATGTCCTGAGCCAGGTAGCCTAAGTCTTTCATTTGAAACTCCTTTCGAAATGATGTGTTGACAAAACAACACAACCTGATTATCATGGTTATATGTTGACTTGTCAACACGAACGAATTTTTAAACTTAATTAGCAGAATAGAAGAAAATATATAAAAGCGAGGTAATCTCCATGGCAGACACGAAAACGGGTGCGCAAGCCCTAATTCAAAGCATGATCAATCAAGGAGTCAAGTACGTTTTTGGTATTCCGGGTGCTAAGGTCGATCAACTGTTTGAAGGACTCCAGTATAGCAAAGATCCACGGACTCCTAAACTAGTTGTCACCCGTCATGAACAAAACGCTGCACTGATTGCTGCGGGAATTGGTCGTTTGACTGGTAAGCCTGGTGTGGTAGCCACTACCTCTGGTCCCGGTGTCTCCAACCTGACGACTAGTCTGATTACGGCGACAGCCGAAGGGGATCCGGTTATCGCTCTGGGTGGTCAGGTTCCTCAAGATGACTTAGCACGATTGACTCATCAAAGCATCCCTAGCAAGGAATTGATGGATGCTGCCACGAAGTCTAGTGTGGAAGTCCAAAACGCTGACAGTCTTTCTGAAACATTTGCCAACGCCTATCAGACGGCCGTTGCCCCCAAGGCTGGTGCAACCTTCATGTCATTGCCACAAAACGTGTTAAGTGATGCAGTGACTCGTCCAGAAATTGGTACCGTGCCAGTTGTTAATCAGGGTGTCGCTGATGAAGCCACTGTGGCTAGTATCGTTGCTAAGATTCAGGCGGCTAAGTTGCCCGTTATCTTGGCTGGGATGCGCGCTTCAGCGAACGACGTAACGGCAGCTATTCGGGACTTGCTGAAGCGGGTTGATTTGCCCGTCGTTGAGACGTTCCAGGGGGCCGGCGTGGTGTCACGAGACCTGGTTGCCAACTACTTTGGACGAGTCGGTTTATTCCGTAACCAAGTGGGGGATAACCTGTTGAAACGCAGTGACCTAGTGATTACTGTGGGTTACGATCCCGTGGAATATGAAGCACGGATCTGGAATACCGACCGGACTGGTGAAGTCATCAGCTTGGACAGCGTGGTGCCAGAGATCACAACGGATTACCAGCCAGAAATGGTGGTTCACGCTGACGTTGCCAAGACCCTTGACGCAATTGCGACTAAATTGCCTAGCGACTGGAACCTGGCGCCGGCTGTTCAGACTGAACTGACCGACCTTTGGCAAAAGTTCACTGATCAGGCGGAAGTACCAGTGGCAGACGACGCCCACGGCATCCATCCGTTAGCCATTATCAAGGCATTACAGGCTGCCGTGGATGACGACACTACGGTCACCGCTGACGTCGGTAGTTTCTACATCTGGATGGCCCGGTATTTCCGGAGCTATCAGCCCCGGCATCTACTCTTCAGTAACGGGATGCAAACGTTAGGGGTGGCATTACCGTGGGCCATTGCGGCCGCGCTTGAACGACCAGGTCAACCTGTCGTCTCCGTTGCGGGTGACGGTGGTTTCCTCTTTTCCGGTCAGGAATTAGAAACGGCCGTTCGTTTGAAGTTACCAATCGTCCAACTCATTTGGGATGATGGGCACTATGACATGGTGCGGTTCCAGGAAATCGCGAAGTACGGGCACGACGCCGGCGTAGACTTCGGTCCCGTCGATTACGTGAAATACGCTGAGAGTTTTGGGGCCAAGGGTGTGCGCGTTGACCACGCTGCTGACTTAGCGGGTACGTTGGCCGAAGCGATGCACACTGATGGCCCAATCGTGATTCAGATTCCGGTTGACTACCGTGATAATCTTAAATTGAAGTCCTTACTTTTGGAAGACGTTTTAAACTAAAGGAGCCATGCAGAATGGATACGACAAAATTATTTCAACACGGGACGTTAGCCCTGTTGGTGCCGGGCCTTTTGACCGGGACCCTCACGATGAAAGAATTGCTTCAGCACGGGGACACCGGTATTGGCACCGGTGAAGGCTTGGATGGTGAGCTGATTATTTTAGATGGGCAACCCTATCAAGTCAACAGCCGTGGTGAGGTGAAGGTCGTTGGTGCCGACTTTACGTTGCCATTTGCGAACAGTCACTTTGCCGATTACCAACCCTTAATGACGGTGGAAAATGCCAGCAAAACTGCGTTTAATCAACAGATTCTGGCGTTAAGCAAGCTGGATAATGCGTTCTTCTCGGTCAAAGCAACGGGAACCTTTACCAACGTGAAGACCCGGGCCGTGGCTAAGTCGAGCCAGCCGTACCAGTCTTTAGCGGAAACCGCTAAGAATCAGAGTGTTTTTACTCGGGATAGCGTTCAGGGAACCTTGATTGGCTACTACTCACCGCAGTTATTTGATGGCATTGCGGTCGGTGGTTTTCATCACCACTTCCTGGCAGATGATCGGAGCTTCGGTGGCCACTTGCTGGACTTTGAAACGGTGACTGGTGAAGTCAGCGTTCAACCGTTCAGTACGTTGGAACAACACTTACCCATTGATGATCCGGACTACCGAGCCCACGACTTCGCTGAAGATAACATCAAGGAAGACGTGCATCAAGCAGAGGGTTAACCAAATAATCATGAATTTAAACAGTGTCGCATTATTGCTCAGGTTTACTGGGCAGTAATGCGGCATTTTTTGGTAAAGGACACTACGCTTTTTCCAGTCGTGGGTGTATTCTTAATACGTAAGTGGTTGCAATTTTTGATTCTAAAATAGCACAAGACATCATTACAGTTGGCAGAGGGGCCCCGTTCGTCGTGCGATAAGTACAGACAGGCCGCTTTTATTTTGTCAAACTAAAGGAGAACGACGATGAAAACCAAGGTCAAATTAGTGGGGTTAGCGTTGCTAGCCATGATGGTCGTGAGCGGTTGCCATGCTAAGCAGAATGCCAGTCAGTCGGAAACGAAGCTAGCTGATCAACCCCAACCGTCCAAGCTGACGACGGCACTGAAGCCGGCTAGTCAAAAAGCAGCGGAGGATTCCGGTACGCAGAGTAATCAGCAGGTGACTTATTCAAGGTTTTATTATCATCAAAACCATTGGCGCTGGGCATTGACTGCCAAGGGCAAGACAATCGTCAAGGGTATCGTCACGAAGAGTCAGAAGAAAGATTCTGACCAGAAGCTGACGATTAAGCGAAACAATGGTCAGAAGATGGCGTTGACTCTGTCGTGGCTGGATGGTGGGCTGCATTCTTACAGTCTTAAAAGTAGTACCCCCAAGTTGAGTCGAAACTTCATTATTGGCGATGATGGAACGGCCTGGACGAAGGGGGTTCCTTCAGAACTGAAAGGGACTTGGGAGACTGGCATTTATGATGCCAAACGATTGAATTTAGGCGGGAAGCTGGACAGTAGCAGTTCTTCGGTAGACAAACAGACACCTAAAGAAAAGACTTATTTTTATATTCTGGATACGACCCTCGATGGCTTGAATAATAGTTATGATCAGCAAGGGAATAAGGCTGGTGACGGTGCAGGTTGGGGTGTCAACTCGAATGTGTCTTACAAAAAGTTAACCGGTGGGGATTACTTGCTGAAGTCATACTGGGCTGGTCGAAAAGTAGCTCCAGATGTTTATCGGGTCAACCTGACTGGTAATCGGCTGAAATTAATTGATACGTTGGGTGATATCCCAGTGATGACCCGAAAATCAACCAAGGATACACCAGTAGTGGACGATGAGTCTAGTTCTAGTGACACTGATTCGGATAGCACCAGTTCAGCTACTACGGCTACGAGTAGTAGTGGTGCTGATACCAATAATTTAACGACGGCTCAGGTGAATGATTGGGTTTGGACGAATATGCTGAAAGATGATCTTAAAGGCAATCCAGATAAATTTGCGCAGAGCGACTATTTGTTTATGCAAAATATGAATAAAAAAGGCACTTTAGATATTGACGTTCGTGAAAATCATTCGACCAGACGGATGCAAGAGGCTGGTGCATCTCCTGATATCGATCCCAGAGTGGCATCTTACGAAATTAATGCTAAGGGAGAATTGATGAAGCAAGATATAGTTACAGGGAAATACAAAGTCGTTTCAACGCAATACGGCGAATGATTTTCAAGCATTAAGCGGTCCTGCTAATGGGTTAGTTGTTGGCCAGCCAGCTCAATAGACAGCCAAAAAACGACCTATCCAACAAAGCGGATAGGTCGTTTTAAGTGTATTTAGAAATTATTCAGAACGTAAGGCCGTTGCCGCGTCCTTCTTGGCCGCCATCCGTGCGGGGATGTGACCACCTAACATTGTCAGGACGGTACTGATGATAATCAACACGATACCGTGAACGGGGTTCAGGTGGGCAACGTTGCTCAAGTCAGTGATGTTTTTCAGCACCACATTGATTGGGAACGTCAACAACCAGGCAATGACGACACCCAGTGCACCAGAACCGACACCCAGGATAAAGGTTTCAGCATCGAAGACGCGGGTAATGTCTTTCTTCCGAGCACCTAATGCTTTCAAAATCCCAATTTCCTTGGTCCGTTCAAGAACGGAAGTGTAGGTGATGATGGCAATCATAATCATACTGGTTACCAGCGAGATACCCGCAAAGGCGACCAATACGTAGGTGATGGCATCCATTAAGCCACCAGTCAGGCTGGAAACTGTCCCGGCCATGTCGGTGTAGATCACCTTGTCGGACTTGCTCTTACCCTTGTTGTACTTGTCGAGGTAGGTCAACACCTTATCCTTGTTCTTAAAAGTGTTGGGGTAGATCAGAATGCTAGCAGGTGTGGTGGAACCACCTAAGTAGCTGACCAACGATTGCTTCGTGGTCTTATCCACGCTTTGGCCCGTAATGACGTTGTCGCTGGCCTTCTTTTGGGCCTTAACGATCTTAGAACCTTTATTTGCTTGAATGATGTTCTGCGTTAACTTGTCGCTGTAGGCAATTCCGGAAGCCAGCACGTTTTCGGAAGACTTCGCCTTGACCTTCACGATACCCGCAACTTTCAACGTCATGTTGTGGCTGTTGTTGTACAAGGTGTTTGTGGCCTTGTTCGGAACATAATTGCCAGTAGGGAGGTTTTGGTAGTAATCGTTGTTGTTGACGACCTTGATCTTGGTGCCCACGATTTTACCATAGCTAAACTTCTGGTTGTCCTTGGCGGTGTAACCCAGGTTCTTCAACGCGTTGATGTTGGTTGAGCCGTCCCGGTCGACGATTAAGATAATGTCGTTGGCGCTCTTGGGATATGAACCAGAAACCAGTTTGTAGTGTTTCTTCAAAAAGTTGGTGCCGCCATCGTTGGCGCTAGGGTAGACGGAACCACCGACACCGGTGGAAGCAGACATGGCGGATTGCATGGCGCTGGAGCTGCTAGAACTACTGTTATCAACGTTGGAGAAGGAGACCGTCTTAGTCTTGCCATTGACTTGGCGCAACAGGTTCATTCCAGTCGAGTAAGTGTACGTCACGTTCTTGCTCAAATTCTTATCGAGTTTTTTAACGTAGTTTAAGTAACCCTTGGTAAGCTTGTTGGTGTGAGTCGCCTTGTCCTGTTGGCTAACTTTGGCCGTTACCCGTTTGGCGTTGTTGGCCTTCACTTTATCATTGGCCTGGGTACCAGTGGTGCTAGTAGCGGTCTGTGAAATCGTGACAGGGAACTGAGCCAAGGTGTTGGCCTGAGTCTTGTTGATCTGTGTCTGGAATCCGTTGGACAAGGCCAAGACGACGGCAATACCGATGATCCCAATACTGGAAGCGAAGGCCGTCAGAGCAGTCCGTCCCTTCTTGGTCCGAATGTTATTGAAGGAAAGCTTCAAAGCAGTCCAGAAGGTCATCCGCGTCTTCTTCAACTTAAATTGTTCGGCATCGGCGTGTTCGTTGTAAGGGTTCGAGTCGTTTTGAATCTTACCATCTGCGAATTCGATGATCCGGTCGGCGTATTGCCGAGCCAGTTCAGGGTTATGCGTCACCATGATGACCAGCCGTTCAGCGGAAAGTTCCTTGATCAGCTGCATGATTTCGTTACTGGTCTCGGTATCCAGGGCACCGGTTGGTTCATCACAGAGCAGGATTTCTGGCTCATTGGCGATTGCCCGGGCAATGGCGACCCGTTGTAATTGGCCACCAGAAAGTTGGTTAGGTTTCTTATTGATGTGTTCAGTCAGACCAACGCGGTCTAGGGCCTTAAGGGCCTTTTCCTTCTTTTCTTGGTTGGAGACCCCACTCAGGGTCATCCCCATTTCAACGTTGTCAAGAATGCTTAAATGGCTGATGATGTTGTAGCTTTGGAAGATGAAACCAACAGAGTTGTTCCGGTAGGCGTCCCAGTCGGAGGCGGAGAAGTCTTTAGTAGACTTACCTTCGATGGCGAGGTCACCAGAATCATAAATGTCCAAGCCACCGATCCCGTTCAGCATGGTTGTCTTCCCAGAGCCACTAGGCCCCAGGATGGCCACAAATTCCTGTGAACGGAAGGCAACGGAGACGTCATCTAGGGCCTTCGTGACGGAATCGCCCACGTGGTAGTACTTTTTGATATGTTTGAGTTCCAGCATTTGAAATAATCCTTCCAATTTTTGATTTTGGCTGTTGTTACTTCGGTTTTTCTGATAAAATGGCATTATTGCAACACCGTGTCTTATATCATAAAAACAAATGGTCGACAGAACAAGCGTCAATGTTGACGGAAGTGTTGTAAACACAACAGTTTTTATGAAAATGTTGTTTTGATACTTACGCACACCGTGTTTTGCGGTCCCTACCATACCATAGAAATAGTGGTGACAGCACGTAATATCTCTCGTGGTCGGGCCGGTGTGTGGCACAATTAGGAGTGAAAATCTATGGTTGGTGTGAAAAATAATCGGCGCGCCCAGTATACACAGGGGATCATTCAACAAACTGTCCTATCATTACTGGAGAGTAAACCGATTAACGCCATTTCGGTGACGGAAGTTTGCGCGCAGGCTGATGTGAACCGCACAACGTTCTATCGGTACTATACAGACATCTATGACTGCGTTGCGAGCATCGAGAAGGCCTTTGTGACGTCGCTGAACCCCTTGGAGGGGGCAACGCCAACACAGGCGTTAGAACACCTGTTAACGGCATTCTACGAAGACAAAAAATTAAGTAACTTAGTATTTGTTGAAGGTAAAACCAAACTATTAGAACGGATGCAGGCATTGATGCGGCGAAATGGCCCGGAACCGCCACTGATTGACGATTACCAGGGGACCTACATTGGCGCCGGTTTGCAAAGTATCCTTAAAAAATGGGTCAAGGACGGGATGCCTGAGACACCCCGTCAATTGACCCAAATTATTATTGACACCATTCTAGCCAAAGACCTAGATGACCTACGAGACCAGGTCTTGTAGTCGCGGAATATTACATTTTGCGTGAAATGCCGGGAAACAGTTGTCTTTTTGCCTGGTATTATTTATCATGGTATCTGACTGTATGGAATTATATGGAAGATAAATTTAAGTGGGGAACACATCACAATGAAGAAAATGATTATTCATGGCGGCCAGCGCCTTTCTGGAGAAGTGACGATTGGCGGCGCCAAAAATAGCACAGTGGCATTAATTCCGGCAGCGATTCTAGCTGATACCCCGGTGCGTTTTGATATGGTACCGGATATCCTCGATGTGCATAACTTAATGCTTATTTTGAAATCAATGAATGTGCAATCAACCTTTGAAGATGGGGTCCTCACCATTGACCCAACGGAAATCGTCGAAGCACCGTTACCCAGCAAGGCTATCAAGAGCTTGCGTGCGTCGTATTATTTTATGGGGTCCTTGTTGGGGCGGTTCCAACGGGCCACGCTGAGTTTTCCTGGCGGCGACAATATTGGGCCACGGCCAATTGACCAACATATCAAGGCGTTCAAAGCCTTGGGTGCTCAGGTTGACGAGCACGACGGGACGGTTCGCATTACCACGGGGCCAGAAGGCCTGCATGGGGCGCGGATTTTCTTAGACATGGTTTCGGTTGGCGCAACGATCAACTCAATTCTGGCAGCGGTTAAAGCAGTTGGAACGACGGTGATTGAAAACGCTGCGAAGGAACCAGAAATTATCGACATTGCTACCTTCTTGAACAACATGGGGGCGCACGTGCGTGGTGCCGGAACTGATGTTATTCGGATCGAAGGGGTGCCAACGTTACGGGCAATGAACACCCATACCATTATTCCTGACCGGATCGAAGCTGGGACATACCTGTCCATGGCAGCGGCCGTTGGGGATGGCGTGGTGTTAAAGAACGTGATTCCTGAACACTTGGAGGCCTTTACCGCCAAGATGATCGAAATGGGCGTCCCCTTGGAGATCAACGAAGACAGTATTTACGTGCCGCGGTCCGAGGACTTACAGCCCATTCAGGTCAAGACGATGCCATTCCCTGGTTTTGCCACGGATCTGCAACAGCCGTTGACGCCGCTGTTATTTAAGGCAGACGGGAGCAGTGTGGTCATTGATACCATCTACCCTAAGCGCATTAAGCACATCGCTGAATTACGGAAGATGGGGGCCCACATTCGTTCTGAAGAGGGCACCATCATCATCGATCCGAGCGATGAATTAGTGGGCAGCCAAGTTCAGGCTGGTGAGATCCGGGCCGGGGCGTCGCTGGTGATTGCCGGGCTGATGGCCGAAGGTGACACAGAGATCAGTCAGGCAGATAATATTCTGCGTGGCTACGATCGAATTGTCGAAAAATTAACGGCGCTAAACGCCGACGTAGAAATCGTTGATGATAGCCTGGTTGAAAACGGCCAAGATTAAGCATTGCCGCGATTATAATTTCATGGTATAATTCAACGGTTGACGATTAAATCAATCTCTGGTCCAGTAGATGGATCAGGGCAAAGGAGCGAAATACATTATGAAGCAAGGAATTCACCCAGATTACCACGAAGTTGTGTTCCAAGACTCAAGTACTGGTTTCCAGTTCTTGTCTGGTTCAACTGCAACTTCTGACGAAACGGTTGAATGGGAAGACGGTAACACGTACCCATTGATCCGTGTCGAAATTACTTCTGATTCCCACCCATTCTACACTGGTAAGCAAAAGTTTACTACGGCCGATGGTGCTGTGGACCGTTTCAACAAGAAGTACGGTTTATCCAACGACTAATTATAAAATTTATGATTTGTCTTGCCGGCGACAGTTCAACTGTCGCCGGTTTTTTTGTGGGATGAAACTGCAAAATTTTAGGGAGATAGTCTATTCACTATTTAGGAGATGGCAAAAATGTATCGTAAGACGATGACAGCCTTATTGGTAGTCGGAAGCTTGGGGTTGGGCAGCCTAGCGATTGGCAGTACCCAAGCACAAGCGGCTAAGTGGCATAAGGGGGCACCTAAGATTGCGCGGGGCCATTGGCATGATAAAGATGTGATGCGGGGCCGCATGGGGGAGACCATGTATATCAGTAAGAAACTATTTGTTCTAGATGATAATGATCCGCACCTCACCCATCTGAAATACAAGAAAATGGGGAATCGCCGCTACAAATTTCGTGGCTATGAATTTGAAGCGGGAAAGTGTCAATCGACAGTGACGATGCACTTTATCAGTAAGCATCGTGTGACTTTTAAGCAATATGGTCATCGCTCGACCCTTTATAAATAGAGCTGACAGAGAGTCGTTCTCCCATGTAAGGGAAGAACGGATTTTTGACATTATTTTTTTGGGGTAGCGATGCTTGATAGCGCAGATAGTTTCAACGAATAAACCCGTTCTCGGTGTATTCGGCTTTGTTTTAGTCAGTAAAGGGCGTAAAATACGAAAGCGAAGAGAACGAATTATTTGGGGAATGGAGTATGTAATTATGGCAGACAATAACAAGCAAGCACCCAAAAAACAAAAGAAGAGTCGGTGGCGATGGTTCTGGTCGACACTATTCGTCCTGTTGATCGTGGTGTCACTGGGCCTGATTTTCAACGAACAGATTAAAAATTGGCTGATTTCTTCCTATCAACCGAAGATTACGCAGAAGTCCGTTAAGAAAAACGAGAAGAAAAAGGCGTCGTTTGATTTCAGTAAGGTCAAGTCACTGGATTTCTCAACGGTAGCTAACGCGCGTTGGAACACGGCGGATATTCACGTGGTTGGTGAGATATTGATGCCGCAGTCTAAGATTCACTTGCCGATAGCTCGGGGGGTCAGCAACGAGGTTCTCGCGTTAACAGCGGGGACCATGCGGCCGGACCAAAAAATGGGTGAGGGAAATTATCCGCTGGCTGGGCACCACATGAGCTCACAAACGATTCTGTTTAGTCCATTGTATTGGAAGACCCGGGTCGGGCAGACTATTTACCTGACGAATGCTAAAAAGGTTTTCGTGTACAAGGTGAGCGTACGGAAGTTTATTCCGGCGACTGACGTAAAAGTGGTTGATCAGACTAAGAAGAAGCTGGTGACCCTGATTACTTGTGATGCAACTGGGGCTAATCGATTGATGATCCGTGGAACTTACGTCAAACAGATGGCGTACAAGAATGCACCAGTTTCCGTACAAAAAGGCTTCCATAGCGGCTTTAACAATAAATAGTTTTATAAAAACGGCGTTTTCTTAGAGATTTCTAAGAAAACGTCATTTTTTTTACATTTTTTTGCTTTTTTTTGGCATAAAAAAAGCAGGATTGTTTTCATGGGCCAAGGCCATAAGCCACAAGGGTTTATAGTACATAGGATATACCTTAGATATGTTGTATAAGAACCCCATTACCCTATAATATACAGGGTGCTTTTTAAAATATTCACAAGATATTTTGCGAATTAATTGCGTTATTAATGTTTAAAATTCACGCAAAAACGCTGATATAACAGTGCTTAATCTAAAAAATATAAATACGTATGAACTAAGACACGACGCGGGTTGGATGGGATTAGTTCTCGTTTTCACCACAGATTATAGATTGTGGACAAGTTAATTGGGTCGTGATAGTATATGGCCTGTAATCAGATGAGATTCGATTCGCCTTGCAAGACAGGTCCATTGGAAATGGTAATGAGTTGCTTGGAAAGATACGGACGTGAGGATGGGAACAGCGATGCGTTTTCAAAAACTAGGATTGCTGATACTGAGCCTGCTTACCGTCGGTTGGGGAATTCCAACAACTGCTCGAGCTGCTGACCAATCGTCAGGGGATGTTCAACAGTCGCATTACTCGGTCACTTTAACGCCACCTACGACACCAACGATCACGACACCAAGTGGTTCAGTTAGTGGGGGACATGACGGCGATCTAGTGAGCGGCGGTGGCGCTGACGATGGTAACCCTGGGACAACTTCGAAGCCCGTCAACACGAGTGCTTCGGGTGGTCAAGGGGCTACCGCGAGTCCGGCGACGGGCAGCAGCCCAACCAACCAGACTTCGAAGGGCCGCTTACCTCAGACTTCTGAGGCGTGGTTCGGCTTAGGTACGATGGCCGGTATCATATTGTTGCTTACGGTTTGGATAGGATTTTTGACGAGTAGACGGAAAAAGACAAAAAGTTGAGGGAGACTATAATGATGATGACTAAGAAAACTTTACAATTACTTGCTACTACTGCACTGCTTGCTGGGTTAGGTTTTAACACTGTTACTGCTAGTGCAGCAACGGTGAACCCTGCTGAAAAAGATGCTACTTCAATTTCCAAAGACACCCAAGCTAGTGTTAGCTTGACTGGTGGTGGCGATGAAGGTGGTAACGCTGCTGGTGGGATTCACTTGATCACTGCTCCTAACGTTGCTTTTTCCGGTACTTTAACTGGTGACAAGCAAACTTTATCCGAAGTCACTTTTGACAATAAAAACTTTGCTGACGATAGTGTAGCTAAAGCTGGTACTCTAGTTGTTGCCAACCAAGGTTATGAAACTGGCTGGACCGTTCAAGTATCTGCCGGTGCGTTTAATCTCACCAACCCAGCGGCTAAAGACGCTAATGTTACAAAAGACTCAAAGGTTCTGGCAGCTTCCCAATTGGTACTGGATGCTTCAAAAGTTAGCCCCAAGGAAGGCGCCAACCAAAGTGCTTCACCTCTTGGTAACAAGGTAACTTTGAACTCTGATGGTACCACGGGTAACTTGCCAATTTTCCAAGCCTCAGCTGGTAAGGGTATCGGGACTTGGATCTCTCAATTTGACAAGGCAACTAGCTCATTTGAAATTGCTGCTGGTAACAAGGCTGGTAACTATACTTCTAAGTTGACTTGGACGTTAGCTAACACGCCTGACACGACTGGTGCAAGCACACAGGCGCCAGAAAAGCCATCCACTCCAGCACCCACTGCACCAGCAACTCCAGCAGCCAACAAATAACACACGCTAATCCGTTGCTATAAGCAAAGGAGGGCTGCGTAGTGACCAACAAAATAACTAAAATAGTGGCCTCATTTGCTTTGGCGTTCAGCCTTAGCGTGGGGTTGCTACAAAGCCCAGCATCAGCCGATACGTATGGAACAACAGCTTCAACGAACCTGAAGCCTGGGGATACCAGTGGATCGGTGAAACCCGTCGATCCAGAAACACCGGAGAAACCATTTCCCGGCGACCCAGGAGATTCAGGCAACGGGGGGACCGGTTCGACCGGCCCACTTACGTTGGACTACGTTCCGAACCTAACTTTCAAGCAAGATTCTGTGACGGGCCAAGTGATTAACACGACCGCCGAGAATTCCAGAGCCTTTGTTCAGGTCAGTGACCGGCGTTATAATGGCGCCGGCTGGAAACTGTACCTAACGGCGGGGTCCCTGACTGGTCAAGCTGACCATCATCAGGTGACTCACGGCGACTTAGCTCTGGGTCAGTCAACCTTTAAACCGAAGGCAGCAGGGACTGTCAGCGGGGCACCAACCGTAACCGTTGGGGCGAAGCAAGACATGACGATGAATGTGGCGGAAATTGTGGCACACGCCGCACCGGACCACGGGTTAGGGACGTGGATGATGCGCATCAATGCAAATTCAAGTTTACCGGCGCGTCTGTTCGTCAATGCCGGCGAGGTAACCCAACAGCAACTTTACACGGGCGTATTGACCTGGCAGTTAACAGACACACCTTAAAAATGATGAGTTTTAAAGAATGCGGTGGCGACAGCTACCGCATTCTTTGTTACAATGAACCAAAAAGAGAGTGGATATGGGAGGCCGAATTAATCATGAAAAAGTGGTTACGGTTATTGGTAACATTTGGGGCGTTACTGCTAGCGTTCGGGTGGTTTCAACAATCCGCACGCGCAGAAAGCGTAGGGTACACGGTTGGGGCCGTGTTACCCAAAAATCAGGACGATAAAAAGGTGACTTACTTTGCTTTACGGGTTAAACCCAATCAGGAGCAGAAGTTAGCCATTGTGATCAGTAATACTGGGAGTAAGAAGAAGACCTACCAGGTGGGGGTCAATCAGGCCGTTACCAACAGCAATGGGGTCGTTGATTACAGTATGGCGAGTCCTAAGCTAGATTCCTCGTTAAAGGTAGGAATTAAGGATTTGTTCGGTAATAAAACCCAGCGGGTCACTGTTCCAGCTAAGAGTAAGCAGAAAGTTTATGTTTCTTACAAGATGCCAGCTAAGCGACTCGATGGTATGATCTTGGGTGGTATTTACGTCAAGCAACTCACGGCGAACGAAGCGGCCAGCAATAAAAAGGGTGTTAGCATCAAGAACGCCTTTGCTTACGTCATTGGTCTACGACTACGGGAGAGTGACGTGGACGTTGCACCGGACATGAAACTACTTTCGGTCGAGAACGGCCAGTCAAATAAGTACAACCAGGTTGAGGCTAACTTGCAGAATCCACGTCCAGGTCTGATGAGCAACTTGAAGGTCAAGACGAAGATTACCAAGCAGGGTGAAAGCAAAACCATTTTAAGCAATGAAAAGTCTTCCATGGCCATGGCACCAAACAGTAATTTCAATTACGCCATTCCGTGGGGGGACAAGCAGTTGAAGGCCGGCACCTATACGTTAACGCTGGATGCATACGCGCAAGGTGGGTATCATTGGCACTTCGTGAAGGACTTTAAGCTGACTCAGAAGAAGATTGGCCAACTACAAAACAAGTTCAACACACCGGCACCTAAGAAGAATTATTTCTGGTGGTTCGTTGCTGGTGGGGCCATCATCATTCTGTTATTGTTGATCATTATCTACTTGTTGTTGAAGAACAAGAAGCGTGATGACGATGATGATAAGGTAAGCAAAGACTAATATGATTCGCTGTAATGCTCGGTATCTAGTCAAGATACCGAGTTTTTTTGTGTTTTATCATAAATGAATTGATGGATTTTTCCACGAATAATGCATATTAATTAGCTGTATTAGTAATAATAAGTAATTCGAGATTACTGACATTTGGCTTGTCTTTACAGAGTAATCCTGGAACTACGGCGACTGGATAGTTATCCGGTGATAAATTAAATATTCAAAAAAGGGTTATTTACTAATAAATTTAGGTTAATGTGTGGAAAGTAAAAGGCTTGAATTTTGTTAGGAGACCACATATAATTGTACTGGTTAATAAGAGAAGTAGTACAGGGGCGTTGACTTTTTGGCAATTAGACTAGGGTTGTCAGTCAACGGCGCATTCAATTACGTGTACAGAAATGTCATTGCAATTAAACTGTACAACTAAATGTAAAGTTAACTGCCGGTTAGGTGTCAAGGCAGGTAGTAGGTAGGAAGCATGGCTCATCGACAAGACTAGGTTGCCGACGAGCTTTTCACGTTTAAAGGGGAGGGATTAGTTGAAAGTCAAAGCCATTTTATTAGGGTTGATTGCCCTAACGGCGGGCCTGACGATTGGTGGCCATTTAATAACGGCGCAAGCGGATACGGATTCAGTTACGGTGAAGGCACCAGCAGGGATCACAGTCGGTAGTTATTTCTCTCCGGGAACAATCGCCAATAATTCTGCCGAATTGATGGATACAGGTCACGGATTAGATCAAGCCGTCAAGTTAACGAATTACCGGGTTGGAACTGAATTGGGAACAATTTGGACCAGCAATGAAGCAGCGATGAATTTAAACGAAAATGAAAAGGCCTCGATGTGGCTTTACTTAGGTAATGGAAATTCTTCCGCTGCGGATGGAATTTCTTTTGTTATGCAGAATGATGATCGGGGAGTCGGTGCTAGTTCAACTAATGCGGCTGGTCAGCCACTTAATGGCCAGACGTTAGGTGTCTGGGGTGGTGACGCGCGGACAGACTTTACCAAGCCGGTTGATACGCAGGCAATTGCCGACAGTGCCATTCAAAAGAGCTGGGCGCTAGAATTTGATACCTTTGCGAACGGCACTTCAACTGATTTGAGGAATGGTAAGGCAGATAACGATTTTGATGCCGACATCACCGGTGGGTATCCCCATATCGGATCTAACTATCCTGGGGACAAGAACAGTTATGCACAGGGAACGCTTAGCAATGGTAAATACTATGCGAAGCTCAATCACCTTGGAGTTTTGAAAAAAAGTTACAGTTATCTCTCAGATGGTTTTTGGCATCACTTAACCTTGAATTGGAACAATGATGCTAAAACGATGACCTATACGTTTGGTGATAAGGATCCGTCGACTGGTGCACTGATTGCAACTGTTGCGGATGGCGGTACCGCGCAAACCGCGACAGTTCCGATTGATCCCAGTAAGCTAGGTGTTGGTAGCGATGGTCACGTTCGGTGGGGCTTTACCGGCTCGACCGGGATCGCCAAGAATGCGGAAGAAAATGCGGTCGTCTTTGAACAGGTTCCTGGACTGGTCAATGCCAGTGCCACGGCCGATATTACAGACAATTCGCAAGATGATAAGATCATGACGTCCGCAACGACGGATAAAATTTATACCGGTGACCGGCTATCTGTAAAGTATCACTTGAGTTATGATGGGGGCCGTGAATCTTGGCAAAATGTTCAAGCAACGTTGAAGTTACCAGCTAACGTGGCGTTTAATGATACAGCGACCATCACCTACGCGGATGGCTACCAGCAACAGATCACTGGCTTAGATAATAGTAATATTTCCGGCCAGACCGTCAACGTTGCCTTAGATGCTGGCCATGTTTTATCGGACAACAACAAGACGGCTACCATTACCTTAAAGGGGAAGGGCGTACTCGCGAGTGGTGTGACTTCGGCCACCTCTAAGTCAACGCACAGCAATTTTGATGGTTCTAACGCGTTGACCGATGCCAGCTTGAACGCCTTCAATGTGACCCAGCCAGCTGCAGGCGCCATGAGTATGGTACTGACCAGTGGTCAAGTTGGTATTGGTGGCACGACGAGTAGTGAAACAATGACTGGTACTAAGGATGTGACAGTTACTGGGAAAGTCAATTACGTGAGTGGGAACGCTAGTAAAAATAGCGATATCACCTTACATCCTACGTTGAACGGCGAGGACCTGGCCCCGGTATCCTTAAAGGACAGTGATCCGGCGGGCCAATTTAGCTATACGATTCCGGCCGCTTCACTTATTTCTGGGCTGAAAGACGGCAATCAACTGATTATGTACGCGCGCGACCAATCAGGTCGGTCAACCAATGATACGGTCTATACGGTCAACGTGAAGGAAGGGACGATTAAGCTTGACGTCCCTACTGAATCGTCTTTCAATGGAGATGATCCGCAAAAGCTGACTGGAAAGTCGATGTCCTTTGCGCCGGACAGTAATCTTCATGTGAACGTCAACGACACCATGGGAACCGGCGACCAATGGACATTAACGGCCTCGGCTGATCCGATGGTAGCAGAGCTTCAAGGTAATCCAATCAATGGTGACCTGACGTACGTTGATCAGAACGGTCAACAGAACAGTCTGTTGGCAGGGGCCGTTACGATCATGAAACATACGACGACGTCTGACAATGATGTGGTCGATGTCATGCAGGACTGGAACAAGAACCAGGGCCTCCTGTTGAAAACGAACCCTGGATTAACCATTGGGACGTACAAGACGACTATTCACTGGACGTTACAAAACACGATGGCGACTAATTAAAAAAAAGTTATTGATATTTAGTGTGAAGCTACCCGGGGAATCGGGTAGCTTTTTTGCTGTCTATGGCGGAAATGAAGCGGATTTATTCTAGATAAATATGATGGATTTTCAGAGCTGAATCAATTATAAATACTGTTATATCAACGATTTAGACGTGCTGTTTCGGTAAACGTGGTATACTAAAGGAAATTAATCAGGGGTGTTAGTATTATACGAGGATAACTACATTAAAATAGTTATAATCATTTGAAAAGTTTAGATGAATCGGCAGTTGCTCCTGATCGGGAAGGAGCCACCAGAATGATGGTTAAGGGAGTCGTGTTAGGTTTTGTTAGTTTTTTGGTTGCCAGTTTTTACCTATTAACAGTAACCGCACAGGCGCGAACGCCGTTTGATTTAAAACATGGGCTGGAGACGACGCCGCAAGGAATTGCCCTGCCAAGTCTATTTGAAGCTGGGCGGTCACCTTGGAATCATGCAGTTGTCGTTCCTTCACAGAATAGACGGACATCAACAACGCAGGTGGTCCAACTCACAGATGATGCTGGTCAGGTGGGCGCGATTTGGTCTAAAGAGAACTATCGGTTCAACCTAAACCACCGACAGACTGTCTCGATGTGGCTGTATTTTGGCGATGGTGGGAGTTTCCGAGCAGATCGAAACGTTGCTGGGGATGGCATGGCCTTTGTTTTGCAGAATGGCGGGGGTGTCCAGGCGGCACCCAAGTATCCCGGGAAAATTTTTGGTGAATCCTTAGGGGTGTGGGGAATCGATAATTCAAATGATTTTTTCTCTACTGCTAAAGACGTCGCCAAGACAGCTATTCAACACAGTTGGGCGTTGGAATTTGACACATTTTTGAACAAAACGGCTGACCTAAATAGCGGGGGAAAAGGCGATGCCTTTGACCTCGACAGTGATGATAATAATTTGATGACGCCGCATATTGCTTCCAATTATCCTGGTGAATCCAGCAGTTATGTTCCTAAGGACAATTACAGCTTAATTCGATTTGCCCGGTCTTATAAGCTTTTGCATAATGGGGTTCTCGCTGGCAACGACTTTAATTTTCTTTCGAACGCCAGGTGGCATCATTTAACATTAACGTACGAGCCCAATTCATCTGATTCTAAAAATGCTAGCATCACGTATTCTTTTAATGACCGGGACCCAGTCACCGGCGTGTCGGCCCGGTCTGGTATGACGGCGACCGTTCCTATCGACCGAAGTATCATTGACCCCGATGATACGGGCAAGGCTTGGTGGGGCTTTACGGGATCAACTGCCAGTATGGAAGAAAATAATCTAATTGTGTTTGATGAGCTTCCAGATTTGGTTGATAGCGAGGCACAATCACACTTGCGGGTGCAGGTAGCCGGCGCAACTGATAAGATGATTCCGGTGAAAGCAGGGGATACTCTAACTAAAGGCGACAAAGTGAGCCTGTCTTATCAGTTACAATATCTGAATGGTAGCCGCTCATGGCACAATATTGAGACCCAACTTCGTTTACCTCAGCGTCTGCGTTTCAACACGATGAAGATCCATTATCCTGATGGAACGGAGGCGAATCTGACTGGAACGGACCTGACCCAGCCAGTGATCCGGCAGAAAATCCAGACACTCTCTGATGACTGTAATCAAGCGACTATTGAGTTGACAGGCGTAGTGAAGGATTCGACGGGGCCGGTCCCAGCGGCCACCAGCGAATTTAAGGGAGACGAAGCCGTTGCATCTACGTCGACGCCAGAGTTTCGCGTACAGGGAAGCAACAGTATGGTCTTACATTTAACGTCGACAGCGAGTCTCACCGTTGATAACAGTCAGTCGGTTTCATTGCCAGGGATGGTTGACCTTTCCAAATCGCAATACCAAAGTGGCGACGTGAAGATTAGGGGAGAGTTAAATGATGATACCCAGTTACCAGAGCAAAAGCTATTGGCTTCTGACACGCGAGGTGCCTTTAACTACAAGATCCCAGCCAATACGTTAAGTAAGGGACGAAACACATTAAAATTGACGGCGGTTGATCCGGATGAGGCGTTTTCTAACACGATAACAACGTCTTTGATTGCGACCAACGAGCCTAAAAGTACGGGGACTTTGGGCTTTGCCAATTTGGCCGGTCAGGCCGATTTTTCTGGCGAACTAACGGGGAATCGCCAAACGCTACCCAATCACTCAACGCTGGACCTTCAGATTGAAGACTCACGTTCAGCTGGTCATGGTTGGGACTTAAAGGCCAGACTGAATCAGCCGTTGACCAATGCGGTAACTAAGCAACCGCTACTTGGTGATCTTTATTACGCGACAACCTGGGGGAATCATGAGGTGCTTTCAAGTGCAGACCAAATCGTTGCACATGGTGAGACTGATGGAGATGATCAGGTAGTCGATGTGACGGCTAAGTGGCAACAACTATATGGCCTATTTCTACAAGTAAATGCAGGTGCTCAGCAGGGCCTTTATTCTGGGAGCATTACCTGGACACTTGCAGATACACCGCATACTTAAAGATAAAAAACTCACGAGAAAAAGGGCCGAGACGTAGTGTCTCGGCCCAAGGTATCTCATGGGGGTTATTTGAAAATGGCTAGGCCAGTCAGTTAAACCGCTGGCCTACAAAGGCCTACTTAGTCAGTTCATCTAGCCAAGCAGGTAATGCCGCTGCCAATTCTTGATAAGTCAGTTCAAACTTGTGGGTGTACCAGGGGTCGTCAATGGCCTCGCCAGTACGACCTGGGAGAATATCCAGGCAGAGCTTAACCTTGGCCACATCGGCCGCTGAGGGGACCATTCGTTGCAAATTAGCCACGTTGGCATGGTCCATCGTAATGATGGTATCTGCCCAGTCAAAGTCCGCGGCCGTAATTGGCCGGGAGCGATGGTGACTCGCATCCAGTCCGTGAGCTTGCATAGCTTTGAGGGCTCCGGGGTGGGGATGGTTACCTTCTTCTTCAGGGCTAGTGGCGACAGAAGCTACTTCAAACTGGTTGGTGAGGTGACGCTGCTCTAGCAGATCATTGAAGATGGCCTCCGCCATTGGTGAACGACAGATATTACCGAGACAGACAAACAGAACGTGTTGCATAGGTGGAACCTCCTAATTTAATGTTAAAGTCAGGCAAAGCTACTGGCCTCGCGATTTTTCATTTGTTATGATGAGTTTACCAGAGTCCATAGGAGGAGTGATAGAGAATGGTTGCAATAATTTTAATTATCGTGCTAGTCATCTTGGTGGCGTGGTACATTGGTGCCTACAACGGGTTGATTCGGACACGGACGCACGTTCAAGAATCTTGGAGTCAGATTGACGTTCAGCTCAAGCGACGGAATGACTTGATTCCTAACTTAGTTTCAACGACCAAAGGGTATGCGAACTACGAGCAGTCCACGTTAAAAAAGGTGATTGCTTTGCGGAACCAATTGACTGAGGTTCCCGCTGATGATCATCAACAGACTATGGAAGTTTCTAACCAATTATCTACGACGTTGCGGTCACTGTTTGCCCTGTCTGAAAATTATCCAGACTTAAAGGCCAACACGCAATTTAGTAAGTTAATGGAAGAATTAACGAATACTGAAAACAAGATTGCTTATTCTCGGCAGCTGTACAACAGTTCAGTGGCCAACCTGACCATGAAGATTCAGTCCTTCCCAAGTAACATCGTCGCCAAGGTTCACCATTTCCAAGAGAGCGACTACTTGCAAGTTCCTGAAGAAGAAAAGACGGCGCCGAAGGTTAACTTTGATGACTTTGGCCAAGATAAGTAGGCGATAACATGTTGTATGATCAAATTGCCATGAATAAACGCCGAACAGGGTATGTGATGTTTGGGTTTGGTGTGTTAGTGCTCGCCATCGGCGCAGCACTAGGTGACCTCTTCTGGGCGAACTGGGAGTCAGGAATCTTGTTGGCAGCGGTGGTCACCGGGGTCTACATGCTGATTATGATCAGTCAATCGACCAACGTGATCATGAGCATGAACCATGCCAGAGAAATTACCGATGAAAATCAGGCACCAGAGTTGTGGCACTTGGTGGAAGACATGGCGATGGTAGGTCAAGTACCCATGCCGCGGGTCTTCATCATTGAAGATGCCAGTCCTAATGCCTTTGCGACGGGCAATAATCCCGAGCACGCTGCGGTTGCAGTCACGACCGGTATTTTAGAACGATTGAACCGTGAAGAGATGGAAGGGGTCATTGGCCACGAAATTTCTCACGTCCGAAACTATGACATCCGTTTACAAACGATTGCGTTGGCATTGTCGGCAGCCATTGGCCTGCTGGTCAATTTTGCCAGTAACTGGCTCTGGTGGGGTGGTGCACGACGGCGGGATGATCGTGATTCCGGTGGCAATGCCATCGGTTTGGTTATCTCAATCGTGCTGATTATTTTGGCACCACTCGCTGCCAGCATTGCTCAGATGGCCTTGTCCCGGAACAGAGAATACCTAGCCGATGCTTCTAGCGTGGAATTGACTCGGAATCCGCAAGGTCTAATCAGTGCGTTACAGAAGATTGACGACAGTGCGCCCATGAAGGCGGCCGATGCCAATAGCGCGGCGCTTTACATCAGTGATCCCTTCAAAGGAAAGAAAAATTTCGCTGATTTATTTGCCACCCATCCACCGATGGCCGACCGGATTGAACGACTCGAAAAAATGTAAAAATTTATGGACAGTTGGAGGCGGTTTCGTAGTACAATTAAACATGATTGATACTAGGGGAAAGAGTGTTGGAGTATGCGCGGAAATTTCATTTATTTAAGTCTAGAACCCGTGACGAATATGATTTATTCGTTGGGCATATCACCAGCTGATTTTTTAAATGGCGTTCCGGCCATCCCAAATCAGTTGCTTTTGCTGAACGAAGAATCCGGTAATGATGTGGAAATTAATCCGCACACCCGGTTACAGACGGTCACGGGCCAAGCGCAAGTTCGACGTTACCTACTGGGTAAGCACGAGCATGCGGTGAAATGGTTAGACTACACGCACAGCGATGATCTCGATTTCCTCTTACCAGGTGAATTAGCCGAACTTCTTTACTTGGCACACATGGAGACGCATATCCGCACGCCGTTCTACGCGAAGCTGCAGAACGACTACGCGTTTCTAACGCTAAGGGATGGGTTCTACAAAATCTATTACCGGCATTTAGCGGATTTCGATCATGTCTTAGAGGTTAGTATCAAGCGGCACTTACGCGCAATGCACAACAACCGGTGGGTCTTTGCCCGACCCTTGGCCATTAGCGACTTGCCTCATGAAATTGTCTTACAGCTGACGCAAGGTTTGATGGATGGTATGATCGTTGCCTTTGATCAATTGGTTGAACGTCACCGCGTTTACGTGATTCCGGTGCGAGCAATCACGCATCCAGAGCGGCAGAACACCTGGTATTCTCAAGAAGAGGTCTACGCGGATTCACGGGAAGTTGCGAGTCTGCGTTACGATTTAACCACTGGTGAGTGGGCGTTGAGCATTCACGACAACCAGGTCTTTAGTGACGTGGCTGATTCCATTTAAAAAATTTGTCAACCACTGTTGGGCCCTTGCCCTCAGTGGTTTTTGTTTGCGTTTTAAGTTAGGTGAGCGCAATTCATGGTATAATGAAAAACAGATTTTATTGCGACTAGAACTGTTCGGCTGACTTACCGAACGGAAATCAATTTGACAACGGGACGGTCCCAGCGGCCATTCCGCCAATTAGGAGTAGAAAACATGAAGATGCAGCTTGCTGAAATTGCTCATGCAGTTGGAGCAATCAATGATTTCGAACAATGGCGTAGTGTCAGTGTGACCAGCGTGGCCTTTGACAGTCGACACCTCCAGCCGGGGGGACTCTTTATCCCATTGACTGGCGAACAGGACGGCCATCAGTTTATTCAATCGGCCATTGACCACGGGGCAGTTGCCACATTATGGGCCCGCGACATGGTCAGTGCTCCAGCTGATTTTCCCGTTCTCCAAGTGGCGGATTCTCTAAAGGCTTTGCAGGCCTTGGCTCAGTACTATTTATCTAAAATCAATCCGCGAGTGGTTGCCATTACTGGTAGTAACGGTAAGACGACCACGAAGGACATGATTGCCGCGGTGCTGGCCACGCAGTTCAACGTGACCAAGACACACGCCAACTTCAACAATGAAATTGGTGTACCCATGACAGTTCTATCTATGGAACCTAACACTGAAATGTTAGTGGTTGAAATGGGGATGGACCGGCCTGGTCAACTCGACTTCCTAAGCAGCTTGGTAATGCCAGACCTGGCAGTGATTACCATGATTGGTGAAGCGCACATCGAATTCTTTGGGACGCGTGACAAGATTGCGGATGCCAAGATGGAAATCACGCACAGTCTTAGTGACGATGGTATCTTCGTCTATGATGGGGATGAACCGTTACTGCGCGAACGTTCAACTGATTTGGTTCAACGGCAAGTAACGTTCGGCCAAGAAGGGACCAATGCTCTTTTCGCTACCGACGTTCAAGCGACGTCCACGTCGACGAGCTTCGTGACGAATCAGTGGCCCAAGGTGACCTTTACGATTCCTATGATTGGGGCCTACAACGTAAACAATGCCCTGGCAGCTCTTTCTGTGGCTTCCGTTTACCGGATTCGTCCTGAGAGTGCACAGAAGGCATTGGCTACGGTCAATCTGACCGAGAACCGGGCCGAATGGCTGGAGAGTAGTACCGGAACGGCTATCCTGAGTGACGTTTACAACTCCAACCCAACGGCCGTCAAAGAAGTCTTAGCGGCCTTCTCACAGACGCCAGTTACCGGCAAGCGGTACGTGGTTCTGGGAGATATGTTGGAGTTGGGTGACCAGGCTAGTGCGATGCATGCTGGTCTTGCTACGGCAATCGACCCCACGGCTATTGCTGGCGTGTACTTGGTTGGTCCGTTGATGGAGTCGTTGGCTAAAGCATTAGCTGATCGTTATCCAAACCTGCCAGTAGCCCATTATGGCGCGGATGAGCTGACAACGCTTACAACTGATTTACAGGCGAAATTAACCCCTGCTGATCAGATTTTATTAAAGGCATCCCATGGCATTCATTTGGAGCAAGTGTTGGCCGCACTGCGGGATTCCGCTGAAAACTAAAATGAAAATGAAGCAACTTCCACGAGTCTTGGGAGTTGCTTATTTTGTTTCAGCGTTGTATGATGGCTTAGTTGTATTTAAGAAACGAAATTACCCCGTTCTAGCCAATCATCATCCGCACCAAGGAAAACGGATTTTTTCCAAGTATTTTGAGGCACTAGGGCGACGTATCCATTAGGAGGAAAATATTTTTGAAGTTTAACGAACTAGGTCTTTCTGAAGACCTACTGAAAGCAGTTACCACAGCAGGTTATGAAGAAGCGACCCCAATTCAAGCCGAGACAATCCCAATGGTCTTAGCTGGTCAAGATGTTATTGGCCAAGCTCAGACTGGTACTGGGAAGACTGCGGCCTTCGCTTTACCAATCTTGGAAAAGATTGATAAGAGCAACGAAAACGTGCAAGCGTTGGTTGTTTCCCCAACACGGGAACTGGCTATCCAAACCCAAGAAGAAATTTATAAATTAGGCCGTAACGAACGGGCAAACGTCCAAGTCGTTTATGGTGGGGCAGATATTCGTCGTCAAATCAAATCCTTAAAGAACCACCCGCAAGTGGTTGTTGGGACCCCGGGTCGGTTATTGGATCATATTCGCCGGCACACGCTGAAGTTGGACCACGTTCAAATGTTGGTCTTAGATGAAGCTGATGAAATGTTAAACATGGGATTCTTGGATGATATTGAAGACATCATCAAGCAATTGCCAGAAGAACGTCAAACGATGCTCTTCTCAGCAACGATGCCACCCGAAATTAAGCGGGTTGGTGTTCAATTCATGCAAGACCCTAAGCACGTGAAGATTAAGGCTAAGGAATTAACGACCGACTTGATCGATCAATTCTACGTCCGTTCACGTGACTTTGAAAAGTTTGATGTGATGACGCGTTTCTTCGACGTTCAATCACCAGACTTGACCATCGTCTTCACACGGACGAAGCGTCGGGTCGATGAAATCTCTAGTGGGCTGCAAGCTCGTGGCTATAACGCTGCAGGGATTCACGGTGACTTGACGCAGAAACGTCGGACACAAATCATGAACGAATTCCGTCATGGTCAATTGGACATCCTGGTTGCAACCGATGTGGCTGCTCGTGGGATCGATATCAATGACGTGACCCACGTTTATAACTACGATATTCCACAAGATCCAGATAGCTACGTTCACCGTGTCGGCCGTACTGGTCGTGCCGGGAAGCATGGTGTTTCCATGACTTTCGTAACGCCTAATGAAATGGATTACTTGCGTGAAATCGAAAAGCTGACGAAGGTGCGTATGCTTCCTTTGAAGCCACCTTCGGATGAAGAAGCTTTGGTTAGCCAATTAGGTGCTGCTAAAGAAGCAGTTAACGAATTGGTTAGCAAGACGGATACCGAAAAGTTCGCTAAGACGGCCGAGAGCCTCTTGAACGAATACGATGCTGAAGACTTGGTTGCAGCGCTCTTAAACGACCTGACCAAGGACAACAGTAACCAAGTACCCGTTAAGATTACCCCAGAACGGCCATTGCCTAAGCGCGGTGGCAAACGTCACGGCGGTGGCGGCTACCATCATGGTGGCGGTAACCATCGTCGTAGCGGCAATGGTGGTAACGGTGGCGGTGGCTACCGTGGTCATCGTAGCAACGACTCACGTGGCGGTGGTCATGGTGGTTCACGTGGCGGTCATGATTCTTCTCGGAGTCATGACTCACGGAACCATGGTGGCGACAGCCGGAACCATCGTAGCAACGGTGGTAACAGTGGTCGGCGTAACGAGGGTGGTAGCCGCGGCTTCACCATTCGTAAGAAAGACTAGTTTTACCTAAAAATTGATTAGAAGTGAGCTCTTACCGGCGGCAACCGGTAGGGGCTTTTTCTTTGCGTCCAATTACAAAAAATTCACCAGGTGGGAACGCCGGCAAATCAACGATTAGAAAATAAATTCACACTATAAATTGATATTGGATAAAAATATTAGTTGCGTTTGTCGCCTGACCATGATATTATTCTCTTATTGAATTGATACGAAGAATCTTATGACAACCAACTATGGAGGATAAATCATTATGGCAAACCACTTTGACTTACACGCAGCACTGACGCTCGCCACGAAGCCAGGTCCTTTTGTGACAATGACCTTACCCATCACGGGGATTCCGAATACCGACCGAACACAATTTAATAGTTTACTGAAGCAGGGACGGTCTCAATTGACCGAATTAGCACCCGACAGAGTGTGGTCTGCGTATGAGCCAGCCTTTGCGCCCTTTACTCACGGTGCGTTAACCAACGGGAGTGCCATGGGACTGCTGATTATGGCTGGGCCAACAACGAGTTATCACTATTGGTTACACAGCCCGGTAATGCCAACCTTGGCAGTAACTTATCAGCCAAACGTACTGCCGATTTTACAGGCGCAAGATCAAACAAGTGATTACGACTTACTCTTACTTGGCCGTGATGCCTTCGAGTTGGCACAGGTTCGGGGTGGTCGCGCCGAGCTCGTCAATCTTCCGATCGAGGCTCCCGCCACTATGGCGCAAGCCCTAGGCGAGGAAGTTCGTGACCGAGGTCGTTGGCAACGGTCCGCTGGGGTTGGGACGCATTACAGTGGCACTGGGTCATTGGATACTGCTAAAGCCGCTGACCAACGGAACTACTTTCAGCAGGTCGATACCTACGTGACACAACACTATTCAAACGTGGCCCAGGTGCCCCTGATTTTAGTTGCCGGTGCGAGTGAACAAGGGAATTTCCGCAAGCTTTCCCAGAATGCTTACCTGGATTCTACGGTCCAGGTAACCCAGGTGCCGAACCTGACGGCTGCTAATCAGACACTCACAGCCTTAACGGTTGTCGTGAACCGTCAGCGCTATGAACAGGCGGCTCAGATTCGTCAAGATGCCTTTGCTAAAGCCCGTCAAAATGAGCAAATCGTGATGGATCTCGGCCGGTTAGCAACAGCGGCCGTTCAAGGTCAGTTGACGCAACTCTGGATTCGGACGGAAGCCTTTCAACCGGGCCATTTGACTGAACAGGGTGCAGTGATGACGGCGACGTCTCTGAGCCGGCAGAACAATCTCTACAACGATTTGGCACTCTTGGTTAGCCAGCTTGGTGGTGAGGTTCACTTGCTACCAGCTGAGATGATGCCAACGAGTCAGCCTATAGCTGCACAACTCCGGCTCCGTGAGGCCGTGATGCATTAATTTAGGGACAAGGGAGAGTGCGGACTGCGAGCCCACTCTCCCTTTTGACTAAATTGGGTGGGATTACGACTACCTGAACACCGACCCGCTTCTTAACATTAGTTTACAATTACGCTTAACTGGGTAACTTGTTGCGGTAATCACGCTTTGCTGTGATAAAATACAGTCTGGACAAAATAAAGAGAGGTGATGAAAGTGATCTACGGAATTGGTATTGATATCACTGATCTGGCACGGGTCAATGCGGTTGTGGCTAAGCAGCCGCAATTCCTAGATAAGGTTCTGACCCCCAACGAGTTGACTGACTATGGTCAGCTAAGCGGGCAACGGGCCGTTGAATTCATTGCCGGACGGTGGTCGGCCAAAGAGTCATACAGCAAAGCTTTGGGGACTGGTATTGGCAAGGCCGTAGGATTTCAAGATATCGAGATTCGCGACGACCAGACCGGCCGTCCAAGCGTAATCCGTCATCCCTTCGGGGGCAACGCCTTTGTGTCAATCTCACATACGGCGACGGTGGTCATGACGGAGGTAATTTTAGAAAGAGGGTAAGGTTCATGGTAGTAGTAGGGGGGCACCGGCCAACACAGCTGGTAATTGATCGTCAGGCCTTACGGGCCAATATTCACACGGAAGTTGACCGTTTAGCCGCGGGTTGCGATCTTTTCATGGTCGTGAAGGCCAACGGCTATGGTCACGGGGCCGTACAGGTCGCTCAGGCGGCCAAGGAAGCCGGTGCCACGGGATTTTGCGTGGCAATATTGGACGAAGCATTAGAACTCAGAGCAGCCGGATTCGATGAACCCATCCTGGTGTTGGGGGTCACGGAACCCGCTGACGCACCAGTCATGGTCGAACAAAATATTTCCGTTGCCGTGGCTGACTTGGAATGGTTGGAATTAGCAACGCGATCACTGTCGTTGTTTGAAACGGTTCAGCCACTGCCCATTCATTTAGCATTAGACACGGGAATGGGACGAATTGGGTTTCAGACCAAGGCTGAGGTCGAGGTGGTCGTTGATTTTCTCCGACAACATCCGGCACAGTTTAACTTCGAAGGGATCTTCACCCACTTTTCTACGGCGGATGATCCCAATGACGATTACTTTCAGAAGCAAGTGGCTAAATGGCACGATTTAACGGACTGGTTACCACAAAAACCGCGGTACGTGCACGTCTCCAACTCGGCAACGAGTTTGTGGCACGACGCCTGCAACGGTAACATGGTGCGCTTCGGAGCGGCCGGTTACGGGTTGAATCCTTCGGGAACGGCCATTGCTGAACCGTATCCGCTACAACCAGCAATGAGTCTGACCAGTGAATTGATGCAGGCCCGGTTGGTTCCAGCGGGCTCATCAGTCAGCTATGGGGCGACCTATACCTTACCGGAGGATGAATGGATCGGAACAGTGTCCGTTGGGTACGCCGATGGTTATCCACGACGGATGCAAGGCTTCGATGTCCTAGTTGACGGTCAGCGCTGTGAAATTGTTGGTCGCGTCTGCATGGATCAATTGATGGTGCGGCTGCCACACCGGTATCCCCGGCGAACCAAGGTCACGTTGATCGGTCAGGATGGTCACGAACGGATTACACTGCAAGACATCGCGGACTACTGTGACACGATTCATTATGAAATTGCTTGTGGGTTCACCACGCGGGTACCACGGGTCTATCGTCATTAATTTATCGTGTTATGTGTCCAGGGGTGGTGTTTCGTGGTAAACTGTATGAGACGAAGTGAATTTACTTGAGGAGGGCAATTCATGGCTCAATCGCAGCAATTAGAACGACCACGGTTACGAGGACACATTTCCCGCAGACAGCGGCATCAAGCGCTGGTTCCTCTGCGAGCGGCAGCTTCACGTAAGCTGGCTTTGATTGTTGGGTATCAAGCAATGGCTTTGATCAACCGGGATATTGCTCGCGTCTTCACACCATGTGAAGAGGAAGCCGAGCGCCGGTTAACAAACTTTCGTAGAACAAAGCATTAAAAAATTAATCAGATAGGGGATGGCGGCCCATGGCCCGTGTTGAAGTCAAACGCGGTGACGTTTTCTTCGCCGACCTATCACCAGTCGTTGGTTCGGAACAGGGGGGCATGCGCCCCGTTTTGATCATCCAGAACAACGTGGGAAATCACTATAGTCCAACCGTTATCGTGGCGGCAATCACCGCTCGAATCGAGAAGCCTAAAATGCCGACGCATGTCGGCATTTCCGCTGACCGGACCGGAATCGAGCGTGATTCCGTCATTTTGCTTGAGCAAATTCGGACGATCGATAAGCAACGGTTGCGGGACCAGGTGACTCACTTGGACGAAAAAACCATGGCAGCGGTCGATGCTGCACTGGCAACCAGCATCGGCTTGGTGGACAAGGCGCGTAAAAGAAAAGGTAAAAAGTAACACCTACATAGTTTCACGGTGACTTGCCCAAAAAAGCGGTCACGACTTCATAATGGAGTCGTGACCGCTTTTTTGTGACATATTTAGTTCTCGTGACGTAAATCTTCAATTTCTGGGACGTGGAATTCTTTACGTTCCAACGCCTTAACGATTCGGTCGAGCTTTTCTTCATCCACTTCGGCTGGCAGAGTGAACATGGTCCGATGAACCAGTTCGCCTTCCTGCGCATCCAAACTGATGACACTCGCAATCGACGTGTACTTGGTGATGACCTTGGCCATCCCAGCGAGGTCGCCTCGTTCACCGGCAGAAACGACGGTTAAAACGTAACTTCCGATGTTGACGTTCCAGGATTGGGACAGCATGTCCATCAACCGGGTATGCGTCAGAATCCCATAGAAAGCGTTCTTGTCGTCTAAAACGGCAATGTAGGGTAAGTCCTTGATTGAGAAGAAAACGTTGAAGAAGGCCGCGTTAACGGAAATAAACTTGGTGGCATTTTTCAGTAACGATGTCACCGGGAGCTGCATATCGCCGCCCCGGGACTTGTGGCGATAGATGTGCATTTTATAGATGTTACCCCGAAAGATCTGCCCGGTTTCATCCAGGATGGGAACACACCGGTAGCCCGAGTCTTCCAAGACCTTTAAGGCTTGTTCCAGGGTGACGTCCTCGCGAACCGTAACCAAACGTTCTTTCGGTTTCACTAGGGATTTAAGCAGCATAGCAGATGACCTCCTAAAATTAGAAACTTCTAATAATCTCTTCTAATAATACCATAGTTGCCCTAACTCCGACCAGCTATTTTCAGAGAAATTGGTGGTAAACTCACATAAACCGCGGAGATGGCAGTTACTCCATGATTTATGTGAGGTCGCCAATCGTCTAACCGATGATTCCTCATAAACGGAGGGTTTACCAGTCGTTCGGATGTTAGTGCCAAAACGCCGATTGGTAATTTTGGAGGCAATTTGGGCGAGAAAAAAGTTGTGAGCCACCGGAAGGGTGACACACAACTTTTTTTAAAATTAAATTAGAAGATGACAACGGGAGTGCCCACTTTAACGTTGTTAAAGACTTCACCGACCTTCGAAGGTGGTGTGTTGACACAACCGTGAGAGCCGTGAGACTTGTACCAGGTACCACCGTATTGAGGTTGCCACGAAGAATCGTGGATCCCAACACCAGTGTCATCAACTGGCATCCAGTATTTAACTGGCGAAGCGTAACTTGAGCCGTTATCGTTTTGACCACGTAAGGTGGCGTTACGTTGCTTGCTCCAAATGACCCAGACACCAGCTGGCGTGTGGTGCGCAGTCGTTGGTAAACCAGTAACAACATCGGTCGAAACGACGACTTTTCCGTTCTTGTAGACCCACATGTGTTGGTTGGTCTTATCAACCTCAACGTAGGAGTTACCAATGTCGGTACCGTTGCTGTGATAACCGCTCCCTTGAATTGCAGGGGTCCGGGACATGCCCTTAGCAGCTAAAACAACCTTACTTAAAGCAGGTGTTTCTTTCTTAACTTTAATACTCCACCCGTATAAACCTGCAGGAACCTTGACCGTTCCGCGCTTGGTGGACTTGAAGGTCCGGGTCTTGTTTACGGTGCCGTATTTCTTGCTTAATTTAGTCAGGTAAGCTTTAATAGCCGTATCATTGGTCGATAACTTCCCAGCCTTGAACGTTAACCAACTAGCCAACGTTTCAGCAGGAATTGTGACCTTATGATTGCTTAGCTTGTACACGTAACTCTGTTTGGTAATGGTCTGAGCCTTAGACTTTGCCGCCTTAAAGGTTGCGGAGGTCGACGTCACGGCTGGCTTAATGTAGTCACCGGAAACGTTAACGGTCGTCTCGCCCTTCTCAATGGCTTGTGAAATTGAAGTGGCCAATTTACTGGTGTCGAGTTGATTCCCGGCCTGTTCCTTTGTCACCGCAAACTCACCATTTGCATAGGTGAAGGAGGCATCTTTGGCAGCGGTCCGTGTCTTGTTTGCCTTAGTGGTAATGGACTTTGCTAGTGTCCGGACACTTTCTTGATTTTCCGTGCTAGCATTCAGCTGGATACTGTCTGCCGTAGCGGTAGTCAAGTGAATTGGCCAGCTCCAAACGTTTTGCTTGGAGATCAATTGCTTCAACGCTGATGGGGAAGTCACCTTTAAGTCAACTTCGTTGGTCTTGAAAGTGGTGACGGTTTGACTACCGTCTTTCACCGTCAGCTGTTGATTCTTCAGTGCAGCTTTAAGCTTCGTTCCCGCCTGTTGGGCCGTATTACCACCGACGTTGACGCCGGCAATCTCGGTATCCTTAAAGAAGACGTTTGCTGAAGAGTAGTGTAATGCTTGTCCAACGTAGATTGCGCCGACCGCCACACAGGCGGTGACCAGGCCAATCACGAGGGCTTTCCGTTTTTTCATAAAATGTGACCTCCTAATATAGCCAATGGAGGAAAAGTCGTCATGCTTAACTATCACCAATTAGCATAACTCTAGCTTACTTCAAAGTTCCTTAAAAGACAATGTGAATGCGTCAATGAAAACGCTTACGTAACAAATTGTGGTCAGTTTTGGTTGGCAGATAGTCTTGATTTGCTTGGATCGATAGGGGGTGAGTGCGGGTCGACCGAAAAAAAGATTGGGCAAAATTCTTTTGGACTCATCAAATTATTTTGTGGAATACCGGTCAACGAAGGGATAAAAAAAGTGCCACGCCATAACGGCGTGACACCTCTAATCGTTTAATTAAGCTTCAAGGGCAGCTAAGCCATCCTTGGTAACTTTCTTCAAGGTTTCAGCTGAAGACTTCATAGCAGCTAATTCCTTGTCTGAAAGTGGCACTTCAATAACACTAGCTAAACCTTGAGCGTTGATAACGGCTGGCGTACCAATGAAGATATCGTCCAAACCATATTCACCGTTCAAAGCAGCACCGATAGGCAAGACGGCGTTTTCATCACGCAAGATTGCCTTTGTGATGCGCATCAAGCAGGTAGCAACACCATAGAAGGTTGCGCCCTTACGGTTGATGATTTCGTAGGCCTTGTTACGAGTTTGGTCTTCGATCTTGTCCAAGTCGTCTTGAGTAATGCCTTTTTCTTCAGCAAACTTCAAGAATGGCTTTGAACCAACAGTGGCTGCACTGTAAGCAGCAAATTCGGAGTCACCGTGTTCACCCATGATGTAGGCATCCACGTTCCGTGGGTCAACGTTAAGCTTCTTAGCCAACGCAACACGCAGACGAGAAGTATCCAGAGAAGTCCCTGAACCGATAACCTTTTCCTTTGGGAAACCTGAGAATTTCCAGGTAGCGTAAGTCAAAACGTCAACTGGGTTAGCTGCAACCACGAAGATGCCGTCAAAACCTGATTCGACAACTGGCTTAACGATTGAAGACAAGATCTTCAAGTTCTTGTTAACCAGGTCTAAACGAGTTTCGCCGGGTTTTTGTGGCGCACCGGCAGTGATTACAACAACATCGGCGTCGCTGCAGTCAGAGTAGTCACCTGAGTAGACTTTCTTTGGTGCGGTAAAGACTTGTGCATCTTCAAGGTCTAATGCGTCCCCTTCGGTCCGTTCCTTGATAACATCCACAATTACGAATTCTTCGGCTAAACCTTGGTTCATCATTGAGTAGGCGTATGAGGAACCTACGGCACCGTCACCGACTAAAACAACTTTTTGATGATTCTTATTAGTCAAAATATTCATCTCCTATAAGTATTTAACACTTCAAGGGTCACGTTCATTACCCGCTAACAAGTATAACATGAGAACGCTATATCGACTATGGGGGAGCCTCTTTATTTTATGAAAAAAACGTTTACTAGCAAACGCTTCCTATAAGGGTCACGATGAGTGAACTTCACAAGCGACTATGCTATACTCAATAATGTTGATTTGAAATACGTAGATAAACTGAGTGTGCTGAACGGGGCTAAGCGTCCGTCCAGCTATTTTGCTTCCAGCTCAGATGACCTAATTTTTGAGGAGAACAGTATAAGATGAAAATGATTGTTGGTTTAGGAAACATTGGTCCCCAGTACGATGGCACACGGCACAACACGGGCTTCATGGTGGTTGATGCTTTTGCTAAGGAACACGGTATTGACTTGACGACCCGTAAGATGGACGCAAAGTACGGTACCGGCATCGTGAATGGTGAAAAAGTGTTGGTCGTGAAACCAACAACGTTCATGAATGAATCCGGGCGGGCAGTCCACCCATTGATGCAATACTTCAAGATTGACTTGGATGACATCATGGTCGTTCACGATGACATGGATCTGCCGGTAGGCCGAATCCGGTTGCGGAATCACGGATCAGCCGGTGGTCATAACGGAATCAAGAGCATCATTGCCCACGTTTCAGATCAGAAATTCAAACGGTTACGGGTCGGAATTGAACACCCTCAGCAACATTCCGTGGTGGACTACGTTTTAGGAAAGTTTACCAAAGACCAAGCGCCGCTCTTTAACCAAGCGACGGATCAGGCCGTCGCTGCACTTGATGATTGGTTAAGCGGTACCGAATTTACTCAGTTGATGAATCAGTACAACTAGAATAGGAAGTTATCACGTGAATTTAGAAGGATTTATGACGCAGACCGCGCAGTACGGCGCGATTCGCCAAGCCATAGCTCCTGGTCAACGACAGTTGGTCACCGGGCTCAATGGGTCGGCTGAAACCTTGTTCATTGCCAGCCTCATCCATGATCAGCAACGGTCCATCGTTTACGTGACGGACACGCTGTATCATGCTGGTCAGTTGATGGATGACCTGGCGAACCTGCTAGAAGATGATGAGCTGTTTGAGTTTCCAGTTGAGGAACTCTTAGCGGCGGAAGTTGCCACCAGTTCGCCAGAATACCGGTCTGCTCGGATCGATGCGCTACGGGCTTTGCAGAGCGACCGGCCAGTAGTTATTGTGACGGCGTTATCTGGTCTGCGGCGGTTTTTGCCAGACCCTGATAATTTTGCCGGAGCACGGTTTACGGTTAAGGTTGGCGCGGATTTTGATTTGGAGAAACTGCAACAACAGCTGTTTGGCATGGGCTATGCCCATCAAAAACTAGTTGCCGCGCCTGGGGATTTTGCCGTACGGGGCTCCATCGTTGACATTTATCCGTTAGCGGCGGACTATCCGGTTCGGCTGGACTTTTTTGACACGGAAGTCGATTCCCTGCGGTACTTTGATCCGGCGACCCAGCGGAGCATCGAAAATGTTGATGCGGTCGAAGTATTGCCAGCTACGGATTTCATTCTCACAGCTGACGAGCGTGCAGCCGGCGCCACTGCGTTGACCACGGAGCTGAAGGCTCAGACTGCTAAGCTAGATGCGGAAGCAGCGACAACGCTGACGGATCAAGTACAACCACTTGTGGATGGCCTGAAAAAAGGGTCCGTTGATCCGCAATTGATGGAGTTTGCGGACTATTTATTCCCGGAACATCACCAACTACTGGACTACTTACCAGCTAATGGGGTGGCTTTGTTCGGGGATTATTCGCGTCTACAGGATGCCGAACGCCAGTTACTGGAGGACGAGGCTAACTGGGCGACGGATAAGTTGACCCATCACCAAATCTTTGCGCAACAGACCTTTGGCGGTGAACTCCGGCCAATTGTCAAGAATGACGCTCACGCTCAAATCATGTTGGCTTTGTTCCAGAAGGGCATGGGGAGCATGCGATTCCACGCGGTCACCAACATTACGACGCGGGCCATGCAACAATTCTTTGGTCAGTTGCCAGTGATGAAAACCGAAATTGACCGGTGGCATAAACAAAAGCAAACGATTTTACTACTGGTTCAGGATGAGGAACGACTAGCAAAGATTGAACAAACCCTAGATGATTTTGAAATTCAGGCTGTTTTGACCAAGTCCAGTAACGTTCAACCGGCACTGACCCAATTGATTCCAGAACGCCTGCGCACCGGATTTGAATTGCCAGAAGCCAACCTGGTCGTCATCACTGAGGGCGAGATGTTCCAGAAGGTGACGAAGAAGCGGCCACGGCGTCAAACCATGGCGAACGCGGAACGTTTAAAGAGCTATACCGATTTAAAGCCAGGCGATTACGTCGTCCACGTTAACCACGGTATCGGGAAGTTTATTGGGATGCAAACCTTGACGGTGGATGGTGTTCATCAGGATTACATGACCATCGATTACCAAGACAACGCACAGTTGTTTATCCCGGTTACCCAGTTGAATTTGATTCAGAAATACGTGTCTTCTGAGGATAAAAAGCCTAAGATCAACAAGTTAGGTGGGTCCGAATGGGCTAAAACTAAACGCAAAGTCGCGGCTAAAATTGAAGATATTGCCGATGAATTAGTCGACCTCTATGCCAAGCGGGCTGCTGAAAAGGGCTATGCCTTTCCGGTGGATGATAGTCTACAAACGGACTTTGAGAATGATTTTCCGTACGCGGAAACGCCGGACCAGTTGCGGACGATTGAGGAAGTTAAGCACGACATGGAAAAAGGGCGGCCAATGGATCGTTTGTTAGTTGGTGACGTTGGGTATGGGAAGACGGAAGTCGCGTTGCGGGCAGCCTTTAAGGCTGTCGAAGCGGGCAAACAGGTCGCCTTCCTGGTACCCACGACGATTCTGGCACAACAACACTACGACACGATGGTCAGCCGGTTTGAAGGCTATCCCATCAATGTCGAGATGTTTTCGCGATTCCGGACGACCAAGCAGATTCATCAGTCGATTAAAGACCTAGAGACCGGTCAGTTGGACATTGTGGTCGGAACACACCGACTTTTATCGCAAGATGTGAAGTTCAAGAACCTAGGACTGGTGCTGGTCGATGAAGAGCAACGGTTTGGGGTCAAACATAAGGAACGGTTGAAGCAGCTGAAGGCTAACGTGGACGTGTTAACGCTGACCGCCACCCCCATTCCCCGGACATTGCATATGTCGATGCTGGGTGTGCGGGACCTGTCTGTGATCGAAACACCACCTGCTAACCGGTTCCCAATCCAAACCTACGTGATGGAACAAAATGCGGGTGCCATTCAGGATGGTATCCGACGGGAGATGCAACGGGGCGGTCAAGTCTTCTACCTGCATAATCGGGTGGAGGACATTGAAAAGACCGTCAGTCAGGTGCAAGCGTTGGTGCCCGAAGCACGGGTCGGCTACATCCATGGTAAGATGACGGAAGCCCAGCTGGAAGGGGTGCTCTTTGACTTCCTTCGCGGGGATTACGATGTTCTGGTCACGACGACGATCATCGAAACCGGGATCGACATTCCGAATGCCAATACGTTATTCGTTGAAAATGCCGACCGCATGGGTCTTTCACAGCTGTATCAGTTGCGGGGACGAATCGGACGGAGTAATCGCGTGGCATACGCGTACTTCACGTACAAGCCGAACAAGGTACTGACCGAGGTCAGCGAGAAACGGCTTGAGGCCATTAAGGACTTCACTGAACTGGGGTCTGGTTTTAAGATTGCGATGCGGGACTTATCCATTCGGGGTGCCGGGAACTTGTTGGGTAAACAACAACATGGGTTCATTAATTCCGTGGGGTATGACCTGTATACGCAAATGTTAAGTGATGCCGTTGCCAAGAAGCGGGGCAAGCAAACGCAACCGAAGACGGATACAACCGTCGAACTGGGGGTTGAAGCTTACCTGCCGAGTGACTACATTGAAGATGAACAACAAAAAATTGAAATGTACAAGCGAATTCGCCAACTGGAAAATGATGATGAGGTCAGTGAAATTCAGGCTGATTTAATCGACCGGTTTGGTGAGTATCCCGATGCTGTTAGCCAGTTGTTGACCATTGGTCAGTTGAAGCTAGCTGCTGATTTAGCTCTGGTCGATAAGATTCGTCGTAAGGACGGCGATATCTTCGTGACGATTTCTAAGCGGGGAACCGATATCTTGGGCGGCGAGGATGTTTTCAAGGCCTTGGCGGCAACCGATTTAAAGGCCACCGTGGGAATCAACGACGACCGACTACACATCAAATTGGTCATCCAACCTAAGATGCAGACGGCAGACTGGTTGCCACAGTTGCAACAGTTCATGGCTGCGTTACGGGATATCGTGGAAGTGACCACAAAGCCAAAGGACGATGACAAGTCCGCGGCTGAAGACTAAGGAGGCCAACCATGGGCAACCGCAACGTAAATACGACCTTGCAGGGTGCCCTGATTCTCTCGGTAGCGGCGTTTATTGCGAAGCTACTGAGTGCTGTATACCGGGTCCCCTTTCAAAATATGGTCGGTAACACCGGCTTTTATGTGTATCAACAGGTGTATCCCCTCTATGGTATTGGTATGACCTTTGCGTTGAGTGGGTTACCCGTCTTTATTTCTAAATTGATTGCGGAGGCCCCCGACCTCCCCAGTCAGCAGCAAGTCGCCCGTCAGGTGACACGGTGGGTCTGGGGCCTAGCTTTAGTCCTCTTCGGGGGATTGATGCTGGGGGCCCCAGCGATTGCTCGCGGCATGGGCGACGTCCAATTGACACCGTTAATTCAGATGGTCTCGTGGATGTTTCTCTTTATGCCCGCGCTCTCAGTGGGGCGGGGGTACCATCAGGGACGGTTCAACATGTTGCCAACGGCCCGTTCACAGGTCATTGAGCAATTGGTGCGAGTCGTTGTGATTCTCGTGGCCGCCGGTTGGGCAGTTCATCATGAGTGGTCAGTGTATCGGATGGGAACCTGGGCGTTGAGTGGTGGAACCGTGGCCGCCGTAGCAGCACTGTTAGTGCTCCCACGGTGGCGGCGACGCGACGTCACCACTGCAGTCCGAGTTCCACACGTTGGCCGTCGTCTGCTGGTTGAGGGGGGCACCCTGTGCCTGCTGACCGCAATGATGGTGCTCCTACAGCTTGTGGATTCCTTTACCGTCAAGAACGGTTTGGTGGCTGGGGGGATGAGTGATCTGGCTGCGAAGAGTCTTAAAGGGGTCTATGACCGAGCGCAGCCGCTGGTTCAGTTAGGGTTAGTGGTGGCGGTAGCATTTGCGACGTCATTGTTGCCAGCCCTGGCCGAAGCCCAGCAACGCGACCGACCACAGGCGTTTAAACAGTTGACGACCACCATGATGCACATTGCTTTGGTGATTGCGACGGCCGCAACGGCGGGACTGATCAGTCTGATGCCGTGGATCAATCGGCTCCTCTTTGGGAATACGCAGGGGTCGGACATGCTGGCCGTGTATATGCTAAGCATTATCTTGGCCACCCTGATTCAGACGTATAACAGTGTCCTGCAGAGTAAAAATAATTATCGACTGACGGTCGTTGCCCTAATCAGTGGGTTGATTGTGAAAGCAGTCGCCAATCACTGGTCCGTGGCACACTTTGGTGGCAACGGTGCAAGCTGGCTGACGGTCGTGAGTTTAGGTGTGATGTTCGTGATCATCTGGTATGGTTCGGCTCAGGAACTACGCTCGGGCATTTGGACGCAAGGCTTTATTCGCAAATTAATTGGCTGCACCATTCTAATGGTGGTGGGGGTCCAAGCGGTCGGTGTGGGTCTAGAACACATCTGGCCGGCGATGATGACTGGGCGTCTAGCAGCTGGTGGCGCACTGCTCATCACGATTCCCGTGGGAGTTGTGATTTTCTTTAGCCTGGCGCTGAGCTGGCAATTACTCACGGTGCGGGAATGGTTAGCTATTCCGCACGCAAAAACAATTTTAAGATTATGGCAGAGACTTAGCCAATACGGAGGAAAATAGTATGCGATTAGATAAGTATTTAAAGGTTTCACGGATCATCAAGCGGCGTTCAGTCGCTAAGGAAATTGCCGACAAGGGTCGGATCATGATCAACGGCAAAGTGGCCAAGTCCTCTAGCGAAGTTGCGCCTAAAGATGAGCTGGTTATTAAGTTCGGTAACAAAACGTTAACGGTTCAAGTCGATGAATTGTTGGAAACGACGAAGAAGGACGACGCTGAACGGATGTATACCATTGTCAAAGAAGACTACGAACAGGACTTTCGGCAAGAATAGGCGGTCTAATGTGACGAATGTTTTACAATATGCTTAACTAGCTAGACGTCCAATTTGAAACTTGCTATACTCAAGATAAACTATCTGGTAAAAAAACTTGAGGAGTGAGTGGGATGGCTGACGTGAAACCGCAACCGGCGAAAATTGAACGTTTAGAAAATGATTATACCCGGCGGTTAGATAAGCAGGCCACCCAACAACACCATCATCGGTGGCTGGGCAAACGTCGTGCGCGACGGGCCACGCGGATTATCATTGTGTTTGCCGTCTTCATGACCATTTTGGGAATCCAGTGGGTACGCACGAATGCAAGCCTGCATACGGTCAATCAGCAGGTCACAACTAGTGAACAGCAGTTGACTAAAACGAAGGCGACCAATCAGAAGCTCAAGTTACAGATTAAGCAACTTAATGACAAAGATTACTTGGGTCGTTTAATTCGGTCCAAGTACTACTACACCAAGTCCGGTGAGACAGTCTATAGTCTACCCGGTGATCACGCCACCGACGTGACCGCAAAATAGCGCTCAAGGAGGCTGTGACGGCAAGGTCATGGTCTCCTTTTTGATTAGATTCAGTCGTTGCGCGATGATTAGCCCGGATGGTTAGATTTATTCAGTGGCCAACGGGCCCGGCAGTGCCGCCTGGATAAATTTATTTGTATGGCAGGCTGGGCGTTTTATTAGTTTACCCACCAAAGTAATGGGAGAACGGCTAGAAACGCCGGTATCGCTGGAATGTTAATCTGACGCGGTTTAACAGATGTTCAAAAACGATTGATTTGGCTTTTCTTTTTGATTTTTCACGTTTGGGATTGTTAGAAGTTGTGTTATACTGAAAGCACTTATTTTAAGGAGGAACTTCTTGTTTATGGCAATCGAGGTTGGAGCTAAAGTTTCCGGAAAGGTCTCCGGAATCACGAACTTTGGCGCATTTGTTGATTTAGGTGACCACAAGACCGGGTTGGTTCACATTAGTGAAATTTCCGATGGGTTCGTGAAGGATATTCACGACGTTTTATCTGTCGGTGATGAAGTAACGGTTAAAGTATTGACCGTTGGAGATGACGGGAAGATTGGTTTGTCGATTCGTAAGGCAACCGACAAACCGGCATCAGAACGGCCACAGCATAGTCGCAGTGAGCATCATGGTGAACATTCTGAACACCATGGTGGCAATCACGATTTCCACGGCAATGGTGGTCGCGGCGGTGAAAGCCATGGTAACGCTCATGGCGGTCGTCGCTTTGAAAATAACGGTTCCCGGCCACACCATAATTCGGCAAATGGTCGTTTCTCAGGCCATCACGCAGCCCAACATGAAGAGAGTTTCGACGACTTGATGTCAGGGTTCATGAAGCAGAGTGAGGACCGTCTGGCAACAATTAAACGCAACACCGAAGGTAAGCGCGGTGGCCGTGGTGGCCGTCGTAGTTAAATGTGTCTTCGATTAGGACCGCATTCGTGCGGCCCTTTTTCTTAATTAACAGAAAGGGTCGGTAGTGTGACGTTAGAGACGGATTTCCAGCATAATTGGCGTCAGCAAGGGTGGGCAACTGCACCAGGACACGGGCTGGTAGCTGTGTCGACTGGTGTCGATTCCATGGTGCTCCTCACCTTGCTGAGCCGGTTGCCACACGACCAACGGCCGCAGTTGACCGTCGTGCACGTTAATCATGAATTACGGACACAGAGTGCGGCGGAGGAAGAATTTCTGGTCAACTGGTGTGCTGACCAGCAAATTCCGTTGGTCACGACACACTGGCCGCGGGCCGAACACCCAGATCACGGGATTGAAGCCGCTGCCCGAGATTTCCGTTACCGGTTCTTTACGAAGCAGTTGCAGCAGCAGTCGGCCGGCTGGGTGGCAACAGCTCACCAAGCCGATGAACAGGCAGAGACCATCCTGCTGAAACTGTTACGCGGTGGTGAGTTGGCGCAATTGACGGGGATGGCTGCCGAACGCCCCTTAGGCAATGGTAAGGTGATTCACCCGTTGTTGCCGTTTAAAAAGGCGGAGCTTGTGACCTTTGCTCGTCAAATGGCAATTCCTTGGTATGAGGATGCCACCAATCAGGATCTGGAAGCCAGCCGTAACCGAGTTCGTCACCAAATTCTGCCGCAATTGCGGACCGAGAACCCGCAGGTGATTGACCATCTAACGGCGTATGCCCGTGAGTTAGGGGCAGTCATGGCAGTGGCTGACACGGCTCTGGATGCACAATTGGCTGGCATCGTTGAGACTGGCACGGGACAGGGGAGTGTCGATAAATTGTTGGCCCGGCCATTGTCCGAGCAGCCGTTGTTACTAGCCCGGCTGATTAAGCGGTCGGCACCGACCGTGGCTACTAGTGAGTCACATCTCAATCAGTGCCTACAACTCTTGCGCAACTCGCAGCGACCGTCCGGAATGGTTGATTTTAGCGGGGGCTGGGCGTTTCGTAAGAGTTACGATCAGTTTGAATTTACGCAACCTAAAAATTTACAGCAAAAATCCGTGGAACAATTTAGTTTTATGGTAGACTTAAACCAATGGCGACCCATTGGCAATGGCCGGTTACTCGGCTTCTTTCCAGCAAGTTCGTCAATACAGACCCCGCACGAGACGGTGGCGCTACAGTCGGCACAATTCCCTTTATGGGTTCGACGGTGGGCGGCCACTGATCAGTTGCGACTAGCCAGCGGCCACCATCAGAGTGTGCGGCGGGCATTGATCAACGCCAAGGTTCCTCGTTCTGAACGGGCGGCCCAGTTGGTCTTGGTTACGGCCCAGGGGGAAGTCTTGACGGTACTTGGCGTGAAATGGTCGGTTTGGCCACGACGGGCGCACACAAAAAACTATCATATTGTCTTGAAACACGAATAGGCGAAAGGGGAACAGCATGAACAACGATATTTTGAAGGTCCTTTATAGTGAGGAAGACATTGCTGCAGCTTGTAAACGACTTGGAACACAACTCGCCGAGGATTATAAGGACAAAACGCCTTTGATCATCTGCGTGTTAAAGGGTGCAATTTTGTTTATGACCGATGTCATTCGTGACATGGACATCTACGCAACCATTGATTTTATTGACGTCTCCAGTTACAACGGGGGAACTGCATCATCCGGAACCATTCGTTTGCTGAAGGACCTGGATACGGATGTTGCCGGCCGTGACATCTTGTTAGTTGAAGATATTATCGATACTGGTCGGACGTTGAAGTACTTGGAAGACCTGCTAAAAGACCGTCATGCCAACTCAATCAAGGTCTGCACATTGATGGATAAACCCAGCGGACGAGTGGTTGAAGCAAAGGCTGATTATGTTGGGTTCAACGTTCCGAGTGAGTTCGTGGTTGGGTACGGTTTGGACTACGAAGAAAAATATCGGAATCTCCCGTACGTTGGTGTTTTGAAGCCATCCGTTTATTCAGATAAATAATTAGTCAATGATAGTCAATTGTGATAACATCTTATTTAGTCAAAGGGCACAAGCCCTAAATTTTGTTCCTAATTTAAATGCTGGGAACTGTGAGTAAGGAGGCACGACATGAATAATCGACGAAATGGGCTGTTTCGGAATAGTCTATTTTACATTGTGATCTTCTTGTTGGTCATTGGTGTTGTTTACCTATTTAATGGTAATAACAGCAGCTCACAATCCCAAGAAATCCAATCGAGTCAGTTTGAGAAGGACCTGAGTACGAACAAGATCAAGAAGTTCTCTATTCAACCTTCCGGGGGAGTTTACAAGATTACCGGTGAATACCGGAACGCCCAAAAGCGTTCTACCAATACCGGCTTTAGTCTTGGGGGCTCGCAGAGTACCGCGGTGACCGGGTTTACGACCCAGGTCTTAACGAACAACTCGACGGTTTCCGAGATTGATAAGATCGCCAAGAACCATAATGTAAAGGTCAATACCAAAGCAGAAGAGTCAAGTGGCTTCTGGATTAACTTGTTAGTCTACGTAGCGCCACTAGTTATTTTCTTCTTCTTCTTCTACATGATGATGGGTCAAGCCGGCCAAGGCGGCGGCAATGGTCGAGTCATGAACTTTGGGAAGAGCAAGGCCAAACCAGCTGATAGCAAAGAGAATAACGTTCGCTTTGCTGACGTTGCTGGTGAGGAAGAGGAAAAGCAAGAACTGGTCGAAGTTGTCGAGTTCTTGAAGAATCCCCGTAAGTTCGTTTCATTAGGTGCCCGGATACCATCTGGTGTCTTACTGGAGGGTCCTCCTGGTACTGGTAAAACGTTGCTGGCGAAGGCCGTTGCTGGTGAAGCTGCGGTACCATTCTTCTCGATTTCTGGTTCAGATTTCGTGGAAATGTTCGTTGGTGTCGGGGCTAGCCGTGTCCGGGATCTGTTTGAACAGGCCAAGAAGGCCGCACCTTCGATCATCTTTATTGATGAAATTGATGCGGTTGGTCGTCAACGGGGTGCCGGCATGGGCGGTGGTCACGATGAACGTGAACAAACGTTGAACCAATTGTTGGTTGAAATGGATGGGTTTACTGGTAGTGAAGGCGTCATTGTGATGGCTGCTACCAACCGTTCCGATGTCTTAGACCCAGCCTTGCTGCGGCCAGGACGGTTTGACCGGAAGATTTTAGTTGGTCGACCAGATGTTAAGGGTCGGGAAGCTATCCTGAAGGTTCATTCTAAGAACAAGCCTTTAGCTAACGATGTCGACTTGAAGGAAATTTCTAAGCAGACGCCTGGGTTTGTGGGTGCCGACTTGGAAAACCTTCTAAACGAAGCGGCCTTATTGGCGGCTCGGCGGAATAAGACTCAGATTGATGCTTCTGACTTAGACGAAGCGGAAGACCGGGTTATCGCTGGCCCTGCGAAGAAGGACCGGGTCATCAGCCCTGAGGAACGCAAAACGGTTGCTTACCACGAAGCCGGCCATACGATTGTCGGCTTAGTGTTGAACGATGCGCGGGTGGTCCACAAGGTTACCATCGTTCCCCGTGGGCGTGCAGGCGGATACGCCATCATGCTTCCACGTGAGGATCAGATGCTGATGTCTAAGAAGGATGCCATGGAACAAATCGCTGGACTCATGGGTGGACGGACTGCTGAAGAGTTAATCTTCCATTCCGAATCATCTGGGGCTTCCAATGACTTTGAACAGGCAACGCAAATTGCCCGGTCCATGGTTACCCAATACGGGATGAGTGACGAATTAGGAACCGTTGCACTGGAAAGTGCTGGCGGCCAACCATTTGCTGGTGCAGGTTACCCTGGCCAACCTAGTTACTCTGAACACACTGCTAGCTTAATTGATAGTGAAGTTCGTCGAATCATTGGGGAAGCTCATACGACTGCCCGGAAGATTTTGGAAGAACATAAAGCAGAACACAAGATTATTGCGGATGCCTTGCTGAAATACGAAACGCTGGACGAAAAGCAAATTCTCAGCTTGTTTAACACTGGGGAAATGCCTGAGAAGGACGGTAGTAGCGAATTTCCAAGTGAAAAGGCTGCAACTTTTGAAGAATCTAAGCGGGAACTAGAACGGCGTGAAGCTGAACGACAAGCCTCTACGGAAGCTAAGTTAGCTGAATCTGCCGCTACCACTGAATCTGACAACAGTCAGGCCAGTGAAGCAACGAGTTCTGCAGCGGATGATCAAAAGCCAGACGACTCTGAATAATCAAAATGCGAAGGGTTTGAGACAAAAGTCTCAAACCCTTTTTGCGCCCGAACGTATATAGTTGAAACGTGTGACAACAGGCAGTCAACTCCGCATAAGCCTGCTAGACGAACAATCCAAGACTGGGATTATTCGTCTAGCGACGTTAATGCTCATTGACTAACCGCCTTTTGCCGTACTCTCTTCTTGTGACTCATCGGGGTTAGTCTTTGCAATTTAGCGGGTTTCTGGTAAGGTTAGGCATGATGAAATGTGAAAGGACGACAGTAGACAAATGGCAGATTATTTAGTAAAAAGTTTAATTGATGACGGGATGTTTCGGGCTTACGTAGTCGATGCAACGGACATGGTAGCTGAGGCTCAGCAACGGCATGATACTTGGAGTGCAGCAACGGCAGCTTTAGGGCGGACCATGATTGGGACGACTCTGTTAGCAACGTCGCTCATGAAGGGTGACGAGAAGCTGACGGTGAAGGTTGATGGTCACGGACCAGTGGGCGCTATCGTCGTAGATGGTAATGCCAATGGTGAAGTTAAGGGTTACCTGCAGTACCCACATACGAGCCTGGCACTGAATGAAAAACACAAGATCGATGTGCGCAAGGCGGTTGGCGTCAACGGGATGCTGACGGTGACGAAGGACTTAGGCCTTAGTCAACCTTACACGGGTCAGGTTCCTTTGGTTTCTGGTGAGTTAGGCGAAGACTTCACTTACTACCTGGCCAAGTCTGAACAGATTCCTAGTTCCGTTGGTGTGTCTGTGTTCGTACAGCCAAATAATACGGTCAAGGTTGCCGGTGGGTTCATGATCCAAGTGATGCCGGGTGCCAGTGATGAGGCGATTGCACGGTTGGAAGAACGCTTGAAGGAAGTGCCGATGGTTTCCGAACTGTTGTTAGATGGTCAGACACCAGAGGACATTTTACAGTTACTGTTCAAGGATGAAAAAATCAAGATTTTGCAGAAGATGCCAGTTAGTTTCAAATGTGATTGTTCTAAAGACCGATTCGCCAAGGCGTTAGCTTCAATTCAGCCTAAGGCCATTCAGGAAATGATTGATGAAGACCACGGTGCAGAAGCTGTTTGTCATTTCTGTGGCACAAAGTATGAATTTTCTGAGGACGACTTGAAGGATATCCTGGTTAAAGCACAGGCTGACTAGGAGGCGAATGCAATGGCATGGAAGATTGGTGACGTTACGATTCCTAATCGGGTGGTAGTTGCACCCATGGCAGGAGTCACCAACGTGGCGTTTCGGTTAATTTGCAAGGAATTCGGCGCTGGCTTAGTTGAATGTGAAATGATCTCTGGCCAGGGAATTCACTACCATAATCAGCGAACGCTCCACATGATGGCAGTTGATGAGCGAGAGCATCCGATGAGTATCCAGATTTTCGGCGGAACTCAGGAGACTTTGGTTCAGGCGGCACAATTTGTGGATAAGCAGACCCCAGCCGATATTATCGATATTAATATGGGGTGCCCGGTGAACAAGGTCGTGAACACGGATGCTGGTGCTAAATGGCTACTGGATCCGAATAAGGTTCATGACATGGTCGCGGCAGTCGTTGCTGCGGTTGACAAGCCAGTAACGGTGAAGATGCGAACCGGCTGGGATGATCGCCACGTTTATGCGGTGGAGAATGCCTTGGCCGCTGAGAGTGCCGGAGCGAGTGCCATTGCTATGCATGGCCGCACCCGTAAGCAAATGTATCAAGGTAAGGCTGACTGGGACGTATTGGCAGATGTCGCCAAGCACCTGACGATTCCATTTATGGGTAATGGGGATGTTCGTACGCCAGAGGATGCTAAGCGAATGTTGACTGAAGTTGGGGCTGATGCGGTGATGATTGGCCGAGCAGTTATGGGTAATCCGTGGTTGTTGAGACGCGTTAACCACTATTTAGACACGGGCGAGCTGTTACCGGAGGCGACTCCTGAAGAAAAAATCGCCATTGCTAAGGAACATCTGCACCGGCTATGTCGGGCCAAAGGTCCTGAAGAGGGGCCGCGGGACTTTCGGAATCAAGTCGCCTATTACCTTAAGGGGATTCCCCACACGGCTAGGACCAAGGTTGCGTTAACGGATGCTACGGATGAAGAGGTTATGGTCACCCTGTTAGATGGATTTTTAGATAAAATGGCGGCACGGCGTCAACGGACACCAGTTGCTAGGTATACGAATGGCTGAATATTCAAGGCGGGAACGAGTCTTAGTTCCCGCCTTTTTTGGTTATTTATCAATTAATTGAGATTTTATGCAAAAAAGGCTTGACCAGGACTGGAATCGTTGGTATAGTTATAAACGTTGTCACGGAGACACAGAGAGTTGTGTCACTGATAAAAAAGAAATTCAAAAAGTTCTTGACGGCAAACGATAAGATATGTTATTCTTATAAACGTTGTCACGGAGCGCTTGTTCCTTTGATAACAAGGTAGACCTTTGAAAACTGAACATTGTTTCGACAAACCAAATATGTGTAGGGCGGTTTGATACTTGGTATCAAACCC
>NZ_RHNO01000019.1 GCF_003946265.1 Levilactobacillus yonginensis
AGCTCCATATACCTACTGTAATTCAAAAAGCTCTGCAAAACCTAAATCGGTTTTACAGAGCTAATCTTAGTATGTTTTGATGAATTATTTATTTCCTGGCTATGACCGTTAGATAGTTATTTTACCTTCTGGGCAATAGCAAAAGCATAGAACTTAATGGTTAGGGGAGCATTATCTTTAACTTTATTGCCAGTTGTGTTTTCGGCAATATATAGCCCAATTTGATAGTTCTTTAGGCGCTTTAATTTTGCGGATGTTAATCCGTAGTCTTTTGCTAGAATACGCTTAACTTTCTTGACTCGGGTAGTAGTTGCGACATTATTACTCTTCTTTAAATAGGCAGTAACCTTAGGAAAATACGTAATATGGGTGTAGTTTTTTGTCTTTAGAGAACTAGCTTTAACATCGGGAAGAGACGGATCTTCATCGGACATAGTTTCTGCAAATTTATGAGCAGCAATATTAGTTAAATCTAAGTTTAACTGCATATTGGGCAATGTTTTGACTAAAGCCTTAGTAATTTCTTGTGATTTAGAGTATTTAATGTAATTTGCATAGTCTGCGTTGTTAGAAAAACTGGCTATTGGCACATAACGGCTCTTGAGCTCATCCATTGCTAATCCTTTGGTCAAGTATCCACGCCAAATATAGCCTTGCGTTGACTTAGGATGTTTTTTAGTGCCGCCAGCATTTACATAATAATAGACGGCTTTTGTATTGCCGTGTTTAAGAACCGCAATTGAAGTACGTGAAAACGTCGTGTTGGGACGATCAGTCAAATATCCGTATCGTTTAGTGTGCTTCTTATTCCAGAGAGCCACCTTTTTATTGGGGTATTTTGCCCGATAAGATGGTTGTGCAATGGGCCACTTCTCTGAAACTACTGTGTACTTTGTTGCAGCTTGAGCTGATTGGAAAAATATAAGACATAATGCAATGCCCAGGGTTGCACCCAAAACAATACCTAGTCCACTTTTTAATTTCATAATAACATCCACCCCTCTTACTTAAGGCTACCACAAATTGGAGATGGTTTAAAACAATGTTCGATGGCTAAGACGGGCCATTCAAATCCGTAAACTACGTAAAAACTGACAGGCTTCACGCCATTCATTTAAAATTTTTCCAAAATAAAAAAGCGACGCCGTTTTTCAACGGTCAATCGCTAGATTCAGGCAAGTCTAAATTGTAAATACGATTCCTAAAATAATGTAACAAATGCCGGTCACTAAACCAAACCGGGCCAATGTGTTCACGACAATAGGGGAATTTTTTACACTAGCCACATGCCGGACACCAATTTTTTCGCCGGGCAACGGATCTTGGCCCTTTTTCCGACGATGCCGCCACCCTGTAAAGAGGTGACCCTTCGCTAACACACAGATAGCCCCGAAGACCAAGAAAGCCAATCCCACCATGAAAAGCAGGTTGCCAATCAGCATAAACGATTGACCTAAAACTTTCATAATCAACGCAATTAATAGTCCCGCCGCAACGGTCCCCGTCGTAGCTCTTTTCCAATTTTTCATTGAATCACAGTCCTTTGCAGAATCTCATTGGGGCAACTTGTTGATGACTAACTTGCTACGTTGCCGAAACGTGTGGCCAAGGACAGACAACTCCGCTTAGCCCCGTTAAGTACCCGACCCAAACCCAGGGTCGTCTACTTAACGACGCTAATGCTCATTGTCTGACCGTCCTTGGCCACACTCTTAATTTATAAAAAAAACTCAAGTCAACGCCCAGCGCTGCTCAAGTTTTTTCTGTCGTTTATTGTTCGTGACTCCGGAAACGGTTCTTGAACAACGGGCTGACTGGCCGGTTTTCGTTAATCCGCTTGATGGCTTGACCAATCAGTGGACCAACTGAAATTTGTTCGATCTTATCAATCTGCTTATCTGCCGTCAGTTGAATTGAATCAGTCACCACTAATTTCTTAATTGGTGAATCCTTGATTCGTTCGATGGCGGGACCAGACAACACGGGGTGGGTACAGCTAGCGTAAACTTCCGTAGCGCCAGCTTCCATCAACGCCCGGGAACCTAAGGTGATGGTTCCGGCCGTATCGATCATATCATCGATCATGATACAACGTTTGCCCTTCACATCCCCAATGATGTTCATGATTTCCGCCACGTTGGCTCTTGGCCGGCGCTTATCGATAATGGCAATTGGGGCCTTCAAAAATTCAGCTAAGGCCCGTGCCCGCGTCACCCCACCATGGTCGGGTGAAACAACAACAGCGTCCTCTGCTAAACCATTGCTCAAGAAGTAGTCCGCCAGCAAAGGCGCACCCATCAAGTGGTCAACGGGAACATCGAAGAATCCTTGAATCTGTGCAGCGTGCAAGTCGAGGGCCAAAACCCGCGTTACACCCGCTGTTTGTAACATGTTGGCGACTAACTTCGCCGTAATCGGTTCACGGGACCGAGCTTTCCGGTCTTGCCGTGCGTAGCCGTAGTACGGAATGACCACGTTGATGGTGGCCGCACTTGCCCGCCGCAGGGCATCAATCATAATCAACAGTTCCATCAAATTGTCGTTGACGGGTGCCGACGTCGATTGAATGACATAAACGTGACTGCCCCGGACACTCTGTTCAATGTTAATCCGAATTTCACCGTCACTAAACCGGTCCACCGAAGTTTTCCCTAATTCAACCCCAACTTCGTTAGCGATTTTTTCCGCCAACGGTTTGTTGGAATTCAACGCAAAGATCTTTAATTTAGGGTCAAAATATTGCGTAGCCATAATTTCCTCCAATAGCAAGTAAGCTGCCTGAATTTACTACAACAATTTTATGCTAACGGGTCGCGAAACACAAGACCTTAGCCTTAATCTTCACCACGATATGGTAGTTTCTGATAATAATTAGGCTTGTTGGTCTGGCGTTCCCGCGCGATTGCCATGTCATATTGATTAACAGCATCAGTAATCGTTGAACCCGCTGCGATAAAACTGTGGTCTGCCACGTTCAGTGGAGCCACTAAGTTAGAGTTTGAGCCGATGAAGGCGTCATCCCCCACCACCGTTTCGTGCTTGTTCTTGCCGTCGTAATTGACGAAGACCACACCACACCCAACGTTGATGTCTTTACCCAACTTGGCATTCCCAACGTAGGTCAAATGCCCAACCTTGGTTCCTTCGCCAATCGTGGCTTTCTTAACTTCCACAAAGTTCCCAAGGTGAACCTTAGGGCCAATGTGTGATTCTGGACGTAAATGACTGTTAGGGCCAATGTTACTACCACTTGCCATATCAGAGTCTTCCAATAGAGAAGACGTCACCGTGACGTGGTCAGCCAATTTGGCATTTCGCAGCTCAGAATGAGACCCAATATAACAGTCGTCACCAATAACCGTATCACCCTTTAACAGGACGCCAGGTTCGATGATGGTGTCAGAGCCAATCTTAACATCCGCCTCAATGTAAGTCGTGGCGGGATCAACCAACGTCACACCGTTACGCATGTGTTGTTCATTGATCCGGTTACGCATGATGCGCGTAGCAGCGGACAATGCGACCCGGTCGTTAACACCCATGGATTCGTCGAAGTCGGCCATTTGATAAGCCGCAACGATATCACCTTTGCTCTTCAAGATTTCAATGACATCGGTCAGGTAATATTCTCCCTGAGCGTTGTCGTTGGACGTTTCGTGCAACGCCTTGAACAACTTTTGGTTATCGAATACGTAAACCCCAGTGTTGATTTCATGAATTTCTTGTTCTTCGGAACTGGCATCCTTTTGTTCCACAATCTTTTCTACGATACCAATGTTGTTCCGCACGATTCGGCCGTAACCAGTAGGATCTGGTGCCATCGACGTCAAAATCGTCGCTGCAGCGTGCTTCGCTTCGTGATAGGCAAATAAATCTTCAAACGTTTCAGCTCGGAATAATGGCGTATCCCCACTGACGATCAGAGTCGTTCCCTCTTCGTCCTTTAACATGGGTTCCGTCTGTAAGACCGCGTGGCCCGTTCCCAGTTGTTTTGCTTGTAAGGCGTACTGTGTCCGGCCACCCAACGTTGACTTCACGTCTTCAGCACCGTAACCGACGACCGTCACAATCTTATCCATCTTGGTCTGTTCAACCTGACTCAACACGTGGTCGACCATGGCCTTACCACAAACCTGGTGTAACACTTTGTACAGCTTAGACTTCATCCGGGTGCCCTTACCGGCAGCGAGGATAATGGTATTTCTCGTACTCATTCCGATATCTCCTAGTTTAATTGATTATTTTCGTCGCCAAAAATCTGCGTCAGGTAATTACCTGGAGAGACGCGAATTTGTTCGTCCTTGGTCTGAATCTTCAAGAGCGACGTGTACTTGCTGACAGTCCGTTGACCATCAAAGTCACCTTCAGCGAACACAGCAACACCAGCCAATTGGGAATCAAATTCATCAACTAATGAACGCAACCCTCCAACGGTCCCGCCACCCTTCATGTAGTCGTCCACGATTAAGACTCGTGAACCTGGCTTCACGCTCCGCTTAGAGAGTGCCATGCGTTCAATACGCTTGGTTGAGCCAGAAACATAATTCACACTGACGGTTGAACCTTCAGTAATTTGTGAATCATGCCGGACAATCACGAACGGAACGTTCAAGTAGTTCGCCACACTTTGGGCCAAAGGAATCCCCTTAGTCGCAACGGTCACAACCACATCAACGTTTTGATTCAAGTATTGGGTGGCCAAAATCCGCCCAATCTGACGCAATGCTGCGGGCCGACCGAGAATGTCGGACATGTACACGTAGCCACCTGGTAGGTAGCGGTCCGCTTCGGACAGTTCAGAAATCATGTCGTCAACGAACTGCTGTGCTTCTTCGCGTAATACGTACGGAATGAACCGTGCGCCACCAGCAGCACCAGGAACCGTCTCAAGCAAACCAGTTCCCCGAGCTTGGAAGGTCCGCTTCAGAATGGTCAAGTCTTCACTGATTGAAGACTTGGCTGATTCATAGCGCGCTGCAAAGAACGTCAATGAAACCAATTGATGCGGCCGTTCCAATAAATACCGGGTCATGTCAACTAACCGGTCACTTCTTCTGACTTTCAACTTCTTCACCTCAACATATTCTTTAGAGTTAATCGTAAGGCCAATTTTAGCATAATTGTTCGGGTTTTTCGTTACATTTCCGTGAGAATTGAAAAAACTTGCGGAAAATTAAAAAGTCAATGCGAAGTAAAAAGCGTCACACCGGCTGATTCCCTTGCTTTTCACAAATATAATTATTCTGGAAAGATTTACGGTACGGAAACGCGAACCGTTTACAGTCCTATTTTTTCAGTTTGTGAGGAAGCCCCCCAGGCTGACCGCCCGCCGAACATCAGTCCACTGGCCAACTGAAAACTACAAGCTAAAATTAAATAAGCAAAATTCACAAGGGTCCGTTTAAACTCGCCGTTCGGAATATACTGCCACCGCTAACTTTCGACACTGATTATTTCACAAACTCATCTGATTGAATACGCTGCAATTTACCCGTTGTCCAGGCCTTTTCACGTCAAATAAAAAAAGCGGCAACCGTCAGTTCAACTGACTAGTCACCGCCTACCTATTCGTTAAGTTAAACTTACTCAGCCGTCTGCAACTTCTGCCAGCCCAACGCGATGAAGTAAAAAATAGCTTCAATGGCCGCAATAAAGAACGAGACGGGATAATTTGTCACATAGCTCAAGGTCAACCCGGCCCAGACGCCGACCAATGCCAGTGCAATGGCCAGCACCATCATCCCACCCACTGTATGGGCAAAGTACTTGGCCGTCGCTGCGGGTAAGGTCAATAGGATGAAAATTAACAGTGAACCCACGATTTGGGCCGCCACACTGACACTCAACGCTAACAGCACCAAGAAGGTGATCGACAAAGCGTTGGTCCACAACCCCTTGACCCGAGCGCCCGTGTGATCAAACGAATCAAATTTCAGGAACCGGTAAATCACAAAAATGACCAATAACACTAATAACGACAGCCACAACATTTGTTGGACATCACCGGCACTAATGCCAATCACACTCCCAAAGAGAATGCTGGTTGCATAACTAGCATTCTTGTTGGCCAAGGAAAGAAACAGAATCCCCAGACCAATGAACAGCGCTGAGATAGCACTCGTGGCCGCTTCACGTCGTTCACTGCGGGCGCTTAATTGGCCGACAATCACCGAACTGACGACTGTAAACAATAACATCCCGTTCAGGGGTGCCCAACCAGCAAAGACCCCGAACGCCGCGCCAGAAAATCCGATTTCAGACAGCGTATGCGTCAAAAACGACATGTTGCGGGCAATGACAAACACACCCATAATGCCACAAATGATAGCAATAATGGTTCCAGCCGCGAAGGCGTTGCGCATAAATTCATAACTAAACATTTTCGCCCTCCCAAACCTTCTGTTGCGTCAATCCAGCGATCTGCCCCTGCTCCGTACCTTCCGGCGTCAACATCAAGTACTGTGAACTGTACTTACGGGCCATCGGAATATCATGGGTCACGAACAGGACCGTCAACTGCAGCTTCGTGTTCAGCTCCTGAACCAAGTCCAACAACTCGGTCTTCGTTACGGGGTCCAGACTGGCCGTTGATTCATCTAGGATCAATAAGTTAGGCGCCTCAACTAAAGCTTGCGCCAAATAAGCTTTCTGACGTTCACCACCGGAGGCCTGACCAATTGGCCGGTTGGCAATCTTCTCTAAGCCTGTTTCGCCGAGAATTTGTTGGACCGCTGACTTCTCCTTGCGAGAAAGCCATGGCCACTTCCAGCCAGTTAGGTTTAACCCCACAAAATCTCGGATAGTCAGCGGATAATCCGCATCAATGTTCCGAAATTGGGGCACGTAGCCAATACGAACGTTGCCAGCATTGGGCCAATAACTCACGCGCCCATGGGTTGGCCGTAACTGATGCAGAATCGTCCGCATCAGTGTCGTTTTACCAACCCCATTTTTACCAACGATGCTCCAAAACTCACCTTGATTGATGGTGAGGTTCAGATCCGTAAAAACCGGATGGTTGGGGAAGGTCACCCCGAGATGTTCAAGTTTTAAAATGGGTGTCTCCGTCATGAGTGGCTCTCCTCCTGAATCCGTTGAACTTGGCGATACTGTTGTAACATCCATGCGCGATAGGTTTGCTTGGTGGGCATGGTTTCCGTGACCTTTACCACGGGGATATGGTGCTTCTGTGCCAGTTTAACCATCGCCGTCACGTTCTTGCTTGAATTTTGCGTATTCTCAACAAAGAAGGCAATGTCGCGCTGTTTAATCTGCTTTTGCAACTGGGTAATATCTGCTGGTGTGGGATCGCTATCCTCTTCAATGGCCTGGGCAAAGTGATTATCACTGACTTGATACCCCATGGCCTTTAGTGCCAAATCAAAAACTGGTTCACTGACAGCTACCTGACGCCCCTTTGAGCGGTGCGCAATCTCTTGCGCGACCTGTGGCAGAACTGCCAATTGCTTTTCATAAGTCCGCCCCCGCTGTTGAAACGCCTTCGCGTGCTGCGGATCCAATTTGCTGAATTGCTTAACGAGCTGACGAGTCACTAACCGCATCGTCTGCGGGTCCGTCCACAAATGTGGATTGTCCCCAGTCTTCTTGCCCATCAGTTGTCCAATATTGAGGGTCTTGGTTCCGGAGTCCTGATTAGCTGCCACGACCTTATCCATCCAACTGTCGTAGCCCAGGCCGTTTTCAATCACCACATTGGCCTTGGCTACCTTCTTAGCAGTACTAATGTCAGGTTGATAGCTCTCGGCATCGATGCTGGGACTGTTGATAACGGTGGTCACTTGCCCGCGGTCACCCAAGATAGCCTTAGCAGCTTCGCCGTAAAAGCCCAGAGTGGCAACGACCTGAATCTTACTGGTGTGCCGTGGTTGGGTGGTCTTAGCACACCCCGCCAACGTTAGAATCACCGCTAGCAAGCCAATTACGGTGAAAAAACGAGACTGCTTCATCTGCCTGCTCAACGTCCGTCATCTCACTTCATCTAAAATTTATGTAAACAGTAATGATTACCGTTTAGTTATTTTACCAGAGATTGAAAACTTGTCAACAGGCCTTGTGCATTTCTTAATCAACGTAAGGTTTTAGAAAATCTGCCACCATTTGATCATATAATACGGGGTCCTGACCGCGGGTCGCAATGTGGGCCGCCACGGGGTCCCGGTACTTCTGCTTAGGCCCAGCTGCTGCTTGATACAAGATGTTGAGGTTTTCAACTGGCACCGTCTGATCATTGGCCCCCTGAATCAGTAAGATTGGCAAAGTACTCTTCTTCAACTGACCCGCAATATCGCCGTCCGCCAACCGATAGTCAGCAAACCGGGAATATTGATCAGCCAATGGCAACGTTGGCGTTGCTGGCAAATGATATTTATGATGTAACCGGAACCGGGCTTCGGCCATAACAGATGCATAACCAGAGTCTGCGATGATTGCCTTAACGTTGTTAGGCAAGTCTTCGCCAGCCGTCGCCATGACAGTAGCGGCCCCCATCGAGATTCCCATCAAGACGATTTGGGAATCCTGGCCGCACTGCGTCAGAATCTTTTGAATCCAGCCCTGATAGTCGATTCGATCCGGCCAACCATAACCAATTGTGTTCCCCTCACTGTCACCATGCGCACGCGCATCGGGCATTAAGACTGCATACCCCCATTCGTGAAAGACGCGGGCGTAGGGAATCATTTGCTCACGTGCGTGGCCTAATCCATGAGCGAGAATCGCAACTTTAGTCGTTGGCTCATTGGCTTCAATAAAGCTCCCCCGTAAGAGGAGACCATCCAGACTCGTTTGCGTCCATTCAATTGGATGTTGGCGCAAGTACCAAGCATTATCCGCCGCGGAGTTTTCGGCAATTGCCCGTTCTTTCGCCTTTAACCGCCCACGTGAAAAGGACTTTGTCGCCATCTGGTACACGACAGCAGCACCACCCAATACACCGACAGCGCCAGCAGCTACCAGCACCCCAGCGCCAGTCGCGAATTTTTGCCAAGTCTTCATCATTCACTACCCCATTTCATTTCTAGTTACCTTCACTGTACCCAAAAAACGTAAGCGTTACCACCATTTCCAAAAATATTCTTAGAAGTCTTGAAAATCTGATTAAAATGGCCCTAGCATTCTAAGCCATTTAAATGCACCCTACAGGCTCTTCTGATGCATTTCTTTCCTGGTCTTTCCTGGTGGTAATCCGCCCGTCTTTCAGCCCGTCAGCGCGTTATCTGGGGCAAATGCCAGCATAAAAGCCGGCCACTCCACCGGAATGTCCGACCGTCCTTAGTCCGTTTGACTGTTACTTGTAATTTTCTAATCCAATTCGACTCTTTCATGATTCTTGGCAGCCTGGTACAACAGCTGAATCAATTCACTCTGACTAAGTTCTGCGTGACGGAGCACTTCTCGCGCTTCTGCTACCAGCTTAGGATCCACGGCTACCCGTTGCATCTTTTCTCCCAATTTTCTCACCTCGTAAGCTCTAGAATGCCGGTTTATTGAGGTTGACGCAACCATAACGTCTTACAAATTAAATCATGTTCAAAGTGCTGATATATCAACGCTTCCGATATCACAAGTCTTATAAAAAAGGGACACTAAAAAAGCCACTCATCAACTGAGCGGCCTAACTGTTCGTCTAATCCATAATCGTGCGAACCTGTGCTTGGAGCTCCGGCACCACGTCGTCAACAAACCACGGATGTTGGTGCATCCACCCGTAATTTAAGGGCGAAGGATGGACCAATGGGAAATACGCTGGCAGGTAGTCCTGGTAGTGGGCCACAGTTGCTGTCAACGTCTTCTCCCGTTTAGGTAAATACGCTTTCTGCGCGTACTGCCCAATCAACAAAGTCAACTTGATGTTCGGCATTAACGCCAGTAACGGGGCATGCCACTTCTCTGCGAACCCTTTGCGTGGCGGTAAATCCCCACCGTGCGCGTGTTTCCCCGGATAATAAAAGTCCAGCGGCAACACAGCCACCTTTCCTGAATTGTAGAATTCATCCTTCGTGACGCCCATCCAGTCTCGCAAACGATTCCCACTGGCATCATCCCAAAAGGTCATGGACGCCTGAGCTTGTCGACTGGGTGCTTGGCTAACCAACAAAATCTCTGCGTGCGAATCAACGTGGTACAGCGGCAAGATTCCCTGCGCCGTGAACGACTGGTTCATTGAATCTGCCTGAATCGCTTGAAAAATATCATCAGCAGACTGGATAGCGGCCACCTACTTTCCTAAGGTAACGGTCGAACGAGGTAAACTTCCCGACAGAACCCCTTCATGCCGTTAAAGACTCGCTGCGCCCGCGATTGCTTACTACACAGGCCAAAGACCGTGGGACCCGTCCCACTCATTTGCGCGGCGTCGGCCCCAAACTTTAACATCTGTTGCTTCAGCTGCGTAATCTCGGGATAACGATGAGCCGTCAATGGCTCCAGCGCGTTACCCATCCGATCACACATGGCATTGATATCTTGGTCCCGCACAGCTCGTAACAGGCCCTCAATGTCCGGATGTTCCAATCGATCATAGCGAATCTGTTGGAGAATACTAGGCGTTGAAACACTAACCTTGGGTTTGGCTAAAACGACCCAGGACGCTGGCAATTTAGAAAGCGGTGTAATCCGCTCTCCCCGACCACGAACGTGTGCCGTTCGACCGTACACACAGTAGGGCACGTCCGAATCAATCTGCAGGCCTAGTTCGGCCAATTCTTGCCAGCTTAGATTCAGCTGCCACAACTCGTTGAGTCCGCGTAAAACAGCGGCCGCATCCGAAGAGCCACCACCTAGTCCGGCGGCCACAGGGATGTTCTTGGTAATCCGGATATTAACGCCCTCTGCGATATTAAATTTAGTCTGTAGTAAATGCGCCGCTTGAAAGGCCAAGTTACGTTGATCATTCGGCAAAAAGCCACTATCCGAGGCCACTCGAATGCGTCGATGTTTCGTTAACGTTTGGATTTCTACGTAGTCCGCCAAGTCCACGGACGTCATGACCATGTTCCACTCTTCCGCCCCATCCTGGTGATGAAAGGGAGTGTCGAGGCCGAGGTTGATCTTGGCTGGCGCCTTTTCAATCAGTTGCATGAGCTCACCTGAATTCCAGATAGACCCGCGTCTACCTTCTCGTGAATTTAATTAAGCTTATTATACTATGCTTACCCATAAAATAAAAAGGATTCTCCGATTTACCGGGTAAGTCGGCCTAAATTTGTTGGTGAGTTGAACGGCTAATTCGTCGCATTTATGTGATTTGAAACGCTCTAAACTGAATTTTAGTACAGAGGAAACAACTAGGCATCCTTCCTCAAGGTAGCCGAAAACTGGCAGCTACCATTGCGGAATTTTGGGTAAAATAAAAAGGCCATCCGGCCCAATTATTTATTCATCAAAGTCTACTTCGATGTTTTTAGTTAAGATATCAGTGTAACTATATGAAACCCGTTCAAAAGAGTTTTCGTTTTGGTCTAAATCCACAACGAAGACAGCTGGATAGGTTTCCCGAAGAATTCCATGCCGCTCTGTCGTCTTCTTACGCCCTGCCTGCGCGATAACCATCAGCTTTTCGCCAATGCGATCGTCCAGTTTGTTCTTAATGTTCGCTAAACTTGTTGGCATGCATTTCACCTCTGTGAAACAATTATACCAGGGTTTCACAGAAATTGCAAATTATACCACAACCACTTACAAACCGCAAGAATCAGCAGTTGGTAAGGGTTACATCAATCCATCATTGTGGAAAGCATTGGTTAATTCAATGAAATTAATCAGTGTCAGCCGTTCTGGCCGTAGTTGCCGCGAGATTCCGACTTCATTCAGAACCTTTTCAATCCGTTCGCGAACCTCTGGTTGCTTCCCAAAGATGCCCTGAAGATTGTTCCACAACGATTTCCGCCGATGAGCAAAGCAACCCTTAACAAACTTGAACAGCGCACTATCTTCGTACGGTTCAACCGGCAAAGCTTCCCGTGGTGTCAAACGAATAATCGCGGAATCAACGTTCGGTTGTGGAATGAAGGCCGTTCGCGGAACCGGGAATGCCACTTCAACGTGAGCGCGGTACTGCATAACAACGGACAATGACCCATAGGCCTTGGTCCCCGGTTCGGCAACTAAGCGATCAGCTACTTCCGCCTGCATCATGACCACGATAGCGTCAAACGACACTGTACTCTGCAGAACCCCCATTAAGATGGGTGTCGTGATGTAGTATGGTAGGTTGGCCACCAATTTCAAAGGATGGCCTGGCTCAAACTCAGCCTGGACTACCTCTGGTAAGTTGGCCTTCAGGATATCCTGATTGATGATTTTAACGTTATCGTAATCCATCAAGGTATCATCCAGGACGGGTAACAGGTTTTCATCGATTTCAAACGCCACGACCTTTTTGGCTTGCTTGGCGATTTGCTCCGTCAGCGCACCAATTCCGGGGCCGATTTCAATGACGTTGTCTTGCTTTGAGACGTCACCCGCTGCCACGATGTTTCGTAAAATGTTTAAATCCGACAGGAAGTTTTGTCCCAGACTCTTCTTAGCTACCAAGTGGTAGCGCGTCAAGATGGCCTTTGTCCGGGCCGGTGAACCAATCTCAGGTACACTATTCTTCATGCTTGTCCTCCTTTGCGCGAACCTGCTTTAAAGCAGTCGCGAAGTCCTCGGGTTGAATACCAAACATTCGGAGTCGCTTCTCCAATTGCTTCCCGTTAACGTAACCGATTTGTAGAATCTCTCCTAATTGTTCCCGGCGTTCTTTGGCGCCGGCACCACCAATCAGCCCCGCCGCCATCAAATCCTCGTGGGTAATCAACGTAGGCGCCGCCGTAGTCTCAGTGTAAACGTGGTCTAGAGCCGCGCGGATAGCTGCCGGACTAGCGTGCTCAACCCCTAAAGACCCACCGGCCTTATCTGGGCGACCCTCAGCCTTGGGCAGAAAAGCGTGCTTGGCGTTCGGAACTGCTTCCGCCACAATTTTTCGAATCTTTTCTCCTGAAAAATCAGGGTCGGTGAAAATGATGACGCCCCGCTGATCCGCTAACTTCGCAATTAGGGCCAGTGTATCGTCATCAATGGCGGAACCCCGTGTCTCGATGGTATCGGCGTTAACCGCCCGATTAATTTGCTTGGTATCATCCTTGCCCTCAACCACGAGGACTTCTTTAATCTTTTTCATTCGTTTTGTAAAACTCCTCTGCGTTTTTAAACGTGGCTGCGGCAATTTCTTCTGGTGTCGTCTCACGTTCCTTGGCAATCGCCTCAACCGTGTAACGGGTAAATCCTGGTTCATTCTGTTCGCCACGGTGTGGTTCTGGCGTCAGGTACGGTGCATCAGTCTCCACCATCATGACATCAAGTGGCGTAGCTCGTACGGAATCGTGAACCTCATGGGCGTTCTTAAAGCTGGCCACGCCAGAATAAGAAATATGCATCCCCAAGTCGAGGAACTTCTTCAACCATTCTGGATCACCGTTAAAACTGTGCATGACCCCACTAATTTTACTGATATCGGCATCTTTAATAATTTGATAGGTATCTTCGAACGCATCTCGGTTGTGCACCGCAATGGGCTTGCCGACCTCTTTGGCAATCGCGATTTGCCGGGCAAACACCTTGCGTTGTACGTCCTGTGGTGAACTATCCCAGTGGTAGTCCAGGCCAATTTCACCTAAGGCCACCACCCGTTCATCAGCCAACTGTTCTTCCAACAGTTTTTCAGCCGCTGCATCGTAATTTTTCGAGTCTTCAGGGTGCCAACCGACTGCCGCGTACATTTGTGGATACTGGTGAGCCAGCTTGATAGCATCGGCGTTCAACTGTGTGTTGGAGCCAATGTTCGTCAGCTTAACGACTCCCAGGTCCGCCGCTTGTTTAAGGTAGCGGGGTACGTCGTTGATGAATTCTTCACTGTTTAGGTGCGTATGTGAATCAAATATTTTCATCTTGGTCCCTCCTTGAATTATTTGTTTGTTTTAAATTAGTTTTTTTGCTGTGCCGCCTACGGCAGTCAGGGGCCGCGCCGTGGGGCAACCCTGGTAGCCTCAAATCACGAGTCTCCAGGGCGCCTTGAAACCTCACAAAATCCGTGAGTTTCCAAGGTCGTCCCATGCTCTAAGCGGTAAACCGCTAAGACCATCGACACCGCGCGGGCCCTGACTGCCTTCGGCTCTAGTCTAGTGAACATTAACAGGTAGTTGCTCAACCAGAACCACCATGCACCTAAAAAATCGCCACAATACATGCTCAATTCTAACGTTCATCAGCCCTGTACGAGAATAACCTGGTTCAACCACGTTGTCCACCACTGCAGCCGACGCTCTCTATTGATTATAACAACCACTATAAACAAATAATACCATCCACGCTATTTGTTTTGGAAAATTGGCGACAATCTTAGCCGGCGGACGCCAGGGACAGGGCCGCAGTGACAGCGGTATTGCTTGGCGTTTTTGGCCAAGCTACAGCGCGGGGCGAGCTGGGAGGCCGGCCGTTTTTGGGCTGGGCTTCCAGTCGAGGAACAAGACCGCTCTTCGGCTTGTTCCGGTCCCCACAGCGGTCCCCGTCCCTGGCGGCCGCAAGCAGCCAATCAACAAAGAACTTCTAAAAACAAAGAAAAGCGCGGGCAAGCGTCTCCATAATGGCCCGCCGCCCACGCTTCAATTTTTAATTATCGTCTAAGTCAGTCTAGCTAACGGATGACCCGTTGACCAAGCTGTCTGGCAACGTCAGTAATTGAACCTTGCCATCGTGTTCAGCGGACAACAACATCCCCTGACTCACTTCGCCACGCATCTTCCGTGGCTTCAAGTTGGCCACGATGACCACTTTTTTACCGACCAGTGCTTCTGGTTCTGGATACCATTCAGCGATTCCAGAAAGAATCTGCCGGTTGCCTTGGTCCCCAGCATCAAGCTGGAACTTCAACAGTTTGTCGGCACCCGCAACGTGGTCGACCGCTTTGATTTGGGCCACTCGGAGTTCGACCTTTTCAAACTTATCGAAACGAATTTCTGGCTTTTCCAAAGTTAATTCCGTATCCTCAGCCTCGCTCTTAGCAGCTTCTTGCTGTGCCTGAGCCTTGGCAGCCATAGCGGCCCGACCCTTCGTCTTTTCAGACTTGGTCATTTGACCTTGAATAAAGTCGACCTCTTCTTGCACGTCGATCCGTGGGAAGATTGGCGTCCCCTTCGCAACGACTTGCTTGCCAGCTGGCAGGTCAGCCAATGCTAGGTCACTCATCGTCATGGTAGCAGGATCTAACCCTAATTGGTCAAAGATTTCCTTTGGTGCGTGCGTCATAACGGGACTGATCAACGTGGCAATGACCCGTAAACTAGCAGCCAAATGTGCCATCACTGCGGCTAACGCATCGCTTTGACTATCGTCCTTGGCTAACTTCCAAGGTTCCGTTTCATCAATGTACTTGTTGCTGCGAGAAACCAGTTTCCAGATTTCTGACAGTGCGTCAGCGAAGTGCATCTTATCCATCAAGTCGTGGTAGTTGGCAATGACGTCCACGGCCGTCTGTTCCAATTCAGCATCGAACTCGGTAACACCAGCGTGGTATTCGGGCAGCTTACCACCTTCGTACTTGTTGATCATGGCCACGGTCCGGTTCAATAAGTTCCCAAGGTCATTGGCCAAGTCGTAGTTCAACCGGTCAACGAAGTCTTCAGGGGTGAACGTCCCGTCGTTCCCGTAAGGCATGGCCCGCATCAGGTAGTAACGCAAAGCGTCCAACCCGTAACGGTCAACCAACGTTTCAGGATAAATGACGTTCCCTTTAGATTTGGACATCTTACCGTCCTTCATCAACAACCAGCCATGGGCAAATAGTTCGTCTGGTGCTTCAACACCCAGCGCGTGCAACACGATTGGCCAGTAGATGGAATGGAAACGCACGATTTCCTTACCAACCATTTGGACGTTGGCTGGCCAGTATTTCTTGAAGAGGCCTTCATCGTCACTGGTGTAGCCCAGTGCGGTGATATAGTTCAAGAGGGCATCGATCCACACATAAACCACGTGCTTCGGGTTACTCTTGACGGGAACCCCCCAAGTAAAAGTGGTCCGGGAAACGGCGAGGTCTTCCAGTCCGGGCTTGATGAAGTTGTTGATCATTTCGGTCATCCGTGATTCTGGTTGGATGAAGTGTGGGTGACTGTGATAGAAGTCTAACAGCCAATCGGCATACTTACTCATCTTGAAGAAGTAGGACTGTTCCTTGACCAGCGAAACTTCGTGGCCGGAAGGGGCTTTCCCACCGATCACTTTACCATTGTCATCATGGTAAACTTCAGCGAGTTGTGTTTCAGTGAAGTATTCCTCATCATCTTCGGAATACCAACCTTCGTATTCACCCAGGTAAATGTCACCCTGCTTTAACAGGCGTTCAAAGATCTCTTGAACGGCAGCCACGTGTTCCTGGTCGGTCGTCCGAATGAACTTGTCGTTAGAAATTTCCAACGTCTGCCACAGCTTCTTGATACCTTCAGCCATGCCGTCCACGTATTTTTGGGGTGTTTGGCCCTGTGATTGGGCCTTGTCTTCAATCTTCAAACCGTGTTCGTCAGTCCCGGTTAAGAAGAAAACGTCGTACCCATTGCTGCGTTTGTAACGGGCAACCGTGTCACAAGCAATCGTCGTGTAGGAGTTACCGATGTGTAACCGCCCTGATGGGTAGTAAATCGGCGTCGTAATGTAAAAAGTTGGTTTTTCAGCCATAAAGAAAATGCCTTCCCTCGCTCTAATTTTTTCCGTTATTTTCGGGTTAAATTTTAATGTAAATTCTAATCCAGTATAGCATAAACCCCTGGTGAGCCATAGCGTTCACTTGGGGTTTTTCATCGTTAAATTTTGATGAAACCTCGACCATTTTACCGGTGAAATGAAAAAAAGCACCCCGTCCATCACGAACAGATAGGTACTTCCCATGCTCCCCTTAAAAGAGATCCAGTTGTTGCGGCGCCAAATTTTGCCAGTGCAGGCCTAAAATTTCCTGAAGCCGTTGTGCATTGGGCGCAGCGTCCCGACCAGAGTTGTTGTTAAAAATCACGCAAACACTCTTCGCCGATGTCGCTAACCGGTTAGTCAAGTCCGCCAACTCCTGGAGCTCGGCTTCCTGGTAATGGTAAAGCGTCCGCGTCTTGCGCCAGTTTTGGCCTTGATTGAACCACCCCTCAGCGTTACGACCATGGAGCCGCACCACCGCTAAGTCCGGTGTGGTCACAGTTTCCACCAGCGGAATCCCATTATTCAAGTTGTGCGGCTCGTCCGTAATCACGTTGGTAAATCGTAACGACTGCAGGTATTGCATAACGTCAGCCGTCATTTCTGGTGTCTCAAACCAACTGGGGCTGCGGAACTCAACGGCCACTGGGAGATTTCCCATCAGCACCCGCACATCACGCAAATACTGAATGTTAGCCGTCGTGCGATTAAAGTACGGCGGAAACTGAAACAACACCGTTTGTAACTGCTTAGCTCGTACCAACGGCCGAATTGCCTGCCGGAACTCATCAAACGCCATGTTCCGCGCAATCTCGTCCACCGGTTCCTTGCGGTCGTCGTGGTGCGTCATGACCTGATTGGCCTTTAAAATGTACTGAAATCCATCGGGAACGGCCGCCTGCCACTTTGCAACCGTACTCTCCCGGGGAATTCCATAGAAGGGCGTATCGAGCTCCACCACCGGAAAGTTACCGGCGTATTCAGGCAACGTTACCGGACGGTCTTCCCCACCAATTAGTGCTGGATGTTCCGTCCACGTCGTCAACCCAATCGTTATCACGTTGTCACCTTCTTATTTGAAACGTTCAAACTGCTTGATCAGTTCAGCTTCTGGGGTCGTCAATCGCCCACTAAGCTGACTGATCAAACGCTTACCAGCCAGTCGATCATTATAGCGAATCCCCGTCACACAGAGGTCGATCAGGGCAAACATGACGGTTACCATCACCGCTTGCCGCCGCGCGAAGCTCGCATTAAACAGGGTCACTAACTGACTACTGAATGCTAACTGCAGAATCCCGTAGATCACGAGTGTATCTGGAATCAGCTGAATCACATTTAACCACCGCAGACGCCTCACTAGGTGCCGCAGTTGATTGATCACTTCTTCATGGCTCATTGGCAGGACCTCACACTTGTAAGTCGTTGAAAAATTCAGTGGCATCAGCTTGAACCATTTGGTAATCGAATCCTAAATCTAGTTTTTCCTGGTTGACCACGACGACCTGGGCGCCGTCACTACGATAATCTAGCAACCCAGCAAATGGGTAAACTCGCATGGAGGTCCCCACAATCACGACCAGGTCGGCTTGACCCATGGCGGCCACGGCCCGTTGAACGTTCAGTGTGTTCAACCCTTCGTCGTAGAGCACCACGTCTGGCCGGAGCCAGCCGCCATCGTCCGTATGATACGGCGATTTCAGGTAATCCTGCCAATCGACCGTGGCACCACAGACCTGGCAGTAGACCTTGTACAGGTTACCGTGAAACTCAACCAGGTGCTTCGTTTTTGCTACATTGTACAAGTTATCAATATTTTGCGTAATCACGGTGGCCCGGTCTTGCTGGGTCAATGCCGCTTGCTTCTGGTGAATGACGTTGGGTTTGGCATCTGGATAGTACAGGTTTTGCTTCACATAGTCGTAAAAAACTTGTGGTTCCTGGACTAAACAGGTGTGACTCAAATAATACTCGGCGTTACGGTGTCCGGTGTACAAGCCATTTTTCGACCGATAATCCGGGATACCAGACGGCGTCGACACGCCCGCACCCGTTAAGAATACGATGTGCTTAGCGTCATCAAAGGTTGCTTGTAAGCGCGCTTCCATCCCCATCATCCTTTCTTAAAAAGCCCTAACGTAAAATATAAGGCATCTTCAATTCCTTGAAAAGTTCTTCAACCGTCATGCTGTAAATCTTCGTGAAGTACTCCGGTGTATCGTTCTTTGGCGCTGGTGCGGGCAGAACGAACGCATTTTGATTATCTGCGCGGTTAAACCCGACGTACCCCCGCCGTTGGGTCGTCTTCTCGTGCATATCAGAATGATATAATTCAAAGATTTGCTTTACGGTCAAGCTAAGTTGCCGTTTGGATAGAACACTCGTCAGCGTCGTAAACTCCGTGTTGTGCAGCGCTGGTAAATGCCAGGCCTCTAATTGTTCATCAAAGGCCTTGAATAACTTGACCACGTTCCGACGTAACGTAAATGGCGAATCGATTGGCTTGGCGGTAATAATGGCGTACAGCTTTTGCGCTGCCTCAAAACTGATTGGGTAGTCCCGCTTGAACTGAGCCATCAACTGGTCGTCATCCGTGCCGAAGAAGACCAAGGCGTCCAACAACGTCAAAGTCCGCAACGTCATTTCGTCATCCACTGGTGTTGGTTCCGGCTTGATTGTGGCCGTGACCCCGTTTAAGTATAAGTCCTTGATATGATCATCGATCAAGTGATGCTTCTTTTGTTCACTGACCACCACAATGTGACTGACAATATCGTAGAGCTCAGTCCCCATGATCATCAGTTGCTCATCCAACTGGTCTTGACCGGTCGTCAATGAGAAGAAGACCTGAGGGAAGCCAGATAAGATCATCAAAAGATGCAGTAGTTCGTGGGAAGCCGTGTAGTTTGGTGCCGTCAGGTCAGCCACCTGAATGGCAATGTCCTTGCCCATTTGCATCTGTTGGGCTTGGTCGTGTCGGACGAAACCGGCTTGCAGTTCACCAATAAATTGGACTTCAACCTTCCCAGGGTAAAGGGCATTTACCTGGTCCAATAAGCCTTGAACTTCATCGTTCAGTTGAATATCTTGTGCTTTCATGCGTTTCAATCCACCTATTTCTTTAAATTTGCTTGACGAACAGCCGCCAATGCTGCTTGGGCTTGAGCCGTCGTCGGTTGTTTAATCGCTTGTAATTGTGCCACGACTGCTGGCAATTCAGCTGGTGTGGCCCCGACGGACAAGGCCAATGACTTTCGTTGTAAGGCCATATGCCCCCGTTGAATGCCATCGGTCACGAGTGCCCGTAAGGCGGCCACATTTTGGGCCAGTCCAACCGCCGCCGTCACCCCCATCAACTGCCGCGCACTCGTCAAGTGCGCGACCTGCTGGTTGATGGCCACGAGGGGAAATACCTTAGTAGCGCCCCCAACAAATCCCAACGCCAGTGGCACCGTTAGTTCGCCGTGAAGCTCACCAGCCGTGAGCCACCAACGACTGAGTCCGCGGTACTGACCCGAACGGCTGGCATAGGCGTGAACGCCGCTTTCGACGGCCCGCCAGTCATTACCCATTGCTAAGACGACCGCATCAATACCGTTCATAATCCCTTTGTTATGGGTTACTGCCCGGTACGGATCAACTTGCGCGTACTCACTGGCTGCCACTAATCGTTGCGCAACTGTGGCACCGGACATGGTTTTCGTTCGCAGTTGATCAACGGGAACCACACAGGAGGCAGTCGCCAAACTGTGCGTGGCGTAATTACTTAGAATGCTCATTAAAATGTCTACGTCACAGTGTGCCTTAATATCCGCCGCAACGGCCTCAGTCAGCGTGTTGACCAAGTTAGCCCCCATGGCTTCACCGACGTCAATGAACAGGTCTAACGAGACCCAATCTGGTGCCAGGCAACGAACCCGAATCGAGCGCGCCCCTCCACCATGCGTTAGTAACGATGGGTGAGCCGCGTCAGCCACCTTTAAGAGGCGAGATGACTCGTGCGTCAACCACGCTGCCAGCTTTTCCTGATCAGCCACGTGACTGAAGACAATCTGTCCCATCAATTCACGTTGGCTGACCTGCGTCGTGATGCCAACATCACTGGTCAGTAACCGACCACCGTTGCTTGCTGCAGCAATCACGGAAGGTTCCTCAGTCACCATTGGCACGGCAATCGTTTGCCCATCGACACGCAGATTAACTGCGACGCCTTCCGGCAAACCATAGGTTGTCAGGTAGTTCTCAATGAGATTCTCATCGGTTGCTTGCCGGTGAGCGGCTAACGTGCCTAACTGAGCCACCGTTAAGTGACTCTGCGCAGCCAGCTGATCTCGCCGAGCCCCATAAGGTAACTTGTAGAATGGACGATTGCCCATCGCAAACACCTCCTAGTGTTGACTCACGTACTCAGAAATGATCCCTTCTCGTACGCCACTTTCTGAGAAAATGACCCGGTCAGAATCCAACATCTGTAGTAACGTAACCAGTGGTAGCATCCCGCCAACAATAATGTCGGCCCGTTCTGCTTCCAAACCGGAAATCCGTTTCCGTTCTATCAACGGCACACGGAGTAACCGTTCAAACGTCTGCATCACTTGTCCCGTCGTCAGTCGGTACCCGTGGATGTTTTCCACGTGTAGAATCTTTTGTTGCTGACGATTCATGCGGGCCAGCGTTCGGTTAGCGCCACCCAACAAGACGAGTGGTAATTGCTTGGCGTCGTTTAGCCACCAAATATCCCGGAGGCGTTCCCGCAAAAAGACCTGTGCTGAAAAAAGATCGACGGCCGTTACCAAGTCATCCAGGTGGAACTGTTCTGACAAGTTGACCGCACCGAACGGCACACTGATCAGACTGGCGTCCTTGCCATCTCGCACGTGGACCAGTTCACAACTGGCCCCACCCGTGTCGAGCAACAAGCAATCCTTGACCTTTAGCCGATTTACGGCACCTAGATAATCATAGTAGGCTTCCTGGTCACCAGACAGGACTTCAATCTGAATCCCAGTAGCGGCAGCGACCCGGGTCAAAAATTCATCCCGGTTGCGAGCCTGCCGAACCGCCGCCGTCGCGATTCCCCGGACAATCAGGTTGGGGAGGTGTTCATAATAGGGCCTGAAGGATTTCAAGGCTGCAACGGTCCGATCCATCGCCTTTGGCTGCAGGATTTTCTCGGGACCCATGCCCTCGGACAGACGACTGTCGACCTTTACCCGATTGACTTCACGGTAAGAACCGTCATCATGTAGTTCGTTAACGGCCATGCGGACCGAATTAGAGCCTAAATCAACAATGGCTAGGTTTTGCATTGTTCATCCCCCGTTTCGCTTTAGCCGAAGTAATCGATACCAATGGCGTGACGGACTTCGTGAAGCGTTTGGGCAGCCACTTGGTTGGCCTTTTCGCTCCCCTGCTTGAGGATATCGTAAACGGCACCCTCATCAGCAGCGAAGGCTTCACGACGTTCACGGATTGGTTGTAACTTCGCCTGTAAAACGTCGTTTAAGTACCGCTTAATCTTAACATCGCCGAGACCACCGTGCTGGTATTGTGCTTTCAATTCTTCAACGTGTTCCTGGTCGTCTGCGAAAATATCCAGGTAAGTGAAGACCGTGTTGCCTTCCACGTGACCAGGATCTTCAATGTGAATGTGTTCAGGATCAGTGTACATGGACATGATCTTCTTTTGAATCTCGTCGGCACTATCGCCCAGGTAAATGGCATTATCGAGGGACTTGCTCATCTTAGCGTTCCCATCGAGTCCAGGAATCCGGCCTTGGCCCTTTGGTGGGAAGTAGCCTTCGGGTTCCACCAGAATTTCTTGCTGATAGATACTGTTAAAGCTCCGCACAATTTCACGGGTCTGTTCCAGCATTGGCTCTTGGTCTTCACCTACGGGGACCGTGTCGGCCTTAAATGCGGTGATATCGGCAGCTTGGCTAACTGGGTAGATAAAGAAGCCTGCTGGGACACTTTCACCAAATGCTTTTTGTTTGATTTCGGACTTAACCGTTGGGTTCCGGTTTAAGCGGGAAACGGAAACGAGGTTTAAATAAGCCATCGTTAATTCATTTAGGGCCGGAATTTGTGACTGCACCAGAATCGTGGACTTAGCGGGATCGATACCCACGGCTAAGTAATCCAAGGCCACTTGTAAGAGGCTGTGCCGAATCTTTTCGGGATCACGGGCGTTGTCGGTCAGGGCCTGCATATCAGCAATCATGATGTAGGTTTCATAATCACCAGTGTTTTGTAATGCGACCCGGTTCTTAAGTGACCCAACGTAATGGCCGATGTGTAATTTACCAGTTGGTCGGTCCCCAGTTAAAATAACGTGTTTCTTGCTCATAAATGTTCATCCTTTCTGAAAAAGCGCCCTACTGACTAATGCCAATAGGACGCTCATGCGCGGTACCACCTAATTTGTGGCCAATTTGACCACCACTTTTGTCGTTAACGGGACACCGCGATAATTTAATTATCGGTTTTAATAACACGTAACTTGAGTCCATTTCAACCATAAAATCGTTTCAGCAAGGCCGATTTCTCTCTAGTATTGGTCTACTACTCTCAAGTAACTATCCCTATATTTTAGTGGTTTTGGCGCAGAATGTAAACTGTCAGGAACTTGCAAAATTTCCGTCCCACCCAGCATCGTCTGAAAACGGCCACGTCTTTCTTTAATCATCGCCTATCTGGCGGTCGAGGTCAATCAAATTCGGTGGTACAGGCCCAACTATCGTTTCACTGATTAATTCACCGAACTTAACGACTAATTAGCTGGCGAGTGATTGAAAGGAATACCTATTTATAGAAACAATCTACTCGACATACCGCCAAATCAACTTATTTTCCACCGTGGGAGCCTTTGCCTGGTCAGGTTGAAACCGTCAGCAGTGGCTATTCACAATAAGTTGGCCCAAAGCGGTGTGTTTGATTGACACAGCCCCGAATAATGACTAAACTTGTTAGGCAATTTAGCCTATCCAAAGGAGGCGGTCATTTTGACCACCAGCGAACAAACACAGGAACAACAGCGTGTTGACCACGTGGCCCAGCAAATCGGTAACCGCATTGATAAGACGACGGCGGATTACAATGCCGCCCATCAAGAACTGCGGAACGTGCTGAAGAACTACAGTGAAAACACCTCGGTCAACTGGTTTGAAGTCGATGACCGAATCGAAACCAGTGCCGAGCTACAACAGCAACGGGCGTTGGTCTCCCGGCTAACTGAAAACCAGAACATTATTCAAGATCAACTCGATACCTTTAAGGAGCTCCAAAAGTCCCCGTACTTTGGGCGCATTGATATTCAGGACCCAGAAGAAAAGGCGCCTGAATCCCTCTACATCGGCACCGCCTCTTTCGTGGACGATGACCAAAACTTTTTGGTCTACGATTGGCGCGCCCCCATCTCTAGTATCTATTACAACGGAGTATTGGGAAAAGTCGCCTACAGTACGCCCGCTGGCGACCAGCAGACGGAGCTCCTGAAGAAGCGCCAATTTCTGATTCAAAACGGTAAAATTGAAAGTATGTTTGATACCAACGAAACTGTTGGTGACGAGATGTTGCAGCACGTACTAGGTGAACAAAACGACGCCACTATGCAAAACATCGTGGCCACCATTCAACGAGAGCAAAACGACATTATCCGAGATACCCGCAGCGACCTGCTGGTGGTTCAAGGGGTCGCGGGATCTGGCAAAACGTCCGCCATTTTACAGCGAATCGCCTTCTTGCTTTACCACAGTCGCCGGGACTTAGAGGCTGATCAAATCGTCCTCTTCTCCCCCAATCGCTTATTCAGTCACTACATCAGTGACGTCTTACCTAGCCTGGGTGAACGGAATATGCGTCAAGTCACACTGGCTGAATTTTTAACACAACGGTTCCAGGGACTTAACGTACAAACTCAGTTTGAACGCTACGAAGCTGACCAACAACAGCCCGTAAACCTTCCGCTACGGAACTTTCGGGAGAGTGCCGATATGATGACAGCCGTCAAAAACTACTGTTACCAGGTCACTCCCGCCGAGCTAAAATTCACCGATATTCGTTTCAAGAGTCGAATCTTCTTCGACCGCGAGGAAATTCGGGAGATTTACGCACAATTCCCAGACGCTACGGCGCCGGCCGACCGACTACTTCGTACTAAAAATGCGTTGGAGAAACGCCTCAAGCACCGAATTGCCGAAGAGGCTAAGGAGGACTGGGTCCGCGATGAGATCGACCAACTGAGCGACGAAGATTATCACAACCTCTTGGGCGAAAAACACCTGGGTAAGTTTGAACAGCTCGACGATGAAATTGACTTTATTGCCCGCCAGATTGTTCGGAAACGTTTACGACCAGTCGACGACGCGATTTACAACGGCTATTTCCTAGACACTTACAGTCAGTACACGGCTTTTCTCGAGCAGTGTCCGCTACCAAAGAGCGTTGCACCAGCTGACTGGCAACAAGTCATCGCCACTTACCAACACGATATTGAGTTCCACAAGTTGGCGCTGACGGATGCCGCCCCACTCCTTTACCTGCGGGACATTCTTGCAGGTGGTGGTGCCAATCACCGCATGCAGCACCTCTTTGTGGATGAGATGCAGGACTATTCAATGGCCCAATTGATTTATCTACAACACGCCTTTCCACGGGCTAAGCTCACCCTCCTAGGTGACAGTGAACAAGCCCTCTTCAAGGCCGTTGAAGCCCCCGAAGAAATTCTAAAGAAACTGGATAGCGCCCTAAACGTCAAGCGGTCCCGCTTGATTACGCTGCGCCGGTCCTACCGTTCCACGCTACCCATCACGACCTTCGCCAAGGCCCTCTTGCCTGACGGTGATAAGATTGAAGCCTTCAACCGTCCGGGTGATTTGCCGAAAGTTGTGCTGCGTTACGATGACGCCGCAGCGTTCAAAGCGCTAGCCCATGAACTCAAATTAGAGTTGGCCACCAGCGGCACCGTAGCAATCTTGACCAAGAGTACCGCTGAGGCCAAGTACGTTTACCAAGAACTTCACCGAGACTTTGACCTGACCCGCCTAACGGATACCGACCGTTCACTACCCAAGGGGGTAGTCGTTCTGCCAATTTATCTGGCCAAGGGATTGGAATTCGACAGTGTCATTGCTTACAACGTCTCTGCGGAAAATTATCCGAATGACCAATTGACTGGGACCCTTTACACCATTGCCTCGCGTGCCATGCATCACCTGACTCTCCTGTGCATTGGTCCCGCTTCCCCACTGATTGCTTCTGGCAACATTCCACAGGCGGACCTGCAAATCGAACATGAATTACAAAACTAACGCGATACTTTCACGGGGTAGTTACGTGAAACACCGCCGGTCAATTCAAAGCGGATCGTAGCGTTGGCTACGGTCCGTTTTTTGTCTCCACAACCATCTTCCGTTACCTCAACGAAACCGCTATACTAAAAGTTAAGGGGATGACGTTATTATGCATTTATCTAAGGGACAACAGCTATCGGAAGCCTTCATCGGTTGTATCGTCTTGGGCTTCCCACTATTCTTAATTATTGATGGCAGTCTTGAATTTGCTGCGGGCAACTTGAACCACCCTGACACGTTCATCCTGTTAGGATTATTACTCCTAAGCCTCGTTGGTCTGGTAGGTACCATTGTCTTTGGCTGGCGTTGGTACTATTACCGGTGGCAAAATTTGCCAACAAGCTCAAAAATACTCACCGGCCTGTACATTCTGGCCCTATTGATTGGTACGATTACGTGGGTTGTCCTCAATCAGAACTTGCCACTTAAGTAAAGATGATAGCGGCAACCTGATTAACTCAAATAGAGAGTGGGACCAAAGGCGGTTAGTCAATGAGCATTAACGTCGATAGACGAATAATCACGGTCTTGGATTGTTTGTCTATCGGGGTTAAGCGGAGTTGACTGCCTGTTGTCGCACGTTTCGACCATATACGTTCAAACACAAAAAGGGTTTGAGACTTTTATCCCAAACCCTTTATGTGTCCTATTATTTCACGCTTAGGCGTTCACGGGACTCTTCATCGTCTTAAACTTTGCCTGACGATCGTAAGTCTGGTACCCCTTGTAAAAGTGCACATGTTTTTTGGTAACCTTAACCTTATAAGTCAAGCGTTGGCCGTCGAACTGAACCTGAGACCCCTTGGGCGAATACTGAATACCAGATAACCGGTAAACGTGCTTGCCTAAGGACTGGTACTTTAACTTTTTCAAGCCATAACCGGGTAACCGATAGAAGCGGTGGCTAGCAGCATCCTGTTCAAAAACATTCCCCGTGCTTTTGAACTTGGCGTACGTAATGTAGGCCTTATTGCCATCCTTGCCGTTGTAATACCAAGTGTGGCGTAGAACCTTGGGTGTCCCGGCGTGCCAGGTTGCGGCGTCTGCTGATGAAACATCAACCATCGCCAACCCCATAGTGGCAACGGCCAAGCCAATCAAAAAGACTGATTTATGCATCATGATGGTTCCTCCCCTAAATTGTCTGAGTCATTGTGCTTTCTTGAGGGTACACGTTACGGCCAGGAAATACAAGCACAGATTGGGCCAACACTCTGATTGTCTTTGCTCTAAATACTTGGCGGTCATATCTCAATCATACCTCTTACTAATAAATCCCCCTACCAATCAACGGCAGGGGGATTTCAAACGCGGTCCTCATCCTACTTAAAGTTAAGAATGGCACTCTTTACAAGCCATGCCCTGTGACCAGCTCGGTCCTTTACCTGAAAGTAAGTGGCCGCTTTTCCATTGATCTTAACCTTTTCTTGCTTAACCAATTGCCACTTCTTCTTACTGTGTTTTGGCGTGTGCCCCTTAGTCTTTTGCAGGTGAGCATCCTTGAACCACACCTTATTGCCCTTCAATTGGTACTTATAGGTCGTACGCATCTTCTTAGTCGACACGATTTTGACCACTTTCTTCTTCCCTGGTTTATGGGTCCCACTAGTCGAGTTCGTTGGTTTACTTGGCTGGACGACCTGACCATTAGAGGTCACATTGTTTGGTGGGTTGGTCACACCCGTTTGATTGGCACTGCTATCGTTTTGGTGATTATCATTCGTCACGTTACCCGCGCCACCATTTCCAGAATTGCCCGTGTTGTTTCCAGGTACGACTGGTTTCTGAGCTGCCGGATACGGGGTGTTTTTACCATCCGTGGAGACCAGGAGTTTAGCCCGCAACTGTTCCTGCTGAGCTGGACTGAATTCTAAGCATTCCGTGATGTAGGCTTCCATCGAACCGTAATTTTGCAGAACTTCCTTGTAGTATTCCATCAGCCAGGCCCGTTCAACTTTCTTGCCAACCTGGTTTGATTGCATGTAATCGGCAATGATTGTGTTACGGCTAACACCCATGATGGAAAGCAACAGGACGGTCGCAATCCCCGTGCGGTCTTTACCAGACGTACAGTGATAGAGTGTGGCCTGCGGGTTCGCCAAGACCATGTTCAAGAATTTATGGTAGCCGACAACGGCCGGGTGACCAAACGCTAATCGTTGATTGTAAAATTCACCATCACTACCTGAATCTGTGTAGGCGTGCGGCCCGAGCACTGAAATATTCGTGTTCTTGGCCCCAGGTAAGGCTTTGTCTGGCTTCCCCTTCACTTGACCAGGCGTCCGTAAATCAATAACAGAAGTAATTTTAAAATCTGTCGTTAATTTTTGAATATCTTCCGTGGTCAGTCCAACGAGTTGATCCGAACGCAACAAGCTGTGAGAGCGAACCTGCCATTTGCCATCTGCCGTTGTATACCCACCTAAGTCTCGGGTATTCACCGTCCCTGCTAAAGGAACTAGCGTCTTATGAATATCGCCGTAATCGGCTGGGGGCGTTGTCGGTTTAACTGGCGCCGTTGAAGCTGTTTGGTTGACCGCTGGTGTGGTCGTTGCGGCTAACGCACTAGGCGCCCCAATTCCCATAAGTGACAGAACCACCGAAGCGAGACTCAAAGATTTAACGATAGCTGAACGTTGCATGTAATCCTCCTGATTGGACCGTTTTATTTTGTTTTTGATAACAGATATAAGAATATCAATCCAATGTAGATTGTTCGTAAAGGTAATGTACAGACTAGGTAAAGGTGGGTTGAGATTCAGTCTTTCGTACGGATAGGTTAAAAGAGTGAACATCCATGTCGTCACGGGGATTCATCGATTATCAAGCAACTAAATAAAGCCTTATTTCTGAGAGTTTCTCCCAAAAATAAGACCATCTGTTTAACAAATTCAATTCATAATTATCAATATCTTCGTTTACTAGTGCAGCCGTTAGTAGCCAATTAAGCCGGTTCTTCCGTGACGGCCTTAGACTTAGGCATCCGCTTCAGAGTCTGTTTCAATAATAATGGGGCCACGATAGTTGCCAAAATAATTACCAGAATCATTGCTGAGTAGTCACTCTCACTCATCAACCCGGCTTGGTGGCCAATCTGAGCAGTGATCAAGCCCATTTCGCCACGAGCAATCATCCCCGTGCCAATCACAGCGCTACTCGTTCCGTCAAACCCGCTGAGACGTGCGCCCAAACCGCAGCCTAACAGTTTGGCCAGGCAAGCTAATACCGTCAAAATTACGATGATTCCCAAATTATGTAGGAAGTGGTCAAAGGTCATGTTCAGCCCCACACTCACGAAGAACACCGGAATAAAGATGGCGTTGCCTAGTGGTTCAACGTGATCTGCCAAAACAGCTCGGTAAGGTGTGTGTGCGACGGCAATGCCGGCAAAGAAGGCGCCAATAGCTCCGCTCAAGCCCACAATGTCCGCGAGCCAGGCCATCGCCATACAGATGACCATCGACATGATGGTCACACTAGAAGCCATGACTAACCGTTCGCTCAGGTGCATTAGGTACGGCGCAATCCACTTGACCAATACGTAGGTCCCCCCGAAGAAGGCTACCTGTTCAACCAGAACCAAGGCTAACGCCGGTTGACTCCCCGCCGTCTGAATTCCCTGGCTAGCCAATAGACTGATCATCAGAGACAGTAACACGACCCCAATAATATCATCCGCTACGGCCGCTCCCAGAATAGTTGCGCCTTCACGCGTAGACAGGGCGTGGTACTCCTTAAGCACGGCCACCGAGATAGAAACGGACGTGGCTGAGAAAATGACACCGATAAACAGTGATTCCAGTACCGTAAATCCCCACCACCAGGAAGCTAACCCCATTAAAACGATCGGGAAAATTACCCCAGAGGTTGCCACAACGATGGCCGGGCGCAGATATTTCATCAGTAACTGCAGATTACTCTCCAGCCCCCCGAGAAACATCAAAATAACCACACCGATGTCAGCAAACAAGCTGACCAAATTATTTAATTGGACCCAGTTTAAAACTGCTGGGCCGATTAAAATACCGACCAGCAACTCACCGATTACAGCTGGAACACCCAGCCGGTTCGACAAGTTACCCGCTAACGTCGTCAATACCAGGATCAAACACAAAGTTCCTAGAAATGCCACGCGGACCCCTCCTTTAATAATTTTATAATAAAACTATCATACGCCAAAACGCCGCCACACAAAACCCGTCAGCCGGAATTTTCTAACACGACCGACTAAAGGTTCCTAGTGACGACGCTTAATCTAAGCAGATTTAAGTCAAATGGAGTAATAGTGAATATTTAAAGAACTGACCCGATGACTGCGACAGAAGGAAACTAAAACGCGCCTCCTGTAGCCGTGCCCGATAGCTTTCATCAGGTACTGTAAACGCCAGAAAGCCGGACTTTAGCCCTGGACTATGGAGCTCCTGATCAGTAAACAACTGGCCTGAAGGATGCGTTAGCCCTCGCGATTGATTGCTGATTGCATACGGAATATTTAACCACATATTCTCTGCCAGGTTAGCATTCCCTGACTTAAGCCCATAGCGATACGCGCCCAGTTGTTGAATCTGCAGGTGAACCTTGACCCGCTTCTCGGTAGTTGCCGACTGATGTTCAACTTGCGTGACCTTGAATCGGACATTTTGATCTGTCACCCACTCACCCTGATGGAAAATCTTTTCGACCACCAGCGGTTGCTTCACTTTTTGATTGACACGCTGATACTGCCAAGCACTGCCAATACTCAAAAATAATAGCGCGAGGATAATCAGCAACGTTTTAAACTTCATAAGCTGTCCCCGCCTCCACTAAGATTCGTTTATCCGAGATGGCAGACACAAACTCGTGGTCGTGAGAAGCCACCACCAATGTGCTACCAGCCGCCTTCAAAGATTGCAGATAGGTAATCAGTGCTGCAATACTTTCAGTATCAAGTGCGTTAGTCGGTTCATCCAACACAATCAACTCGCTCTGACCTAAAGTCGCCTGGGCAATCCCCAATTTCTGCTTCATCCCTAGTGAAAAGTGCTTAACCTTCGCGCCATTCTCCCGAGGTAACTGAAACTGATGGAGCAACTGCACAATGTCCTGGTTGGTGACCCCTGGCATCAGATTTGCGAGCAATTTCAGGTTTTTATATGCTGAGAACTCCTCAATGAGGCCCGGCATTTCAATCAAAATTCCTGCTTGAACCGGATATCGCCGGCCAGTCTGAAGGGGGATATCATTGACGGTCACACGCCCCCGGGTCTTGATCAACCCCAACATGGCCTTCAAAATTAACGTTTTCCCCGAACCATTAATCCCTTCCAAAGTGGTAATCGTTTGCTGCTCCACGGTAAAGGAAACATCCCGTAACACGGGTTGTCGCCGAATTGTTTTAGAAATCGTACTCAACTGAATCAACGTCATTGCCATATTCCCCTATCTCATCACAAGTCTCGACGATTGATGATCATCACCATTAGTCCCCACAGTAACCCCATCCCACCAATCAGCAAGCCTGTTGCGACCCAGGTCATCTCCGGGGTCGACGGTGACTGAAAGCGTAAGAATGGCGACTGTGGCCTAGCCAATAGGTCTGCAAGCAGCATCTCACCAAGCCAGGTACCCATAACAGCAATCAGTTTCTGCTGGGTTGCGATGTAGACCGCCAGTGCCACACTGACAAAAAAGACTTGATTGATACCAACTTGTACACAGCCCCATACCACAATCCAGCTAGCCGGCCACCCTACCAGTTCAGAGAATCGGGCAGCCATAATTCCAGTCCATACTAGCCATAACGTTCCTTGCAGTAAAAAACTTTGTACGCCTAGCTGACATATCCAAATCGACCGAGACCCAGTCGCGCCATAGTCATTTAATCGGGGCGAAATCACACTCAGTCCAACAATTAAACCGATCGGCAAGTAACCCCAACTAAATCCGCCAATCTCAAATAGGGTTTTATAGAGCACTAAGGGTGATAAATTAGGGGATTGGGACCAGGACCGTAATCCAGAAATAACCGTAGCGAAGAGACCTATAAGCAAAAGCCATCGATAACGGGTCAATTGGCTACACTGTTGCCGCCAGAGCCTACGCGTGAACAAGTCGCTGCCACCCCCTAATTGCCAAGTACAAGGTGACCCCACTAAACACGGCCGTTACTCCCAATGCTGCCGGCCAGCTGACGTTGGCATTGGCCGTTTCACGGAGAAAGTCCGCCGGCGCGAAACTATGAGACGTTACCCCCAACGGTTGCACTAAAATTAGCCCAAGTTGTGTCAGGACAACCAGTCCGATACCCATGAAACGCTGACGAGTGTACAGCCCCACCCCCGTCACAAACAAAGAAAGGAGCCCACCCCAAACAAATGTCCGACCAATAGCCAAAGCAGCGTGTAGGAGGGGGTGAGCGTAGTACATACCCACGCTCAGGGTATTAAAACTGATTACCAATATGTTGCTATGTAAGAGATTGTCCGGTCGATAGCTGGGAAGCACCAATAAATGGCCCCATAGGTTGACCAGTAATGGTAATGCCGTGACCAGGCCGCCCAGTAAGAACGACCACCCAAAATAGCCTCGGAACAAAACCTTTGTCGGAACTTTCATCCGCAACTGCGTTAAAAAGCCGGTCACGTGATCCTGGTTTAACACGCTGCCCACGGGCAACGCCGCCAGCAATGGTAGGACTAAGTAATAAACCTGGCTAATTGATTGAAAGGTATCCACACCCAACCACTTGGTATACGCTGAGTCAAAATAGTCAGACTGGTCGCCAATGAGTCGCAACGTTGGATAAAACTGAATCATTGCTAACATCAAAGACACACTGAAGGCCAAAATTAACGTTCGTTTGTTAAGCCGCTGCCAAACTACCCCCATCGTTTTCTCCCCTTCGCTCCCGTTTTCGTCACTATACAGGAGTAGGGGCGGGATGCCAATAGCCCGTCACAACCGGTTGCCGGTCGATATTAAACTACTAATTTCCCCAGTCACTTCTACCTGCAATTTGAGGCCCACTCCCAAGGGAAACTGCCCTAAAATAGCGTTTGAATTTCAAAATTCACCGCCACTCAATATTTATTTAATCATACCCAGTGAAACCGATTCCACCGTCAAAAAGGAGCCACGGCTACTGCCTTGGCTCCTTTATCTCGATTTTTTAATTTTCAAACAGATTAGTCACTAGTTAAAGTACGTCAGGTCTGATGCCAAGGTCGGGTAGGCCATAATCGTTTGACTGATATCCGCCGGTCCCATATGATTCTGAATCACAAAGTCCAAGTAATTGATTACCTGCTCCGCCTCGCTACTCAGCACAGCCGCCCCCACAATGTGGGCAGTCGATTTATCAATCACAACCTTGATCCGCGCCTGAGGGTCCTGAATTCGTTGGTAACTGTACCAATGCGTCAAATCCAGGTCACTGACCCGATACTTTTCTGGCTCAGCCAGCGCCTGCGCTGTAGTGACACCCAATTGCGCCAACTGTGTCTTGCCATACACGACCGACGGAATGACCGGATATTTGATGGCTGGCGCGTCGCAAGTCGTTAACGTCTCCGTCAAATAACGTCCTTCGAAACCCGCAACCGGGGTTAATTTAGGCTGCGGCCGATCAACAACATCCCCTAATGCGAAGATGTGGGGATTGGTGGTCCGCAGTGTACCGTCAACTTTAATGCCATGAGCCGTCGTAGCAACGTCCACCCGGTCTAACTGGAGACCAGCAGTCACTGGCATCCGACCTGCCGTGGCAAAGACCATTCCGGTCGTCCAACTCTGACCATTGGCCGTGGTCACACGATACTGATCATCGGCCGGTGCTACTTGGGTGATTTCCGTGTTGAGCTGCACATCAATGCCGTTGGCCTTCAAACGGTCCAGGAGGTCACTGACCAGGTCGCCATCAAAGGCACGTAACGGACGGTCACTGTGATGGATCAAGTGAACCTGAGACCCCGCAGCGTTAGCAATGGCGGCCAATTCAACGCCCACGTACCCGGCGCCCATCAACGTAATATCTTCGGGTAAGTTGTCTAAGTCTAGGAACTCGTTACTGGTTCGCAGCCATTCCTGCCCGTCGATCTGTGGCAGACGGGGTTCCTGCCCAGTCGCAATAATCCAATTGGCTGCGTTCAACTGATTATCACCAACGGTCAAAGTGCCATCAGCGTTAAAGCTGGCTTCTCCATGAAAGGTCGTTATACCAGCCGCTTGCAACCCGCTGTGCGTACCATCCGGAATTTTCTCCGTATATGCCCGCTTAGCTGCCATCAGAGCCGGCCAATCCAGCTGTGGAACACCGCTTAGGCCGTGTCCCCGCAAGGCCTCACTGCGGCCCTGTGTCTCCACAGCGGCCATCAGGATTTTTTTTGGATCACACCCGCGATTGGGACAAGTACCGCCCCACAGGTCCTTTTCCACAACCGCCACGTTCATCCCCCGGGCATGTAAGCCATAGGCTGCCGCTAAACCACCAGGGCCGCCACCAATCACAACGATATCAAATTCTTGCATCTGCTTGAACCTTCCCTTCTTGAACCCTTAACTCTGATTCTAGCACGCTACCCCCTATTCACCAGTATTTTGGCCTAGTCGTAAAACTAAGGTTCCCCATTCGCCCCTTCTAAAAATTATCGTGATAAACTATATAGTAGAAATTATTTTAGGGGGAACATGATGACATTTTATACTTATGGCTATCTAACAACCCATCATAATACTTGGCAATATGCCCGCATCGCCTTATTGATTGCGCTACTCGCCATCTTCATTGGCTTGTTCATTCACTACCTCCGTAACCGATGGAACGTAAAATATAAAGACCTGACCATCATCACGGGGACGCTGCTTCTACTCGTGCTGGGATTTCAGGTCAATAGTCTGGTTTCTTTACAGTCTGCCACCAAACAAACGGGCGAAATTACCGCTACGGTGCAACAAGTTGCTAAACAGCTCAAAGTTCGGCCAACTCAGCTGAGCATCAACACGACCTCTACGGGGAACGACCTTTTGGTCAAGGCACCTCAAGGCTATTACCGGCTCGACTACAATTCAGACGGGTCCGCCTTCGTCTTAGAAAAAATTACGCTAGAAAATCCGAAAATCACACTGGTAAAGGAGTAGCCCATGTTCGTTTATTCAGACGTTTTTATCAAATTAGTCGTCGGTTTTATTTTTATGACGTTGCTCATTAATTTTTCCGGTAAGGGAAACCTAGCACCAACGTCCGCCATTGACCAAGTTCAGAACTACGTCTTGGGGGGAATCGTCGGTGGCGTTATTTATAATTCCGCAGTCACCTTATTACAATTTATCATTGTTCTATTGATCTGGTCCCTCTTGATTCTAGTGACCCGCTACCTGAAGATTCACGTCCGCACTATTGGCAAATTCATCGATGGTGGCCCCATCACTGTCATTCGAAATGGCCAGTTGCTCGTCCACAACTGTCTAAAGGCCAACCTTTCTGCCAAAGAAATCGACTTCAAACTCCGCACGGCTGGTGTTTACCAAATTAACGAGGTAAAACGGGCCATCGTTGAGCAAAATGGAAGCTTAACTGTGCTACGCCAGGGCGACGGTTCCATTCGCTATCCAATTATTGTGGACGGACAAATTGATCAAGACGTGCTTGAGCTCATGAATCACGACGAGACTTGGTTACTCGCACAGTTGAAAGAACTCGGCGTGACCAACGTCCGGGACGTCTACATGGCTAAATATGAAAATCACCAATTTGAAATTACCCGTTATGATGAAGCTTAAATTAGGAGGTAACCACATGGCCGCAGACCGTTTGAATGAGTACTGGGATATCTACAACCGCGACTTACAAATCACCGGTCGCCGTCAACGGCGCGAAGCCCTCCAACCTGGGGAATATCACCTAGTGGTCGACGCGTTCATTTTCAATGCACACGGACAGGTGTTACTCCAGCAACGTGCGCCCGATAAGATTCACTTTCCCAGTTACTGGGATTGTTCCGTGGGCGGCTCAGCCGTGGCCGGTGAAAGCATCGAAGCGGCCATGCACCGTGAAATGGCTGAGGAACTAGGACTGATTATCCCGGTCACAGCGGCTGACAACTTCCTGATTGCCCCCCACACCCGCTGGATCGAAGCGTGGTTCGCGTTTCAAACGACTGAACCCGCCGCCCACCTGGACATCCAACACGAAGAACTTCAGCGGGTCGCCTTCTTTGACCAAGCCACGGCGCAACGGCACCTTCATCAAGTCGGCTTCAACCCGTACACCATGGAGATGCAGCGGGCTTGGGCCCATATTTTAGAGCATGCTCAGTAATATCGCCAATTTATGAGTTTTAGTAACACAACATTATTGATAAAGGACCTTCCAGTCAGTGGAAGGTCCTTTGTTTGAGACCTATTTTTTCTTTCGCCCTAACAACCAACTCAAAAGAATCGCTCCTACCAACGTTACGCTTAGCCAAACAACCGCATGCGTTTTTTTCTGCTTGGGCTGGGATGTTACCACGTGGTCTGCGGCGGCTGCATTGACCGTTCGGGTCGGGGTACGTAATATTTTGACCGGCTGGGGACCTTCTCCACCTGCATACCCAGTGAATTTATCCTGGATCACCGGGGATGACGCTGCGTCAGGTTTTTGTACGACCACCTCACGTTGCTGAGCTTTACGCGCTGGTGAAGCTGCCGGAGAATAGCGATAAGTCACGGTCTGTTGGTTCACTTGAAACTTTCCCCGCTGATTTTTGGGGACCTTGGTAATCACATAGCCGGCCATTTTAACTGGTGCCGTCACATAGTCGCGGCCCCATTTTCCCGTTACCAGCTGATCTGCCGTGACCCGATTCCCCCGTTGGTCTAAATGTCGGACCTTCACCTGAGCAGTTGTTTCTAGTCGATAAGCGTACGTAATTTCTTGCGGAAAAGTCGTGAACTCCCCAGTGGCAGGGCCAGTCACCCGCTCAAGCCGGTACCCCGTAATGGTGACCGGCTGTGCCTTGTAGTGTGTTCCTACCTTCCCTAGCAGCACCTCATCGGCCGCTAGAGAAGCACCAGCCACATCCTGATAGTGAACGGTCACCTCCGCTGCACAGTCTGAATTATCCACAACCGGCAATTGTGGCGAAGCATTAGCGGCTTCGGTCGGAACTACTGCCGTTGTTGGAGCTGCCGTTGCTGCCCCGATACTGGTTTCGGCCGCATTCACAACGACCCTTCCACCAGATGTGCCTAACAGAATCAGCAATGTTGTCAGCCAGACCCACTTCTTTAAATGCAATGACATGTCTCTCTCCCCCGCGGATTGTGCCTTTTTGAACAGATAAGATATGCCATATCATAGCAGGTTCGGCATCCGAATAAAATTGAATGACGCCTGCACAATCAAAAAAGGAATCATAGTTATCTAACTATGATTCCCCTTTCATAATTGACTTAATCATCGCATCAAACCTTGGCAAAAAACTATGTTCGTGATTGGAGTTGAGTTGTTTGCTCCGCTAAGCGTGCCTTCTGTTGCCGCCGCTCTCGACTGATCTGCCACCCACTGACCGTGAAGAGGGCCAAGAGCACACCAAACCAGCTGAGCTTTAATAATGGCTGTATCCCATTTTTTCTTGGCCGACGGCTTTCAACGTCGGTGTGGTGAAGTTCTCGTGGTTGCTCAAACTCCTCGTCAATCGGTGTCGTCCGAACGGATGCCGAGCCCTTCTGGACCACAAAATCGACTGATTCTTGTTCTGGTTGGCTTACCGCTGCATCCGCAGTCACCGTTCCACCCAACAAAATCATCCCCACAATCGCTGTTATCATCATTGACCCGACCACAGTGAACCGGTACTGTTTTCCTCGCATACTAACTATCGCTCCCCGTTGATTTTCCCGCTTATAGCAGGTTTCCCTCGTCTATTCATTAATAATTGCATATCTTGATATCTCAAAAAACATCTACTCCACCGATTGAGACCTACTAATCTCTTAAATCCAATCATTAATTTCTTTAGCACCGTAACCTTAATTAATGGCTATTGGCCCCGTTGGCTGGGCCTAAATTTTCTAAATAATTGCCTATAAAGTTTACGACTGTGAAATTCCCCTTTCCGCTTACCCCTTGATGTCATGCCGATAATCACATGCTAACAGTTGCCCAACCTAAAGAAAATACCAAGTCTGCATCCCTGTCAGAAATGAAACCGGTTTCTTCTGTTAGTGATTTTTACTTTGTGAATTTTTAGATATCCCTAATTTAGAATACCGGTTCGTCAAGGATTGACCATGTATATTTGTTCACCTAAGGGAACTTCCCTGAACCAGTCGGTAATTTATTACGGGCCATAAGTGCTGACCACCATCATGTCTGCCCGTAACCAACCTCATAATTTCATCCCTTAGTACTTAAATGCTATAAAAAATGCCTACGATACACATCAAATGTGACGTGCATCGTAAGCATCATTTTATGTCATTTTAATAGATAAAACTCTTTAGCTAGGCTTGCTTACGGCGGAAAACTCGACTAAGACCTAACGTCATGATTCCCAGTAAAGCACCCAACCAGCCGAGCTTACTGCCAGCTTCATTCGTCTGAGGTAACTGACCGTCAGCTTGTGTTGTATTGCCTAATTGATTATTGTCAGTCCCCGCTGTCAATGAGAGCGGCATCGTTGTGATGCCAGCAATCTCATCGGCTGCACCACCAACATCATCAAAGGACCCCTCGAGAATCTGATCATTATTGCTTTCACTCCCAGTTGAACCAGTTTGAGAATTAGAACCGTCAGGCGTTTGGTCGCCAGAACTAGCAGTTTCTCCCTCGCTACCAGCACCGTTACTGCCGGTACTTCCTGGGCTAGTAACCCCGTTATCGCCAGCTTGCCCTTCATCAGTTTCATGACTGCCAGAACTGGTTTCGTTACCCGTATTAGGTCCACTACCTGGGCCAACGTTATTGCCAGCATCTGAACCATTACCCGTATCATTTTCGGAATCAGAATCCTGGTCAGAACCTGAATTGCTATCGGAATCATGGCCAGATTCGGAATCACTTTCAGAATCTGAATTACTGTCAGACTCAGAGTCGCTGTTTGAGTCTGAATCACTATCCGAGTCCGAATCGCTATCCGAGTCTGAGTCACTGTCCGAGTCTGAATCGCTGTCGGAATCTGAATCACTATCCGAGTCTGAGTCACTATCCGAATCCGAATCGCTATCTGAATCTGAGTCGCTGTCCGAGTCTGAATCGCTGTCCGAGTCTGAATCACTATCCGAATCTGAGTCACTATCCGAATCTGAATCGCTATCTGAGTCTGAGTCGCTATCTGAGTCCGAATCACTGTCCGAGTCCGAATCACTGTGGGAGTCCGAATCACTATCCGAGTCTGAATCACTATCCGAGTCTGAATCACTATCGGAATCTGAGTCGCTGTCCGAATCTGAATCGCTATCTGAATCTGAGTCACTATCGGAGTCTGAATCACTATCCGAGTCCGAATCGCTATCCGAGTCTGAGTCACTGTCCGAGTCCGAGTCGCTGTCCGAGTCCGAATCGCTATCCGAGTCCGAATCGCTATCCGAGTCTGAGTCACTGTCCGAGTCCGAGTCGCTGTCCGAGTCCGAATCGCTATCCGAGTCCGAATCGCTATCCGAGTCCGAATCACTATCCGAGTCTGAGTCACTATCGGAATCTGAATCGCTATCTGAATCTGAGTCACTATCAGAATCTGAGTCACTATCCGAGTCTGAGTCACTATCGGAATCTGAATCGCTATCTGAATCTGAGTCACTATCAGAATCTGAGTCACTATCCGAGTCTGAGTCACTATCGGAATCTGAATCGCTGTCCGAATCCGAATCGCTATCTGAATCGGAGTCACTGTCCGAGTCCGAATCGCTATCTGAGTCTGAATCGCTGTCCGAGTCCGAATCGCTATCTGAGTCCGAATCGCTATCCGAGTCTGAATCACTATCCGAGTCTGAGTCGTTATCGGAATCTGAGTCACTATCCGAGTCTGAATCACTATCTGAGTCCGAATCACTGTCGGAATCCGAATCGCTATCCGAATCTGAGTCACTGTCCGAGTCCGAATCACTGTCGGAATCCGAATCACTATCAGAATCTGAGTCGCTATCGGAATCTGAGTCACTATCGGAATCTGAATCGCTATCCGAATCTGAATCGCTATCCGAGTCTGAGTCGCTGTCCGAATCTGAATCGCTATCAGAGTCTGAGTCACTGTCGGAGTCTGAGTCGCTGTCCGAATCTGAGTCGCTGTCGGAATCTGAGTCGCTATCAGAGTCTGAATCTAACCCATTGCCAGGCGTCGCATCGCTCTCTGAGTCCGAATTACTGTCTGAATCCGAGTCACTCCCTGGTTGCGAACTACCTTCTGAATCACTGTCTTGGCCTGAATTGCCTCCAGCCTCCGAGTCATTTCCATCTACACCTGCGTCTGAATCAGACTCATTTCCCTGATTGGTGTTTTCATCCCCAGTATTGCCTTCAGAATTGTTGTCAGTATTTGACCCATTCCCAGTACCCGCATCATTGCCTGAATCAGCATTGTCTCCTGGTTCAGATGAGCCATCACCGTCTGTGTCCGAGGTGTCACCTGCATTTGCACTACCGTTCGTATCATCAGTATCTGTACCTGCATCGACGTCTGTACCAGTACCACCATCAGACGTATTTTCATTACCATCTGCCGTTTCATCCCCGGTATTCTGGTCACTGGTGTCGCCGTCTGTTCCTTGCGTTGAATTGTCAGAATTATCTGCAGTATTCCCAGATTCTGACCCAGGGTCCGTCACACCAGTCGTCGTGGCATCACCGTTGCCGCTATCACTTGGTACAGTTGCCTCGGTGCCATTCGAAATTTCATTACTAGTATTATTTTCGTTCCCGCTATTACCAGCATTAGAATCACTTGATTCATTACCAGTAGCATTCGATTCTTCCCCCTGATTTACACTCACATCAGGCGCTTCAGTCTGGCCAGTATCCGTGGCACCAGACGTCCCCTCAGTTGGATCAGTCGTTACGGTACTTCCTGTAGTGTTCCCAGCTGCCGTTTCGTTGCCATCATTAGGTGATGGCGTCGCTGGCGCTGGTGTTGCCGCCGGTGTCTGAACTGCCTCAGCAGAATTTTCCGTTTGACTAAGGCCAGCTTGACTAGCCCCCTCAGCAGGGGTGGCATTCGACTGAAGTGCCTGTTGGGAAATTGTCACCGTCGCTGCACGGGCCTTACGCTGGTCATCAGTAGCCATCATTCCCGTACCAACCAAAGCGGCAGCTGCTGTGAGCCATAAACTCGTTCTTAAATTTTGTGACATGTATTTTCTCCTTCTCAATTGACCTTAGTCTGTTTCTCAGTAAACAACATGTTATCAGGTTCACAACGAGAAGAAAACAAGAACCACTACCCCTAATCAAAAATGGAACCACAGCCTTCTGGCCATGATTCCATTTTAACGATCAGCGAATCACAACTGCCCGTGAATTCCGGCTGTGATAGACTTTCATGAAGTTATTGGTACTGGTCCAAAATACCTTGTTGGGCCAGCCCTTTTGCATATATGGATCTGCAATTAAAAATTTACCGTGCTTATAGCCAACTAAAGCTAACACATGATATGGTCGTGACTTTTCCATGTGCCAACCACCAGAAAAGACGATTGCATTTCCCCGTTTAACCTCACGCATCAGCTGCGTTTTGGAGGCCCCGGAAATATTAGCCGCTTGCTTATCATAAGTCTGGGCGTAGGCAGTCAGTGGTGCAGGATATATTGTCCGTGTTTCACCAGGACGACTCTCCGTGTAAGGATTCCCAGTAAACCCTTTATTCGGCATCTTAGCCTTAGGCATCCGATTGATTACCGTCTTCAGACTGGTCTTGGTCGCTACCCCTTTAACAGACAGGGCCATTTTAAGACTAGCCGCTTCACATGCGTTAGGCGCATACAGTGGGTAAAGCTGACTGGTATACGTATATGGTAACCGGTACGTCGTGGTCGTCTTCAGCGCCTGGGCGTTAAGCCAACCATAGTTGTGACCCCGCCGACTAATCTGGAAATAGGTTGTCTTCCCTGTCTTGGCCACACGGTCTAGCTGAACCAATTTTCCACTCAAGCTGCCCGTCTTTCTGAGCGCTTTTGTAGTTGCGGGACTACTCCAAAGCCGCCATCCCTTACTCTTCACCACCCGTGAATTGTAAGTTCGCGCTGACCGCGTTGTCACTGAACTTGCGCTAGCAACCGAGTTTACGCTAAATATTCCTAAGGCAACTGCTGCCCCAATAAATAACTTCGTCCATTTTTTCACAGTAAATCCTCCTCTATTGAATTGCCACGGCATAATGCTTGTATTGATAGCTCCGTGCAAATTTCTTCGCACTGACCCAGTACTTCCCCTGGTTCGGATCAGCCACATGGTACGCACCCTGCTTATACCCGTCTAGGAGCATGACGTGACTATTATTAATTCCCGTACCCCAGAAATAGTGACCATACTGGGCCTTGGCAAAGTGTAACGTCACGTACACTACTACCGGATTATGCAGGCGTAACTGCGACCGCAGCTTACTCAAGTTAGCACCGCTAATGTTTTTAACTTTGTGATACCGATTCCCCCATTTAGCCAGTGGCTTAGGGAAAATCGACTGGAAGACGCCCGGTGTGACCTTGTAAGGACTGCCAGCAAAACCAGTGTTCGGATTATTGGTCTTACTACGAGGCAATTTCTTCATGAAGGCTACTAAACCAGTCGACTTTAAAACACCTTTGTAGTGCAGTCCTTCTAGCAAACTAGCAGATTCACACCCCATCCAGGCCTTAACCGCCTGCTGACTTACGTAGGGAGCACCTAAATTCACCGTTGTCGGTGTCTTCAAATCGCCACGCCAGACCCAACCGGCATACATTTTCTTAGACTTGGCGCTGGTAGAGGTCACGTAGTAATACCGGTAATTCTTACTATTGGCCTTTTGGATCAGGGACGACTTGCTGACGATCCAAGCTGTTTTGGGAAAACTCTTCAGCTGATGGGTAGGCACCAAGGTGAGGCCGGTGCCATCATTTTTAAACGCCACCAACTTTCCCTTAGTATTACCAGTAACTTTGCCAAACGGTGTCACATTCTTCTGTGACAAAATTTGTGAAGTCGTTGCGGCCTGAGCAGTCGTAACGCCCAACCAGGTTGTTAGCAGGACGATTCCCACCATTAATAATCTTTTCATATGCGCGACTCTTTTCTAATATTGAAAAAGTTGGGCCATCATACCAGATCCGTCAGCAGCAAAGCTAAACCCAACTTCACTGTAGTGGGCCCAAGTATTCAGCTCGGTATCACGGTGTAATTTATCACAGGTCATTAACTCATTGACCGCGGTCTTCGCCGTTCCCTTATAAGTGATATTGCCGTTCACATTATATACCAGCGTAGCACCCAGACCGCTCGCCATGTAACCGGCTGGTAAGTAGTAAGCGGGGAGTTCCGCCATCGTTTCGGCATAGCCACTCATCTTGGCATTATAGGACTGGCCATTTGGGCGAATGTGATCGTCACGAATCCACAATTCATGCGCCCGGACGTTGACCTTCTTCAATAAGCTCTTCCGATGCTTCAAGGTGCTGCGTCCCTGTTGCTTCCGGTAGGCATTGAACTGTTTCAGATAACTCGTCCCAACTTTTTTATTCAGGACTGATTCCTTAACGTATTTAACGGTAACTTTGGCCGGCAATTTGCTATAACTGTACGTTTTTTTGAGGGAAAATGGCACGTACCCCTTAATCTTGGTGACATACCCCTTGCTGGTACTCCAAGCATCGCCATTTCCTTGTGGGCTAAACTGACTCCCATAACCCTTAACACTGGCACCAGTGCTGGTAAAAGTTTTGTTAGCTTTCAATTTTTGGCCAGTGGTCGATTGATAGTGGACAACCATCTGCTTAGCGGGTTGTTGTGTCGTCGCAGCGTTCGCAACGACTGGAAAGCCCAATCCCACTAGGGGTAAGAGTAATAGTGTCCATTTAGATGTTATTTTCATAATTAGATTCCTTTCAATTTTAAAATGGCTGACTCATCACATTCATAACGTTGTAGACTGTACCATTGGTCGTAACCTTGGTGGCAATCCCGTAATAGACAAATTGGGATTCCAGCAACAATTGCCAGTGAGCGCCCTGGTCATTGCCATGTTGATAATCGTAGGCAATGCTCTTGGCAGTGGCGGCATTCGTATTCCCCACGCCATTCATGTCCAGCACCTCACCGTGAGAAGCGTGTTCTAACCCGGCAGTCTTAAACAAACCTTGTTGAATCACGTGACCCGCACCGTCAAAGTGGCTGAAATTGGTCGTAATTTGCGTAATCCGGACATTTGAGACTTGCGTTTGAATCTGCTGATTCACTTGTAAAGCAGTAAGCCCCTTAGCAGTCCGCGCACGATTTAACTGGGCAATGAAATCTTGATTCACGGTCGCCGCATTAAATGATTGCTTGCCATCGACTTGAGAACTGCCCTGACTAGTACGTTTAGCAGGTCCCTTCTTCAAGTCTCGGCGTAGGACCCATCCTGTGTGTTTACCGTTAGCACTTTTCACTTGGTAATAGATCCGCGTTTTACGCGTTTTCTTGACGAGTAGCTTTTCATGTTTCGTGGTATACCACGTCGTGTGCGGAACCTTCTTGAGTGCCTGGTAACGTTTGCCAAGGTGCTGACTATACAAGTATCCGGCAGTGCCATGATAAGCGTGTCGCTTCATTGATTTGCGCCAAACTACCTGCACACTTCGATTACGTTTTGCACTGTATGTACTGGCTTGTGCTGAAGCTAAACTGCTTAGACCAATCACGCCACCGCTAAACACCGCGATGATGGTCATAAGCTTGTGAAACTGATTCATCAATTGTCCCCTGCTTTCCTGATATAGGGCGTTATATGACTCACTTCAATCGAGCTGATGCTGTCTAAAATGAATCCAGCATATGTTCTATTAAGTCAATAACTTAAGTATACCGCTAGTCATGGTCGTGAGACAATGGGACTTTGAGGACTGGTGATAATCAAAAAAGCATTTAGTTTACGGTTGGGTTTACCGACAACTAAATGCTTCATATTTCAACATTAATAGATACTTGATGGTTTAACCTTGATGGTCTTACGAACGTGAGTCTTGTGATGACTGTAAACCAAGGCCGTCTTGCTACTAGTTGGTACCTTCGTGTATTGTAGGAGAACCTTCTGCTTCTTGCCATTAAACTTCATGGTTTTAACCTTGTAGTCGGATGCGGTCAAGTATCTTGCCGTAACAAATGACGTCCAACCATTCTTCATCTTAGACATACTGAAAGCTTTTTCGTAGTTGCCCTTGATCTTAAAGACTTGGGTCTGCTTGAATCCTTTATGTAGGTATGGAAAACCATAGTATTCTAATTTACCGACCTTGTCAGCGGAAAATTGATAAGTTGATTTTGAAATTTTAACGTGTTGATACTTTTTAGCAGTTTTGTTATACGCGTACCAGTTACCTTTCAACGCACTCGGAACCTTATGAACCTTCGGCCAAGTTGGATAACCCGAAGATGCTGAAGCAGTTGTACTAGTTGAAACAGTGACACCGCCGACGGTCAAACCAACCAACAAGGCGGCAGACATAATCAATTTTTGTTTTGCCTTCATTAAGAACAACTTCTTTCCATTAGTTAAGGTACATCTTGATTTTAACTTTAAATAATTTATTTATCAATATAAATTATTGGCAAATTTTTCGCAATGCATTTAATCCCTTACTGTACCTGCTGATTTCAAACTGCCCTTAGGTGGAAAAATTCCCGCAGCTGATTGCTAATCATTTCCAGCTTTGAACGATCATCTATGTGTTTACACAAATAAAGACCCATAAGATGGACGGATTAGTCCAACCTTACGGGTCTACTCCCAGCACTGTACAAGTCAGTAGCCTAGAAATATTGTCGATTTAATTTAAGCCGCTTATTGGATTTGAACCAACGACCTCTTCCTTACCATGGAAACGCTCTACCTACTGAGCTAAAGCGGCATAACATCTTCTATTATGGACGAAATTTAGCATAATAGCAATAAAAAAAGGAACCCATTTCTGGGTTCCTTACTGTTTGCGTAGCGACGTCCTATCCTCGCAGGGGGCGATCCCCCAACTACTATCAGCGTGCTGAAGCTTAACTTCCGTGTTCG
>NZ_RHNO01000002.1 GCF_003946265.1 Levilactobacillus yonginensis
CTTCATTTTACAGGACTCAGGCTATGAGTTCTTTTTTATTTTCTTCTTACTTGTTGCACTTCAATTGTAAATTCGTCATACAAAAAAATGGTGTCGATAGATTTCTCTATCAACACCAAATATCATAGAACCAAATGATTACTCGGATTGACACTCTCCGGTGGTCAGGGATGGGGTCCAGCTGTGGGGACGCTTCAGCCACAAGACGGGCTTCTCGCTCGTTTTAAAGCCGCGAAAGCCCCCGTGTCTTCAAAGCCGCCCATGTCGTAAGCTAACAAAGAACGTCAGCTAACGACATTTTCACTGCTGGGCCCCATCCCTGACCACCTCCAGTTCGATTGAGTTGTCAGTTTTAAGCTGGTTACAAGCTATTCAATCAATCCGAAAGAGTGGTTGAAAACTAATAGATAATCGTTTAGACACCAAAAAGGACTGCGACTAACATCACAGTCCTGAAAAGCGATCTCGGGGATGCACAAGGTTACGCGATTATAGCGTTAATTTCAACCAGCCGGTCGGGCTGACGAGTTGCTTTTGATCGCCGTTGTAGGCACCAGCGAAGGCAATTTTAACTGTCTTGAACGTGGGCTTGGTCTTTTGACCGGCTAATCCGGTCGCCCAAGTGTCTAAGCTTTGGCCTGCTGGGATAGTTTTACCGGCACTGGCATCACTCAACTGGTTGGCCGCGTTTAGCTGGAGGCCCTTGCGGAGTCGTAAGCTCTTGATGCCGTCCGTGATGAGGTCCTGCTTGCCACGGTTCGTGATGGTAAATTTAACCTGAATCGTGTAGTAGGGACTTTGAATTTCTGGTAAATTGAGGGCTTGCGCGGCCATTCGCTTAGCGGCCGCAGTTTTCGCTGTGTTTTTGATCAATCGGACGGTAGTGACCTTGTAGGTCAACTTACCACTCTTGATGGTGGCTGCCCGGTGAGCAACTTCACTCAGTTGAACCTTAGTGCCGACCTTGTCGTAAGTGAATTGGCCAGTTTTCTTGAGGTTGCCAGATTTAACGTAACTGGGACTGGTGAGTTGATTTTTCTTTGGCTTGTACGTCTGCGCTTCCTTAGAAGATGAAGAGGCGGAGACGGCCGCGTCCGGTTTGGGGGCGCTGTAGTGGCTGGATTCTGAAGAACTATCCTTAAAACTAGCCGTGCTCTTTGACGCGTTTGACTGACAACCTGCCAATCCGAGGGCGAGAACGCTCAGCGCTGCAAATAGCGTGGTTTTGAAATAACGCATGGTAAAACTCCTTTCATCCAAGTAAAATTTGATGTGGCACCAAGCGGTACCCATAGAGGCGCTGTGGTGGGGTTTGTTCAATGAAAAGGCTGGCCTGCTGGTTGACCTGTTGACTCCGTGTACGGAACTGGTCGAGTGTTAAGGGGTGGCTATTACCGGTCAGCAGGCGGAGTTGCTCAGCGCTAGTTTGCAGATCGACAATAGGTTGACGGCTACCGGCGTGTTCCCAGTAGAGCTCGAGTCCCGGATGTAGGTCGATCGTTGAGAGATTAAAATCAATGAGTCGCATGGGCCACCTCCACAATCATTAGCTTAACCCTAGTATACCGAACTTTGCGAGGGAACCCTAATGAATTATTTGCTAAAATCAGGTCGGGTTCGCGCCGGAAAAGTTGCGGTTTAGGCGAAAATCCCCTAAAATAGTGGACGGACTTTAATTATAGAATAGGAACGAAAAAATATGGAAATTGAATTTTTAGGAACAGGCGCCGGTTCACCGGGAAAGTTTCGCAATGTGTCTAGCACGGCGTTACGTTTGCTGGACGAACGAAACTCGGTGTGGTTATTCGACGTGGGTGAAGCCACCCAGCACCAAATTTTGCGGACGACTTTAAAGCCGCGGAAGATTGATAAAATTTTTATTACCCACTTGCACGGTGACCACATTTTTGGACTACCGGGCTTGTTGAGTAGTCGGTCGTTTCAGGGCGGAAATTCTGCACTGACTATCTACGGACCTAAGGGTATTCGTGACTTCGTAGAGGTTAGCATGCGGGTCTCTGAGACCAAGTTATCCTATAAGATTCATTACCAAGAAATCGCTGCGGATGGGTTAATCTTTGAAGACGATAAGTTTCGAGTTTATGCGCAGCATCTGGATCACAAAATTGAATGTTTCGGGTACCGCGTGGTTGAAAAGGATCACCCAGGTGAACTGCAGGTTGATAAGTTGCGGGAAGCCAAGATTCCGTCTGGACCAGTGTACGGCAAGTTGAAGTTGGGCGAAACGGTAACGTTGCCTGATGGACGGACGATCAACGGTCAGGACTTCCTCGGGCCAGCCCAACCAGGCCGCATCGTGGCCTTACTGGGTGATACCCGTCAAACGAAGAATGCCGAGCGGTTGGCTAAGGATGCCGACGTGTTAGTTCACGAAAGTACATTTGCCAAGGGCGAAAGCAAGTTGGCGCGGTCGTATTACCACTCCACCAACATCCAAGCGGCTGAACTGGCTAAGCGGATGCACGTGAAGATGCTCCTGTTAAACCATATTTCTGCGCGTTACACTGGGAAGATGGCGCAAGACCTGCAACATCAGGCACGAGAAATCTTCCATAACACGCGGGTCGTTAAGGACTTTGATGAGGTGGACGTGCCGTTTCAAAAATTGACCACAAAGGGTGACTAGCAATGAAAAATCAATGGCGAATTGTGCTTACAATCTTATTGGTAATTGTTGTGGCGGTATTTGCGATTCTAAACGTGGAAAGTGTGCCGGTTTCATTTGGCTTCACGACGGTTCACTGGCCACTGATCCTGGTTTTACTGGTATCGATCTTAATCGGTGCAGTGCTGATGATTCTCTTCTCGAGCATCAACGCCTTTCAACACAATCGGGCTTATAAAGACCTGGAGAAGACCAGTGACGACCGGATTGCAGCATTGAACGCCGATAATGAACGTTTGACGAAGCGCCTGCAAAACTCGAAGAGTAAGCAGGTCGCTGGCCAACAAGAAAAGCAGATTCAGGACCTGAAAGCCCAGATTACCGACTTACAGGAAAAATTAGCAACTAAATAGCTTACGAACGAAAGAGTGGTGCCATTGACACCGCTCTTTACCGTTTTTTAAAGGAAAGGATGGTTTGCTGGTGATTGCCGCACAGTACAAATGGAACATTAAAAACGTCGATCAACCGTCGTCAGAGGCGCAAGCCCTAGCGGAAACGGAAAAGATTTCACCAATTGTGGCGCAAATTTTGTGGAATCGTGGCTACCAGACCCCGGCAGCGGTGCACGAATTTCTGAATCCAGGTCCAGAACAGCTGCATGACCCGAACCTGTTACACGATATGGCCAAGGGGACTGCCCGTATCGAAGAGGCAATTGGTGCAGGCCAGCAGATCACCATTTACGGCGATTACGATGCCGATGGTGTGACGAGTACGTCGATCCTTTATGAAACGCTCAATGAGATGGGTGCCAACGTAAATTACTATATTCCTAACCGATTCACGGACGGATATGGGCCTAACGTGGCTGCATTCCAAAAGTTGATTGCAGCGGGGACCCAGTTATTTGTCACGGTCGATAATGGGGTGGCAGGTAACGAAGCGATTGACGTGGCTAATGCGGCTGGCGTGGACGTAGTCGTGACCGACCATCATGAGTTGCCGGCCGAATTGCCAGCCGCCTACGCCATCATTCATCCGCGTTATCCAGGGGCTGAATATCCATTTGGCGGTTTGTCCGGTGCGGGGGTAGCCTTCAAGGTGGCCCAGGCATTGCGGGAGGAAATTCCGCAAGACATGCTCGATCTGGCGGCCATTGGAACCGTTGCGGATTTGGTGCCGTTAGTCGATGAAAACCGGGTCCTGGTCTACTTTGGGTTACAGTTGCTGCAGCAGGATGAGCGACCGGGTCTACAGGCATTAATGAAGGGGGCTGGCATTAAACCTGAAGAATTGACCGAACAGTCGATTGGCTTTGGGATTGCGCCCCGCTTAAACGCCCTAGGACGGTTAGTCGATGCGACGCCAGCGGTTAAATTGTTAACGACACTGGATGATACGGTGGCCAATGAGTTGGCTCAGGAGACTGAACAAAAAAATCGTCACCGTCAAGAGTTGGTCCAGCAAATCAGTGACAGCGCATTGGCACAAGCCACGGATGCCGATCACGCGCAGCGGCCAACGTTGATCATAAGTGGCCACGATTGGCACGAAGGTGTGTTGGGAATCGTGGCTAGTAAGGTGGTCGAACAAACGGGCAAACCCACTTTAGTCGTGAACATCCAGGATGGTCGGGCCAAGGGGTCGGGCCGGAGCGTGGATGCATTCAATCTGTTTACGGCGTTAGATGGTCATAGAGACCTGATGACAGCATTTGGGGGCCATCACATGGCGGTGGGGCTAACGGTCCCTGAGGCGCAACTAACGGCCTTAGCTGACGCCTTAGATGTGGAAGCTGGCAAGCAGAAATTAACCGAGAGTGGACCTAGTGAATTGCCAGTGGCGGCTTCGGTGAGCGTGGCGGCGATTACGCCAGCACTCTTCCAAGAGTTAGCCAAGATGGCGCCATTTGGGACGGATAATAGTCAGCCACTGTTTGCCTTTGAGTCGGCTAGTCTGACACAGGTGAAGGCGATTGGTAAAGATCACAGTCATCTGAAATTTCAGCTGCAGGAGGGCGCCCATCAGCTCAATGCCATTCAGTTTGGTGCTGGGGCCCACGTTCCTGAATTAACGGCGGCACCGGATCAGGCGGCTGTGTTGGGGGCGATTGAAGATAACGTCTGGCAGGGCCGGCATTCATTGCAGCTCATGGTCAAGGACCTGAAGCTTTCTGCAGAGACAGTCGTGGATGCCAGAACCAACCGGGTTCATCAGGCGATGTTCAAGGATGCGGGGACCTATATTTTCTTCCATCGGAATATTTTTCAGCAATTGCGTGATCAGGTTCCAACTGGCAGTCAGGCAATCCTGTATGATGGAACGGTTCAAACGGCGCTGCCCACTGATACCGCGGTGTTTGTGATTGATTGTCCCGACGCAACGAGTGATCTGGAGACCGTTTTACAGCAATTACAACCGGCGAAAGTCACTGCTTATTTGTACAAGAAGGAAAGTCTTTCGCAATTAGGGATGCCAACTCGCGCGCAATATGCTAAACTATTTAAGTTCATTGCTACGCATCAACAAGTCGATGTTGGGCATCAGCTAGCGGAATTGACCAAATTTTTACAAATTCCGCGAACTCAGTTAGTCTTCATGATTCAGGTCTTCTTCGAATGTGGCTTCATCACAATCGAGCACGGCATGATGAATGGTGTGGCGCATCCTGAGCATAAGGAATTAACGACGGCGCCAAGCTACCAACTAAGACAGCAGCAGGTACAGACGGAAGCGGACCTTTTACTTTGCCCGTCCGCCGTACTCAAGCAGCGTCTTCATGCCCCATTGAACTAAAATTAAAGGAGCTACTTAAACTTATGGCAACTGATTTTACGAAATTTATTGCAAGCGTACCGGATTACCCAGAAAAGGGCATCATGTTCCGGGACATCTCGCCATTAATGGCTGATGGTGAGGCTTTTCACGCCGCAACCAACGAAATTGTGGCTTACGCTAAGGACAAGGGTGTTGAAATGGTCGTGGGTCCAGAAGCCCGCGGCTTTATCGTGGGTTGCCCAGTGGCTTACGAAATGAATATTGGGTTCGCACCAGCTCGTAAGCAAGGCAAGTTGCCTCGCGAAACGGTCAAGGCAACCTATGATCTGGAATACGGTCAATCAGCCCTATACATGCACAAGGATGCCATCAAGCCTGGTCAACGGGTATTGGTGACTGACGACTTGTTAGCTACCGGTGGGACCATTGGTGCTACGATTCAATTGGTCGAAGACCTGGGTGGTATCGTGGTCGGTACAGCATTCTTGATCGAATTAAAGGACCTTCACGGTCGTGACAAGCTGAAGGGTTACGATATCTTCAGTTTAATGGACTACTAAAAACAAAAAATGGTGGACCGCCTCGAAACATTGAGGCGGTCCACCATTTTTTGTTTTTAACAGTATCGATGAGTAGATTGGGACTGTGTATTTGTCTAAATTTGATTGGTATTGAAGAGTGGTTAACATTTCGAGGGGGAAAACTACTCGGCAATCAGACCGTGCCGCTGAATAAGGACGCCCGTGAGGCTCAGGAGGGCCGCAAATAGCGCTAGGAGGCTGATAACGGGCAACCAGGTACCTAATCGACTCTGGAGATAGCCGAATAGTAGCGGCCCTATAGCGGCTAATAGATAGCCTGCAGACTGGGCCATCCCGGAGACGGCCGCAGTTTGGATGGGATTGGTCGTCTTCTCCGTGAAGAAAAGCACGGCTAAGTTGAAGGCTACCCCGGCGCCAACGCCAATGGTCAGAGAGCAGAGGGTTAGCCAACTGAGGTCGTGCGTCGGCAGAAGAAAGCCCAGCGGAGCGATAACGTACCCCAGGGTCATGAGAGCAATCAGCCAGCTGACGCCGTGGCGTTTGTTGAAGAGAAAGGGAACTAAGAATGAGAGTGGCAGACCGCTGATTTGCAGGATGGTGAGGAGGTTACTGGCCGTTAAAGCGGGGATGTCGTGCGCACTGAGCATACCGGGTAGCCAGGTGACAAAGGAGTAGTAAACGAGTGCTTGGAGGCCGAAAAATAGGGTGATCAGCCAGCCAAGTGGTTGATGCCAGACACTTTGATAGTGGGTTTGAGATTGGGGATGGTTAGTGGTCGTTGTCGTGGTGGGTCGACGGAGGTTGGGAATCCAGGCAAGCGCGGCCACGATACTTAAGACGGATAACCAGCCTAACGTGGCCTGGAGGCTGATTTGGCCAATTAGAAAGCCGGCTGCGGCGGTGCCTAAAGCGCCAATTAGTAGCATCGCGAGGGTGTAGAGGCCGGTCCCCACATTGACACGATCGGGCATGTTTTCTTTGATTAAGGCAGGAATCAGGACGTTGCCACTGTCGACACCGATGCCGATCAAAAAGGTCCCACAGAAGACGGCCGCCACGGTGGGAATCAACCGGAGGTAGCTGCCAATGATCAGTAAAAGAAACAGGCTGAAGACGGTCCAGGAATTACCCCACCGTTGCGCTAACTTCACAATAATGGGTGAGAAGATGGCAAAGGTGACCAACGGAATCGATGTCAGTAGGCCACCCATGGCACTGGGCAGCGCCAACGCGTGCTCAATCTTGGGCAGGAGCGGTGGAATGATGGTGATGGGGAGCCGTAAATTGGCCGCTATCAGCATCATGCTGACCAGAAACCAGGGTTGTTTGGAACGTGACAAAAGAATCCCTCCTAAAATAAGTCATCAGTCAATTATAAGCTGAATCGTAGTTGAAAGGAAAGGTTGAAAAGATTGGGGAGTCATTAGTTAAATGAAAGAATAGAATAAAAAAAAGAGCCAGTCAATGGCTCCCCAGCAAAACTATGATTTGGCAGATTCACTATCGTTGACAACGAAGACGTTGGGACGGGCGTGTTGGACAACATAGTTGGTGGTTGAACCAACCACCATCCGGGAAAAGGCGTTGGTTCCGGACTTACCAATGACGATGAGGTCAATGGCGTCAGCGGGACTATTGGCGATTTCGACGATATGTTGCTTTGGTGAACCGTCACTTTGGAGAATTGTCGTTGGAATGTCACTGTCGGCGGCCATGGCTTGGGCGTCCGTGAGAATCTGATGACTGGCCTTACGCATTGCGGAAACGACTTCGTTGTAGCTGGCGCCAAGACCACCGGAACTGACCTGGGTGATGTCATCAATGTGGAGTAGAACTAGTGAAGCATGCCAATCTTTGGCTAACCGAATGGCTGTCTTCAGGGCCTCAATCGAGTTACTGGATCCATCAAGTGGGACTAATAATCGTGAGTACATGCTGAAAACCTCCTTTAGGAAAAATAAGTGAACAACGCTATTGTTGATGAAGGTAGCGTAAATGACGTTCATCTAAGAAGAAAAATATGCTGGGAGGGCAAATTGACAGCCCTTTCAAAGCCAGTATAACAAACAAAAGGCACCGACCCAAGTTGTGTTGGGACAGTGCCTTTACGGTAATATTGATTAATCAGTTAATGGGGTGAATTGGCTAAACAGTTGCTAAGTAAGCGGTTGATAGGTGCAGAGTATTTGGGTAAATGTAAACTGTAAGTAGCGAACGAAGATAGACCGTTTGGCGATTTAGCCTATAAGTATAGTATTCATAAGAAATAAACATTAATGTAATGGTTTTGACTCACGTGGGGCATACAATAGACCTAATTCAGCGAGAGGAGACGAAAGTGATGAGTGATTTGTTTGTGAGTTATCAATCGGCAGATCCGTTGGCGCATTCTGTACAGGTGCGGTTTCACCAGTGGGCGAGTCACAATTGGGATTTTCCGACGGTGAGTTTTCATGAACAGGAACCGCCTGTGAGGTTTACAGAACGGGGAGCGGGCCGTATCAAACGTGAATTGTTGCGGGAAATTAAACGGTCCCAGCAATTATTGGTCATGATTAGTCGGACCACTTGGCAGTCGGAATGGACGGATTGGGAAATTTCTATGGCGTTGGCTCACGATAAGCAATTGTTGGCGGCTAAACTAGATAGTACGAGTATTGTGCCACTGGGATTGTTGAGTACGAAACCGGTGTGGATTGATCCATTTGACCCAGTTATGCTAACGCAACGGAGATTTTAGCAAACGGGGCTTGCATTTATATTCATAATTGGTAGAATAAATAAGTAATCACTTGGAGAGTTGGCAGAGTGGTAATGCAACGGACTCGAAATCCGTCGAACCGGCTAATACCGGCGCGCAGGTTCAAATCCTGTACTCTCCTTAAATTAAATTGTTTCACCTATTCCTAACGTCGTCAATCACCGAATTGACGGCGTTTTTGTTTGGTTTAAAACGCGTGAGAATGGATTGAAACGATAATTTGGTGTACTTTTATGTGAATAGCATCAAAAATAGCGTTCGTGCTGAAATGAAAGTGCACCATTTTGGACTGGAAAACTCCTGAGGGTTATTTGGTATCAATCGATTAGAAGAATGTACTGAGGAATATTTTCAGTTAATGCCATCATACTTGCTATTCTAATTTATTTTCTTTAATTTCAATTCACCTGGGTAGGTAGAAATTTAGATTATGGTTCTAACATCATCTAGTTTTAGGCGCCATGAGAACGCAAAGAGTGTGTACTTATCCCTTGAGACTTATAGGCTAGCGAATCTCGTTTGGAGCGGCTTTTTGGTATAATTAAGTGTCGACTGAAAAAGGGAGAGTGTTTATTTTGGAAATAAAAAAACTGTGTTTTTGTCCTTGCTTGTAACATCGCTGGTATTGATATGTGGCGCCGGAGTAGTTGCTGATGCAAAACCTTGGTATGACAACTATATAGCTCACTCTTATAAGGTCAAAGTGAAGAAACCAATTAAGGTAATGAAGATTAAGTCTGGAAATTATACATATGAGAATAAGGTCACTCAGAGATTTAAATGACATAAGGGCGAAATTGTCTATGCTCACTTTGCTGGTGCGGGTGGAATGGATTGGCCAATAAAAGGTAAAAAATACAAGTCAGCTATGAAATATGGTTATAGCGCACATTTTACGAAGGAATCATTTAAGTTACTTAAGATTGTTAAGTATTATTAAAGCCGCTCTGCCCATGCGGGTAGGGTGGCTTTTTGGAAATAGCAAATAATGCACTAATTATAGTCAATTTTGAAATTATTATAAATCCATTGTTTACTTTTTGATGGATTTAATTGATTGAAATTAGCATCATTTGCCCAGGCTGCGGTTATATTACCATCAACTGATTCTCTGTATTTAGGAATTACGATTGAACCATTATAAGCAAAATATTTGTGTGCATCATATGGATCGATTGCTAAGTTCAGAGCATCATTCTCTGGACTCAAAACGGGTGTAAAGAAAAACGCAGCTGCATTATTAGGAAAAAAATTATAAAGATTTGACAAATAGTTTGATAGCTTGTAAACATTCTCTCCATATTCTTCTGAGGGAAGAGAGAATATATCGCTAACCATCTTTGAATAAATGTCTGCTACACTTCCGGATTTACCGTAATAGCCAATTTGCGTAGCTGTTATGGGTTTGATTACCTTGAATGAGTTAACAATGACCGCATAATGCCGACTCTTTTTCACTTGGTAACGTATTTCCTTGAGAGTTTGTGGCACGTTATCAGACAAGTAAAATATAGATTCATGTGGTTGATTTAATCGTCCCCAATGTTTGACATATTCTTGAGGCGTTTCCCAGAACTGCGAAGTGTCCCAATAGCTGAGATTGCGATAATTTTTGGTGTCCGTAATACGAGCTCTATAATAAATAGTACCAGGCTGCAGAGTGCGAACACGGGTATTTAATATGAGCTGATTTGGCAGGATGCTTTTCAATTCATCGACGGATAAGCTATCAATTGAATAATCCCATAGCCTTTTTACATTTAATAGTGCTTCTGGTACTGTTTCTTCTTTGAAATTACGAATTTGATGTCTGTCTCTAATAAGAATTCTATTTACTTTTTTTCGTTTCATGAGATGAATGCTCCTAAATAAGGCCTTAAGTAATACGCTTGATGCTACCTGATTAGATTTGTATAAAAATAGTCCAACGAGGCTACACTATAGTTATTCTACTAATCAAAGAAGTGAATGCCAGGTTGGACCAAAAATAGTATAAGCAATCAAGCGTTAAAATTCAATCACCATTAGCTAAACGGATTGATCTGTTATCACCGCTGTATCAACGGTTTGTTCCACTATCAATCCAGTTTAGAAAGAATTATCAACACGCAAAGTTAGACGACATTACGCTGCTGGATTTGCTTTGCTGATAGGTAGAACTGGGTATGACCAACCAGCGCTTCTTCTATCGGTTCCTACTAAGTTACGGTTATGCCCACGTAATACTTCGAATTTTATAGATTTTGTATAGCTATTCCAAGCGGTAATAATAAGTGTTAGCAACAAGACTATCGCCATGGATACCATTAAAATTCTGAATAAGTCTAAGTCAGACGAAGCATAATCGTTAAAGTTTGTATAATGTCTGGTTACACTCAGATCTCCAGTAGCATTTACAATTGCAGTAACGTGGGACTCGGCAAGAGATTGTAAAGTATTTTGAACCGAAAAAACAATTCCAAACACTGCAGTGGAAAAAGAAATGATGGAGATTGCAACTAAAAAAATCATCCAACTGCTACTTTCGGCGAGTCGTAATTTTAGTTCTTCGGCGAATTTTATAATCAAGTTAGCCACTTAGAATTTAGCCCAAAATAAATACACCAAGACGTAAATCTCAGGTATCATTGGAGTTCTCACACAAACAATGAAAGAGGTCTTCGTCTTGATGCAAGAACAGCTTACCATGAATCGCCCCAAGGGTCACCACCTAACTTTGAAAGAGCGTGGAAACATTGAGGTCTACTTTAATCACGACGGGTATTCTCGTCGTAAGATTGCCAAGGTGATTGGTGTTAGCCCGCAAACCATAAACAACGAGATTAAGCGGGGGGTGGTGGTGACCAATAAACGGTTGGTTAACGGTAAGGAAAAGTTCTACGAGATCTACGTAGCGGAGTTGGCTGAACAGCGGTATCACGAGAAGCGTAAGGTCTGCCACCGTCCTTGTAAGTTCTATCAGGTTTTAGCGTTTTTGTTAAGCATTTTAAGACTGATAGCTGGGCACCCGACGTTGCTGTTGGTCGGGCTAAAGCGTTGGGACTCTTCCGCTCTGATGAGATAGTTTGCACCAAAACGCTGTATAAGTACATCGATGAACAACTCTTAGAGGTCTGTAACATGGACCTCGCTGAGAAGATGAGTCGCCGACTGCCAAAGCACATCGTTCATAAGAACAATCGGCTACTAGGCTTAAGCATTGAAGAACGGCCCGCTGAAGTGGCGTCACGTGAAGAGTTTGGGCACTTTGAGATTGATACTATTGTTGGTAAGCGCGATGGTCAAGAGAGTGTGATTATGACCTTGATTGAGCGTCAAACTCGCTTCCAGATTATCCGTCTGATTGACGGCCGTGACGCTGATTCCGTGGCTTACATCATGCACGCAATCATTGCTGAGTACGGGCCCATTATCAAGTCAGTTACTGCGGACAACGATCCAGAGTTTGCGACCCTTTCTCAAGTAATGACATCAGTCGCCCCGGTCTACTTTACGCACCCCTACACCTCCAGTGAACGTGGAACTAATGAAGTTCACAACCGCATGGTTCGCCGCGACTTCCCTAAGGGCGAGTCGCTCGATACGGTTAGTCCAGCCGATGTCGCTAAGACCGCTGACAAGCTGAACAATATGCCTCGTCGTCAACTCGACTACCGGTCACCTGCCGAGTGCTTCGCTGCCGCCTACGGCTAAGCTCAGCTCAATGATCACACTCAACTCCAAGCCCTGAGAATCCCTTGGTACTAGTACTTGGTCCTAGTGACTAACTTGTTCTTGCAATTTACGATTTTAGTTCTTCAACGCTATAGCCGAGATATTTATCTAACAATTTTTCTCGCATTTCTAACTCATCCTTTCGTGAAGCTATGATTGTGGAACAAACTAATCGTAAAACATAAGTATGGACAAAAACAATACCTCAAGGGTTGGAGTGGATTTTTCATGAAAAGGCTTTTAAAAAAGGGGGGTAGAAAATGTGCTTGGAATTTTGTAATTTCCCCGCCTAGGTGGTTCATAAATGGTGTACATTTAATTTTATGTGATTATAAAAGCCGTGGTATCAAGGCTTTCCTGACTGACTCGAATTCCTGTACTTTCCTTATTAGAACTCGTTAGAAGAATATTAAAAAACAAGAACCTCGTTGAATTAACGTTTAACGAGGTTCTTGCTTTTATAAACCGTAAAAAACCGGTGTGTTATTTATAGTACCAGTTTCCCTTTGCTACTAAAAAGAAAGTACGCTTGTTGTGATAATATTTATGAGGAGATTTAATAATCCAACCACCTGTACTCATTAGGTATGAAGATCTTTTAACTTTTGACCCCTTATGTAAGTATCCATAAAAAGTAAAGTGATTATTGGCCTCATAATTGCCAGTCGTAACTTTATAAACACGAACTGTTTTTCGCGCGGTTGCGGACTTTTTAGCTTCAGCAGCGTAACTATTTCCATTTAGATAGCTAGCATCAGCCGTTGATGAGAATAAGAAGAGGCTAGAAAGCAGTGTTATTGCAATTAATGTCTTTTTCAAAATAATTTCCCCTAAAATGTATTTTTGAGTATCTATTTAATTCCTAATTGATCTTCCATTTGAATTTCTCCAGAAGATTTCATCGAGTCTGGTGTGGAAGCCAGAGCTTCTTTTTGTGACATACCATGATCCATTTTATAAGCCACCGGTGATTCACCGTACTTATTAACAAATGCAGTTAGAGTCGTTGGCGTTGATTCACTTGAAGAACTGGATTGACTTGATACTGATGAGCTACTTGTTGAGGAAGATGAGCTCTGGGAACTTGCTGCCAGACTAGATGACTTACTGTCTGCTTGAGCTTTAGCTGATTTTTTCGATTCACGTTTGGCTGCCTTTTTCGCCGATTGCTTCTTTTGTTTTGACACTAGGGCGCTAGATGACTTGGAACTAGCAGATGATTCTTTAGAAGTGTTGCCTTTACCGCACGATGCCAACAGTGATGTTGACAATAAAACTGTTAAAATTATTAAACCTTTTTTCATGGTTAGTCTCTCCGGGAATATAGACAGCTTTTAATGTCGTCAGTTTTGGACGAAATTTCTAAAATAGCAAGGCATCATTAGGGATGTCAGTAATATCTGTTTGTTCATTCTCCAATGGATGAGCACTTGTAGCTTTCGAACCAAAGGTCACCTTAAGTTAACTTGGTTAAGAATAGTCAGTCTCGTAAGTAGTCGTACCATCAATTTCATAATTTGAACGGTCATAGTGATCATCGTCTGGATCTGGGGTGACGGCTAATACTTGCTGAATTGTCTTGGCAGATGAGCGTCTTGAAGTGAGGGTCACTGTTTCACCAATAGCTAATAGGCCCTGGGGTTTTATTTTTAACGTAAATGTTCCGTCTTTATAAGCCTGAGTGTCTTCGCCACTGCTAAGTGAGAGTGTTGCTCCAGGCAAAGTTTTCCCGGTTATTTCGTAATAATCGAAAGGTAATCCTAGTTGATAGATTGGGTCCAATTTGATGAAATTGGTATCTTTGAAGGGGTACTTGAGCAAGTTTCCCATATAAAATAAGCCATCGTACCCAGAAGTGGAGGTGTTAACTTTAATGCTCAGCGTTTTAACACTCTTTCGATTACCGACGATACGACTGCTATAGAAGACTTTGACTGGCTTATGCTTGTTTAAATAAAACGTGTAATGCTTGAAAGAGGTCTTTTTAGCATAGCGTAATGTATACGAATTGCTACCTAAATTAATCTTTTTAGAATAGACATGAATCTTGCTATCGGGAAGTTTCCTGGTGGTGACCCATTTGGGATGCCAAGTTCCTCTGGTAACTGAAGGGGTGGTCTTATAGGTTGTTGACGCGATGGCTGTCATACTTGTGAAAGGGCTAAGTGAGGAAATAGTGAATAGTGTAAGCAGCAATGAGGTTGACCTGTTCATAGCAGTGTTTCTCCGAAATTCCTATAATTTTTTGGACTGTGATCAAGTAGTAGCGTAGGGCTCATTTGACTTATCGTGCCAATGGGACTGCATACATAATGTTCGCTGGATTGATTACAATCGGTTTGTCATTCCAAGTTGTCGCAACCAGTACGTCGGTTCGCTCGCTAGAAACCGATTTAATAGTCAAATGTTTTTCGGTACTCAGTAGATGTAGGGCAATTTGGTCATGGTTAGTAGCAAGTTTAATAATTTCAACGACTAGTGGATTTTCAGTCATAAGATTCCTCCAAATAATTGTGCTGCTCAATAATTGAGTAGCGAGATAAGTAAATGATACCATACGTGCTAGCAGTTGAGGGGGGTCCTTTGTGATGGGGCAGTTTTCTGTGAATAGGAAGTGAAACTATTGGGTAATCTGGTTATGGCATGACACGGTTTAGACTGCACTACATAGGGCTAGAAACCTTATCGATAATTACGATATCGCTTTCATAGCTAAATAAATGATGCAGATTCTCTGTGCCAGTTCTGCGCTACATGCTAGACTCAAAAGGCAGGAGGGGATGTAGATGAAAAAATACAGTCAATGGATTTTGGGACTTGCCATTATTTTGGGTATCTTCAATGTAACCGATACGAATGCTCATGCTAGTCACAATTATTCAGCACGCCGGTCAAATTCAGTAAAACTTGTGTGGCGTAAAACAATGGGAAAACACACCCTGATGACTAAGAGCGGGACCCTCTATTCAAAACATCTTGGCAGCAAATATTCTTATGGTAATGCTTTGACCAATCAGGCAGTTGTTACCACTGGTCATGAAAAGTTATATCGCAAAGCCAAGAAAAGCTCTGCGGTCTATTATCATGTGACTAGTGTAGATGGCCGATATTCTGGATGGATTTGGCGGGGGTACCTGACCAAGAAATCAGGAGACGGTCCTTCAAGTGCGCGACCTGTGACATCTAAACCAATCTCAACGAATTTCATCGTACCTAAAAAGTCTAAAGATCATAATTATCAGGATAGTCAGAAATTTACGAAGTTAGTTTCAGAACAAATGCGTCGAGACGGGTATCGGCAAAGTCAGAACTTATCAGCAATTTACACGGCTGCCTTGTCGGACCTTGACGATTGGACCGGTACTTTGACGAAATCAATTTTGACTAGTGGATTTGGGGAAGAGGCGGGACCGCTTAAGTTACAGCCCAAAGATTTACGCTTTATTTATTCAGCGACTGGCGGAAAGGTTGGCAGTGAGACGGCAACACCAATGCTTGATAGCTGGAACCAACCAGTAATTGAACGCGTACTGCATACTGCTGGTTTCAACCCAAATACGGGGGAGACCGGCACGTTAATCAATGATTTGGCTAAGTATTTTGAAAATGTGCTTAGTACGCACCGTGCCAGGAATTTTTATCTAGTTGCCGCAATTGGTTATCCGGGAAGTCTAATGGATGCTGGATGGCCTGACACATCAGGCTTTGGGATCAGTTTCCATTTTCTATACAGTAGGGTAGCAGATGGTAAGTGATAGGTATTGCAAAAAAAACTTCAAGCTAGGGTGAATCCTAACCTGAAGGCGATGGTAGTCATAAAATTTCAAATGTGCAACTTATTTATAAAGGCTGATACTGGTGCTCTTTTTGACATGCTTGAAGTTAGAAACTTCAATGTGGTGCTTTGATACCCGTTTGATGTACAAGTTGCCACGCTTCTTAGAATAGACGGGTTCATAGCCGTTGATCTTGTAGACATGATGGCCAACGTACTTAAATTTGGTATTATTCAAATACGTGGGGTCATTGGCCTCGAAGTGATAATAATTTCTACCGATTTTGGCGTGACTATGAAAAATCTTATCGTGATGAGCGCGCCAAGTACCTCTGAGTTTCTTGGCCATTCCCCAATGCCAAGCCGATGCATTAGCTTGAGTAAGGGGTAAAGCAGGTAATGCTAGTGATAAGCCGACAATTGCCAATGTGATCGATTTCGTAACGCTTTTCATTATGTAATTTCTCCTCCGGAAATGACAGCTTTTAAGGACTTCAGAATTTGGTCCAAGTGCATTCATGAAAATCCCAATAAAAATAGCCTGCCTACGCAGGCTATTACCGATCATTTATTTCTTGTTACCACTTTGTTTGTGAGCGGCCACTGCCAGTTCAGGGAACCAAATAGCAATTTCATGGTGGGCGTTTTCACGGCTGTCTGAGGTATGGATGATATTCCGCAGAATACCATCGGGATATTCGTGGGCAAAGTCGCCCCGAATTGTTCCTGGTTGGGCATCGTTGGTCCGGGTCTTACCAGCCAAGTTGTGGACCGCCTTTACCACGTCAGTCCCAGTTACAATGATAGCAACGAGTGGGCCCTCCTTCATGTAGGTTTCAATTTCATGGAAGTAGGGTTTCTCGACCTGCTCTCGATAGTGTTGTCTTAATTGTTCGTCAGTTGCATTGACAACCTTTAATGCAGAAATCTGGAATCGCTTACGTTCGAACCGAGAAATAATTTCACCAATATGACCTTCGGCAACGCCGTCGGGTTTAACTAATACTAAAGTCTTTTCAGAATTTGCCATGGTAGAAACCTCCTTGATTTTAGAACAACTCACAATTGCTCAGTGTCTAACAAGTTGTTACCCTAAATTGTAGAAGAAGCGGGGTCTGCCGTCAACTAAGTTCTGATAAAAAAAGCGCTAATCATTAAAAAATAATCAGCGCAATAATATTTAAGCGGGATCACCCATGATCATCCAGAGAATTAAATAGACAATTAGCCCTGGAAACATTGGCGTGATGGTTAAAACGACGAAAAGTAACCGAGCAACGCCAACGTTCCAGTCGAAGTGCTCCGCTAAGCCGCCAATTACCCCAGCAAATACTTGATTTGAACGGGAACGATGAATATTCTTCATACGAATACCTCCCTAGATTAGGACTGGAAATCAATCCGATTGAAGAAGTCAACGTGGACATCATCATCTGTGATTTCGAGTTTGGTGATACTGCCATTGATGGTCGGAATACCTTCGTCCAATTCTGGTGCAAATCGGTCAACAATCGACCGAATTGTCATCCCGTGAGAAACTACCAGGACGGATTCACCATCTTTGGTGTTGGCCCGGAGCTTATCAAAGCCACGGTCGAGTCGTTTCCAGAACATAGCATCGTCTTCAGCATCTTCATATAGATCAGCCTTCCGAATCAGGTCACGGGCCCGTTCAAGACCATACTTGCCTAGAATATCGGATTCAGAGGTCAAATTGACCTGGGCACCGACGAATTGCCACATTTGGTTGCCGTCATTACCTTCGAAATAGCCAAAGCATTGTTCCCGAAATTCAGGATACTGGTAGGAAACGATGTTGACGTTGTCTTGGTTTTGCCGTAAAGCTAACCGAGACGTTTCAATGGTTCGACCCGAATCACTGCTGTAGGCAGCTGCGAGTTTGACGTTACTGAGTTGTTTCCCCGCACGAACCGCATCCGCGCGGCCTTTTTCAGTTAGTGGTGAGTCAACCCAACCCTGAACCTTATTGTAGTGATTCAGCATGGTCTGACCGTGACGAACAAAATAAGCGGTAAACTTTTTCATAAATGAATGCCCCTTTTCGTTGACTCCATTATTGTTACGTCCTTAGTATAGCAAGCTCTATGAAAGAACGCGACGGTTTTACTCGATAAATTAAGGCCGGAAACAATTCCAGGTGATTTCAACAGTTATTTTTTCTAATGCGTGCTAAAGTAAAGGGCAATAGGAGATGATGCGTATGAGTACTGAAAGTAGTTATCGGTATACGGGAGAGCGATCCGTTGACCTCTCTCAGCTGGCAACCAAGGCTAGTCGGGTTCCTGAAGCTAGTGTCATCAACAATGCCATAGAGGCTAACGTGGCCGCGTTGAGTGACCTACAAAGTCGGCTTTACTCGCAACAGCAGGCGGGAGTCATCATTATTTTACAGGGAATGGATACAGCTGGTAAGGATGGCCTTATTCGCCACGTATTTAGCGGGTTGAATCCCGCTGGAACGAGCGTGGTAAGTTTTAAGCAACCGACCCATCTTCAATTAGACCATGATTTTTTATGGCGAATTAATCAGGAATTGCCAAGGCGAGGGGAGATTCGGGTATTTAACCGCTCACAGTATGAAGACGTTCTGATTAGCCGGGTTCATCCAGAAATTATTCTGGGTCAGAATCTTCCGGGAATTACGAAATTAGCAGATGTTGATGATCGGTTCTTTGCAAAACGCTATGGTGATTTGCGGAACTACGAAAAGTATTTGCGGCACCAAGGATTTGTGACGATTAAATTTTTCCTCCACCTGTCTAAGGAGGAACAGACCAAACGGTTTGAACGGCGAATCGAAATTCCTAGTAAGAATTGGAAGTTCTCGCCGAGTGATATGACCGAGCGGGCGTTTTGGCAGGACTATCAAATTGCCTATACCAAGATGCTGGAACATACGGCTACCAAGAAGCAACCATGGTACTTGATTCCCGCTGATGACAAGGCGGTTGCCCGGCTGATTGTTTCAAATATTTTAGTTGAACGATTGCGGGAATTAGATCCAAGTTACCCAGTCGTGAGTGCGTCCGAACAAGAAAAACTCAAAACAATCTTGAGGCAACTAAAAGAAGGAGAATTGTAATATACAATTAGCTATGTATCAGCTAATAGTCGCGAATTTAGATTGCTATAATTGTATATAGCAATCGTCCTTGATTTGCCCTCACCAGTCATAAAATGGTACAGTAGTTTCATTAATTAGTGAGGATTTAGCCTCAAGGAGGAAATAGAACATGACGGTGACGGTTGGTATTGATAAGATGGGCTTTTATACACCAGGCATGTATCTGGACATGACCGATTTGGCCCGTGCACGGCATGATGATCCTAACAAATACTTGATTGGGATTGGCCAGTCTAAGCAGGCAGTAATTCCACCAACCCAAGACGTTGTAACCATGGCTGCGAACGCTGCTAGTCAGTTCATGACACCGGAGATTAAGCAGAATATTGCGATGGTGTTGTTTGGAACTGAGTCCGGTATCGATAACTCTAAAGCGACTGCCGTTTATTTGGCGCATCTCTTGGATCTGCCACAAACGACTCGAGCGGTGGAAATTAAACAAGCCTGTTACGGCGCAACGGCGGGACTACAACTTGCGGCAGATTATGTCCGCGTTCATCCCGAAGCTAAGGTATTGGTCGTTGGTGCTGACATTGCCCGATACGGGTTACGAACGGCTGGTGAGGTCACGCAAGGTGGCGGGGCAGTTGCATTCTTAGTAACGGCCAATCCTCAGATTCTAGCGCTCGATGAAGTCAGCAGTTATCACACTGAAGACGTTATGGACTTCTGGCGGCCGGTTTATCGGACGGAGGCTTTGGTCGACGGTAAATATTCAACGAACGTTTACTTAGACTTCTTTAAGACGGTGTGGGCAGACTATCAACAGCAAACGTCTCGTAAAATTGCTGATTTTGATGCGTTTATTTTCCACATTCCGTTTACGAAGATGGGACGCAAGGGATTGCGGCAGATTCTGCCAGAAGCCACGCCAGATCATCAAGCTGAGCTGACCGCAGCTTTTGAAGCCAGTCAGGAAGACAATCGCAACGTTGGGAATTTGTATACTGGGTCTTTGTACTTAAGCTTTCTATCTCTTCTCCGGCACGGGGATTTAAGCGCAGGCAAGCAAATTGGTTTCTTTAGTTATGGTTCTGGTGCGGAGGGTGAATTCTTCAGTGGCAAGATTCAACCTGATTATCAGCAGGGCTACGACGAATCAGCTATCAGTCAACTACTGACCAAACGGCGGCGGGTTTCCGTAACTGAATATGAAGAAATTTTTAATCAACGCCTCGATACAGTTGGTAGTGATCAGCGATTGGCGCTTGACGAAGAGTCAGCCCAATACTATTTAGCTGGTCGTTTGAATGAGCAACGTCAATATAAAATTCAAAAATAAAAGGACGCCCATAAGGCGTCCTTTTCCATTTATTCAAATTCGTTCTTGGTAACGTAGCCATCTTTGAAGACGAGCACGGGTGATTGTCCTTTTAGACCAAGGGTCAATGAGTAACCCTTACCCAACGCTTTTTCTAGGGACTGACTGGTTTGCGTAAAGTTGCTGACAAACTTAGGCCATTTGGCTTGCTTGGCCTGACTTGGATCTTTTTCCAAAGCCTTAATGGTTTTAACTAGGTCCGAGTTCGTAATAGTCAAGACGTACGTTTTAGTTTTTTGATTAAACGTAACTGGTCCAAGCTTATGCAACGACTTGTTGAGTTCCTTCCGAACGGTTTCCTCATTTTGCGACCGGCTGGCCGTGCTACTGGATGAAGTGAAGGGGTGGCTAGAAGCTAGGCTAGCACGCTTGCTTGAAGTTTCAGTGCTCGAAGACTGGTGACTATTTGACCAGTAGGGTAGTTTCCAAATTGAGACACCCGTTAAGACTAACGCAATCGCTAAAACAATGGCTGACCCGATAGGTGAATCGTGGTGCTGGATGGCAGTAGCCATTGAGAAAATGGCAATGACTGCCAAAAAAATACCAAAAATAACAAAACCAAGAATCATAGGTGAATCCCCCCAAGTTACGTGTCTTAAGCTAAGTATAGCATGAAATAATTATTGTTTGAATGGTTGGCCGATCATTTGTGAAAAGTCGAATAATAAGGTGAGTAATCTTTTCTATTTGGAATAATGTGAATTATAACCGAATATTAATTTTAAATAGGTCGCCAACCGTTAACTTTTCCAGTATAATAGGGCTATTCAAGAGAGAAATGAGGAGATTAGTGTGACTAACGTATATTTAGCAGGACCATTCTTTGATGACGAACAGATTGCCCGCATCGAACGGGTGGAAAAAGCCTTAGCAGCTAACCCACGCGTAGCGAACGTCTTCAGCCCCCGGTTGAGTGAGATTCCTGGGCTAACCATGGGAACCCCTGAATGGGCCACACAGACCTTTGAAATGGATGTTCATCAAATTGACCAGGCCGACGTTGTCGTGGCTTTGGTAGACTTTGTGGGGGACCAGGTAGATTCTGGAACCGCCTTTGAAATTGGGTACGCCTTTCACAGCAAGAAACCAGTCGTCATTCTGCACGAAAAGGATACCATTCTGAACCTGATGATCGCTGAGGGCTTACACGCCTACTTACGAGAAGCAGAATCATTAGCTGCCTATGATTTCTCCACGTTGCCTGAGAGTCATTATTCAGGAAAAGTTATCTAGGATTGTCGGTTAAGTATAATAGGTGACATTAAAAAATGAGGCCGAGATATTATATCTCGGCCTCATTTTTTTAAATAAATTAGTGAACGTCATCACGGAAGAGGCCAACGACTCGGCCCAAAATGCTAACATGATTTAAGATAATTGGCGCCATTGTGTCATTCTCGGGTTGTAGCCGGAAATGATCGGCTTCCTTAAAGAATCGTTTGCAGGTTGCTTCATTATCTTCAGTCATAGCAATGACGATGTCACCGTTGTCAGCTGACTGTTGCCGACGAACGATCACTTGATCACCATTTAAGATACCGATGTTGATCATACTTTCGCCACGAATCGTCAACATAAACAATTGATCGTCATCATTTTCAAATTCTGGGGGAACTGGGAAGTAATCAGTTGCTTCCTGAACGGCCAGAATTGGTTCTCCGGCCGTAACCGTTCCTAAAACGGGAATCTTAGTCTGTTGTTCGTGAACACCCAGTTCTTCCAAACCCGCAGCCGTGACTTCCAATGCCCGGGGCTTCGTTGGATCTTTAGTCAAGAGACCCTTCTTTTCCAGACGGGCGATGTGACCGTGGACCGTAGAGGTCGAAGAGAGAGCTACGGCTTCACCAATTTCGCGGACAGTTGGTGGATATCCTTTTTCATTGACCCGTTCCCAGATGAAACGAAGAACGGCCATTTGTTTGCTTTCTGATGCTTTACTCATAGTTGCTGCCACCTCGTTCGTCATTCGATTTATAGTTTAGTTAGAGTGTAGCATAGGTAGCGAACATTTTCAAACAGATGTTCGGTTGAATCAGTTGAAATCTGAAAATAACCCTGATATGATAGGTCATGGCTTGAAAACAAGCGGTACGACCCGCTACAATGGGTCAAGTAAATAAAGGAGGTTTGTTCATGGCAGAACCAACGATGGACACCTTATTAGTCCGGATTAATGAACTCGCCCACAAAGCGAAAGGCGAAGGGCTTACGCCTGCTGAAACGGCAGAGCGGGCCAAGTTACGTAAACAGTATCTTAAACTGTTTAGAGCAAGCTTTAAGAGCCAGGTTGAAATGATGCAAGTCTACAACGACCAAGGCGAAGAAGTGACCCCTGAAAAAGTTCGAGAAGTTCAACGGAAAAAGGGTTTACGGGACGATTAATTAGGAAAGCGACTCCCAATTAGGGATTCGCTCTTTTAATTTGCGTTAAATTTGTGTAAAATTGTGTATTGAATGACGTTTCGAAGAAGGAGGGGAATCGATTTGCACACTTGGATATGGATCTTAATCCTCATTGTGGTCGCTTTGGCCAGTGCTGCCGCAGGTTTCTACGGCGCCCGTAAGTACATGGAAAACTACTTGAAGAAGAATCCACCGATCAACGAAGATCAATTACGAGCAATGATGTTACAAATGGGGCAAAAGCCTTCACAACGTAAGTTACATCAAATGATGAATGCGATGCAACAAAACGCGAACAAAAAGTAAGGGTTGCCTTACTTCCTAGACTCATCACCGTTTTCAACGGGGTGAGTCTTTTTTGTTGTATTTTATGAAAATATCTGTAAACTATATTAGTCTGTGCTATATTTTAATCGTATTCTAATTTTTAAGGAGGGATGTTCGTGAGTATTTTTAAGAAACTTGCCTGGTACTTTCGCCTAGAGTGGCGGCGTTACCTGATGGGCGTGCTCGGCCTATTATTGACGGCCATCATTGCAATCGTACCCCCCAGAATCATCGGGAACATGGTGGACGGCATTCACGGGCAGACCATGACGGGCCGGCTGCTCATGATCGACTTACTATGGGTCACAGTAGCGGCGCTCGCCCAGTACGGTACCCGATATATTTGGCGAAATGCTATTTGGGGCGGTGCTGCACGGCTTGAACAGCTACTGCGAGATCGGCTATTTGGTCATTTCATGAAGATGGACCGCGTTTTCTACCAAAAGTATCGGACCGGGGATCTCATGGCACACGCGACCAACGACTTGGAAGCCATTCAACGGGTTGCTGGTGGCGGAATTCTCCAATTTGCGGATGCCATCATTACCGGTGGGACCACGTTGATTGCCATGATGACATTGATCGACTGGCGGTTGACACTGCTAGCCATCGTCCCATTTCCGTTCTTAGCCCTGATTTCATGGTATCTGGGTCAGAAGATTCACCGGGCCTTTGGCGCCTCTCAGGCAGCCTTTTCTCGCTTGAACAATAAGGCGCAAGAAAGTATCAGTGGTATCAAGGTCATCAAGGCTCTGGGCCAAGAAGATGCTGACGTCGCGGACTTTGATTCTCAGGTTGATCGGACCATTCAAATCAATCGGCGCGTCAACCGGCTGGATTCACTATTTGATCCCGCCATTACGCTGGTGATCTCATTGTCCTACGTGGCAACTATTGTTTTAGGTGGTCTCTTTGTGAACCATCAAATCATCACGATTGGGAACTTGGTGTCATTCATCAGTTACCTGGCTATGATGGTTTGGCCAATGTTTGCCGTCGGGATGCTGTTCAACACGATGGAACGGGGGAACGCCAGTTATGACCGGGTCATGGAGCTGTTGAATCAGCGGACCCACATCATTGATAAGTCTAATGGCTTACAACAACGGCCTACGGGGGCACTCAGTTATCATGTAAATCGGTTTGACTACCCCGATGACGCTGGTGCCAGCTTGAAACAGATTGATTTCGAGTTACCCGCCGGCCACACGTTAGGAATCGTTGGTCGGGTTGGTGCTGGGAAGTCAACGATCATGAAGTTGATTCTACGGGAGTTTGATACGTACACCGGTGAAATTGACTTTGGGGGTCACCCCATTAAGGATTACGCGCTGGATAGTTATCTGCCAGCCATCGGGTACGTGCCACAAGAAAGCTTCCTATTTTCTTCGAACATTTTCGAGAATATTCGGTTTGCCCAACCAGATGCCACGCAGGAACAGGTGGAAGCCGCGGCTGCCAAGAGCGACTTGGCTGGCCAAATCAGCAAGTTACCCGCTGGCTACGATACTGAGGTCGGTGAAGAGGGAATTTCACTGTCCGGTGGGCAACGGCAACGGTTAGCCATTGCCCGGGCATTGTTGATCAATCCCGAGTTACTGATTTTGGATGACGCCTTGTCAGCTGTCGATGCTGAAACGGAAGCCGAAATTCTGGCCAACCTGAAGGCTGAACGGGCCAACAAGACGACGATTATTTCTGCTCACCGGTTGAGCTCCGTCATGAACGCCGATGAGATTCTGGTCTTAGACCACGGTGCCGTCGTTGAACGGGGGACTCACGCTGAGTTGATGGCCACCCACGGTTGGTATCAACGGATGTTCGTCCAACAACAATTAGAGACGCAAGTGAAGGGAGGCGTTAGCGATGGCAGATAATCAACATCAATCCGCGTGGGCGCACAGCATGTCCACCAAAGAGCAGTTGACGGTCATCAAACGGTTGTTTAAGTTTGCCGCCCCATATAAGTGGTTCTTCATTGGTTCAGTTGTCCTGTCGGCAGTGATCAGTGCCGTTAACGTTTTCCTGCCGTGGCTCCTCCAGGTCTACATGGACCGGTACCTGCGGACGGATAACGCTACGGTGGCCATCATGTGGATGTTTGCTGGCCTTTACCTGATGGGGATGGTTTTCAAAGCCCTCTTCCAATTCTGGCAAAATTACACCAGTACGATGGGTGCCGAGTACATGCTGGAAAATGTCCGACGGAAGCTTTTTAAGGACCTTCATGGTAAGGGGATGCGCTACTTTGATCAGACACCGGGAGGGTCAATTCTATCTCGGTTGATGAACGATACCATGACCTTCTCTAACTTCTGGGCACTGTTTAACACCCTGGTGCTGGCGTTATTTGCGGTGATTTCTTCTTTCATCGCGATGTACGCTACGGACGTAAAGGTAGCCTTGTGGACGCTGGTACTTGTTCCGTTCTTAGCGTTGACTATCTGGTACTACCAACGGTTCAGTTCAAAGGTTTACCGGCGAATGCGGGAACGGTTGAGTGAGCTGAACACTAAGCTGGCAGAAGCCATTACGGGAATCAGTGTCATTCAAGAGTTCCGCCAGGAAAAGCGGACGGCTGGTAATTTCAAAAAGACCAACCAAGCCTATTACGGTACGCGACGTGACATGATTCGAACTAACTCGTTACTGTTGAGTCCCATCATTAATTTGTTCTACGCGCTCGGCACGGTAATTGTGTTGGGGATGTTCGGGATTCGGGGGCTACACGAAGTCGTGGCTGCCGGGGTGATTTACGCATTTATTACGTACCTGAACAACTTTTACAGTCCCATGAGCAATATGATGGATAACCTGAGTGATTTTCAAAATGGGATGGTCGCCGGTTCCCGGGTCTTGCGAATCTTAGACGACCAAACCCTTGCGCCACAACAACATCCCGTGGCTGATGCTAAAATTACCGAGGGAAAAGTGGAATTTCGTCACGTGACCTTTGCTTATGATCAAGAACACCCAGTTCTCCGTGACGTTTCTTTCGTGGCGGAACCTGGCCAGACGGTGGCCCTGGTTGGGCAAACGGGTTCTGGGAAGACTTCCACGATTAACGTGTTAATGCGGTTCTATGAATTTCAAGCTGGTGAAGTCTTAATCGATGATCGAGACATTCGCGACTATCCTGCGGAAGAATTGCGGTCAAAATTGGGACTGGTTCTACAGGAACCACAACTTTTTTACGGGGACATTCAAACCAATATCCGAATGTTTAATCCAAACATTTCGGACGAACAGGTTGAACGCGCGGCACACTTTGTACAGGCGGATGACTTCATTGATCAGTTACCGAAAGGCTACGAAACACCCGTTTTGGAACGGGGGACTGAATACTCTGCGGGTCAACGGCAATTGATTACCTTTGCCCGGACAGTGGTTACTGATCCTAAGATTTTAATCCTGGACGAAGCAACCGCCAACGTGGATACTGAAACCGAAACGATGATTCAAAATGGGTTAGACCGGATTCAAGAAAACCGGACCACTATTGCGATTGCCCACCGGCTATCCACGATTCAGAACGCTGATTTGATTTTAGTTCTGAACCAAGGAAAAATTGTTGAACGAGGCAATAACGATGAGCTGATGGCCAAGCACGGTTACTACTATGATATGATTCAACTGCAGAATTCAGCGCACGTTGAGTAATAGTTAACTGATTAGTGAATGGTAGCATCACCACAATAAGGGGATTTAGGGCGACACAAGCTATAAAAATTTCAGCCACAAAAAACCGCGACACCTTCCAATCGGAAAGTGTCGCGCTTTTTAAATGGTTTAGTGTTCTTTGGTTTCCTTCTCAGCCTTTTTCTCACCAGTCACGTCGACGTAGTGAAAGTTAGGATCGATCTGTTGATCAAGTTGGTTGAAGGCGTCTTGCATCTGTCGTTCAACGGACGCTTGACCTTCATCATCTAGCTTAAGTTTACGGTCAATCGTGATGGGGTCACCGAATGCCACCGTGACCCGTTTTCTGGAGAACAATCGCTTAAAGGTCAGTGGTCCCTGGTAAACGGCTGGCACTAAGGGGACCTTGGCCATCTTAGCGATTACCGCGGCCCCAGCCTTGAGTTCCTGAGAATGCCGTGAACCGGAAGGGAAGATGATCAATGAAATATCTCCCTGGCGGAGCATTCGGACCGGTGTTTTAATGGCTGAAGGTCCTGGATGTTCACGATTTACTGGAAAACCATTGACATGGTGGAGTAGCCATCGGAAAATGGAACCTTGAAAGAGTTCTTCCTTTGCCATGAAACCGAACTTACGGGGACTGGCCGCCAACGCAAAGTAGACGGGATCAAACCAGGTTCGGTGAGGACCCACCAAGATGTAAGGACCCTCTGGTAACTTTTCACGGTTGAGGTATTTGGCCTTGCCGTTCACAATGAACAGAATGACGCGAATGACGTTCCGCAGAAACGAATAAAACATGTGTCTTGCTCCTCTCGCAGTGACTCTATTGCATCTAGTATGCAAAAAAATGGTCTGGGTTGCAAGCAATCTCTGTAAAAATTGAAAGAAGGTAGCGTTCCGTGTCCACCCCTGAATTACGAGCTGATGAACGAATTGACCAGCTATATAGCCAAGATATCCAAATTATTCAAAGTCCTGAAGTCTTTGCTTTCTCCCTCGATGCCGTTTTGCTGGCGGATTTTGCTAAGCTACCGGTCCGTGCTACTAGTCAGACCGTTGATCTGTGTGCTGGCAACGGGGCCGTCGGTTTATTTATGAGCCATCAAACCCACGGACAGATTGCCGAGGTGGAAATTCAACCGCGGTTGGCTGATATGGCGCGGCGAAGCATTGCCTTAAACCAGTTAACGCAACAGATGACCGTTTACGAGGGCGATTTAGCCGGCGTTAACCAGTGGATTCCCAAGGATTCGGTTGACGTCGTGACCTGTAATCCACCATATTTTGAAGATCTACCGGATAGTCAGAAGAATCCGAACCAATACCTGGCCATTGCGCGACATGAAATTACGACCAACCTAGCGACTATCGTCCAGACTGCCAGTGGGCTACTCAAGATGAATGGGAAGGCTTATTTTGTTCATCGGCCGGACCGGTTACTGCAATTATTGCAGTTGATGAGTGCGAATCGTCTGGCGCCCAAACGAATTCGACTTGTTCATCCGAAGCCAGGCAAGGAGGCCAACATGGTCTTAGTCGAGGCAATCAAGGATGGTAAGCCGGGGGGCGTCCGCTTCCCAGCACCCATTACGGTTTATGATGCCCAAGGCCATTACACACCGGAAGTGGGGGCGTTGCTCTATGGTAACCGATAAATTTTACTACTTTTATGTCCTGCTCTGTGAGGACAACTCGCTCTACGGTGGGTTTACCACGGACGTGGCCAAACGGTTTGCCACGCACGTTGCGGGTAAGGGAGCCAAATACACCCGCGTTCATCGCCCCTTAAAGGTCCTCTACAGTGAACAATTTACGACTAAACACGATGCCTTACATGCTGAGTGGGCTTTCAAGCATCAGAGTCGGCAAAAGAAGTTGGCTTACTTAGCCGCGCATAACGTAAGCGTTTGACTAGGCAATTATTTAACCGCCATGGTATGCTAGGAGGGTGCAACAAAAAAGGGTCCTAGACTCAGCTATCTAAGGAGGAACTTACTGTGAAAATTATTGCTTATGGCATCCGTGACGATGAACGACCTTACTTGGACGAATGGTCCGAAGAACAGGGCATTGCGGTCAAGGCAGTCGGGGATTTATTGGACGAAACGACTGTCGGTCTTGCTAAGGGCTATGACGGGGCAGTGGTTTATCAACAAAAGCCGTACACTGCGGCAGTTTTGGATCAACTAGCAGCTAACGGTGTCACCAACTTATCTCTGCGTAACGTGGGAGTCGATAACGTTGATGCTGATGCGGTGAAACGTAACGGGTTCAAGGTAACCAATGTGCCTGCGTATTCACCGGCAGCCATTGCGGAATTGACAGTGACCCAGCTGATGCGCTTACTACGACGGACACCAACTTTTGACCGTAAGCAGGCGCAGGGTGATTTGACCTGGGCCCCGGATATTGCCGATGAGTTGAACACCATGACGGTTGGTATCGTGGCTACAGGGCGAATCGGTCGGGCAGCCATGCAAATCTATCGGGGGTTTGGTGCCAAGGTGATTGCGTACGACGTCTTCCATAATCCTGAGCTAGAAAAGCAGGGGATTTACGTGGACACGCTGGACGATTTATATGCGCAGGCCGACGTGATTTCTCTGCACGCACCCGCCACCAAAGAAAATGATAAGATGCTGAATGACGAAGCCTTCAGTAAGATGAAGGATGGTGTCTGGATTTTGAACCCTGCGCGGGGAGCCTTGATCGATACCGATGCGTTGATTCGGGCGCTAGACAGTGGCAAAGTGGCCGGGGCTGCTTTGGACGTCTACGAAGATGAAGTCGGTATTTTTAACACCGATTTCGGCAGTTTTGACGCGATTCCTGATGAACGGTTGAAAAACCTGCTGAAGCGGGAAAACGTGCTGGTAACGCCGCACGTGGCGTTCTACACCCGGACTGCTGTGAAGAACATGGTGCAATTTGCCTTAAATAACAACAAGCAGTTAATTGAAACGGGTACGGCTGAGAATGAAGTGGCCTTTTAAGGCTTTGAGAATTTGCTGGTAGCTTTTTTTGTCTTACCGGCCGCCATCACTGATAATTAGATTTAAGAAATAGAAACAGGCCTGAGATTTTTCTCAGGCCTGTTTGAGTTAGTCAGGTGTAAGGCAGTTGTCAGTGAAACTGACTGGCCAATATGACCTGAACTGGTTCGAGATACTTTATATTGCTAAAATTATGAGCGTCGACTGGTCCTTTTAAGGTTAGACGAATTGCTCGAAACTAGAGTAATTATGTTGTAGCCCTTGTTAAGCGCGCAACTTGATGAATGGGTTAACAGGCCATCGGTGAAGCTGCTGAGGCAGTTTCAATTTACGTGATAAGCCGAATTCCGCTGCATTAATACGCAATTTAAGCGGAGGTGGCCAGGGACGGGGCCGGAGCGCGACCAAGTTAGTGCATTTAATAGCAAACAAAAAACGGCCTCCCCAATAAATTGAGAAAGTCGCGTTAATTAAGTTTCCTAAAATTCAGGAACGGCACTCAATGCCAGTAATAAATCTTGTAACTCAGAGGCGTTGCCCACCGTTTGGTCAGGAATCCACTCGCCATCTGGAATTTCCAGGTTGCGGTGATTGAACCAAAAGGCATGCCAGCCGGCCTTCTTAGCGGCTTTGACATCCATACTGTAGCAATCACCGACGTAGGCCACTTCGCTAGCCCGCAGACCTAAACGGCGGTTCATCATGGTGAAAATTTGAGGATCGGGTTTTTCCACGCCAGCATCCTCTGAAGTGAGGATGGCTTCACGGTCGATCCAACGGTGCATCTGCAACCGCATGACCTTTGCCAATTGGTGTTGCGTTTTACCATTGGTAATGATCCCTAATTGAAATTGGGAGTGGAGGCGGTCAAGGGCCGTCTTTAATCCAGGGAAGAGTTCAATGTGATTCAGGCCATGGGTGTAAGCTTGCTCAAAATCTAACGCTTGAGCCGTGGTCACGCCAGGTAAGTTTTGTTGCTGGAGCGCGATATTTAACCGGTTAACGGCCATTTCCTCACGTGACCAGCGACCACTGGAGACCTCGGCGTAGGCTTGCATGCTTTGTTGCCGATAGGACTGAAAAATTGGGTCTAGATCATAGTCAGCTGGTAACTGTAGCTGTGTCCGCAAAGCCGCTACAAACGGGGCTTTTTGGTCATAGAGCGTGTCATCGACATCGAAGACGACCGCTTTTATCATGTTCGTTCCTCCTCATGTAAGTCCTAAGCAGTTTACCACAACTAGCTTTTTTTTCCAATTTAATGCAAAACTTTCACGATTTTCCTTGTGTTAGGGCCCGCGATTTTGTATAATAACTTTCGGTGCGTATGCGCCAATTCACACCTTGCGTGATGACCGGAGGGGTGCTCGCTAGCGAGTTCTCTGGTCAAATGAGCGTGGGGGAGGAAATCAAAAACTATTTGGAGGCATTTTATCATGGCTGTTATTTCAATGAAACAACTGCTCGAAGCCGGTGTCCACTTTGGTCACCAAACCCGTCGTTGGAACCCTAAGATGAAGCAATACATCTTCACGGAACGTAACGGTATCTACATCATCGACTTGCAAAAGACGGTGAAGTTGATCGACGCTGCTTACAACTACATGAAGGACGAAGCTGCTAAAGGCGCCGTTGTTCTGTTCGTTGGTACGAAGAAGCAAGCTCAAGATTCTATCGAAGAAGAAGCTACCCGTGCTGGTCAATACTACGTTAACCACCGTTGGTTAGGTGGGACTTTGACTAACTGGGAAACCATCCAAACTCGGATCAAGCGTCTTAAGTCCTTGAAGAAGATGGCTACTGACGGTACTTTTGATGTTCTTCCTAAGAAGGAAGTTTCCTTACTTAAGAAGTCTCAAGACAAGTTGGAACGTTTCTTAGGTGGTATCGAAGACATGCCTAAGCTGCCTGACGTTATGTTTATCGTTGACCCTCGCAAGGAACAAATCGCTGTTCACGAAGCACAAAAGTTGAACATTCCGATCGTTGCCATGGTTGATACGAACACTGACCCAGACGAAATTGACGTGGTTATCCCATCTAACGATGACGCTATCCGTGCCGTTCGTCTGATCACTTCTAAGATGGCTGACGCTATCGTTGAAGGCCGTCAGGGTGAAGACCAAGTTAACGAAAAGACCTTTGAAGGCCAAAAGTCTGATGCCGCTAAGGGCGACAAGAAGACCACTGACAACTCAATGGAAAGCATCGTTAACGCTGTCGAAGGCGACAACAAGTAATTAAATGCAAGGTAGCGGGTTAACTGCTACTTTCCAAATATAGATTTAAAGCACCTTAGGCTGGCTTAATGTTTAGGACCGATAATGGCCTGAGATTGAGTCAGTCTTTTTTGGTGAATTAGATGAAATGACAAAAGGAGGCCATTACACATGGCAAGCAAAATCACTGCGGCACAAGTAAAAGAATTACGGGACAAGACCCAAGTTGGGATGATGGATGCTAAGAAGGCTCTGGTTGCTTCTGAAGGCGACATGGACAAAGCCATCGACTTCTTACGTGAAAAAGGTATCGCTAAGGCTAAGAAGAAGAGCGGCAACGTTGCTGCTAACGGTTTGGCTCGGGTGAAGGTTGACGGTAACACCGCTGCTATCATCGAAGTGAACTCAGAAACTGACTTCGTTGCAACCAACGACACCTTCAACGGTTTAGTTGATTTAGTTGCTGACACGATTGCTGCAAAGCAACCAGCTGACTTAGATGCTGCTTTAGCTTTACCAACGGCTGATGGGTCAACCATCAACGAAGAAATCGTTAAGACGACGCAAGTTACGAGTGAAAACGTCCAATTACGTCGTTTCGCTATCGAAAAGAAGACCGACAGCCAAGTATTTGGTTCATACTTACACCAAGGTGGCCAAATCGCTGCATTGGTTGTCTTAGAAGGCGCTGATGAAGCAACTGCTAAGGATGTTGCGATGCACGTTGCTGCTATCAACCCTGAATTCGTTTCTCGCGATGACATTCCTGCTGACCGTTTAGCTCACGAACGCGAAGTTTTGAAGCAAGAAGCCTTGAACGAAGGCAAGCCTGAAAAGATCGTTGAAAAGATGGTCGAAGGCCGTTTACACAAGTTCTTGTCAGAAATCAGCTTAGCTGACCAACCATTCGTTAAAGATGGCGACCAAACTGTTAGCCAATTTGTTGCTAGCAAGGGCGGTAAGTTAGTCAAGTTCGTTCGTTACGAAGTTGGTGAAGGAATCGAAAAGCCAACGGTTGACTTGGCTAAAGAAGTTCAAGACCAAATCAACGGTTAATTTTTTGAAGAAAAGCGTAGATTCCGCTCGGAAACTACGCTTTTTTGTTAGCTTCCGTGTGGTTAGCCAGTCTGTGATTGGCTAACGGCGACCCACATTTCAGAAATACAGCAAGAATTGTAAGGAAAATGGGTAATTCATCACCCGTGACTATCACTAGCCCTGGGTTTATGATAGAATTATTGTCAGAATACAATAGGAGGAAACACAATGGCGGACGTAAAGTATAAACGGATTATGCTGAAGCTCAGCGGCGAAGCTTTAGCCGGTGATAAGGGATTTGGCATTAATCCGCCAGTAATTAAAACCGTAGCGGAAGAGGTCAAGGATGTTTATAATTTGGGCATCCAAATCGCTATTGTGGTTGGTGGTGGAAACATGTGGCGTGGCGTGTCTGGTGAACAGATGGGCATGGAACGGGCCCAAGCCGACTACATTGGCATGTTAGCAACCATCATGAACGCGTTAGCACTCCAAGATAATTTGGAATCAATCGGAGTCCCAACGCGGGTTCAAACTTCTATCGAAATGCGTCAGATTGCAGAACCTTACATCCGGCGTAAGGCCATTCGTCACTTGGAAAAGGAACGGGTCGTTATCTTTGCCGGGGGAACCGGTAGCCCTTACTTCTCCACGGATACGACGGCAGCACTGCGAGCAGCTGAAATCAACGCCGATGCCATCTTGATGGCTAAGAACGGGGTCGATGGTATCTACTCAGCTGATCCTAACAAGGATCCCGATGCTGTTAAGTTTGACCAACTGACACAACTAGACATTATCAACAAGGGCTTACACGTGATGGACACGACGGCAAGCTCACTTTCAATGGACAATGATATCCCATTCGTCGTTTTCAACCTGAACAAGCAAGGTAATATTCGCAAGGTTGTTGAGGGCGAAAATATCGGGACAACAGTAAGGGGTAAATAATATGGCAGATCAGATAATTACAACTGCAGAGGATAAAATGAAGAAGGCCGAAGAAGCCCTGAAACGTGAATTGGGGACGATTCGTGCCGGCCGGGCCAACGCCAGTATCTTGAACCGGGTCATGGTCAACTACTACGGCGCGCAAACGCCATTGAATCAAGTGGCTGCCATTACGATTCCAGAACCACGGATCTTAATGGTAACGCCTTACGACAAGTCTGCTTTGGAAGACATCGAGAAGGGTATCATGGAATCCGATGTCGGCATTACACCAGCTAATGACGGAACGGCTATTCGTTTGGTCATCCCACAATTAACCGAAGAACGGCGTAAGGAAATTGCCAAGACGGTTAAGTCTAAGGCTGAAGAAGGCAAAGTCGCTGTCAGAAATGTTCGGCGTGATGCAATGGACGCTGTTAAGAAGGGCCATAAGAATGGCGACTATACTGATGACGACCTGCACAACCTGGAAGATCAAGTTCAGAAGGTTACCGACAAGGCCATCAAGGGCGTTGACGCAATCGCCGCTGACAAGGAAAAAGAAGTTTTAACTGACTAAAACCAACTGAGAAGGAGCGCTTAAAAATGGCAGAAGAAAACGAAAACAACCAAGACAACATGGAAATCACCCCAGGTTCTAAGGAATTTGGGAAAATGGTCTTTCGGCTGAACAACGCGGTTAATGCTGAAAATGTTTCAGTATTGAACTACAACGGTGCCGAACTTGAACAAATTCAGGAAGGCGTATACGCCCAACCCGCTTTTGTGAGTGATGATTTCAACTTGTTCTTTGTCATTACGCAATTGATCGGTGATGACTGGATTATTTCTTTCTCCAAGGCAACCATCGAAAATGGCAACGAAATTACCGATTTGGGCGACCCATTACCAACTGGGGAAGGCCTGAATCTCTTGGGTGAAGTTAGCGCCGACGATGCTAACAACCTGTTGAGCTACTTTGGCACTTTAGTTGATGCCAAGCGTGGTGAATGGCGGTTAATTGAGTAAGCCGGTCAAAAAACTAAATTTTTGCTCAATTTAGGGGCCGGGATAGTTTCCCGGTCCTTTTTTTGTTATGATGAGAGGTTGTAAAGACCAATGGAGGTGCGCCGTGTTTTCTTTTTTAAATAAGGATCAAACTACAGGTGAAGTTGAAGAACGGCAATTAGATGAGACCAATATTCCCGCTCACGTTGCCATTATTATGGATGGTAATGGTCGTTGGGCTCAGCAACGCCATTTACCGCGAATTGCGGGTCACAAACAGGGCATGAATACTGTTAAAACGGTGGCAATGGCTGCTAGTAATCTTGGGGTCAAAGTCTTGACCTTGTACGCTTTTTCTACTGAAAATTGGAAACGGCCGTCAGCAGAAGTTAATTATCTGATGAAGTTGCCCGTCGACTTCTTTGGGACGTTCGTGCCTGATTTGGTGAAAAATAATATCCGCGTCAAAGTCATGGGGTACACTGATCAGTTGCCAGCGGCAACGCAAAAGGCGGTCAACGATGCGATTGCGGATACCAAAGATTGTACCGGAATGGTGTTGAACTTTGCCTTAAATTATGGCGGGCGTGCTGAGATTGTCACGGCTGTTCAAAAGCTGGCTGAACAGGTGCAAACTGGTCAGTTGACTGCCACTGATATTGATGATGACGCCATCGACCGAGAATTGATGACGGCTGATTTGGGCGAACTACGGGACCCCGATCTTTTGATTCGGACGAGTGGTGAAGAACGACTCTCTAATTTCATGCTCTGGCAGGTGGCCTACAGTGAGTTTGTCTTCACCCAGCAACACTGGCCAGATTTTGATCAAACGGCGTTAGAACAAGCAATTTATGAGTATCAACAGCGTCACCGTCGTTTTGGTGGGTTAGCCACCGACAACACGAAATAAAATTGAATTGAGGAGCTTGTGAAATGAGACAACGGGTTATTACAGCAGTTGTTGCGTTGATTATCTTTATTCCCATTATCATTGCTGGGGGTATCTGGGTAGATATCGCGGCCGTTGCTTTAGGGTTAGTAGCACTTTCTGAAGTGCTGATCATGCGGAAGAAACTTTTGGTCAGTCCAGAGGCTTGGATTTCTGGAATTGGGATCATTGCGGTGATTGCCCCCACGAGTTGGTGGGATTGGTTACCCAGTTATTTAAATCCTTGGTACATCGTTTACCTATTTGTCCTGCTATTATTGTTGCGGACGGTGGTTTCCAAGAACCGGTTCTCATTCGACGATGCCGGCGTGATTACCTTGAGCATGTTATACATCGGAATTGGGTTCCACTTCTTTATTGAAGCTAGAGGCGTTGGCTTGGTGGCCTTATTGTACGCGCTCTTCATTGTTTGGACGACGGACTCTGGTGCCTACATGATTGGACGTAAGATTGGGAAAAATAAATTAGCGCCCCACATCAGCCCTAACAAGACCTGGGAAGGCTCAATTGGTGGGACGCTGGTCGCAACCATCGTTGGAACCATCTTCTGGTACTTCTACCCAATTGGGAACTTTAACTTGGGAATCATGATTTTATTGACGCTGATTTTCTCCGTTACCGGTCAGTTTGGCGACCTGGTTGAGTCTGCTTTGAAACGGTATTACGGTGTTAAGGATTCGGGTAAGATTTTACCTGGACATGGTGGTATTTTGGATCGGTTCGATAGTTTATTGTTAGTTCTTCCCGTCATTCACCTCTTTGGGTTGATCTAAGTCTAGCTGTTCGCTTGCGTCTCAGCGGGTCGTTAAGGTATGCTAGGGAGCAGGTAAAAAACAACGAACAGTACTTGAAGAAGGGACGACATCTGTGATTACGACGATTATTACCTTTATCATTGTTTTTGGGATCTTGGTAATCGTGCATGAGTTTGGGCACTTTTACTTTGCCAAGCGAGGCGGCATCCTGGTCCGGGAGTTCTCTATCGGAATGGGTCCCAAACTGGTCTATCACCGGGGGAAGGACGGCACGACGTATACGTTGCGCCTCTTACCAGTCGGTGGGTACGTCCGCATGGCGGGTGCTGAAGACGACGAAGAAGAATTAAAACCTGGGACGCCCGTTAGCCTCTATGTAGGGGATGACGAGAAAGTCCAACGCATTAACACGAGTAAAAAATCAACGTTATTCAACGGGATTCCGTTGGAAGTAACGGGCACTGATTTGGAGAATGAACTCTGGATCGAGGGCTACGAAAACGGTGATGAATCCGAAGTCAAACGCTATCCGGTGGCTCACGATGCCACGATTATTGAAAGTGATGGCACGGAACTCCAAATTGCGCCGAAAGACGTTCAATTTCAATCCGCTTCTTTAGGCCGGCGACTGATGACCAACTTTGCCGGACCAATGAACAACATCTTTCTGGCCATCGTTGCCTACATGTTGATGGCCTTCGTGCAGGGTGGTGTGCCAATGGGGACTAACCAGGTCACAGTGGCAAGTTCACCGGTCTCAGTGGCTCAAAAAGCCGGTATTAAGACCAATGACAAGATTATGGCCGTGGATGGCAAGAGGACCAGCAGCTGGACGGATCTGAGTACCGCTATTCAGCCCCGAGCCAACAAGAAGACAACGTTAACGATCAAGCGTGGATCAGCAACGAAACAAATCGTGTTGAAACCAGCTGGTCAAAAGTCCAACGGGAAGACCGTCGGGATGATTGGAATCACCCAGGCGCAGAATAAGCACGTAGGGGCGATCTTGGCTTCCGGCTTTACGCAGACTTGGACGATGACCAAGACGTTGCTAGGTGCGCTCTGGAGTATGGTTTCCGGCCACTTTAGCTTGAACGACTTAGGTGGTCCCGTGGCCATCTTCGCGACGACCTCTCAGGCTACTAAGTTTGGGATGGTCGGGGTGCTGAACTTCCTGGCATTCCTGTCGATCAACTTGGCAATTGTCAATTTAATCCCAATTCCAGCCTTAGATGGTGGTAAAATATTATTAAACATAATTGAGGCCATCCGGCGCAAACCTCTTTCAGAAAACGTGGAAGCAGGGATTACGCTGGTTGGGGTGGGGTTCTTAGTTCTACTGATGTTGTTAGTCACGTGGAACGATATTGAACGCTTCTTCATTCATTAACAGAATTAAGACGTCACTAGAAGGGAATATTTGCTATGAAACAATCACAACTACTCATTCCGACACTGAAAGAAGTGCCCAATGATGCAGAAGCTCTCAGCCATCAAATGATGCTGCGGGCCGGGTACGTTCGTCAGGTTACGGCCGGAATGTACGCTTACTTGCCACTCGCTTACCGCGTGTTGACGAACATTGAAACGATCATCCGTGAGGAAATGGAAAAGGTTGGGGCCGTTGAAATGTTGATGCCCGCCGTTTTACCAGCTTCACTCTGGAAGGAATCCGGTCGTTACGACACTTACGGTGACAACTTATTCAAGTTTAAGAATCGACACGACAGCGACTTTATCCTCGCACCAACGCATGAAGAAACCTTCACGATGCTGGTTCGTGACTCAATTAAGTCATACAAGAAGCTGCCCCTAGTGATGTACCAGATTCAACCTAAGTACCGGGATGAAGATCGTCCGCGTTACGGGTTACTCCGTGGCCGCGAATTCATCATGAAGGATGCCTACTCTTTCTCAATCAACAACGAAGACTTGGACCGAATCTACAGTCAAATGGAACAAGCTTACCAAAACATTTTCGATCGGATCGGTTTAAACTACCGTGGTATCGTGGGTGATGGTGGTGCCATGGGGGGATCAGATTCCAAGGAATTCTCTGCCATTGCCCCAATTGGGGAAGACACCATTGTCTACTCCGATTCCTCGGACTATGCGGCTAACTTGGAAATGGCCAAGAGCCTCTTCATCAGTAAGAAGTCTCACGCACCATTGGGCGATTTGGAAAAAATCGAAACGCCGGGCGCACACACGATTGATGAAGTTGCCGAATTCTTGGACGTTAAACCATCAACTTTGGTCAAAAGTATGTTGTACGTAGCTGATGAACAGCCTGTCATGGTATTGATGCGTGGTGATCACCAAGTCAATGAAACCAAGCTCAAGAACTTCTTGGACGCTGATTTCTTAGACCCAGCAACGCCAGAACAAGCCCAACAGTTCTTAGGAGCCAACTTTGGTTCCTTGGGTCCCGTTGGTGTTAGCGAAGACGTGAAGATCTTAGCCGACCAATACGTGGGTGACATGGTCAACATCGTCGTTGGTGCCGATGAAGACGAGCATCACTACATCAACGCCAACGTCGACCGGGACTTCCGGGTCGATGCCTACGGTGATTTCCGTGATGTTCAGCCGGGTGACTTGTCGCCAGATGGGTCCGGTGTCCTGAAGTTTACTAAGGGAATTGAAATCGGGCACATCTTCAAGTTGGGGACGCGTTACTCTGATTCCTTAGGTGCAACGGTTCTTGACGAAGGTGGCCGGCAGAAGCCTGTCATCATGGGCTGTTACGGAATCGGTGTGAGTCGGTTGCTCTCCGCCGTTGCTGAACAACAAGCCGATGAAAATGGGCTGGTTTGGCCTCGTAACATTGCGCCATTCGACATTCACCTGGTTCCAGTCAACCTGAAGAAGGAAGACCAAGCCAGTCTGACTGAAGAATTGGAAACGCAGTTAACGGCCAAAGGGTACCGGGTCTTGACTGATGACCGGAAAGAACGGCCAGGGGTTAAGTTTGCTGATTCCGATTTAATGGGGATTCCTGTCCGCATTACCATCGGTAAGAAGGCCGGCGAAGGTATCGTTGAAATTAAGATTCGTAAGACCGGTGAAACGGTCGAAGTCATTAAAGACGAAGTTGCCAGTACCGTTGAGATTCTTTTCAAAGATATTGACTAAGTTTACCGTAAAGACCAGCATTCACGGCTGGTCTTTTTCTAACGACACACGCGATGGTGGCCGGTTAGCCGGGCCATCGTTCAATGAGACGAAAGGAGTTTCCTCGTGGACGAAGATCGCCATGCTTTATTTGAAAAATTATTACAGCAATTAGAACTCACAGAAATGGCTGATCAGCCGTACTATCAAACGGCGACCATTGACCGCTTGACTGTACACGAACAGTCCCGGCGTTGGCATTTCTTCTTGAAAATGCCCACCATTCTGCCATTTACTGCTTTTGTTGATTTTCACAATCACTTGCAGGTGGCTTTCAGAGAAATCGCCACGGTCGAGGCCACCATTGAAGTGGCTGAACCCGAGTTAACGAGCCGTTTGTTGGGAGACTACTGGCAGTGGATCGTTAAAAACAGTGGCTTGACGGGTAACCTGGTTCAGGAACTGTGTCAGTCACAAGTGCCAGAGCTAGATAGTGATGGTCGGGTCTTGTTGTACGCTCAGAATGAAGTGGTTAAGGACTTCCTGACCAATCAGGCCCTGGGACCGATTGAGGACAGCTACGTAGATGCCGGTTTTCCTAAGTTCAACATTCATGTGATGGTGGATGAATCCCGGTCACAGGCCAAAATTGATGAGTTTAAGGCCCGTCAAGAGAAGACGGATGCTCAGTTAGCCCAGCAGGCGGCCGTGGCCATTGAAAAAGCTAACCAGAAGCGGCAAGAGGATGTACCGGCAGCGAGTGGTCCCACTCAGATTGGTCGTCAAATCAAGGGTGACCAGCCGACGCTACGGATGGTGGATATTACCCAAGAGGAACGGTCCGTCATTGTCGAGGGGTACATCTTCGATAAGGAAATCCGGAAGTTGCGGTCTGGTCGTCAACTATTAACGATTAAAATCACTGATTATACGTCTTCCATTTCCGTCAAGAAATTCTCGAAGGGTGCTGAAGACGAAGCCCAATTTGCTGGTATCGAAGAGGGTAGCTGGGTCAAAGTTCGTGGGAGCGTCCAAGAAGACAGCTATGTTCGTGACCTGGTTTTGACGGCGTATGACATTAACCAAGTCAAGCACGCCACGCGTCAAGACACCGCACCAGAGGGTGAAAAACGGGTGGAACTCCACCTGCATACCACGATGAGTCAGATGGACGCCACCAATCCAATCGGCGATTACGTCAATCAGGCAAAAAAATGGGGCATGCCCGCACTAGCCATTACAGACCACGCTGACCTTCAAGGGTTTCCGGCAGCATTCAATGCGGGAGCTAAGGCCGGCGTAAAGATGCTCTACGGGGTTGAAGCCAACCTGGTGGACGATGGGGTGCCAATTGGCTACAACAGCGCTCACGAGCCACTAGACGGTGCAACGTACGTGGTATTTGACGTGGAAACGACGGGGCTATCCGCCATTTATGATAAAGTCATTGAATTATCAGCCGTCAAAATGCAGCACAAGAATGTGGTTGACCAATTTGAGGAATTCATTGATCCTGGCTTCCCGCTGTCTGAACAGACGACGAACCTGACCAGTATCACGGATGATATGGTGGCTGGGTCGAAGTCTGAAGAAGAAGTCTTCAAACTCTTCCGCGAGTTCTGTGGCGACGCAATCATCGTTGGTCATAACGTGACGTTTGACGTGGGGTTCATGAACACTGGGTATAAGCGCCATGGGATGCCAGAAATTCCCAACCCCATCATTGATACGTTGACGCTGGCCCGCTTCCTGTATCCAACCTTGAAGAGTTATCGGTTGAACACACTGGCCAAGCGGTTCCACGTCAGCCTGGAGCACCATCACCGGGCCGTATACGATGCGGAATCGACCGGACATTTGAACTACTTGTTCTTGAAGGATGCGGAAGAACGCTACAATATTCAGTATCACGATCAGTTGAACGATCACATGACCGATAACGATGCGTACAAGCACGCGCGGCCAAGTCATGCGATTCTGATTGCGAAGACGCAGGACGGTTTGAAGAACATGTTTAAACTGGTCTCGGCGTCCAACGTGGATTATTACTACCGGGTGCCCCGGGTGCCGCGGAGTGTGCTCGACCACTACCGTGATGGCATCATCGTGGGTTCCGCCTGTTCATCGGGTGAAGTCTTCACGGCCATGATGCAAAAGGGGCAAGTCGAAGCCGCTGCCAAGGCGAAGTACTACGACTATTTGGAAGTCCAACCCAAGGCGGCTTACCAACCGTTGATTGATTCTGGCTTGATTGCTGACGAGGCGAATCTGGAAGAAATCGTGGGGAACATGGTCAAGCTGGGTCACGACCTGAATAAGCCGGTGGTTGCCACTGGGGATGTTCACTACCTAAATCCAGAGGACTATATTTACCGGAAAATCCTGATTCACTCTCAGGGGGGCGCCAATCCGCTCAACCGGCAGGAATTGCCAGACGCACACTTCATGTCGACGGACGAAATGCTGAAGGACTTTGCCTACTTAGGTGAAGAAACGGCCAAGGAAATCGTGGTCACCAACACCCAGCAGATTGCCAACGATGTGGATGACGTCCATCCGTTGAAAGATAAGCTATACACGCCGCGGATGGAGGGTGCCGAGGATGAAATCCGGCAGCGGACCATGGATACCGCCCACGCGTGGTACGGGGATCCACTGCCCGAACTGGTACAACATCGAGTGGACCGGGAATTGAAGTCAATTATTGGGAACGGGTTCTCCGTGATTTACTTGATCGCGCAACGACTGGTAGCCAAGTCCAATAAGGACGGTTACTTGGTTGGGTCCCGGGGGTCCGTTGGATCCAGTGTGGTCGCCACGTTTACGGGAATCACTGAAGTGAACCCCCTGCCACCGCACTACCGTTGTCCCAAGTGTCAGTATTCTCACTTCTATACCAAAGGGGAATACAGCTCAGGGTATGACTTACCGGAAAAAGATTGTCCGAACTGTGGGACGCTCATGATTGGCGATGGTCATAACATTCCTTTCGAAACCTTCTTGGGATTCAAAGGGAACAAGGTCCCCGATATTGATTTGAACTTCTCTGGGGACTACCAACCGATCGCCCATAACTACACCAAGGTGTTGTTCGGTGAAAAGAACGTGTATCGGGCCGGAACAATTGGTACTGTGGCAGATAAGACGGCTTACGGGTACGTGAAGGCCTACGAGCGTGACACGGAGCAGACGTTCCGGGGCGCAGAAATTGACCGGCTGGCCAAAGGGGCGACCGGGGTCAAACGGACGACCGGGCAACATCCCGCGGGGATCATTGTTGTGCCAGATTACATGGATATTTACGACTTTACGCCGATCCAGTATCCGGCCGATGACCAAAATGCCGCTTGGCAAACGACCCACTTTGATTTCCATTCGATTCATGACAACATTTTAAAAATTGATATTCTGGGACATGATGATCCCACGATGATCCGGACACTGCAGGATTTGTCGGGGGTCGATCCTCAGACCATCCCAATGGATGACCCGGGTGTCATGGCATTGTTCTCCGGGACGGATTCATTGGGTGTGACGCCAGAACAGATTCAGTCTAAGACGGGAACACTGGGTGTGCCTGAATTTGGTACGCGGTTCGTGCGGGGGATGCTGGAAGAAACGCATCCTCAGAACTACTCACAATTGCTCCAAATTTCTGGTTTGTCTCATGGGACCGACGTGTGGTTGGGGAATGCCGAAGAATTAATTAAGAACGGCACCGCCACCATTGCCAACGTGATTGGTTGTCGGGATAACATCATGACCGACTTGATCAACTTCGGTCTCGATTCCGAAACGTCGTTCCAAGTGATGGAACACGTGCGGAAGGGTCGCGGAATCCCGGATGAATGGCAGGACAAGATGAAGGCGACGGACTGTCCAGACTGGTACATTGATTCTTGTTTGAAGATCAAGTATATGTTCCCCCGGGCGCATGCCGCTGCTTACGTGTTGATGGCGTTACGGGTGGCCTACTTTAAGGTCTACTTCCCAATCATTTACTACGCAGCTTACTTCTCTGTGCGGGCGGACGACTTCGATGTCGTTGCCATGTCTCAGGGGAAAACGGCGGTTAAGGCTGCCATGAAGGCAATCACTGACCAAGGAATGGATGCGTCGACTAAGGACAAGAACCTATTGACGGTTCTAGAACTGGCCAATGAAATGCTGGAACGGGGCTACAAGTTCAAGATGATTGATTTGGATAAGTCCGATGCGGCCGACTGGATCATTGACGGCGATACGTTGATTGCACCTTTCCAGTCAGCCCCAGGGTTAGGCTTGAACGTTGCCAAGCAAATCGTGGCTGCGCGAAATGACCGTGCATTTATCTCAAAGGAAGACTTAGCCAAGCGAGGCAAGGTCTCCAAAACGATCATCGACTTCATGACGGAAAATGGTGTGCTGAATGGCTTACCAGATGAAAACCAATTGAGTCTATTTGACGATATGATGTAGCGAGCAGTAAACACCGCGACAATATTTGAAGAAGGAAAAGACGTTTGCGATTTTGTCACAGACGCCACAGAAAGGTTCGACTTAGCAAGCTGCTGAGCCGAGCCTTTTTTGCATGGTAGTAAAGACGTTATTAAGCCAAGAATAGTAAGGCATTATAGACTTAAAATTAGCCTCACTCAGCCACATACGGCTGCCAGAGATTCCGCCTGCTGTGGGGAACGCCTCCGGCCTGAAAATCAGTCCTTCGGCTCGGTTTGAAGCCTGGAAAAATCACCAGTCTCCAAACACGTCCCACGCTGTATGCCGAAAATCGGCTAACACCGTTGACACAGCTGGCTCCACCTCTGACCGCCTCCGGTTAAACGATTCTTGGAAACTAAGCTAGCTTAAAAGCCTGGACAGCAGCACTTACGCAATATTATTGGCGCTCAACAAGGTAGCCGAGAGTGAGTCAAATTTGGCGAACGGTAAAGCTGCAATTTCCCACTATGTATGCCGAACCCCAATATCCAATCCTCGTTGCATCAGGTACGGTGGGTGTTTCAGTGCTTTCAGTTTTTAGCACATATGTTATTTTGAAGTGGATAATCAACGTTACAAGCGTTCAGACGACCAATTTGTTATGGTAGTTATCCCAGTGAGCAATGAATTGACTAACGTAGCCGCAGGAGGCCAGGGATGATGGCCACTGTGTCGACGGTGTTAGCTGGTGGGTTACCAGCTTACAGCGTGGGACGGCCTTGGAGACCCGGTGATTTGCCGGGGCTTCAAGCCGAGGGAAAAGACCGCACTATGGCTTTCCCCGGTCCCCACAGTGGCCGTCAGCCCTGGCAGCCGGAGGCGGCAATCCCTCAATTGTCATTAATTAAACAAACCGTGATAAAATAGTCTTGTAAACGCTTACAAAACCGGCAATTCGTGATATACTATGAGTGAGGAATGAAAAGACCATTAATAAACTCTAACGAAAGCGGGTGTTCACCATGCTACGACATTTCGTAAGATTACCAGATGGGTGGATTTTTCTGGCAGGTTATTGTTTGATTGGTTTAGGTTACATTTTGTTCGGACTCTTGGCCAACGTTGGTGAAGCGACCTTTTTAGCCATGGTGATCGCCTACTTCGTGGTGGCGTTCATCCTGACCCTCATCAAGACGTTTAGTTTGAAGGCAATGAATTCGACGCGACTGAATTTCTTGGTATTTGAATTTATTACAATTGTCGGCTTCGTTTTGCTCCTGCTCACTTGCGAGGCGTAAGTGGTGGAACAGTTGCAATCACGGGGAAACTGTAGTAAAGTTGTGTTTGTAGTTAAACTCGTTTTTAAATGAGTGAGCAGTCAATGCTCACTCTTTTTAATGGAAAAATGTAGGAGGCGGAATTCTTTGAGTACTGTCGTCGAGACCGTGACGGCCTTAGCCCAGCCAATCGTGGCGCAGCATCAGTTTGAGCTAGTTGACGTTGAATTTGTTAAGGAAGGTAAGAGTTGGTACCTGCGGCTCTACATTGATAAGCCCGGTGGTATCAACATCGAGGAATGTGCAATGGTCAGTGACGAGGTGTCCGAAAAAATGGACAGCCTCGATCCGGATCCAATTCCTCAGGCCTACTTCCTGGAGGTATCCTCACCAGGTGCCGAACGACCACTGAAGAAACCAGAAGACTTTGAAAAGGCCGTGGGTGATTACATTCACGTCTCCCTCTACCAAAAGATTGGTCAGAGCAAGGTCTATGAAGGAACACTGTTGACATTGACGGATGAAAGCATGGATCTTAAGGTTAACCTGAAGGGCCGAATCAAAACCCTGACGATTCCTCGTGATAACATTGCCCAGGCCCGTTTAGCCATCAAGTTCTAACGAATAAGGAGCGAAGCAAAACATGAGTAAAGAATTATTGGGGGCGTTAGACGTCCTGGAAACGGAAAAGGGTATCGATAAGCAAATCGTTATTGACGCTCTGGAAGCCGCTTTAGTTTCTGCTTACAAGCGGAACTACGACCAAGCCCAAAACGTTGAAGTCAATTTTGACCCACGTAAGGGTGATATCCACGTCTTCGCCGTTAAAAAAGTCGTTGACCAAGTCTACGATTCTCGCTTGGAAGTTGGCTTAGATGAAGCACTGACCATCAACAAAGGTTATGAATTAGGCGATGATATCAAGTTCGAAGTTACGCCTAAGAACTTCGGCCGGATTGCTGCACAGACTGCTAAGCAAGTTATCTTGCAACGGGTTCGTGAAGCCGAACGGACGATTATCTACGATCAATACAGCCAATACGAAAATGAAATCGTCACTGGTGAAGTTGAGCGTCAGGACTCCCGTTTCGTTTACGTGAGTTTGGGTAAGGTCGAAGCCGTAATGGGTCGTCAGGATCAAATGCCTAACGAAACCTACCGGATTCATGACCGCATCAAGGTCTACGTGACGCGGGTCGAAAACGCCACCAAGGGTCCCCAAGTCTTCGTTAGTCGGACGCACGCTGATTTGTTAAAGCGTTTGTTTGAACAAGAAGTCCCTGAAATTTACGACGGGACGGTTGAAATCATGGCCATCGCGCGTGAAGCCGGTGACCGGGCCAAGGTGGCTGTTCGTTCGAACAACCCCGACATTGACCCCGTGGGAACCAGTGTTGGTCCTCGTGGGCAACGGGTCCAAACCATCGTCAACGAACTCGGTGGCGAAAACATGGATATCGTGGAATGGACGGATGATGAAGCGAAGTTTATCGCTAACGCGCTGAACCCAGCCGAAGTTTTGGATGTCATTTTTGACCCCAACAACGAACGGGCTTGTGAAGTCGTTGTTCCTGACTATCAATTATCCTTAGCCATTGGTAAGCGGGGCCAAAATGCCCGGTTAGCCGCTAAGTTGACTGGATATAAGATTGATATTAAATCAGAATCAGAAGCATCTGCTATAATGGAAGCTGATCAGGCACCTACTGACGACGCTGCCACGGAAGATGCTGGCGATGAGGTAAGCGCAACGCCTGATGACGTAACGCCTAGCGAAGCCACGACTGACGACGTTACACCAGATGAAGATGATGCACCAGCAGCGGCAGAGTCAACTAGCGAAGCCACTGATGATGATCAGTCTGCAGAATAGTTTACATCTGAAGGAGGGTTAAGACCCATGAAACAACGGAAGATCCCCATGCGCAAGGACATTGTGACCGGGGAAATGGCACCAAAGAAGCAACTGGTCCGGGTCGTTCGCAACCAGGATCAAGAAGTTAGTGTTGATCCTACTGGGAAACAATCCGGGCGTGGTGCCTACATCTCTTTGGACGTAGACATTGCTAAGCGGGCCAAGAAGGAACGGACTTTTGACCATACCTTTGGTGTTAAGATCGATGACCAGTTTTACGACGATTTAATCGCTTACGTTGATCATCAGCAAGCACGGCGGGAATTATTTAACAATGACTAATGCCGAGCAAGCTTTACAATTATTAGGATTGGTCCGGCGAGCAGGTAAATTGGTTACCGGCGAATCCTTCGTTTTAGCCGCTGTGCGGGATTCTTCTGCCAAGTTGGTCTTACTGGCTAGTGATACTGGTAAGAGCAGTCAGAAGCAATTTCGTGACAAGACAACGAGCTATAACGTCCCGTTGAATGAATCATTTACCAAAGACCAGTTGAGCACGGCCATTGGGTCCGCGCGCACGGTCATAGCAATCACCGATCCGGGATTCGTCCGGAAAATGCAACAACTACTTCAGTAACCATCTGACGTTCTCGTGATCGGCCGAAAATTAAGGAGTGTGAAGATATGGGGAAGAAGCGAATCTATGAACTCGCAAAAGAAATTAACGTCTCCAGTAAACAGATCATCGCGAAAGCCGAAGAAAAAGGCTTTCCGGTGAAAAACCACATGTCAACGCTCGGCGATAACGAAGAACGTCAACTGCGGGCAGCCTTTCAACCAAAGGCTGCGGGGTCTAAACCAGCTGCCAAGCCACAGGCTAAGCAACCGGTCAAGACTGAGGCAGCGCGCCCCGCAAACCAGGGTGGTCACACGAAGGGTAACGCCACGACTCATCAGAACAATCATGGGTCGCAAGCGTCACCTAATCGGCAGAATAGCCACACCAATGGGAACCAGAGCCAAAACAAAGGTAACGGTAACCAGCAGAACCACAGTACTGGGAACCGGAACCAAAGTCAGGGAACTGGGAACCAAAATAATCGTAACAACAATAAAAATAATGGCCAGGCCGGGAGTAATCATACTGAACAACATAATTCCGGCACCGGCAGATTTGGTGGAAGTTTGAATAATAATACAAATAATAGCAATGGCCGGCGGAGTAGCAGTAACAGTACCAACAGTCGCGGGGGCCGGAATAACCGGAACAACCGCAATAACCGTCGCCGTAATAACAATAATAATAACCGTTACAAGAAGAACCAACGGATCAAAGACACAAACCAACACAAGGGCGCGCCAGAACGTAAGAACAAGGCTTTACCAGAAACCTTACTCTACACTGATGGCATGAACGCTCAAGATTTGGCAAAAATCTTACACCGTTCATCAGCTGAAATCGTGAAGAAGCTCTTCATGCTGGGTGTGATGGTCAACCAAAACCAATCTCTGGACAAGGATACGATTGAGATCTTGGCTGATGACTATGGCATCAAGGCTGAAGAAAAGGTTCAAGTCGATGTTTCTGACATCGATAAGGCCTTTGACGCCGAAATGGCTAACACTGACCACTTAGAATCGCGGGCACCAGTTGTCACAATCATGGGACACGTTGACCATGGTAAGACGACGCTGTTGGATCACTTACGTCATTCTCACATCACTGAAGGCGAAGCTGGTGGGATCACGCAGGCCATTGGTGCTTACCAAGTCCACTACAACGACAAGTTGATTACGTTCTTGGATACGCCAGGACATGCTGCCTTTACTGAAATGCGTGCGCGTGGTGCCGAAATCACCGACCTGACTGTGCTGGTAGTTGCCGCTGATGATGGTGTGATGCCACAAACCATCGAAGCCATTCACCATGCGAAGGCTGCCGGAACGCCAATCATCGTGGCGGTCAACAAGATCGATAAGCCGGGTGCTAACCCGAACCACGTCATGGAACAATTAACGGAATACGAATTGATTCCTGAAGACTGGGGTGGCGACACCATCTTCGTTGAAATCTCAGCGAAGTTTGGCAAGAACATCGATGAATTGCTCGACATGATTCTCTTACAAGCCGAAGTGCTTGAATTGAAGGCTAACCCAGACCAAAATGGTGCTGGGAACGTCATCGAAGCTCGGTTGGACCAAGGTCAAGGTTCCGTTGCCACATTGTTGGTTCAACAAGGGACCTTACACGTTGGGGATCCTATCGTTGTTGGGAACACCTTTGGGCGTGTTCGGACGATGGTTAACGAACGTGGTCGGCGGATCAAAGATGCCGGTCCATCGACGCCAGTGGAAATCACTGGGTTGAACGACGTGCCAGAAGCCGGGGACCGTTTCGTGGTCTTTGACGATGAGAAGACGGCACGGGCCGCTGGTGAAGAACGGGCTAAGGAAGCCTTAGTCAAGGAACGGGGCAATACCAACCACGTGACCTTGGACAATCTCTTTGATTCCCTTAAGGAAGGCGAAATGAAGGAAGTTGACGTCATCATCAAGGCTGACGTTCAAGGTTCCGTTGAAGCCTTGGCAGGTAGTTTGAAGAAGATCGACGTTTCTGGCGTGCGGGTCAACATCATTCACTCTGCCGTTGGGGCCATCAATGAAAGTGATGTCACGTTGGCAGAAGCCTCTGACGCCATCATCATTGGGTTCAACGTTCGTCCAACACCACAAGCACGGGCTCAAGCCGACAGCGACAAGGTCGACATTCGCCTGCACAACGTCATCTACAACGCCATCGATGAAATCGAAACGGCGATGAAGGGGATGCTGGAACCTACTTACGAAGAAGAAGTTACTGGCCAAATTGAAGTTAAGAACATTTTCCACGCTTCTAAGGTCGGCACTATCGTCGGTGGGATGGTTACTGAAGGTTACGTGACGGCTGACGCCGACGTTCGTTTGATTCGGGACGGCGTGGTCATCTATGAAGGTAAACTTGGTAGCTTGAAGCGTTTCAAGGACGACGTCAAGCAAGTTAAGATGGGTTATGAATTAGGATTAACTATCGAGAACTACAACGACATCAAGGTAGACGACGTTATCGAAGCCTACGTGATGAAGGAAGTTCCCGTTAAATAAAAATCGGAGGCAAACGTAAATGGCACAATATCGAGTTGGCCGGTTGGAACAAGAAATCCAACGGGAAGTTACGGATATTCTACTAAAACGTGTTCGCGATCCTCGGGTCGAGGGTGTCACCGTTACCGGCGTGGAAGTCACTGGTGACTTGCAACAGGCAACGATTTACTACAGTATTTTGTCTGATAAAGCCTCGTCTGCAGAAAAAACGCAGCAGGGGTTAAACAAGGCTACTGGCCTGATTCGTTCAGAATTAGGGTCTCGTTTAAGCATCTACAAGACGCCTGAACTGAATTTCGAACAGGATTCGTCTGTTCGTTACGGTAGTCATATCGATGAACTGTTAAGCGAACTTCACCACAAGGACTAACCGGTGCAGTTTCACCACGAAAGGCGTTGATCTCAGCGGATCGGCGCCTTTTTGGTTGCTCAGCTATCTTGTCAATTGCCCGCACTCCGGTGGCCAGGGATGGGGCCTGCTGTGGGGACGCTTCAGCCAAAAGGCGGGCTTCTCGCTCGATTTGAAGCCACGCAAATTCCGTGTCTTCAAAGTCGCCCGTGGTTTAAGCTGGCAGAAAATCGCCAGCTAACACCACTATCACGGCCGGCACCATCCCTGGCCGCCTCCGGCTCTGATTGCGGTTTAGCATGTGCGTGGTTGAAGGCGCTACTTGCGTGAATTGTGGTAGGTTTTCGGTAATTGACTGCAAAGCAATGTGTGAGCTGTGAGGTAGACTAATTTAAATGTTGTTGTGATGAGACTAACGGGGATTCAAAACTTTCAATCTTTAGTTACTGAAATTGGCAGTAGAAACCACTCACCGACGTCGTGAGTCTGGCCTAATTTCACAAAGAGTGATAGGCTAATAGAACTGACATTTAGCGTCAATCGGGTGGCGGCGTTTTTTAAGCCGTTACCCAGGATTGGAAATAGCATCACACTTAACCACAACCAAAAAATTGGAGGAGTCTCAATGGACGGTATCATTCCCCTATATAAGGAACGCGGTCTGACCAGCTTTGACTGCGTGGCAAAGTTACGACACATTTTACACACGAAAAAAGTGGGACATAGTGGCACATTGGATCCAGGCGTGGATGGGGTTTTACCCATTTGTATCGGATCAGCCACGAAGGTGGTTCCTTACCTAATGGCTTCCGGTAAGGTTTACCGGGGAAGCGTCACGCTCGGTTTTGCGACCACGACGGAAGACTTAGACGGCGAAGAAATCAGTCGGCGGCAGTTGACTGAACCTTTTTCTCTGGTAGATCTCAAGGCGGCCGCGGCGACTTTGACGGGGACGATCCAGCAAACACCGCCCATGTTTTCTGCTGTGAAGGTGAATGGGCGCAAGTTGTATGAATATGCGCGAGCTGGAGAGACTGTGGAACGGCCAACGCGGACCATTACGGTTGACCACTTTACGTTGACTGATGCGGGTACCTTTGAGGGAACGGCCGGGACCCAAACAATCAAGTTTGAAATTGGCTGTTCTAAGGGGACTTATATCCGGACCCTTGCCGTCGACTTAGGTCGGGCTTTGGGCGTACCAGCTGTCATGTCTGATTTGACTCGGCTAAAGAGCGGAGGTTTTACGCTTGACCAGGCGGTCAGCCTGGATGAAGTGGCGTCAGCAGTAGCTGAGGAACGCCTAGGCGACGTTTTACGACCAATTGATTACGCACTCCAAGACTTCCCACATGTGGCCTTAGACGACCATTTATGGGGCCTGGTGAAGAATGGCGTTTTTTTGAGCGCCCATGAGGTGTCCAGTTCGGCGCCAACGATTGCGTTGAGCTATCAGGGCCAGACTAAGTGTCTCTACCAGTGGTCCGATGAAAAAAAACAATATAAGCCGCTTAAAATGTTTGCGGTGAATTAAGCTTTGAGAAGAGGAATTGCAAAATGGAAGTTATCAACATCCACCATCCGTTAGATGAACGGCAGATTCCGAATGAGCCGGTGGTCTTAGCCATGGGATTCTTTGATGGGGTCCATCGTGGGCATCAAGCGGTCATTAACCGGGCGAAGGCGGAAGCACGGGACCGTAACGTTAAACTAGCGGTTCTGACCTACGATCATCATCCGGCCTTGGTTTATCGACCACTGGAACCAGATGACCGGAAGTATTTGAGTACGACTGAGCGCAAGTTGCGTAAGCTAGACCGGTTGGGTGTAGACCGGGTCTTCTTGGTCAATTATACCGGGGAATTCTCAGCGCAAACGCCCCAGGAGTTTGTCGACAACTACCTCGTGAAGTTTCACACGGTAGCCGCTGTGGCTGGTTTTGACCACACTTACGGAAAAAAGGACGTGGCGACCATGGATAAGCTCGCTGGGTACGCCCAGGGACGGTTTGACGTGATCACTGTGGCCGAAGAGGCTAAGAACCAGGAAAAAATTAGTTCCACGCGCATTCGTCAGGCCTTGAAGGCGGGCGACGTGGACTTAGCCAACCAGTTATTGGGGTACACGTACCGGTCGACTGGCTTGGTCGTTCACGGTGAAGCCAGGGGCCGAACGATTGGGTTCCCTACAGCCAATGTATTGTCACCGGAAGACGAATGGCTGCCAGGTATTGGTATCTACACGGCTCGGCTAAAAGTAGGCGCAATCTGGTATCCTGGGATGGTTTCAGTAGGTCGCAACGTGACCTTTGGTGACAATCGGCCGATTACCGTTGAGATGAATCTACTCGATTTCCAAGGCAACCTGTATGGTGAGCCGGTCGAGGTCGAGTGGCACCATCGGTTACGTGGTGAAGTTAAGTTTGACGGCGTTGAGGCCCTGGTGGCGCAACTCAAGCAGGATGAAGTGGCAACCAGAGATTACTTTAAGCAAGTAGCCGCTGACTAAGTGAGGTTTGGTTTACCAAGTACGACCGGGTCCATATCCAGTTAACCCTGTGGCTAGTCGAATCTAATTTAATATAATGAGGTGTAGTGGGTATCAACTTGTTACGCGATGGAGGCCGAGATGAAAATTTCTGGTCTCCTTTTTTATTGACGTGTTTAGCAGGTGGAAATAGTTTCGGGTGCCCACTAGGTCGTTTAAGGGTATCAGTGCTCGTCAGAAAAATGATGCGTTTAGGCCGAATTCAGGTCAAAATCAAAAAAATTAGCACTTAACAGCAGAGTTTGCTAAAAATTCTGCCAGATTTCTTGACTTCAAAACCCGGTTTTGCTACATTATATATGTGTCTTAGCACTTGTATAGTTTGAGTGCTAAAAAAGGGGTGATTGTGATGCTTTCAGAAAGACAAATGATGATTCTGCGAGCCGTTGTCCGCGACTTTACTAACACCGGGGTACCGGTGGGGTCAAAGGCATTAGCCAAGCAGTTACCCATCCACGTAAGCTCAGCGACAATTCGTAACGAGATGGCCGCGCTTGAGGAGCAAGGATTGATCAAGAAGACCCACTCCTCATCTGGGCGCATTCCTTCAGTGGAAGGCTATCGGTACTACGTTGATCATCTGGTTAAGCCAGATCCACTGCAACCAAACGATATGGACGTGATTCAATCCTCACTTGGTGGGGATTTCCACAAGATCGATGAGATCATTTCACAGTCCGCCACGATTCTATCCAATCTGACGTCGTACACGGCGTTTACGTTGAAGCCAGAACTGAAGGATGCCCGGTTAAGCGGGTTCCGGCTGGTGCCATTAGGCCGGCGTCAGGTAATGGCAATTCTCGTGACTGACGGTGGTGATGTGGAAAACCAGACGTTTGATGTGAGTGAAGATGTTAAGGGCGACCAGCTGGAAGCCGTCGTGCGGTTGATTAATGATCAACTGGTAGGGTTGACCTTACCAGAAGTGATTAAGAAACTGCAGCTCGACATTCCCGCGCAAATTGCTAATTATCTTCAGAGTCCCACCGGATTCTTGGATATTTTCGGCGATGTGTTGACCCGAGCAGCTCAGGAGCGCTTCTACGTCGGCGGTCGGTTGAACCTGTTGAACTTCTCACAGGATAGCGACGTCGATTCACTGAAGTCACTGTATTCACTGATCGACCAGAGTGATGATATCGCCAACGTCTTAGGACAACCGAGCGATAACATTTCCGTTCAGATCGGTAATGAGATGACCAACGATGCGTTACGTAATTACAGCCTGATCACCGCAACCTATGACGTTGATCAGCACGGGAAGGGCATGATTGCCATTCTCGGGCCGACCCGCATGCCGTACTCGCGGATGTTGGGAATTGTCGGTGCGTTTCGTGAAGAGCTCGCGAAAAAACTTTTAGATTATTATCGGTTTTACGACGAGTAAAGAAAGGGAGGTTTTTTATCGTGGCTGACAAGCAACAACCATCCACTGATGATGAAACTGCGGCAAAGGCCGCCACAACCAAGCAAGATTCAGGCAAGACTGAGCAAGGCAAGGACGCAACGGGCAATTCCCAAGCAGCGCCTAAGTCGCAAGAAGTGATTGACTTAGAGAAGAAAGCCAGTGACTTTGAGGACAAGTACTTGCGGGCCGAAGCCGAAGTGCAAAACATGCAGACGCGGTTCCAAAAGGAACAAGCGACGCTCATCAAGTATGATGGCCAACAACTTGCAAAGGACGTGCTCCCCGTGATCGATAACCTGGAGCGGGCCCTCGCAGTTGAAGCAACCGATGATACGGGTGCTCAGCTTAAGAAGGGTGTCCAAATGACCTACGATCACTTGGAAGACGCCTTGAAGCGTAACAACGTCACGGAGATTGAGGCTATGGGCCAAAAGTTTGACCCAACGCGTCATCAGGCCGTGCAATCCGTTCCCGCTGAAGCAGGACAGGATGCAGAGACGGTCGTCAAGGTGCTCCAAAAGGGTTATCTCTTGAAGGACCGTGTACTTCGGCCAGCAATGGTCGTTGTCGCACAATAATTAAACAAACAAAAAAACTATAAAAGAGGGAATTTTTGATGGCAAGTAACAAGATTATCGGGATTGACTTAGGGACGACTAACTCAGCCGTTGCCGTTCTTGAAGGTAGCACCCCAAAGATTATTGCGAACAAAGAAGGCGCCCGGACGACGCCATCCGTCGTTGCTTTTAAAGACGGCGAAACACAAGTCGGTGAAGTTGCCAAGCGGCAAGCAATCACTAACCCCAACACGATTTCATCTATCAAGAGTCACATGGGTGAATCTGGCTTCAAGGAAACGGTTGATGGCAAGGATTACACGCCAGAACAAGTTTCCGCAATGATCTTACAACACCTGAAGGCTTTTGCTGAAGACTACATTGGTGATACGGTCGACAAGGCTGTCATCACGGTCCCAGCTTACTTCAACGATGCCCAACGGCAAGCTACGAAGGATGCCGGTAAGATTGCTGGCTTGAACGTTGAACGGATCATCAACGAACCAACGGCCGCTGCTTTGGCTTATGGTTTGGACAAGCAAGACAAAGATGAAAAAGTCATGGTCTACGACCTTGGTGGTGGGACCTTTGACGTTTCTGTTTTGGACTTAGGTGACGGTGTCTTTGACGTTCTGTCTACGAACGGTGATACCCATTTAGGTGGGGATGACTTCGACCAAAAGATCATGGATTGGTTGATCGATGGCTTCAAGCAGGAAAATGGTGTGGACTTGTCCAAGGACAAGATGGCTGTTCAACGTTTGAAGGATGCTGCTGAAAAAGCTAAGAAGGACCTTTCTGGTGTGACTGAAGCTTCCATCAGCTTGCCATTTATCTCCGCTGGGGATAACGGCCCACTGCATTTGGAAAAGAGCTTGAGCCGTGCTAAGTTCAACGAATTGACTGCTGACCTGGTTGAAAAGACCCGGATCCCAGTTGAAAACGCCTTGAAGGATGCTGACTTACAAGCTAGCGACATCGACGTTGTTATCTTAAACGGTGGGTCCACTCGGATTCCAGCCGTTCAAGAAGCCGTTGAAAAGTGGACGGGTAAGGAATCCAACCACTCCATCAACCCTGACGAAGCTGTTGCTTTAGGTGCCGCTGTACAAGGTGGGGTCATCACCGGTGATGTGAAGGACGTTGTTCTGTTGGATGTTACGCCATTGTCCTTAGGTATCGAAACGATGGGTGGCGTCTTCACCAAGTTGATCGACCGGAACACGACGATTCCTACCAGCAAGTCGCAAGTCTTCTCAACCGCTGCTGACAACCAACCAGCCGTTGATATCCACGTCTTACAAGGTGAACGGCCAATGGCTGCTGACAACAAGACTTTGGGTAACTTCCAATTAGCTGACATTCCAGCTGCACCTCGTGGGGTTCCTCAAATTCAAGTAACGTTTGATATTGATAAGAACGGTATCGTTAACGTGTCTGCTAAGGACATGGGAACGAACAAGGAACAAAAGATCACCATCAAGAGCTCCGACGGTCTGTCTGACGAAGAAGTTGAAAAGATGATGAACGAAGCCAAGGAAAACGAAGCAGCCGACAAGAAGCGTAAGGAAGAAGTCGACACGAAGAACGAAGTCGACCAACTCTTATTCCAGACTGACAAGACCTTGAAGGATGTTAAGGGTAAAGTTTCTGACGACGAAATCAAGAAGGCTGAAGATGCTCGTGACGCCCTCAAGAAGGCCCAAGAAGCGAATGACCTTGACGATATGAAGTCCAAGAAGGATGATTTGAACAAGATTATCCAAGACTTATCCGTTAAGTTATACCAACAAGCACAAGAAGCACAACAAGCCGCAGGTAAGGGCGACGGTGCTGCTAAGGGTGCTGATGCCAAGGATGCTGGCAATGACGGTGATACCGTTGACGGTGACTTCCACGAAGTTAACGACGACGATAAGAAGTAATTTCTAGCTCACGGTAGCAAGTGGTAGGCAAAAAGTCAGAGTCCGTGGGGCTTTGGCTTTTTGTTTCGAGTATGCTATTCTTACAAGTAGCGAAAAATATCGGTAAGAATTGGGAGGAAAAAGATGGCGGAAACGGACTTATATGGCGTATTAGGTGTCGCAAAGGATGCCAGCCAGGATGAAATTAAGAAGGCCTATCGAAAATTATCAAAGAAGTATCACCCAGACTTGAACAAGGCGCCAGATGCGGCGGATAAATTTAAAGCCGTTCAGGATGCATATGACGTGCTGGGGGATGAACAGAAGCGGGCCAATTATGATCAGTACGGTTCAGCCGATGGCTCCCAAGGTTTCGGTGGTTTCGGCGGCGGTCAACAAGGCGGCTTCGGCGGTTTTGGTGGCGGCGGTGGCTTCGACGACATCTTCAATTCATTCTTTGGTGGCGGCGGTGGTCAACGGAATCCCAATGCGCCACGTCCTGGTCGGGACCTTCAGTACCAGATGGACTTGAAGTTTGAAGAGGCTATCTTTGGTAAGAAGACTAAGATCAAGTACACGCGTGAATCACAGTGTCATACCTGTGGTGGGAATGGTGCTAAACCTGGTACCTCACCAGTTACCTGTCATCAATGTGGCGGTTCTGGCTTCGTGACGACTGGGACGAACACACCACTCGGCCGGATGCGTAGCCAACAACCTTGCCCCGTATGTCACGGAACTGGTAAGGAAATCAAGGAAAAGTGCCCAACCTGTGGCGGTTCCGGTCACGAAGAAGAACGGCATGAAGTTGAAGTCTCCGTTCCAGCTGGTGTGGATGACGGTCAACAAATGCGGCTACAGGGTCAGGGTGAAGCCGGCCAAAATGGCGGTGGTTATGGTGACCTGTTCATTATCTTCCAAGTTGAACCTAGCAAGGACTTCCGCCGTGATGGCACGGAAATCTACTTTGAACAGGACATTTCCTTCGTTCAAGCAACAATGGGCGACGAAGTCACGGTCAAGACCGTTCATGGTGACGTCAAGCTGAAGGTTCCTGCCGGGACACAAGGTGGAACGACTTTCCGTTTGAAGGGTAAAGGTGCACCACGCTTACGTGGCAATGGTAACGGTGACGAACACGTGACCGTGAAAGTCTTAACCCCTAAGAACCTGAACAAGGGGCAACGAGATGCCTTACGTGACTTTGCCAAAGCCAGTGGTGAGACGGTCTCGGGGACTGGAAAAGGAAACTTATTTAACAAAATGCGCGATAAATTCAACGAAAATTAGTCGTCGAAAAAAAACGCTGTAATAGCTAATCTATCAAGGCCGCTGAAGATTTTCAGCGGCCTTTTTTGTGGCCCAAAATGACTGGGGCCCGTTCGAAAAGAAAAGAAAGCTTTAAGGTTGAGTAGTGTTGTTTGCAATCCGGTTTTCACAATGATAACCTCAAAACATAAGGAGCGTAGCTGGGGCTACATGACTCCTCACCTGATCAGAAGGATTCGTCGGGGAAAGTCCCTTCTGAGCAGTGGCGAACGGACGTCGGTTTTGGGGACGAATCAACCGACAAAACTTTGGGGGTGAATTTCATGAGAGCAAAGTGGCTGGCATTATGGCATCAGCCAGTAATCGCGTTCATTGGCTGGACAGTATTCTACTTTGTGATTTTGATGGCATTAGTATATTTATACGGCTACAGTGGATTAAACAACTCGACGTTTATTTACAACGAGTTCTAGTTGAGGGGTCAACGACCACATGATTAAGCCGGATAGCCTTTGGGGGGGATAGAGAATGATTGAAAACATGATCAAAGCAATTGATCAGGTTGCACAAAGTGATCCGGAACGGATCGCGTATGATTATTTGGGACAGACGAACACGTATGGTGATTTAAAACAACGTTCGGATGCCTTAGCAGCACATTTAGATGAAATGGATCTACCACGAGAGTCACCAGTTCTGGTGTATGGTGGCCAGACGTTCGACATGATGGCGACGTTCTTAGGAATTGTGAAGAGTGGTCACGCCTACGTGCCCATTGACACGCATTCACCAGTGGAACGAATCGTCACGATCAATGAGATTGCCAAACCAGTGGCGGCGATTGCAGTCAGTCCACTGCCAACAACGTTGACGGGAACTCCGGTGATTGCCACCGAGGAGTTGAACGAAATTCTGAGCCAACCTGTGGCAGATTACCAAGTGACTCATGAAGTGACGGGGGATGAGACTTATTACATCATCTTTACGTCAGGAACCACTGGAAAACCTAAAGGGGTTCAAATTTCACACACCAACTTATTGAGCTATGTGAACTGGATGTTGAGTTCAGACTTCACGTTACCAGAGACACCTAGAACGCTGTCTCAGGCGCCTTACTCGTTTGACCTGTCCGTGATGGATTGGGGACCAACGTTGGCTGCAGGGGGCACGCTAGTTGCCTTACCGAAGACGGTAACGGATAACTTCAGAGATTTGTTCACGACATTGCCTAAGATGGCCCTGAACGTTTGGGTCTCGACGCCATCGTTCGTCGACATTTGTCTGATGGAACCCACGTTTAGTGAGGAACGGTATCCTAACCTGACCCGGTTCTTGTTCTGTGGTGAAGAATTAACGCACGCGACAGCTCAGATGCTCCGGCAACGGTTCCCACACGCCCGCATCTTCAACACGTATGGTCCAACGGAAACAACCGTGGCGGTCACCCAAGTTGAGATTACGGATAAAATCTTAGCGGATTATCCTCGGTTGCCAATTGGCTATGCCAAGGCTGACACTGAGATGCTGGTGGTTGATGCGCAATTACACCCAGTCGCTGCCGGTGTTGAAGGTGAGATTTTGATTTGGGGTCCATCCATGTCCAAGGGCTACTTGAACAATCCAGAAAAGACTGAAAAGGCGTTCTTGAACGTTGATGGTCGGCGGGTTTACCGTTCTGGTGACTTGGGGGTTCAGTTGGACAATGGCCTGATTATGTATCGGGGTCGGACCGACTTTCAAATTAAGCTTCACGGGTACCGGATCGAACTGGAAGAGGTCAACCATTACCTGTCTCAGGAAGATCATATTCAAGTCGGTGTGGCGGTACCCCGCTACGATCGGAATCATAAGGTCAGCCAGTTGATTGCCTGGGTGGTGCCACAAGCGCACGACTTTGCCAGTGAACTGGACCTGACGAAAGCAATTAAAGAAAATTTACAAGGCGGAGATATGATGGAATACATGATCCCACAACGCTTCGTTTATAAAGATAGCCTACCGATGACCCCCAACGGCAAGGTCGATATTAAATCTATCATTGCCGAGGTCAATCAGTAATGCTGTCATTTGAACCATACGGTAACCCAACGTATTTTGCCCTGTTGGGGGTGGCACTGTTGCCACTAATGATTGGTCTTCTATACGGCAAGCGGTCACGTTTGTACGAAACACTGATTTCAATCTTCTTCCTAGTCCTGACCTTTGGTGGTCCTAAGTGGACACAAGGGGTAGCCTTGATTATCTACATTTTGTACGAAGTGGCGCTCACCTGGGGGTATGCCGTTTACCGAAGACACAAGAATTCGGGGCCGTTCTTCTACGTCATGGTGATTCTGGCCATTCTGCCGTTAACCATTGTTAAGGTGACACCGGCAGTTGAAAATGGTCAGTCATCCCTGATTGGTTTCTTGGGTGTCAGTTATTTAACGTTTAGAGCCGTGCAGACCATGATGGAAACACGGGATGGAACGTTAAAAGACTACAACATCATGACGTTCTTACAATTTATGCTATTCTTCCCAACAATTTCTTCTGGGCCAATCGACCGTTATCGGCGGTTTGAAGCTGATTATCGGTCGGTGCCGGACCGGGAAAAATACCTGGGAATGGTGCAAAAGGGAATCCGGTACATCTTCGTGGGATTCCTGTACAAGTTCATTCTGGCGTACTACTTCGGCACGATGTTGATGCCGAAGCTGCAGCTGATGGCGATGAATTCACGAGGCGGTTTCCTGGACCTGTCATGGCCGGTCATCGGCTACATGTACTGTTACAGTGCTGACTTGTTCTTCGACTTCGCTGGGTATTCACTGTTTGCGGTGGGGACGTCCTACATCATGGGGATTGAAACACCGATGAACTTTAATCAACCTTGGCGTTCACCAAACATCAAGGATTTCTGGAATCGTTGGCACATCACGTTGTCATTCTGGTTCCGGGACTTTATCTACATGCGACTGGTTTTCTGGTTCATGAAGCATAAGGTCTTCAAGAAACCAACGACCACAGCCAATGTGACCTACATTATCAACATGTTAGTCATGGGGTTCTGGCACGGGGTAACTTGGTATTACATCACCTACGGCCTGTTTCATGGGGTGGCTTTGGTGGTGAATGACACCTGGCTCCGGTACAAAAAGAAGCACCGGGCGAGCGTGCCGCACAACCGTTTTACGCAGTGGTTTGCCATCTTCTTAACGGCAAACATGGTCTGCTTCAGTTTCCTGATTTTCTCAGGATTACTGGATAAGTTATGGTTCCAATAAAATACGGGTTTAAATTTCATATAGGGGGAAATCAAAATGGATATCAAAGCAACGGTTTTAGCAATTTTAAGTGACTTAACGGGGAACGATGTTAGCGGGGCAATGGACGACAACCTGTTTGATAGTGGGTTAATGGACTCCATGGGTTCAGTTCAACTGTTATTACAATTACAAAGTGAATTAGGTGTCAACGTGCCAGTTTCTGAATTTGAGCGGTCAGAGTGGGACACGCCCAACAAAATCGTTGCGAAAGTCGAAAGCCTTGCCTAGCCAATGGCAAAGCGACTTCTACGGATCTTTGGTCCGTTAATTCTCGCGGCTGTTCTAGTTTTTGCGGTACTGGCAATGCCAGTCAAGTTAGGTTTTAGCCACGTTAGCAAGTCGCACGAGCGGCAGGCAGCGGTCTCGCTGTCGCCCAACGTTCTGCGGGGAAAGCACATTAAGGAGGAAGCTTTGAAGGATGGGTTTGTCCCGTTCTTTGGGTCCTCTGAATGGTCCCGGTTCGATCCGATGCATCCTTCGGTCCTAGCACAGAAATATCACCGGGATTACCGGCCATTTCTGTTAGGTGCCCGGGGGTCACAATCTTTGACGCAGTACTTTGTGATGCAAAACATCCAAGGACAATTGCGGAATAAGAAAGCGGTCTTTGTGATTTCGCCTCAATGGTTTGTGAAGAGCGGAACGCGAAAGGATGCTTTTGGATTCTACTACTCACAATTGCAGACGGCTGAATGGCTGACGCATTTCCGTAGCGACGCGATTGACCAATACGCGGCCCAACGGTTGCTGCAGATGCCTGCTGCCCAATCGGACCACTTTATTTACGCGGCGCTCCAACGGGTTGCTAGTGGGAAGAAGTTAACGGATTACCAGCGCTTCTACCTGCAGACGCGTAAGAATATGCTGACGCAAGAAGACCAATTCTTCTCCGGCATCGACTTGCCATCGCAAAACTTGAAGAAGGTTAACCAGCAAGCCCAGAAGTTACCCACTCATTACTCTTACTCGGCGCTGGATGCCTTGGGAGGCCGGTTAGGGAAAGCGGCAACGAACGATAACCGGTTCGGTATTAGCAACAAGTTTTATCATCAAGGTTTGAAGAAAGAATTGAAACACGGGAAGTTGAAGGACTTCCAAAAGAATTTGTCTTACACGAAGTCACCAGAATTTGCGGACTTCCAGCTGTGCTTGGATCAGTTTGCGCGTCTGAACACCAACGTGTTGTTTATTATTCCACCAGTCAACGCGAAGTGGCAGAAGTACACGGGGCTTTCGGCAAGCATGCTCAAGCAATTTGATGAAAAGATTCATTACCAACTTCAGTCGCAAGGGTTTAACAACATTGTCGACTTGAGCGACAAGGGGAACGTGCCATACTTTATGACTGACACGATTCACTTGGGCTGGCGCGGTTGGCTGGCCGTCGATCAACGGGTCAATCCGTTCTTGACGAAGCAGCAGGAACAACCAAAATACAGCATCAACGACAAGTTCTACTCGAAGAAGTGGCAACAGTTGGCACCATCAGATTTAAAGCAGTATGAAAATGAAGCAAAATAAAAACGTGGTCGCCAATCGCAAGGTTGGCGACCATTTTTTATTGATGCGATAAAAAAATCGCTATTCCCAAATATAAGGAATAACGACCGTTGTCTTTAGAAATAATAGCGAAAATAAACGCAAAGTTAGTAGTTGTTTCCGAACAAGCTGGCCAAGATAGTGGCAAAGAAGATCCAGTAAAGCACGACACTGGCTACCGCCACGATAAAGTTGATCAACCCAGCGCGGTTCCAAGTCTTTTGAACAGCCTTGAAGGTTGCCACGTCTTGGTAGTCACCCTTTTGCCAAGCCCATTCATTCCCCTTGAAGCCGACTACAAAGATCCACACGATGTTGAAGATGGGGATGAGCATGAGGAGGGGCAGGTAGGTCTTGTTACCAAGTCCCCAGAAAATGTTGTACATAAAGGCGCCCCAGTTCCAGCCCTTGACCTCTTGTGGGACAGTTTTACCGTTCTCTTGCATAAATGTTTTCCTCCCTGGAAAAAACAGCTTTTAGCGTTGGTCAGTTTTGGACGGTTAAATTGCTGCGAAAAGCCCCGATAATAATTAACAAATAAATATTTAGCTAGCTACTTAAAACAGGCTATTTTTATTTTACTATAAATCGGCTTGGAAATGGTGTAATAGTTTCATTTTTTAGCTGACAAGCTGAAAACGCTCAGAAACCAGGGCCTAACTCTGATTATAGTTGATCCGTCAGATTGGGAAAAAAGCCAGGGTTTTAGCGGATTCAACTGCCTTAAAATTAGGCAAATGCTGGGTCTATGGTATAATTGTTTAGACATGGCGTTTAAGAAAGTAGGAAATCAACATGGATCTTGAAAAATTAAAAGCACATCAAAAATATATTCGCAATTTTTCCATTGTGGCCCATATTGACCACGGGAAATCTACGTTAGCGGACCGCATCTTGGAACTGACTGATACCATCTCCAAGCGCGATATGCAAGATCAAGTGTTGGATAACATGGACCTTGAACGTGAACGGGGAATTACCATCAAGCTGAACGCGGTGGAGCTGACCTATCACGCCAAGGACGGCCACGATTACGAATTTCATTTGATCGATACGCCAGGACACGTCGACTTCTCCTATGAGGTCTCACGGAGCCTGGCAGCGTGTGAGGGGGCCGTACTGGTCGTCGACGCTGCGCAGGGGGTTGAAGCCCAAACGTTAGCAAACGTTTATTTAGCATTGGATGACAACCTGGAAATTGTGCCGGTCGTCAACAAGATCGACTTACCAGCGGCTGATCCGGAGAAGGTCAAGAAAGAAATCGAAGACGTCATTGGGCTCGATGCTTCTGACGCTGTCTTGGCGAGTGCTAAGCAGGGTATCGGGATCGAAGAGCTCCTGGAACAAGTTGTGGCTAAGGTGCCGGCACCAGCTGGTGATTTAGACGCACCCTTGAAGGCGTTGGTCTTTGACTCCGTCTACGATGATTATCGGGGAGTTGTGTTGAGCATTCGGGTCTTTGAAGGGACCGTTCAACCAGGCGATAAGATTCGGTTGATGAACAGTGGGAGTGAATACGAGGTTACTGAGGTGGGGGTTAACTCGCCGAAGCCAATCTCCCGGGATAACTTGATTGCTGGGGACGTGGGTTACATCACGGCCAGTATCAAAGATATCACGGATACCCGAGTGGGTGATACGGTGACGAACGCTGCTATGCCCGCTGATAAGGCGTTGCCAGGTTACCGGGAAATGAGTCCCATGGTTTATGCCGGACTTTACCCAACTGACAATGCTAAGCTGAATGACTTGCGGGAAGCGCTGGAAAAATTAAAACTGAACGATGCTGCGTTGGAATTTGAACCAGAATCTTCACAGGCGTTGGGCTTTGGGTTCCGGTGTGGGTTCTTGGGGATGTTGCACATGGATGTTATCCAGGAACGACTGGAACGGGAGTTTAACCTTGATTTGATCACCACGGCACCATCCGTTACGTATCACGCGTACCTGACGGATGGGACGATGAAGGAAGTCGAAAACCCAGCAGAAATGCCAGAGGCTTCTTCCATCAAGAGTGTTGAGGAACCCATCGTTAAGGCCACGATTATGGCACCTAACGATTACGTTGGGGCAGTCATGGAACTTTGCCAACATCGTCGCGGTCAGTTCCTGACGATGGAGTATTTGGATGATTACCGGGTCAACATTATCTACAACATGCCACTGTCCGAAATCATCTTTGATTTCTTTGATAAGTTAAAGTCCAGCACGCGGGGCTACGCCTCATTGGACTACGAAATGAACGGCTATCAAGCTGCGGACTTAGTGAAGATCGATATTCTGTTGAACGGCGACAAGGTTGATGCGTTGAGTTTCATTGCGCATAGAACCTTCGCCCCACAACGGGGTCGGGAAATTGCGTCTCGCTTGAAGAAGATTATTCCACGGCAAAACTTTGAAATTCCCGTGCAGGCGGCCATTGGGGCGAAGATTATTGCCCGGACGACCATCAAGGCCTACCGGAAGGACGTGACTGCCAAGTTGTACGGTGGTGACCGAACCCGGCGGATGAAGTTGCTTGAAAAGCAAAAGGTTGGTAAGAAACGGATGAAGGCCGTGGGGAAAGTTGATATTCCTCAAGAAGCGTTCATGGCCGTTCTGAAGACTGATGAAGACGAAAGCGACTAGAAAAAGTTGGTTTGGTTTGTTCTTATGATGATATAAAAACAAGTGAAAGCAGGGTTAGCCATCGAACTATTTTCGATGGCTAACCCTGTTTTTTTGACTATTGTTTATAATGTTGATTACCATTTTTAAACAACTAATTTTGAAATAATATGCCTTTAGTTGTACTGTACTGCAGCATCGAGCCTGCGACGATTACATAAATAAAGAATTGCTGTTAAAGGAACAACAAGCAGCATCACTGGGTAAAAGAACCTGAGTGGGAAAATAGTAGGCAGAATTCCACCAATGATGGGGCCAAGAGACATCCCAATATCAATTCCCAAATAGTAAGTGGCGTTAGCAAGGCCTTGTTCTTTCATGGGTGCTAGTAAGAGGGCCGTTGATTGGGAAACAGAAACCATAACGCCAAAGCCGACTGCCACTAGTCCCGCTGCCAAGATCATTTCGAAGTTGTTTTGCATGATGGTTAATAGGATGATGTAACCAATTGTGGCAATGATGCAGATAGAAAACCAAATGCCAAACGAAATCGTATCAAAATAATTTTTTAATAGAATCCGAATAACAATCAAAGCGAGTGAGTAACATAAAAAGAAGAGACTCACGGTAATGTTCAAATGTCTTTCTTGAACGTACATAACAATATCAGCTTGGGTCACAAAATAGGGAATAGACAACAGCGAAAAAATCAGTGCTACAGGTAATGCGTCTCGTTGAATAATCTTAAAGTGGTGATCCTTTAACGTAACTGAAGGTTCTGCCCGATTGTGGATGAATTGAATGGTAACAACCATCGCAAGTGAACTCAAAGCCGCCAGCACGATAACGAATTTGTATCCGAGACGTTGATAGATGCTAATTGCTAGAGCGGGCGCAATCGCCATGGCAAGCGCGTTTAATAAATAGAAAAAACTACCAAGGAATTTTTACCTTGGTAGTCTTTTTGATATTGGGAGAGTTTTTAACACATAATATGGACTCCCTAAAATGAATTATTTGTCGCTGATCTTTGAAGCAATTAAGTTCTCTTAAAAATCAAAAATCTTGATACGAGAATTTAGGATAATGCTTTTGGCCCATTTTTTTAGCAACTTTTTTGCTCCGGTAGTAATGGGCACTGACCCAAATACCAGCGCCCTCAGCGACAGTAAACACTTTATGTTTGCCAAACTTGTGTAAATTATAATACTCACCATCACCGGCAGATTGTTGCCAACCATATTCATGAATCCAGCGATAACCGGCAAGCTTACCAGTTTGGGTGGCCGTCCAATATTTTACGGTTTTCATAGCCTTTTTGTTATAGTAGATTTTATGTTTTTTGTATTTACGCAGGTTCTTGTTACTCATATGTAGTTTATAAATTTTCTTTTTGCCATAACCAAAGTTAGTATAAGTGTACCAAGTCCCACGCATCCCCTTGGGCAGCTTACTATATGAATAGCCCGCTTTATGAGCTGATGCGGTCGTGGTTAATGCGCCGACTGCGAAAAAACAGACGAGCGCAATTAAAAATAATTTCAATGCTTTTTTCATTATTAGTATTCCTTTCTTGTGTGCAACAAAAGTTAAATTCCTTTTGGTAAGCCTTGTAATGGATGGTTGAAATAGTTGTTATAAACGTGCTTGCTAACCTTAGTAACATTACTGGACCGTAACTCATGGTTGTAGAAGTGTAAATGGTGATGAGCCAATCGCTTAATTTTGACAGTGACGTTTTGATGGTAAGCAACGATTCGGGTGTGGAACCGATAGATTTTGCCAGATTGCTGAATATTTTTAATAGTTCCGCCGTTGATACCAGCCTGGGGGGCACCCAAATATAAGTGATGCTTGGTTATTTTTACGACATCACCCTTACCGATGTAGTAGCCACGCATGCTGACGGGCGTGCTCTTGCGTGTTTTCGCATTGGCGTTAGTTGCTGGCAGCGAAACACTTAAGATTAAGCCAGTTAATATGGCAATCGTGATGATCATAACTTTTTTCAATTTGTAGAACTCCTAACTTGTTAATAAAAAATTGAGTGACTTATTACTTAAGTTCACTAGCAGCAGTCAATGTGTATGTACTATTTTCGTAGCCAACTGGTGTTGTAATGTTTCTTAACAACCCATTGATAACCATGCACCGTTCTCAATTTAGAGGACTTAAGGGTCCAGCTCAAATTTGCCGTATTGGCGACACGAATTTTAGTGCCTTTTTTGAGGTGTTTCTTGGCATGAGTCTTCCAGGTCACAGGATTTATTTGGTAGGCAGTGACAGCTTTTTTGACATGCATTGTACGAGTCTTGTACCAATAAGAAGAGTAATAGCCTGGTAAACTAGCAGATGCTGAAGTAGCAGCTGTTGAGGTTAAAAGCAACGTCAGGCCAACCAGTAACCACGATTTAGTTCTTTTCATAGGTTCCTCCATAACTCTAAGCAATAAAGTGAAAGTGGGGATGTTTTCGCGGAAACTTACTTGACACCCTTAGGCAGGCCATGGAAGGGGTTACCGTTGTAGCTCCGGTAAGTGTGGTGGCTGACCTTAGTGACGTTACTGCTAAACAGGAATACTTTCTTGTGATTGTAGAAGTGAAGGTGATGGTGTGAGCGCTTTTGAAATTTAATAGTAATGGCTTCCTTGTCCATTTCACTGATAGCATGAATACGGTAAGTCTTGCCAGTACGGTGGATACTCTTAATTTTTTGTGGAAGTTGGCCTGCTTGAGGTGCTCCCAAAATAACTTGGTGGGCAGAGAATTGAACGAGGTCGCCCTTGCCAATATAATACCCTCGTAAGCTCTTCGGTGTTGTCTTGTACGTCTTTGCACTGGCATTAACGGTCGGCAAGGTGGCGCCTAACGTTAAACTGGCCAGTAGCGTGGCTGTGATCGTCATAAATTTGTTCAAAGTGAACAGCTCCTATCCTGAAAATAATTGTCGTCTTTAACCGGAGAAATTCACTTTCTATCTCGTGGTCAGCGATTATGTATTCAGTTTACTATTCGAAAGTACGATAGTAAATGCACCTTTTAACCAAATGGGTCTAACTGTTAGGTTATTAGATGCTCATTACTCGTAACTGCTTAGTTTATAAAACATTTTTTCATACGGACTGTTCGTGGAAGGGTCTGACCAGTAAACGTGCTAAGCTACCAGTATCGAACTGTGAAAAGACGCACAAAATTTCTTTTTGGGGGAATAATCATGGCGGAGTTTATGTTTAAAAACGGGGTTGGGGCCTTTGTCCGACGATTGAATGAGGTCCTGGATTATCTAAAGCCCACTGAGATTTCATTGGTAGAAGAGCTGCTTCGTGTGGCAGTGGAACCGGAGCAACCGGTAACAATGGGAGAACTTCAGCAGCAATTAGGCGTGACCTCAGCAGATCTGGCAATGAGCTTTCGTGAGTTGGTGGCCTGGGACTTAATTGCCTGGGTACCAACTGGTGCGGTCAAAGCTGCGGGTTAAGCGGAGTTGACTGCCTTTTGTCGCACGTTTCGACTATATACGTTTTGGAACACAAAAAGGGTCTGAGACTTTTGTCCCAGACCCTTCCTACGTTTAGTTTAACTGATACCCATAATGCCGACGCCACCGACGCCCATGCCAACGATGGCAAAGCAGATACCGATAATGATGACCCACTTGTGGGTCGTTTCGGTCTTAGCTTTGTGTGCTTGGCTCATCAGAAAGATGCCAACGGCAAGTAGAAAAATACCATTAATAATGTATTGATAGTAGCTCATGACTAATTCCTCCTAAGTCGTTCGTTGTTGTGGTTAGTTGGATGCTCGCGCGGGTTAGGGTGACGTAGTGATTATTCTCGCTCGGCGTCTTCGGCTAATTCCAGCCAAATGGTGAGCGGTGAGGGGATGTAGTCCGGCCAGGCCTCCATCTTTTTGGCGCAACGGGAGAGTAACGTACTCTGCCCATCCACGGCCAAGTCTTCGAAAACACTTAACGCCTGCGCGTTATCCTCAAGGTCGGCCATCAACGTGGGAACGTTGTGCCGCCATTCTTCGACCAGGTCTTGGTAAATGACGATGCGTCGGGCTTGGCTGATCGTGTATTCAACACCCTCATCGTGAAGGTGCTTAACAAATCGGTCGTACTCATTGAAAACGGCCAGCTGGGCCCGTTGCCAATCTGTTTTTTCAAATTCCTTTTCTTTCATCTTCGTCGACCTCTTTGTTTCGTTAGAATAACATCTTAAAGCGTGGATAAATCTTGAACGTTATCGATTAAGAAATCGTATCAATTAATAGTATATCATTTTCATCGCTAATAGTAAGCGGATTCTTTACAGAAAAACGGGTGGCAAAGTTACGGCAACTTAAAACGAGGTTAGGAATTTCCGCCCAACCTCGTTTTTAAGTTAATGTTGTTATTTTTCCCAACCACACAATTTGTAATGATGTTGCTTGGCCCATTTAAGCGAGACGCGTTTTAATTTCTTTGCATGATTCAGACCGCGACAGTGCTTGTCGTAGTGGTACTTCTTTCCGTGATTCGGGGCAATCCAGATTTTCTGCGTTTTGGCTTCTGCAGTTGAGGTTGGTGCGGCCAGCGGTTGGGCGGCGCCACCCAATGTAAAAGTGATGGCCAGTAACATGGCGGCCTTGCGTACTGTTTTCATAAGTCTCCTCCTAGGAATAAATCAGCTTTTTACGTCATCAGGACTTGGACAAATCGATTAGCTAGCTTGACTATAACCGGTGCTGTAGTCAATTTTGTAGCCAGACTCAACGTTGAAAATGTAGACATTGAAATGGATGGCATTGGAGCCAATGGACTGGGCCCGCATTTGAACCCCTCGGGCAACCAGTTCCTGTCCCTTGAAGATCGGGGTCACGGCGTAACGGACGTAGTTGTGACGGCTCTGCTTGAGGTAGGTGGCAACGTCCATCTCGTTGTGCAACATGGCTGGATTGTTGAGTGACCGGGTCCCAGTCATCAGGTTTTTCAGATTATTATTTTGACCCGTAAACTGATACCCAATTAAATGGCTTCGATTGTAGAGCCAGCCATGACTCGTACGTTTATTGTGCCAACCAGTCGGATCGACTGTCAGGGGTTCTCGCTTGGCAGTGGGCATGAGCGATTGGTTTAAGAGGGCTTCGGCTCCGGTAACCCGGTTGAGGTCATCCAATTGGTGGTACGTTTGCCAGGCGCCTGACTTGGTGGCTAGTTGCTTTTTACTGAAACCAGGATTATTTTGATTGATTGTAACTTCTTGTTCCCCCTGGTAAGTGCGGTCAGCCAATTTCTGCTTAGTTGCTGTTTTCTTTTTAGTGGGTGTCTTTGATGGCTTTTTGGTGGTTTTATTAGTGGCCCGCCGGTGATCCAGCTTCACTTGGGCAGCGTCTAAGCGCTTCTTTTCCGCTGAGTTGGCCCTTTCCAGTTTGACCGCTTGCTTTTCGGGTGTGTGGTTATAAACGGTCTTGGTTTTGGCAGTATCACTAGAATTTGAACAGCCACCCAACCCGAGCAGTAAGAGACTAACGGCAATCCATAAAAACTGTTTTTTCTTCATTTATCGTAGCGCCTTTCTATAACCGGCAGCCTGAGCCGCCGCTTCCGACTTGAAGTAGACGGCATTGGCACTGTTCATGTGGTAACCAGCTTGATCAGGAGTATGGTAGATTTTCGAATTTTTGTTACCGACAATGGTCCCAGCCTTGTCAGTTTCCAAGTCACCCTTGGGTTTGGCCCGACTAGTCTGTGTGGCATGACTGGTGGCAGTGCTACTACTTGCCGCAGCCTTGGATGCTGCTCGGCGACTAGCCTGGGCAGCACTGCTGGCCTTGTCAGCTTTGGCAGTTGAGGCGGAGGATGCTGCTTCTTTAGAAGAACTATCAGCTTCATCCAGAGCTAAAATAGCGGTGGCCTGTTTACTAGAGGAGGCTGCCAGCTTGCGCGATTCTGCTTTGGCCTTGGCTAAGCGGTGCGTGCCGATGGCAATGGTCTTCGTCTTGGGTGCCGGGTTAGCCGTAGCCAAACTCCCCAGTGCCCCAAAGACTAGTAGACAAGCAAAGACACTCCCCAGAATTTTACGTTTACGTGGCCCCTTGAAGGCCCAATAGGTTTCGGCGCCCCATAGAAGCAGCCAGAATATGGTAAAGATAACAATCACTCCCATTTAATATGTACGCCCCGACAATTCCCGGTTTAGTGTGAGTTAGTCAAAAGTAGCGAAGGGGCTTCTCTAAGTTTATGGGGTTTGCCCGTAGAATTCAACGAAAAAAAGAATAATTTCTTAAAGATTTGGGGACTGAACAAAAAAACCAGGCATTTTTACGTACCGGTCTTCACTACTAATAAAAGGGGTGCCACTAACGGTTCATTTGAATCTTTTTACCGTTTGGATTTGGCCATCAGAATGTCAAAGTTGAAAAAAGGTTGAGAAAAAGTTCTCAACCTTGCTTTATCTATCTATTGCTGAAACGGGAAACGATTCATTATTTTTGCAGGTCGTCACGTTTGAGCAGTGTGACGATTTCTTTTAAGTATTTCTCTTCATTGGTTGGTTCCGGTTCGACCGGTTCTTCATCTGCTTTGGTAGGGGCGACCTTGTTTAAACCCTTGACCAGGATGAAGACGACGAAGGCAATAATCAGAAAGTTAATGATGGAATTGATAAACGCACCGTACTTGAAATGGGCGTCGCCAACGGTGAAGACGAGATTGGAGAAGTCGATGCTACCAACGAATAGCCCAATGAGGGGGTTAATTAGGTTATTGACTAAGGACTTGACGATGGCCGTGAAGGCAGCCCCAACAATAACCCCAACGGCTAGATCCATGACGTTACCACGGGCAATGAACTCTTTGAATTCCTTTAACAAAATAAATGTCCTCCCATATGAAATTTTCTTTAACTTCCATTCTTAACGATTCCGGGTGAAATTGCAACAGAAATGCTGGGGCTAGTTTTTCAAGTTATCCAGCGAATTGGGCGGAAATTGCGTAGCAGCTATGTTATAATGTAAGTGGTTTCACAAACGATAACGGATAGCTGAAAGTTGGTTTCAGAGTTCACATAAAAGTCCTGGCAGCGTGGACTTTTTGCTTGCAATCCTCGCCGAAATCAACTATTATCAATTATTGATACATTTTAATGGGTTTGGGCAACCGAAGAGGCCTTAAAATGTTTTGAGAACCGAGTAGATTGTCATTTAGGAGGTGATTACCATGCTGAGTCGAACCAAGGAGTTTTTACGGCAACATAACTATCGTTACGAAAAGTCGTATATTCGGCCACTGATGGCGCCAGAGAGCGTCTACGTCTTTAAATTCGGTCAAGATTCGCTCAATAACCGGGTAATCATTCGTTATGGTCACACCTGGACCGGGCGTCAGCGAATCAACGAGATTGATTTGCGACTGCATAAGCAAAAGCATCCACGGGTGTTTCAAAATGAAGCGGATATGTTAGACTATTTAGAAGTCAACTTGGCGAAGCGTGAACAACGCAATGCCAAACATCCCAACGATGCCGAGAAAGTCTAAGGCTGTTCCATCAATTATTTAATGTTTAGCGGTGAGCTGGTGACAATGTTTGGTTGTTACTAGCTCTTTTTTTAATATTTTTTAAAACTATAGGAGGAAATCTATCCATGCAGTGGACTGAAGTCAGCGTTTTGACGACTAACGAGGCCGTTGAAGCGGTCAGCAATATCTTACAGGAAGCCGGTGCCAGTGGCGTTAAAATTGACGACGCTCTAGACTTTGCCAACCTCAAGCCAGGCAAATATGGCGAAATTGTCGACTTAACGACGATTCCCCACAGAACGACTGGTGCTGAGATTACGGCGTACTATCCAGAAACGGTGTTCGTTCCAGAAATTTTGCCAACGATTCGGCAACGTGTTCAGGAACTTGCTAAGTTTGGGCTGGATGCAACACCCGGAAAAGTTACGAGTCAGGCCGTTGACGATGAAAGCTGGGCCACAGCCTGGCAAAAATACTACCATCCAGTTCGGGTGACCCGCTACCTGACGGTTAGTCCTAGCTGGGAAAATTATCAACCAGTTCAAGACGGTGAACACGTGATTCGCTTGGACCCTGGCATGGCGTTTGGAACGGGGACCCATCCAACGACGCGGTTATCCATGACAGCGTTGGAAATGGTCGTCCGCGGGGGCGAATCCATGTACGACGTTGGGACCGGTTCTGGCGTCCTGAGTATTGCCGCCAAATACATGGGTGTCGACAAGATTACGGCATTTGATTTAGATGACGTGGCCGTTCGTTCAGCCAAGACTAATTTGGACTTGAATCCCGTGGCTAAGGACATTGTTGCCAAACCCAACGACCTTTTAAAGGGCATTCATCAGCCAGTTGATCTGGTGGTCGCCAACATTTTGGCAGAAATCATCCTGCCATTGGTACCACAAGCCTGGGAAAACCTCAATGAGGGGGGCTACTTTCTGACGTCTGGTATCATTGCGGACAAACTAGATGAAGTGGTGGCTGCACAGGTCAAGCAAGGCTTTATTATTGATAACGTGTTACAAATGAAGGATTGGCGTGGCGTCATTGCCCACAAACCGACGGAGGATGAATAGGCATGCAACGGTATTTTCTTGAAGATGCCCACCAAGATCAGGATGTCTTAACATTACCAACGGATATTGCCCATCACTGGGTGACCGTTTTGCGGGCACAGACGGGGGCCGTAGCGGAGTTTGTCGACCAGACGGCTCATTTGTTCCATGGTGAGTTGCAGACGCTGACTGGGGATGAAGCGACGGTCAAATTGACGGCTGTGGCGACACCAGCAGTGGAGTTGCCCGTGACGGTCACGATTGCCTGTGGCTTACCTAAGCAGGAGAAGGCCGAGTGGATCACGCAGAAGGCCACTGAATTAGGTGTTGATCGCATTATTTTCTTCGGCGGTGACTGGTCAGTGGCTAAGTGGCAGCCCAACAAAGTGGCCAAAAAGTTAGCTCGCTTAACCAAAATCGCGCACGGTGCGGCTGAACAATCACACCGGTTACGACGACCAATGGTGAGCTACGCGCCTAACTTGCGGGTGGTGTTCGAAGCAGCACCGGCGGATGTGCGGTTATTAGCCTATGAAGAATCGGCTAAACAGGGTGAACAAAGCGCGTTGAATCAGCAGTTACAGGCGTTAAAACCACAACAAAGTCTCCTAGCCATCTTTGGCCCCGAGGGCGGAATCAGTCCTGCCGAAGTTCAACTGGCACAGGAAAATCAAGCAATATTAGCGGGGTTAGGTCCGCGGATATTACGAACAGAGACAGCACCGTTATATTTGCTATCAGCGGTTTCAGTGGTTATGGAACTACAGTAACCAAGACAACAAGGTGAAATCTCCCCTGAAACATGCTAAAATAGTTGCAATTATTAAGAGAGATGGGTGAGTTGGATGGCGTTTTTAGAACGCATTGGGTGGCGGTATTGGGTCGTTGCCTTAATTATGGGATTGGGGTTACCAGCATTAGCGATGGGAATCGGTTTGAGTCCCGTCTGGCGGTTTGGGGGCCTGCTGGTCATCATCAATGGCTGTTTAGCAATCGTGCTGGGGCGCGATATCTATCGGCGCACACAACCGGGCTGGTGGCTATTGATTTGGCCCGTGATCTATTTGTTGGGAGCCGTTTGGTTTCTACCAAAGTACACACGGTATTTTGCAATTGTTTATCTTTGTCTGTCCTATCTCGCGTATGGATTGACGCAAAACAAGATTGAAAAGGAATCATAATTTAAAAAAACTAAGGGTGGTGGCGTCCAATGACCAAAGAACGCGTCTGGACGGCTGATGAAGTAATTGCCAGAGTCAATGAATATATGAATGCTGAACACGTTGAAATGGTGGTGCAAGCCTGTCATTTTGCGACGATTGCCCACAAAGATCAACACCGCCAATCTGGCGAGCCTTATATTATGCATCCGATTCAGGTTGCGGGTATTCTGGCAGACTTGAACATGGACCCAGAAACAGTTTCCGCCGGTTTTCTCCACGATATTGTAGAGGACACCGGGGCTACTCTGAGTGATGTTCGAGAACTTTTTGGCGACGACGTGGCTTTGATCGTTGATGGCGTCACGAAGCTTGGTAAGATCAAGTATAAGTCGAACAGGGAACAATTGGCTGAAAACCACCGGAAACTTTTGCTCGCAATGTCCAAGGACATTCGGGTGATGATCGTGAAGCTGGCTGACCGACTGCACAACATGCGGACCCTGGAGCATTTGCGTCCCGACAAGCAACGGCGAATTGCCAATGAAACTTTGGAAATTTACGCACCACTGGCTGATCGGTTGGGGATTAGTACCATCAAGTGGGAACTGGAAGATATTTCGCTGCGGTACCTAAATCCACAGCAATACTACCGCATTGTCCACCTGATGAATTCTCGTCGTGATCAACGGGAAGAATACATTGCGGCGGCCATCAAGGTTATTCAGGAGTCGATTAGTGACTTGAAGATCACGCCTGATATTTATGGTCGGCCTAAGCATATTTACTCTGTTTACCGGAAAATGAAGGATCAACACAAACAATTCAGCCAAATCTATGATCTCCTGGCTATCCGGGTAATCGTCGATACCATTAAGGACTGTTACGCTGTGTTGGGGGCGATTCACTCACAGTGGAAGCCAATGCCTGGCCGGTTCAAGGATTACATTGCGATGCCTAAGGCCAACATGTACCAATCCTTGCATACCACCGTTATTGGTCCAGAAGGTAAGCCACTTGAAGTTCAGATTCGGACCAAGGAAATGCACGCGGTCGCTGAATACGGGGTTGCTGCACACTGGGCCTACAAGGAAGGTGTCAAGGACAAGGTTCAAGAGACTAATTCTGGTGACAAGTTGAACCTGTTCAAGCACATTATTGAACTGCAGGAAGATACCGATGACGCGTCCGACTTCATGGATAGTGTTAAAGGTGAACTCTTTGGTGACCACGTATACGCGTTCACGCCAAAGGGCGATGTCTTGGAACTGCCTAAGGGTGCTGGACCACTTGATATGGCTTACGCGATTCACACCGAGGTCGGCCACCATACCACGGGGGCGACTATCAACGGAAAAATCGTGCCGTTGAACTACGAAATTAAGAACGGGGACATCGTGGATATTCGGACATCCTCTAGCTCAGCGGGACCAAGTCGTGACTGGATGAAATTGGTTTCCACGCGGCGCGCGCGCAATAAAATCAAGCAATTCTTCCGGCAAACTGATCGGGAGCAGAACATTGTGGCTGGTCAAGAAACCATTGAGCGCACGATTCGTGAGCTGGGTTATGACCCGAAGCAGTTAATGACCAAAGAAAACATGGACAAGGTCACAGCGAAGCTTCATTATCAACACGGGGATGATCTGCTGGCCGCGGTGGGCTTTGGTGACATTCAGCCACGTGGGGTCGCTAACCGGTTGACTGATGGCATTCGCCAAGCCGAAGAGGTCAAGCGGCGGCGTCAGGAAGAAAAGGAATTACTGGAAGAACACCAGACGCTCAAAAATGATGCTGATACGGATAAAAAAGTTCGTAAGGACAAGGATAAGGACTCCGATGGCGTGGTCATTGAGGGTGTCGATAACTTGCTCATTCGGCTGAGTCACTGTTGTTCACCGGTCCCTGGGGACGATATTGTCGGGTACATTACCAAAGGCCGGGGAGTGTCCGTTCACCGGACGGATTGCCCGAACGTGAAGAATGCTGAGGATAATGGCGAACGTATCGTGGCGGTTCGCTGGGGCAATATGGCCGGCGATAAGACCAATTACAATGCCGATATTGAAGTGCAGGGCTATAACCGTAACGGGTTGTTGAACGATGTCTTACGGACAATTAACAACAATACGAAGTACCTCACCTCCATCAATGGAAAAGTTGACCACAATAAGATGGCCACGATTTCTGTGAGTTTGGGTACGCGGAGCACCCTGGAACTGCAACGGATTTTGGATAATATCAAGAACATTGCGGACGTTTACGTGGTCAAGCGGGCGTTCCACTAGAAGGGCGGTTGACGATGCGAATTCTATTACAACGGGTCAGTGAGGCACAGGTTGCCATTGACGGTGACGTTCACGGTGCCATTCAGCAAGGCTTCTTATTGCTAGTGGGAGCCGAAGACAGTGACACGAGTGAACAAGTAGATTACTTGGTGCATAAGATTAGTAAACTGCGAGTCTTTGAAGATGATGCAGGGAAGATGAATCTGGGTATTTCAGACGTGGGGGGCAGTGTGCTCTCCGTTTCCCAGTTCACATTGTATGCAAATACCAAGAAGGGAAACCGTCCAAGCTTTGTCGCGGCCGGCGACCCTAAGCACGCCAATCAGATGTATGAAGAATTTAATCAAAAATTGGCGGCAACTGGTTTGACCGTTGAGACGGGAGTCTTTGGTGCGGACATGCAAGTGTCTCTGATCAACGATGGCCCCGTCACGATTTGGTTCGACACGGATCAGCCTTAGGTTGTTAGTTGTCATTTTAGCGGATAAACCCAAAGGGGCGAGACGTTGGTCTCACCCCTTTTTGTAGGCTACAACTCGCCAGTAACAGCCCGAAACGGTGCCTGCTGTGGGGACGCTTCAGCCAAAGGGCGGGCTTCTCGCTCGGTTTGAAGCCACGGAGAACATGTGTCTTCAAAGCCGCCCATGACCTAAGCTAGCAAACAACGCTAGCTAACGTCATTTTCACGGCTGGCACCATCTCGGGCTGCCACTGGCTTAGAATGTCGTCACCTGCGAGAAGCGTAGCGGGCAACAGAATTGATTTTGTATTTATGTCGTGCATAACACGTCAACAACGTCAGTGTTATTCAAAAAAATTCTTAATCCGAGGAGGGACTTAGTTTGCGGTATCAACAAATATTTTGGGACTTTGATGGCACGTTGGTCGATACATATCCGGGGATGGTGGCCGCCTTTCATCAGGCATTGGTTGCTTGTCGGGTCAATGATTTTGAAATTGACGACGATGATGTCTATCGAACTATGCGGCAACATAGTTTGGGGACAACTCTGCAACGCTTCTCTGCGGAGTACCAGTTGGATCAGGACCGGTTGACTAAAATTTATCAGCGTAAAGTAGCGCCAATGCTTTCGTCTGCGCAACCTTTCAAAGGGGCTGAAGCTATTCTAGCTAGCATTACCGCTGCTGGTGGGCGTAACTTTTTGCTGACTCACCGGGATGCTCAGGCTTTAGATCGATTGGATGAATTAAACCTAAAACAGTACTTTACGGGCTTTGTGACGGCTTCTGATAATTATCCGCGTAAGCCAGATCCAACCAGCCTGCAAGCGTTGTGTCGGCAATTTGATGTCGACCCACAGGCGGCATTGATGGTAGGTGACCGCACTTTAGATGTTACGGCGGGCCATCGGGCTGGCATGGCCGGTGCGTTATTTGATCTAGACCATTTAATCGTGGCAGATAGCCTACCGGAGCTTCGGACAGCGGAACTGGCCGAACTGCAAGCTTGGTTATTGGCATAGAAAAAGCCTCACGAACAGCTATTCAAAGCGGTTTGTGAGGCTTTTTTTGATAGCTTGCAAAGCGTATCAACAAGTTTTGGTACTGGTAAGTTAGCGTGAATTGGTTGGGTTTCAAAAATCAGGGAATATAGCCATCTGCGATTGTGTTTTAGCACGTTCAATATTTAAGTTATTATACGCATCCATTTACTGGACTAATTGCTACCACGGATTAGTTGAATTGGTTGCTTACTGTGTAAGCCGAGAGGTCGCCAGATATGGGCTCAGGCGCGTCGTTCTGCTTAGTTAGTAGGCGGGTTTCCTGCTGGCTTAGCAGAAGACCAAGCTTGGAGACTCGGGTGGTCTTTCGAGGCTTCAAGTTGTGTTCGCACCGCACCGTACCGGCCCATAGCTGGCGGTCGGCAAGGCGAAAGGACACACTGTGCAGGTCAGGAGCAGAATAGTTAACCGCGAGCTAAGATTTCGTTGACGGCCCCGCCATAAGTTTCACCGAACAGGTTTAGGTGAGCCAAGAGATAATACAGTTGGTAGTGTGGTAATCGTTCGGCGTAACCTTCAGCCAACGGATAGAGTTCTTGGTAACCACGGTAAAAGTCCGCTGAGAAGCCACCAAAAATCGTGGTCATCGCGAGGTCAAATTCACGGTCCCCGTAAAGAACATCGGGATCAATTAAGGTCGGTGTTCCATCGGCCGTGAACAGGTAGTTACCGGACCATAAATCGCCGTGCAAGAGCGAAGGCACAATCTCTCGGTCCTGGTTCTCAGCAATGATATTTTGGCGAACGCGGTCGTAGGCCGTCTGTCGTTGTGGATTCCAGAGCTGATGTTGGGTCGCCCGGTCAACCAGTGGGTCGAGGCGTTGGTTGAGATAAAATGTCGCCCAGTCCGTTTGCCAATGATTACTTTTGGGTAACTTGGCTACCAAATTATCCTGATCAAAGCCAAACTGCTTAGCAGTTACGTGGTGAACGCGAGCAACCATTTGTCCCAGGGCGTACTGACTCCCGTGACCAGTTGCTAGAAATTCTAAAATTAAATAGGCATCGCCGTTAATGACGCCAGTGGCAATGACGTCGGGAACGTTGGCGGCTTGGCTTAACGCCTGTAATCCCGCAATTTCGTGGGCGTAAAATGAAGCTGGGGTTTGGGGTTGAACCAATAAAAAGTAAGGGCCCTCCGGTGAATCAAGCTGAAAGGCCTCGTTGATGTCACCGCCACTGACAGGGGTGGCCGTCAATGGTTGGGGCAACGGTAATTGCTCAAGCCAATTCTGTGCAAGCGTCACGAAAATTCCTTCTTTCTGAATAATTTAGTGCTAATTTAGTTAACCGGCCGCTGAGAAATACTTGCTGAGGCCCGCAACAACACGGTTAGCCACTTGTTCTTGGTACTGGGCACTGCTGATATTGCTGAAATCTTTTTTGGTGTTGATATAACCCATCTCTAACAGGAGAGCGGGCCGACTGTTGTCCCGAATAACTTCAAAATTACCGTACTTCACGCCCCGATTGGTGAGAGGTAAGTCGTTCATCTCGTTGTTGACGTCAGTCGCTAACTCATAGGATGAGTTCCGATGGTAATAGTAGGTGGTGGTGCCAGACCCGAGATTGTCTGAAGGGGCGGAGTCAAAGTGAAAACTGATAAAAGCACTAGCATCGTCGGTGTTGGCCAATGCCGGCCGATCAGCCAGGCTAACTGTCTTGTCGGTTGAGCGCGTCATGATGACATGCGTTCCCCGGGCCCGGAGCTTCTTGGCCACGCGGTTGGCTAGTTGGAGCGTATAGGTCTTCTCTTCATGCTTCTGACCAATAGCGAGGGCTCCTGAGTCGCTACCACCGTGACCAGGGTCGAGGACGATGGTTGCTTCAGACAAGTTGGTGACCCGTTTAAGACTTCCGGGATGATCAACCAGCCAGCTGGCAACCCAGCCGAAATGATTCTGACTATCCCGCACGTGATACCAATTATCTTTTTCGCCTAAAATTGTTAAGCGGGTATTTTTTTTGACCTTGTGAGTGACCTTATAGGTCAGTCCCGGACCGTCCCGAAGGTTAAGATTGGTGAGGGTCGCGGTGACTGAATTATGGTGGGTGAAGGCCAGCAACAAACCGCCGGCCACTAAGAGAATGGCGAGACTGGTAATCAGTCCCGTCCAGTTTTTAGGTTTAAAGTGCATACTGTGTCTCCTTATTCAAATTAGGTTTCATTATACCACGATTACTTTCAGCACCTGAAGATTCTGTGAGAAAAGGGGTTGACTTTTCAGGAGATTTTAATTATGCTTAACGAGAATTAAATATTTGCCAGTGAGAGAGACCAGTAGGAGAAATCACGTTTGTAGAGAGACCGTGTTGATGGGAACGGTTAACGGTGTGACTCCGAAGACACTTTTGAGGCTAATGACGCTAGTCGTCATTCGTTTGCAACGTTATCCTGCAGAGAATATAAAAGGTGGTACCGTGCATACTTTGCGCCCTTGTCAAAAGACAGGGGCGCTTTTTATTTTCTACAGGCGCAGAAAGGGAGAATGCTCATGCGTTACCAACGACCAAAGGGCACGGCGGACATTTTACCAGGAGATTCAGAAACTTGGCAGTTCGTCGAAGCTACTGCGCGCCAGTTGTTTGCTAACTACCGCTTCGCTGAGATTCGAACACCAATGTTCGAAAACTTCGAAGTCTTCTCACGGACGTCTGGAGATACTTCAGACATCGTGACCAAGGAAATGTACGACTTTAAAGATAAAGGCGATCGGCATTTATCTTTACGGCCAGAAGGAACTGCCGGCGTGGTTCGGGCATTTGTTGAAAACAAATTGTACGGGCCTGAAACCACGAAACCCTACAAGGTCTACTACATGGGACCAATGTTTCGGTATGAGCGTCCGCAATCAGGACGACAACGTCAATTCCATCAAATCGGGGTCGAAGCTTTTGGTAGCGATGCTCCGGAATTAGACGTTGAAGTGATTGCCTTAGGCATGAACTTGTTGTCGAAGTTAGGGTTGACACATTTACGTTTAGCCCTGAACACGCTCGGCGACAAAGCGTCCCGTGATGCTTACCGGCAAGCCTTGATTGACTTTCTCGAACCGCATTTTGACGAATTAAGTGAAGACTCGAAGGTCCGGTTACACAAGAACCCATTGCGGGTACTTGATAGTAAGGATCAGCACGATCAAGAGATCGTGGCTGATGCCCCTTCAATCCTCGACTTCTTAACGCCAGAAGCAACGGCTCACTTTGACCGGGTCAAGGCTAGCTTGGACACTTTGGGAATCGACTACGATGTTGATGCCACGATGGTTCGGGGATTGGATTACTACAATCACACCATCTTCGAAATCATGGCAGACTCACCTGCATTGGGTGAGGGCTACACGACCGTCTTAGCGGGCGGCCGGTACAACGGACTGGTTGAGGAATTGGGTGGACCTGAGATGCCTGGTGTTGGGTTTGGATTAGGAGTGGAACGATTAGTTCTGCTGATGCAAGCAGAAAAGGTTGCCATTCCTGATGTGAATTCGTTAGACGTTTACGTGGTTGGAATTGGTGACGAAACGTCGCTTGAAACACTCAAGTTAGTTCAAGCGATTCGTCGTGCAGGATTGTCTGCCGACCGTGACTACCTGGCTCGTAAGCCTAAAGCACAGTTCAAAACTGCTAACCGCTTGTCGGCAGCCTATACACTGACCATTGGGAATCAAGAATTAGCTAACCAAACGGCTAACTTGAAATCAATGGCCACGGGTGAAGAGGTTAGCGTACCATTAGCCGACATTTATACAAGTTTTCAGGATGTCGTAAATACCCATTTTGCGACAAAATAAAAAAGGTAAGAGGGGATTACAATGGAACAGAACTTGAAACGAACCACTTATGCTGGATTGGTTGATGAAAAATATCTCGACCAAACAGTTGTATTGAAGGGTTGGGTACAAAAGCGTCGTGACCTCGGGAACTTGATCTTTATTGATTTACGTGACCGTGAAGGAATTGTCCAATTAGTATTCAGTGATGAATATGGCAAGGATGCTTTGGCTGTAGCTGATCAACTACGGAGTGAGTACGTCATTGAAATCCAAGGGACTGTCGTTGCCCGTTCTGCCAAGGAAATCAATCCTGACATGAAGACCGGGAAAGTTGAAGTTCGGGTTACAGGCATCAACCTGTTGAACAAGGCCAAGACGCCACCATTCTACATCCAAGATGGTATCAACGTTTCCGACGAAGTACGGTTGAAGTACCGTTACTTAGACTTACGTCGTCCAGAAATGCAAAAGGCTATCAGACTACGTAGCCGGATTCTTCATTCCGTACATAGTTACTTCGATAACAATGGCTTCATTGATATCGAAACGCCTAACCTGACCAAGTCAACGCCTGAAGGTGCTCGGGACTACTTAGTTCCTTCACGGATTTACCCTGGTCACTTCTATGCATTACCTCAATCACCACAATTATTTAAGCAACTATTGATGGGTTCCGGTTTTGACCGTTACTACCAAATCGCACGTTGCTTCCGTGACGAAGACTTGCGTGGTGACCGTCAACCAGAATTTACCCAAATTGACGTTGAAACGTCATTCTTAACTTCTGCAGAAATCCAAGACATGACCGAAGGCTTGATCAAGAAGGTTATGAAGGATGCTCTGGGCGTTGACGTGAAGTTACCATTCGAACGTCTCGACTGGGACGACTCCATGGCTCGCTTCGGTACCGACCAACCCGATGTTCGGTTTGGTATGGAACTGAAAGACTTGACCGACATCATGGGCAAGTCAGAATTCAAGGTCTTTGCTGATGCTGCTACTAACGGTGGTCAAGTTAAGGCAATCGCCGTACCTGGTGGTGCTGACAAGTACAGCCGTAAGGAAATCGACAAGCATGAACAATACATCGAACGTTTCGGTGCTAAGGGCTTAGCTTGGATGAAGGTTACGGATGACGGTTACAGCGGCCCAATCGCTAAGTTCTTTAACGAAGGCGACTGGTCTAAGCAAATCAATGAAAAGACTGGCGCCAAGAGCGGTGACTTGTTACTCTTCGTTGCTGACTCCAAGCGGGTCGTTGCTGCTTCCCTCGGTTACTTGCGTAAGGCAATTGCCAAGGAACAAGACATGATCGACGAAAGCAAATGGGCCTTCTTATGGGTTGTTAACTGGCCATTGTTTGAATACGATGTCGACGCTAAGCGTTGGGTTCCAGCCCATCACCCATTCACGGCACCTGCAATTGGTGACGAACACTTCTTGGACGAAGGCGAAGACCCAACTCAAGCCTACGCACAAAGCTATGACATTATCTTAAACGGTTTGGAATTAGGTGGGGGTTCAATCCGGATCCACTCACACGAACTGCAAATGAAGATGTTGAGAGCCTTAGGCTTTACGCCAGAACGTGCTGACAAGCAATTTGGGTTCTTACTAAATGCCTTGGATTACGGTTTCCCACCTCATGGTGGTATCGCCATTGGGTTGGACCGTTTCGTCCGGCTCTTAGCAAAGCGTGAAAACATTCGTGACGTTATCGCGTTCCCTAAGAACTCTAAGGCAACGGAACCAATGACTAAGGCACCAAGTGAAGTTAGCGAAGAACAATTAGGTGAACTTTACTTAAGAGTTGCTGACCCTGAGAAAACGAAGGAATAAGCTAGCTCTTTAAAAATAACCATGGTTGAATCGTCTTAGCGCGCTTCGACGTTAGTAAAAGAAGATTCGTAACAGACCTTAATTCTGTGAAATTAAGGGTGTTATGAATCTTTTTTTATGGGATTCGTCACCAGAGACAGCGTCATTCGGGTCTTGACGGCGCTTGAAAAAAGCCGTTTAATAGAATCATTAGAAAATGGAGTGATTATGATGAGTGAGATTGAAACAGCGACGTTTGCTGGCGGTTGTTTTTGGTGCATGGTCCGGCCATTTGATACGTTCCCAGGCATTAAAAAAGTTTTGTCCGGATATAGTGGTGGTACGGTGACAAATCCGACCTATGAACAGGTTAAGGCGCAACACACGGGGCACACTGAGGCGGTTAAGATTTGGTTTGACCCCGCAGTCGTTAGCTATCGGCAGTTAGTTGATTTATATTGGCAGCAAACGGACCCAACCGACGATGGTGGTCAGTTCCAAGACAGGGGCTCGAATTACCGGCCAGTGATCTTCGTGAACAGTGCGGCCCAGTTGGCTGTGGCTCAAGACTCCCGGGCGGCCCTACAGGCACGGGAACAGTTTAGCAAGCCCATCGTGACTAAGATTCAAGTGGTTCAACCGTTCTTTGTGGCTGAGGAACGTCATCAACAGTTTTACCGGAAGCAGCCGGAACGCTTCGAACAAGAAGAGGCTGGCGGTCGGGCAGCGTTTGTTGCTGCTAATTGGTCACGGGACTAGCAATCGGGAATGGGATTAATTGCGGGGGTTTTCGATCTTGGGTAATCATTTGGTCTAAAGATTAAAAGTCGCTAAGAGCCCGCGGGTTGGCGTGGCCGTCAGCCTAATAAAATGCTATACTAGGCCGAGCAAAGCGTCTACTAAGGAAAATGTTTCGTGTGTGTGATGGCTGAAATTGGTCTAAGCGATACGTGACATCAAAAAATAAGTGAGGTCTGTTTTTAAATCATGGATGATGTTCAGCAGTTGTTAAAACGACACACATATATGGCAAAGTTTTCGGTTGCCTTCTTCTATGGGGTGTTGGTCTCCATTGCGGTGAACTTTTTTTGGACACCGGGTCATATCTATTCTTCCGGGGTTACTGGGCTGGCACAATTGGTTAACACGTTAACTGCCGGGCTGGGTGCCTTTCATATCAATACCGGGTTAGGGCTGTTCCTGATTAACATCCCCATGTTTTTCCTGGCATGGAAACAAATTGGTAAGTCCTTCACGGTCTTTACGTTTATCTGTGTGCTCTTTGCGTCGGTCATGATTCGGGTGATTCAACCCATTCATTTGACCAGCGATCCGATTATTTGTGCGATCTTTGGGGGCGCCGTCAACGGCTTTGGGACCGGTTTTGCCTTGAAAAATGGAATTTCTACCGGTGGTTTGGATATTATTGGCATCGTCTTACGGCGCAAGACTGGTCGGAGCATGGGGACCATTAACATTGCGTTCAACAGTCTGATCGTATTGAGTGCCGGGTTCGTTTACGGCTGGCCTTATGCACTGTATTCTGCATTGGGACTGTTCGTCAACGCCAAGGTAATCGACATGACCTTTACGCGGCAACAGCGGATGCAGGTCATGGTTATTACCGATCGGCCGAAAACGGTGATCGATAGCATTCAAAACCACCTTCGACGAGGCATTACCATTGTCCATGGGGCCGAAGGGGCCTACCATCATGATGAAAAAACGATTCTATTTACGGTCATTACCCGTTACGAGATGGATGAACTGGAGTCAGCCATGACTGAGGCTGATCCAAAGGCGTTTGTCAGCATTTCGGACACGGTGAAGATCTTAGGACATTTCTACGAACCTAAATGGTGATTTTTTCACCGATCGACTGGTCTTCCACGCGGAGGCTGGTCGATTTTTTTTGAAAGTAACTAAAGGTTGAAAGTTTGGAAACCGTTGTCAAACCAAGACTAGTGAAGCACTATAGACTTAAAATTAGTCTCACCCAGCCACCTGCGGCGGTCAGAGATTCCGCCTGCTGTGGGGAACGCCTGCGGCCTGAGAAGCGGTCCTCCGGCTCGGTTTGAAGCCTGGAAAACCACTAGTCTTCAAACTCGTCCCACGCTGTAAGCCGAAAATCGGCTAACACCGTCGACACAGCTGGCTACACCTCTGACCGCCTCCGGTTAAACGGGTTCTTGGAAACTAAGCTAGCTTAGGTGTTTGAATGACGTCACTTACTCAGTACTTTTAGCGCGCCACTAGGTAGCCGAGAGTGAGCTAAATTTGGACTAAGCCGTGGGATTTTCAAGTGTATTTCTTGAAAATGGCGACTTGAAGACGTGCTTTTCGGCTTCAAGCGAGGGGCAAGACCGTCCTTTGGCTTGTCCCGTCCTTCCCACCGTGTTTCAGTCCAAATTTGGCGAACGGTAAGGCGGGCAATTCCCCACTATGTCTGACTAAATCCCAATACCTAATCCTTGTTGCATCAGGTATAGTGGATGTTTCAGTACTTTCAACCTTTTGAAAGTAATAGAACGTTGGAATCGTTTAAAGGCAGTTGAGCGGGTGGTTTTTCCAGATTACAGCACAGGTGACTTTGGCGGCTCGGATTTTTCGTGGCTTCAAATCGAGCGAGAAGCCCGCTCTTGGGCTGAAGCGTCCCCACAGCAGGCGGAATTCCTGACCGCCGGAGTAGGACCAATTTAGAAGAGGTTGGCGCTGGCTACAGTTGGTAGCTGGCAAGATTTCCAAAGAAATTTGGGGTCGAATACTTAAAGGTTCTTAAAAATCCCTAGGTTCACAGGGTAGATGTGGTATAATTCTCGATGTTATGGGCAGCGAAAATAAGTGATATTGGTGATTAACGTGAAAGAGATTTATTTATGGTTGATCCGGCTAATGTCGTTTCTGAGTGCGGGCCGTCGGCAAACCGATGTGGTCTACTTAATGAGTTTTACGGACAATCTGCCGTTCATTAAGGCACTCGCGGCGGCACTTCCCGCCGGACAACGGTTGGTAGTCTATTATCGGCCGGAACACGAGGCCTCGGCAACCAACTTGGCAGCGGTGGGCATCGTCACGCGACCGTTGCGGGATAACCTGCAATTTGTCATGAAGGGCATTCCCCAGATTATGCGAGCGCGAGTCCTGTTTTGCGATAATTACTACGCCTTCTTGGGGGGCTTGAGGCACCCCAAAGGCATGCGTATCGTGCAGGTCTGGCATGCCGCTGGTGCCATCAAGCGGTTTGGGTGGGACGACCCCACGACCGCCGAACGGTCAAAGAGTGATCAACGACGGTTCCAAGCGGTTTATGATCAGTTTGATGAGTTCGTGGTGGGTTCTGCCGCCATGGGTGAGGTGTTTGCCCGGAGTTACCGGGTGGCTCCTGAACGCATGCAAGAGCTTGGGTATCCGCGGTCTGACCGTCTACAAGACGTCGGTTGGATCACTCGCACCAGGGCACGGGTAACCCGGTTGGCACCGGAGTTAGCCGGCCACCGCGTAATTTTGTACGCGCCAACGTACCGCGAGGGTGTCACATTTACGCCACCAACGGGGTTGGGTGCGGCTTTGGCCGCTGATCCGGACTCACGGGTGGTCGTCAAATTGCACCCAGCTTTGCGCGCTAAGGCGACCGCCTTACAGCGGGAACTGGGAGACCAGGTGGTGGTGGCTCAGCATCTGAGTACAACGGATCTATTGACTGTGGCGGACACGCTCGTCACGGATTATTCGTCCGTCGCGTTTGACTACAGCTTATTGCCAAACGCCCACAGCCTGTTATTTTTCCTGTACGATTTGGAAGAATATACGCGTAATCCGGGGGTGCAGGCGGATTTGCAAGACTGGTTACCGGGTCCCGAGTTGCGGACCTGTGAGCAACTAGCCACGGCGATTCGTGCGGACCAACCGACAGATTTAACTGAATTTAATCTTCATTGGAATAGTGCCAATGACGGCGCGGCCACGCAACGTGTGATTGACCGTTATGTGGCACTATTATCCGATTAAACTAAAGGAGTGCAGTGCCTTGAAAGAGGTCATGACCTTATTTAAAGAACAGATTTCAAGTATCGGGATTATTTTTCGGATTTCTCGTTACGAGGATCAAGCAAGTTACCAAAGCCATTATTTAGGTTTAGCTTGGGAATACTTATACCCCCTGATTCAAATCGGGATTTACTGGTTAGTCTTCGGTGTTGGGTTGAAACATGGTCAACCATTGAACGGGGTGGGATACCTGCCTTGGATGGTGATTGGGATTACCCCCTGGTTCTTCATGAACCGGGCAACGTTGGATGCGTCTAAGAGTATCTACCAACGGGTCAACATGGTTGCCAAGATGAAGTTTCCAGTCTCAGCGTTGCCGACGATTAAAGTGGTCAGCAACCTCAGTTCTTTCTGGACGATGATGGTTTTCTCCATCTTTATCGGTTTGCTGAATGGTGTCTATCCACAAGTTTCTTGGTTACAGTGGATCTACTACTTCTTCGCCATGATTTGCTTGTTAGTGGCGTTAGGTGTGTTGAACTCTTGTATCAGTGTCCTGGTTCGTGACTACCACATCCTGTTACAATCCGTGATGCGGATGTTATTCTACGTGTCCGGTGTGCTGTTTAACTTTGTGACTACGTCCTTCCCGGCACCATTCGTGCATTTACTAGAATTAAACCCGTACTATTACATTGTTAATGGGTTCCGGGAATCCTTTATTGGGACCGGCTGGTTCTGGCAACATCCAATGTTGACGCTGGAATTTTGGTCCTTCGTTTTCTTCGTGCTGTTGATTGGGTCACACTTGCATTACAAGTTCCGATCACGGTTCGTCGACTTAATTTAATTGAAAGGAGCAACCTCAAATGGCTAAAGGTTTACAAGGTATCATTCGGTCATTGAAGCTTGTTGCTCGCTGTGGGCTCATCGTGTTGAACGATGGGCTTATTTGTTTACCAATCAAACGGCAACAAGTCATCTTTGAAAGTTTTAATGGCAAGGACGTCAATGACAATCCAGCCGCAATTTATCGAGAGCTGGTGCGAGAAGATCCCGCGTACGCGCAGACAGCCTATTTCAGTGTGAAACCCAGTGAATATGCGAGCTTACACGCTAAGTATCCTGAAATTAAGTTGGTCAAGCGCTTTACACCAGGTTGGGTTGCGCTGATGGCTCGGGCAGAGTTTTGGGTCTTAAATTCACGGCTGCCTAACTGGTGGCACAAAAATCGGCGGACTACGACGATTCAGACCTGGCACGGAACGCCCTTGAAAAAATTAGGGGCCGACATCGAACACGTCGCAATTCCCGGAACTACCACGGCAGCCTATCATCAAGAATTTGTGACGGCCGCGCAACGGTGGGATTACCTCATTGCCCCTAACCAATACTCACAAGATATTTTCAAATCGGCTTTTGGGTTTCGCAACCACGCTTTAGCAATCGGCTATCCCCGTAACGATGTGCTATACACAACCAGTGACCAGCAAATTATGGCGATAAAAGCGGCGCTCCTCGGGCCGGTTACTGGACCAGTGGTCACTTATGCCCCAACCTGGCGTGATGACATGGCGGTTCGGCCGGGCGTCTATCAGTTTGACTTGCCATTTGATCTGGGTGAATTCTTCCAACACGTTCCCGCGGGGACGCACCTGGTTATTCGACCCCATTACCTGGTAAAGGATGCCATTGATATTCGTGGTTTTGAGGATTGTGTCACGGTACTGGCGGACACGGACATTGCGCAATTGTATTTGATTTCAGATCTGCTGATTACGGACTACTCGTCGGTCATGTTTGACTTCGCTAATTTAAAACGGCCGGAGCTGTTCTTTGCCTATGACTTGGCACACTATCGTGATCAGCTCCGCGGGTTTTACTTTGATTATGAAAAAGAAATTCCGGGACCGTTGGTGACCACGGCGACGGCCTTTTATCAACGACTAGATGATTGGGCAACGGCCGGTGAGTTTACGGGTTTTGCGGACCGTCAAGCCGCTTTCTATCACAAGTTCTGTGAGTGGGAGGACGGAACAGCAAGTCGGCAGGTAGCACAGATTATTCTTCACGGAAGGGATGCAGAGTAATGGCTGAATTTTTAATTGGATCACACGTTAGTATGAAGGGTAAGGACATGTTGTTGGGTTCAGCCCAAGAGGCGGCTAGTTTCGGTGAAAATGTCTTCATGGTTTATACCGGGGCACCTCAGAACACACGGCGTAAACCCATTGAAGAATTGAATATTGAAGCGGGTAAGGCGTTCATGGCGGATCATCAGCAGCGGGCGGTCGTCGTTCACGCGCCATACGTGGTCAACTTAGGCAATACGACCAAGCCGCAAAATTATGGCTTTGCTGTAGAATTTTTAACGGCCGAGGTCAAACGGGCAGCGGCCATTGGCGCCACTCAGATTGTCCTGCATCCAGGGGCCCACGTAGGTGCCGGCGCCGACGTAGCCATTGCGCAAATTGCGAAGGGACTTGACGAAATTCTTGGTTCAGCCAAGGAACCAGTCCAGATTGCGTTGGAAACTATGGCTGGCAAGGGAACCGAAGTTGGTCGCACCTTTGAGGAGTTAGCGGCCATTATGGACGCCGCTGCGGCCAATGACCGGCTGTCAGTCTGCTTTGACACCTGTCATACTAGTGACGCCGGTTACGACATTGCTGGTGATTTTGACGGGGTTTTGCGGGAGTTTGACCAGGTCATTGGGTTGGACAAGTTGAAGGTGATTCACCTGAACGATTCCAAGAACCCTCAGGGGAGTCACAAGGACCGGCACACCAATATTGGCTTGGGAACACTGGGGTTTGACGTGTTGAATGGCGTGGCCCATCATCCCCAATTGACGTCAGTACCGAAGATCATGGAGACGCCTGTGATTGGACCAGACCGCAAGCATGGGGTCAATCCTCATGGTTATGAGGTTGCCATGCTAAAGGCTCAGCGGTTTAATCCGGATTTAGAAGCGGATGTTTTAGCTGAGAAGCCGGTCGATGCATTTTTAACGCGTTAGTAATGTAGGATAAACGATTCATTTTTTTCGTAGGAGTAGGAAAAGTAGGGAGAGAAATTTAAGATGAAAAAAGGTGTCGATGCGCCATTAGTGCCAATCGTGTTTTTACTAGTTGGTATCGTGGGGACGGTGGTGGCAGTTACTTCTGGGGAGTGGACTAACTACCTTTTTCCACTGGCTCTGTTCTTGTTTGCGGGTATGTATTTGTATACGTCGTTGTGGGGAAAATATAGGCTTATCAAGCGAGTAGTTGCAGAAATGCAGCTTGGTGGCCATGAGCGGGTACTGGATCTGGGGACAGGTCATGGGGCTTTTCTATTGGAGATTGCTCAACGGTTAAGTGTTCCGGGAAGCGTGATTGGTTTAGACATTTGGAAACGGGGCGACCAATCAGGCAACGCAATGGCGGAGACGCAGCAGAATATTGATCAAGCTGGTGTTAGCGACGTCAGTGAGTTGGTGACCGGAGATATGACTCGTCTGCCTTTCGAGGATAATTATTTTGATGAAGTTGTGGCGAGTCTCTCGATTCATAACGTGAAACCCAAGGCTAGTCGCCAACAAGCGATTGCTGAGGCCTACCGAGTTCTGAAGCCAGACGGCCACCTGGTGATCTTGGATATTGAACACGTCAACGAATATCGGAATCAATTGGGTCAACTTGGTTTGAGGGCAGTTAGTGTCCGACATGCTGGCCTCGATGGTATGTACGCGTTGCTGAGTACGCGAGTCTTAGTAGCTAAGAAGTAAGTTAGCGCTGGGACGCATCGATTCTAATTGAGTAGTGATAGCAAAAAAGGAAAAACGTTTGTGACTAGTTTCGGTCACAAACGTTTTTCCTTTTTAGAAGGCTAATCGGCTAAAGGATGAGGAATCAAGTCGTAATCCACACTTTCCATAATTAGTGTGGCAGTTTCTTCAATCGACTTGTTTGAGACGTCGATTACTAGGCACCCAATCTTCTTGTAGATTTTCTGAGCGTAGTCCAACTCTTCACTGATCTTCTTAGTATCGGAGTAGGCACTGTCCGCAGGTAGGCCGTAAGACAACATCCGTTCCTGACGAATCTTTCTGAGTGATTCCGGCTTGTTGGTCAGACCGAAAATTCGTTTGGGGTCGACCTGCCACAGTTCGTCTGGAAGCTGCGTAGTAGGACCTAACGGCAGGTTGGCGACCCGTAAGTTCCGGTTGGCCAGGAACAGAGACAACGGTGTCTTAGACGTCCGTGAGACCCCGAGAATGACGATGTCAGCCTTAAGAAGACCAGTGGGGTCCTTACCGTCATCGTAGGTCACGGCGAACTCCATGGCGGCAATACGGTCGAAATACGTATCATTCAGGTTGTGGACCAGTCCGGGAACGCCCTCGGGTTCCAAGTTGGTGGCCTGACGCATCACGGCCATGGCTGGCTGGATGCAATCAAATTGTTGTAATTGATTGGTGGCAGCGAATTCACGGACGCGCTTGCTGAGTTTGGCATTGACCAGAGTATGGAAAATCATGGCCCGCTGTTTCTTAGCGAGGTTGAGGATACCATCGAGAATCGAGTCCGTCTGAATGAACGGGAAGCGTTGATAGCTAGCTTTAATCGTGGGAAACTGGGAGATAGCAGTTTGCGCAACGGTCAGGGCCGTTTCACCTGAAGAATCGGAAACGATGAAGATATTTATCTGTGGCATGGCGAGCAACTCCTCTAAACGTTTTCTTCTAGTTTAACCCGTCTACGAAATCGGTTCAAATTTTATTGCCAGCGTTATTGACGCGGTTTGGCTGTTTATGTATAATAGTTAAGAACCGTTACGCCGGTGGAGAGATTCCAACCGACGTTATTACTTGTGCTCGGAGGGAGGGAATTTTATATGGCAAAGACAGTCGTTCGCAAAAACGAGTCTTTTGACGACGCTCTTCGGCGCTTCAAACGTACGGTTTCCCGTAGCGGTACTTTACAAGAATACCGTAAACGTGAATTTTACGAAAAACCAAGTGTGAAGAAAAAGTTAAAATCAGAAGCTGCGCGTAAGCGTAAAGCCAAGAAGAAGCGTTTCTAATAGCTCTTTTTGCAAGTTAACGAAAAAGCCTCAAGGTCTTCGGACCCTGAGGTTTTTTTGTTGCCATTTTAGTGATTCTTGGTCAGTTAGTTAATCGTTACCAGAAATAATTTTATAAACAAGTTGCGAATATATATGCAGAACTAATCCGCGTTAGTTAACACAACTTTACCGATCATTCGGTTAGTTTCCACCAGGGCGTGAGCGGCTCGCATGTTGGCCGCATTGATGGGCGTCAATGTTTTGTTGAGGGTGGAGACTAAGGTACCGGCGTCTAGCAGTTGGGCGACGCGCTCCAAAATTTGGTGCTGACTGATCATGTCCGGGGTCTCAAAGTAGGACTTGGTGTACATCCATTCCCAGGCGAAGGTCGCACGCTTGGTTTTCAACGCCTGCAGGTCGAGCGGACTATCGGTCTTTCCCGTGATAGAGACAATGGTGCCACTGGGCCGAATCAGCGACACGATTTCTGACCAGTGTTGGTTCAAGTTACTCAGTTCCAGAATGTAATCCACGGTTGGGTAGCCTAAGGCTTGGACTTGAGCAACCAAGTCTTGACGATGATTGACGACTGCATCTGCCCCATGTGCTTTGGTCCAGGCAATCGTTTCGGGGCGTGAGGCCGTTGCAATGACCGTCAATCCAGCTAAATGGGCCAACTGGGTGGCCATGGAACCCACGCCACCCGCACCGTTGATTACCAGTAAAGTCTTACTGGCGTTGGCTTGGGGGGTGTCGACCTGCAGATGCATTTGTTCAAAGAGGGCTTCCCACGCGGTCAAGGAAGTCAAGGGGACTGCTGCAATTTCTGCGGGGGTCAATTGTGTGGGGGCGTGGCCGACGATTCGTTCGTCCACGAGGTGGTACTCACTGTCCGTTCCTGGCCGTTTAAACGAACCGGCGTAAAAGACCTGGTCGCCTGGTTCAAAGAGGCTGACCGCCGAGCCAACCGCCTCTACGGTGCCGTACGCGTCCCAGCCGATAACCTTAGGCTGGTCGAGTGGGTCCGTGGTGCCCCGGCGAACACCAGTGTCCACGGGATTGACGGACGTTGCAATGATTTTGACCAGGATGTCGTGACCAGTGGGTATTGGTTTGGGTTCAAAAAATTCGATGAAACTTTTTTCATCTGTAAGTGGCAGGTTCTGCGTGAACCCGATGGCCCGCATGTCTGACATAACAAAACTTCCTTTCGGTTTGACTGAGGGGTGAAAGTGACGCCATTTTGTTGATTTAAGCTAATCTTGGCAATAAGGAATGACTATATCTGACAGAGATTTAAAACTTTCTATTTGCTATTGTAACAGTCTGTGTTTCATAATATTGAACTAAAGGTCGAAGGCTCGAAAATCAATATCAAACCAGGAATAATAAGGCGTTATAGGCTTCAAGCGAGGGGCAAGACCGTCCCGTCCTTCCCACCGTGTTCCAGTCCAAATTTGGCGAACGGTAAGGCGGTAAGTTTCCACTATTGTGAGTTCTCACGGCAAGGATAGCATGAAAACTGGGACAATCCAATTGAGAAGGATAACTTTACCTGACGCTAGCGCAGATAAGGTGTAAACTTATCTTTAACAATGAAATTTTAGGAGGAACTACAATGAGTTTAGAGACCCAACTCAACACTGATTTAAAGACGGCCATGAAGGCCCACGACAAGCTTTCCTTGAACGTTATCCGCATGATGAAGGCGGCTTTGACGAACGAAAAGGTCAAAGCTGGTCATGACTTAACGTCTGAAGAAGAGTTAACGGTGGTTTCCCGCGAGTTAAAGCAGCGGAAAGAATCCATGACAGAATTTGCCAAGGGTAACCGGGATGACTTGGTTGAAGGTGTGAAGGCAGAAATTGAGATCGTTGAAAAGTATGCGCCAAAGCAGTTGAGCGCTGATGAAATCACGAAGATCGTTGCCGACAGCATTGCTAAGGTCTCCGCTAGTGGTATGGGTGACTTTGGTAAGGTCATGGGTGCCGTGATGCCTCAGGTTAAGGGGAAAGCCGATGGCGCCCTGGTTAACCAGACCGTTAAAGCCCAATTGAACAAGTAAAGTTTTTCGATCGCTGCGAATCCGTTTCGTAGCGATTTTTTTGCCAAGTGAGGAGGGGCACTCATGACATTAACTTATCAGCGGGTTCAGACGCCCAGTGATGATCAGTACACCTTACTTTTACTGGCTGACCCCAGTCAACGATTGCTTGCATCGTATGTTCCCAAGAGCCACGTGTATGCCGCCAACGATCGGTCAGGGCTAGCCGGAATGTTAGTCTTACGGTCACGGTCTAATCAGGTCATAGAAATCATGAACGTGGCCGTGACACCAGCTAAACAGCATCAGGGCTATGGGCGAGCGCTACTCACGTTTGCTCGGCAGTGGGCGATTGAACGGGGCTATCGGACAGTTCGAATCGCCACCGGAACGACTAGTCTGTGGCAGCTCTACCTTTATCAGCAATGTGGCTTTCGGGTGGTGGCGGTTGAGCGGGACTATTTCACTGCGAACTACAGCCAACCCATCGTGGAAAATGGCTTGGTATTACGGGATCGGCTAGTCCTAGAATTGCCAATTACATTGCCGCAATTACCCATTAACGAGCAGTAGGACGCGCCGTTGAATGGCTACCGAACGAGTTTTCACGCGCAATCCTTTTACAATCCCCGGTGTTATGCTAAAATTTGAGTATCAGTAACGTCAAAAATAAAGACAAAGGAGCCACCGTATTTGACTGAGAACGCGACGATTGAAAAAGAATATATTTTGGAGCGACCAGAGGACGAAGCTGCCCTGTTGGGGGCTCAGGATCAATTTGTGACCTTGCTTGAAGAGGGACTGAACGTCACCATCAAGCCCTTTGGAAATTCAATCAAAGTTGCTGGGGCCGCTGAAGCGGTCGACCACACGTTGGCTATCTTACGCAACATGAGTGACCTCCTGGCTAAGGGCATTAAATTAAATAGTGCTGACGTCATCAGCGCCATGAAGATGGCGGACAAGGGGACGCTGACTTACTTTAAAGACTTTTACACCGAGACCTTGATCAAGGATGCCAAGGGTCGGGCCGTGCGGGTCAAGAACTTTGGCCAACGCCAGTACATTGATTCCATCAAGCACAACGACATTACCTTCGGGATTGGACCTGCCGGGACCGGGAAAACGTATCTGGCCGTGGTTATGGCGGTGTCCGCGTTAAAGCACGGGGATGTGGAAAAATTGATCATTACCCGCCCAGCCGTTGAGGCCGGTGAGAGCCTGGGCTTCTTACCCGGTGACTTGAAGGAAAAAGTTGATCCATACCTGCGGCCAATCTACGATGCGCTGTACGCTATCCTGGGGGCCGAGCATACGACGCGGTTGATGGATCGTGGGGTCATTGAAATTGCACCACTGGCCTACATGCGTGGGCGGACGCTGGAATCTGCGTTCGTTATCTTGGACGAAGCCCAAAACACGACGAACATGCAAATGAAGATGTTCCTGACGCGGCTGGGTTTTGGATCTAAGATGATTGTCAACGGGGATATTTCACAAATTGACTTGCCACACAATGCTAAATCGGGGTTGATTCAGGCCCAAAACATTTTACAAAACGTGTCGCACATTAACTTTGTGACCTTTAACGCGGATGATGTTGTTCGGCACCCAGTGGTTGCCCGCATCATTAATGCTTATGAGGCCAACGATACTAAACCAAATGGAGCTAAAAAATAATGGATTTAGAGATTTTTGATAAAACTGCTAACGGTGTTCCAGACAAGCACGTCACGATGATTCGTGAGGTGTTGGAATTTGCCGGCAAGTACATTAAATTGGCAGAAAACACGGAAATGTCCGTGACGTTGATGAATAACGAAGACATTCATCGAATCAATAAGGAATACCGGGGCGTTGACCGTGCAACCGACGTCATCAGTTTTGCGATTGAAGACGACGATGACGAGGATGAAGAGTTCCCGCTGGTCATGGACGAAGAAATGGCTGCTGAAATTCCTGAAAACATTGGTGATATCTTTGTTTCGATGGATAAAGTTGAAGAACAAGCGGAGTACCTGGGCCATTCCTACGAACGGGAATTGGGTTTTCTCGTGGTCCATGGTTTCTTGCACCTGAACGGCTACGACCACATGAAGCCCGAAGATGAAAAGGTCATGTTCAAGTTGCAGGCCGACATTTTAGATGCCTATGGCCTCAAGCGATAAGCAAACCGGGAAGAATCGGGCCTTTAAGCAATCGTTAGGCCACGCGTGGGATGGTCTCCGGGCCCTGTTTCACTATGAACGAAACTTTCGTAAACACTTGGCGGTCGGCAGTTTGGCCATTATTGCCGGGTTGTTCTTACGACTGACGCTGAATGAGTGGTTATGGTTGGTACTGGCCATCTTCTTGGTCCTGATTGCCGAGACACTGAACACGATTGTAGAAGCGGTCGTCGACTTAGTGGTGGGCCAGACTTATCACGATTTAGCCAAACGCGCGAAGGACGTTGCCGCGGGTGGCGTCTTAATGGCAGCCATCTTTGCCGTCATTGTTGGGGCGTTAGTCATGTTGCCAGCGCTAGGCCGCTGGTTCTAATTGGAGGAAATTATGGATAATCCAGATTACAAATCAGGTTTCGTCGCCATTGTTGGGCGGCCAAACGTGGGGAAATCAACGTTTTTAAACCGGGTGATCGGGCAAAAAATTGCCATCATGTCGAACACGGCACAGACGACTCGGAACAAGATTCAAGGAATCTATACGACTGATGAATCTCAAATCGTTTTCATCGATACGCCGGGGGTTCACAAACCTAAGAGCAAGTTGGGTGACTACATGGTGCAGTCAGCCATGTCAGCGTTAAACGAAGTCGATGCCGTTTTGTTCATGGCCAACGCTGCTGAAAAGCGGGGAGCCGGGGACAACTTTATTATTGACCGGTTAAAGAACGTGAAGGCCCCCATTTACCTGTTGATCAACAAGATCGACCAAGTAAAGCCGGACGATTTATTACCAGTCATGGAACAGTACCAAAAGGCGTTGCCATGGAAGGCAGTTTATCCAATTTCTGCGTTGGAAGGGAATAACGTTGATGAACTGTTGACGGGATTAGTCGACCAGATGCCAAATGGCCCACAGTACTATCCAGCTGATCAAGTGACCGACCATCCAGAACGTTTCGTGGTCAGCGAATTGATTCGGGAAAAAATCTTCATGTTGACGCGTGAAGAGGTACCCCATTCAGTAGCCGTCGAAATCGAAAGCATGAAGCAAAAGGACGAGGATCACGTCCGCATTGAGGCCACTATCATCGTTGAACGTCCCACCCAAAAGGGGATTATGATCGGTAAGGGCGGTAGCATGCTTAAGAAGATCGGGACGATGGCGCGCCAGGATATTGAGCACTTACTGGGTAGTAAGGTTTACCTGGAAATCTGGGTCAAAGTGCAACCAAACTGGCGGGATAAGGCGAGCCTCTTGAAGTCTTACGGTTATCGTAAGGACGACTTATAAAGAGCGGGTTAACCTAACTGCAGTGCATTTAAATTTAAGTTAGAAAGTAGGGAGGATTCGTGGCGCGGAATGTAACTGATTTTCACGGCATCCTCCTTTTTCGTCGGGACTATGCTGAGCGCGATTTTTTAATCAAGTTTCTTACGCAGGAGTTTGGTAAAAAGATGTTTCTGGTGCGGGGTGCTAAGAAGCGTGGATTTAAAATGGTAGCGGATATTTTGCCATTTACCACGGGGAGTTACGTTGGTGACATTGCCGACGATGGTCTATCTTACATCCGGACGGCCCGCGAGACCAACCAATTTCAAAATATTAGCACGGACATTTTTAAAAATGCCTACGCCACGTACATCATGAGTCTGGTTGATCAGGCTTTTCCGGACGGGCAACCGTTGCCAACTTGGTATCATCGAGTACAACGCGCGCTTACGCTGATTGACGATGGGGTCAACGCCTCGATCGTCACCAATATCATGGAGATTCAGTTGATGCCGGCGTTTGGGGTGGCGCCACAATTGCAGGGGTGTGCCATCTGTGGTCGCAATGACCTGCCATTCGACTACTCCGAAAGTTATGGTGGCTTGCTCTGTCAGCAGCATTGGCAGATGGACCCACGGCGATTGCATCTGGCGCAGCGCACAATCTACTATCTTCGCCAATTTTCGGTGTTAGATTTGGATAAGTTACACACCATTAATGTGAAACCGCAGACGGAGCACGCCATGCGCCAGTTAATGAATGAAATTTATGACAGTCAGATTGGGGTGCATCCCAAGAGCAAACGGTTCTTGGATCAGATGCAATCCTGGTCGGCGCGCTTGACGATGCCGCCGCAGGAGTCGCCGGACGATTCGGCAGACTAGCTGTCGTCTGGCAGGTAGTTTAGCAAGATAAAATTAGAGTTAGCTCTGTAAAACCACTTTGGTTTTACAGAGTTTTTTTTGCGATGATATTTTGCTGATAAAATTTCCACAAATTGTGAGTTTTGTCCAACGAATATTAGACCATTCTAATAGTTATATGCCTAGCGACTGACTGTCAAGCGGCCCCTGTTCTCATTGTCGAGGACGGTTACGACATAGGGCGGATGGTTTCCCCCGTTGGATAATCCCTTGCCTGGAATTTCAAATCAATCGTGCTACCATGGAAAATATAAGGTCACAACTTGTTAGAAAATTAACCTTTAAATCCAGGGTTTTTGAAGTAGAGGAAAAGGTAAAGGGAAGAGTTAAGTATGCAGACCAATAATCAGCAAGAACAACGACATGAACATGGGATGCGTCAACAGTTGCTGTACGCCGGCGTGACTTTGGCCGCCTTGAGTACTGGGCTGATGGTCGGTGCACATTCAGCTCAAGCGGCCACGGTTGCCGAGGATTCGAGCTTAGTAGCGCAGAAAAATGCAACTAATCAGGAAATGCAAGAACAGTCAAGTGAGGAGCAGCCAGATTCTGAGGGTAATCAGATTAGCAGTCAAGCTGTCCAAAAACAGGCCACCAGCAGTCATGTAACCCCCAAACAGAGTGCCGCTGCGCCGGTGAGTCAAGCAGCTCAGCCTGCAAGTAACGTGGAACAGCCAGTGGGTTCCGGTGCGACGGAGACCCCGGCAAAGCCTAAGCCATCGTCCGTATCACCACAGCCAGTGAAGGCTGCTGATACAGGTACAGGTGAACGGAGAAATTCAGTTGCAGATTTGACTAAATTTAGTCGTTCACGATTAATGCCGCGAATGATGGCAGTACCGGCCATGGCTGATGTGACGACACCCAGTGGTGCCGCTGATGAGGCCACGACGGATGATGAGTTTACCTATGCGTTAAACGCAACTGGTGATGGGTATACCATTACTGGTTATACGGGTAACGCGACGGCTATTGTCATTCCGGATACCCACCTCAACGATGAAGGCAAAGCAATCAATGTATCGGCAATTGCTGAGAACGTTTTTAAAGGACGCAAATTGACGAGTTTAGTCATGGGCGCGCACGTCGCCACGATTGGCCAGGCGGCGTTTGAAGATAATTTACTGTCGACCATTGATTTTTCTAAAAATAAAAGTGATCTTTGGGGAATTAGTGCGAATGCTTTTGCAGATAACAAATTAACTGGAACGTTGACGTTACCCGCTTCCATTACTCAGATTGGTGAGAACGCCTTTGCTGGTAGTGCTGCTAACGATGGGTCTGGGAATCAACTGACTGGTGTTGATTTCGGCGACAATTTGAAGACCGTTCAGATTGGGAAAGGTGCTTTTGCGTATAACAGTTTGAAGAATCTGGTACTTCCTGTGGGCACGACTACTATTGGTGAAATGGCTTTTGCCAATAACCAATTAGCATCAGTGTCTTTGGGTACCCAATTGACGACAATTGGCGCTAGTGCCTTTAATTCAAATCTCTTGACCACGGTCAATTTACCTGACCTCGTGACAACTGTTGGCTCGAATGCTTTTTATCAAAATCAATTGACCAGTATTCATTTGGACGATGCGTTGATAACGATTGGGGCGGGGTCCTTTGAGGATAATCAATTAGTCAGTATCGTGATTCCTGACAGTGTTACGACAATTGGTGAATCAGCATTTACCAGTAATGAAACGTTAACTAACCTAACTTTAGGAAAAATGGTTAATACGATTGGAGCAACCGCTTTCGCTGGGGATGCGATTACTGGTAATCTATTTATTCCTGACTCGGTGGAGACTATTAGTCAGTCAGCTTTTATGGCAAACCAAATAACCGGACTAACTATTGGTGATGGGGCATCTAAACTGGTGACAATTGATAACCAGGCTTTTCTTGGCAATCCAACGTTGACAGGTGCCTTGATTCTCTCAGATAAGATGTCCTTTATCGGCAGCAATACTTTTGTCGGTGATTCTCTCACGTCGATTGACTTTGGCAAGTGGCAGAAAGGGCCAAATGGTGAGGCTACAATTGGTGATAGTGCCTTTTCTGGCAACCATTTAACCGGAACACTGACCCTGGCGGATGGCATTCAACACATTGGGTCGGCTACTTTTGCTGGTAATCAGCTGACTGGGGTCAAGCTCGGAACCGATTTACTTACGATTGGGGCATCCGCTTTCGCAGCAAACAACCAGCTGACAGGAACGTTGACCATTCCGGATCTAGTGACGAGTATTGGCGAGTATGCCTTTACTGACGGTAAGCTCACGGGGCTTATTTTGGGTCAAAAGGTGGATTCCATTGGGTCATCTGCTTTTGCTGAGAATCAGTTGGCGGGAACGCTGGAGATACCTGATAGTGTCAAGAGTATTGGGGACTCAGCCTTTGCTAGCAACAAGTTACGAGCTCTTCAACTGGATGGCACTGTAAATAGTGTTGGAATTGGTACCTTTGCCGGCAACGATTTACAGAAAATTCAGGCGGCTCAGCCGGTGACTAATCTCGGTGACTACGCCTTAGCTGGCCAAAAGACGTTAGCTGTTACCATGAACAAGTCCGGTAATCAATTAACTGGGGTTCGTGCCGCAATTGCCAAGCAACTACAATTGCAGAACTTTAATTTAACGGATCCCATGATTTTTAAACTGGGCGATACGCCAGTTACGTATGATTTCAAAACTGATTCATTAACATTGCCGGCGGGCGTTACGGGAAATAGTTTAACGCTGTCACTATCGAGTGGAACAACTGGTGATGCGACAGACCATTCCGGAAACTATGGGGTGGATGCCCTAACGTTGAGTTGGTCCGTACCGGGCAGTGGAACGGATCCGACGACGCCAACGACACCGACGGAGCCAACTGATCCGGTCACGCCAACGACACCAACCACGCCTAAGAAACCGACTAAACAGCCCAAACCAGGTAAGAAGCCTCAGAAACCGGCGACTCCTAAGGTACATCAACACCGAACAGGGGATACGAAGCGAGCGGGTCAGCAACAAGTCTTTACCTACACGGGTTCCGTTGGAGGTAAAGGAACGCAACAGGGGTTGAAGCCCACCACATGGTCTTATGGCCGACAAGCGTCCAGCTTAAATGTTCGTTCTACAATCAGTGGGCTAGAGCACCTAGATAATCAGAATCAGTTGCAATCGCAATTACCGCAAACCAGTGAGCGGACGAGCTACTGGTCAGTAATTGGTGCGACATTATTAGGCGCATTAAGTTGGCTAGGCGTAGGCGAACGTCGGCGGCGTCATTAGGATGTTCACAAGCACTTGTAAAATGTCTTGGATAAAGTCGTAAATTCAAATGGTCGTCAGATTATTCTGACGGCTTTTTTGTGCCATATAGCAGTTATATTGGTAGATACTTCAATACTACCCGGAGTTACTTTGCAAAAATAAATGAGTTTCAGTGAACCTTACTATTTTGAAAACAAACCAGGTCTTTCAAAATTATACAGCTAGCTGTATAATAAATGTAAGAGGTGAGCAATATGGAAAGTGAAGGACTGGTAACGTGGAAGCTAGTCTTACTGGGAAGGAAGATTCGACATAAGCGGAATCTATTTGTCCGCCAGTTAGATTTAACTAGCGAGCAGGCGGACGCGCTCCGATTCTTTGAGGATCACCCACAGCACACGATTTCGGATTTTAAAGACCAACAACAAATTACTCACCAAACGGCTAGGCTTATTGTAAAACGGTTAGTCGACCGGGGCCTGCTAGTTCTTGACCCTAATCCGAACGATGGGCGCGCCAAACTAGTGGGGTTTACCGCCGCTGGTTTGGCCAAGTGTCAACAGCTTGATGACCATATTAAGGCCACGAGTCAGGAATCATTTGTTGGTTTTTCACAGGTTGAGCAGCAGGCGTTACTTAAGATGCTTGCCCGAATTGATCAAAACTTGGAAAGAAGCTGAAGTTGTTTGAAAACTCGTTTATATACCAAAGATGTCGTCTTAGTGTTAGCCGCCAGCTTCTTCTTCCTCATGAGTCCCATGCTGGTCAATCCCATCATTGCCGGATTTTCCAGCAACGTGGGTGCGAATAGCGTCTTGGCGGGGGTCGTCGCTGGGATGATGAACCTGACGTCGCTGGTGTTGCGACCGGTCGCAGGTAATCTGACTGACCGCTTCTCTAAGTATCGGCTCACGTTGATTGGGGGCAGTCTGATTCTCGTGGCGTGTGTCGGTTACGGGTTAACCACTGCCGTACCCTTGATCATGTTCTGGCGAGTTGTCAACGGGGTGGGGTACACGCTGTGCTCAGTTTGCATGGCCACTTGGATGGCTAGCCTATTGCCACCGGATCGAATTGGTTCGGGGATGGGAATCTATGGAATCGCTAATGCCCTGGGTATGGCAGTCGGTCCGGCCGTCAGTGTCTACCTGTACCACCACTATGGGTATCGGAGTATTTTCTGGGTCGCAGCCGGCTTCATCACGTTACTGCTCATCACGATTCAGTTCGTGGGAGACCGTAGCGTGCCTCATCCGGACTATCGAAATACCAAGGAAAAACAGCCGAAGCTACGGTTGGTTCAGCCGAAAGTGGTTCCAGTCGCGACTATTTTGTTGCTCTTTTCTTTGCCATACTTTGCGACGATGACCTACCTCGTGAGTTACGTCGACCACCGAGGGTTTGCGATTCCTGCCGGTGCGTTCTTTCCAGTCTATGCGTTGGTATTACTGGCCATGCGGCTGGGCCTGCGGGATGCGTTTGACCACGTGCCCTTCAGAAAATTCTTTTGGATCTGTCTCGGCTGTAATTTCGTTGGTCTGATTGGTCTGACTGAGATGCGTAATTGGCTGATGTTGGTGATTGGGGCTGTAGGACTTGCAGCGGGCTATGGTTTGATGTTTTCCATCTGTCAGGCAAAGTCGTTAACGCTGGTGCCACAGGCGGACCGTGGGCTGGCTAATAGCACGTTTTACATAGGCATTGATCTGGGGATGACCTTAGGGCCAATGTTGGCGGGGGTCATTACGACCTTCCTGCCGTGGGTCTGGCTCTATCCAGTCATGATGATCACGTCCCCACTAATTGTGTTGGTGTACTGGCGAAATCGGCGAGGGCTGGCGTAGCGTTCAGACCTCGGCAGACCGTCAGCATTTCCACTAAAATTATTGACAACCTTTAGCCAGACGACTATCATGAAAATTAGTTAAATAAGTCGATTATGATGAATGAAAAACACAGTGTGCGTTTTCAGCGAGTCCGGGTCAGTGTTAGCCGGGCAGCGTGTCCTGTGGGTTGGCACATTCGGAGTCGTTTCCAAGAAAGCTGCTAGTCATTGACTAGAAGTAGGGTGGAACCGCGAAAATAAAAATTCGTCCCTACGTGAATTTGCCTCGGTGAATTCTCGTAGGGATTTTTTTGCGCTTATTTGTTCAACCAAGTTTCCTTGTGCATCTCACGGAACTTAAATTTAAGGAGGAACTGCACCCATGACAGAAAAACTGTCCATGCAAGCAATTATTTTAAAGTTACAACAGTATTGGTCCGCACAGGGCTGCATGCTGATGCAAGCTTACGATACGGAAAAAGGGGCCGGTACGATGAGCCCTTACACGTTCCTGCGGGCCATCGGGCCAGAACCCTGGAACGCCGCTTACGTGGAACCTTCCCGTCGACCAGCTGATGGTCGTTACGGTGAAAACCCTAACCGGTTGTACCAACACCACCAATTCCAAGTTGTGATGAAGCCATCACCAGACAACATTCAGGAACTCTACTTGAATAGTCTGCAGGAATTAGGAATCGATCCACTCGAACATGATATTCGGTTCGTAGAAGACAACTGGGAAAACCCATCCATGGGTTGTGCCGGTGTTGGTTGGGAAGTTTGGTTGGACGGCATGGAAATCAGTCAGTTCACTTACTTCCAAGTTGTTGGGGGGATGGAGGTTGATCCCGTGACCTCTGAAATCACTTATGGTTTGGAACGACTCGCTTCTTACGTCCAAGATGTCAACTCCGTCTTTGACCTGGAATGGGCCGATGGCGTGAAGTACGGGGATATCTTCAAGGAACCCGAATACGAACACTCCAAGTACAGCTTTGAAGAAAGCAACCAAGACATGTTGCTGCGGCACTTCGATGAATACGAAGCTGAAGCCAAGAAGCAAATTGCAAACGGCTTGGTTCACCCGGCCTACGACTACGTGTTGAAGTGTAGCCATACCTTTAACCTGCTGGACGCGCGTGGTGCCGTCTCCGTTACTGAACGGGCCGGCTACCTCTCCCGTATCCGGAACATGGCCCGTGCCATTGCTCGGGCCTTTGTGGCTGAACGGAAGAAGCGTGGTTTCCCATTAGTTAAGGATGAAAAACTACGTGAACAATTATTAGCGGATCCAGAGGAGGCAAAATAATGGCACACACATTTTTACTTGAAATTGGTTTGGAAGAAATGCCAGCCCACGTGGTGACGCCAGCCATTAAGCAATTGGTCAAGCGGACTGCGGATTATTTAAAGGAACAACGCGTTGACTATACGGACATCAAGCCGTTCTCAACGCCCCGCCGCTTAGCCCTGTTGATCACGGGCTTGGCCGACAAGCAAGAAGACGTTAGTGAATCCGTCAAGGGTCCCGCTAAGAAGATTGCACAAGACGCCGACGGTAACTGGACCAAGGCAGCCATTGGCTTTACCCGTGGCCAAGGCCTGACCCCTGATGACATTACCTTTAAGGAAATCAAAGGGACTGAGTACGTTTACGTCGACAAGTTCATTGCCGGTGAAGACGTGGCCACCATTTTAGCTGGCTTGAAGGATGTTATCACAGCGATGACGTTCCCAACCATGATGAAGTGGAGCACCCACCATTTCCAATACATCCGGCCAATTCGTTGGCTCGTGGCATTATTGGATAGCGACGTGATCCCATTCAGTATCTTAAACGTAACGACCGGTCGGACGACTCGTGGACACCGTTTTTTGGGCAAGGAAGTTGAAATTGCCACGGCAGCGGACTACGAGGAAGACTTGACCCACGAATTTGTGATTGCCGATGCTGACAAGCGTAAGGCTTTGATCAAACAACAAATCGATAAACTGGCTAGCGACAACGATTGGACGATCAACGTTGACGCTGGTTTGTTGGAAGAAGTCAACAACTTGGTTGAATGGCCAACTGCCTTTGCCGGGAAGTTCGACGAGAAGTACCTGACCATCCCCGAAGAAGTGTTGATCACGTCCATGCGGGACCATCAACGGTTTTTCTACGTGCGGGATGCGGAAGGCAAGTTGTTGCCTAACTTCGTTTCCGTTCGGAATGGGAACGACCACGACATCCAAAACGTGGCTGCTGGGAACGAAAAGGTTCTGACGGCTCGCTTGGAAGATGCGATGTTCTTCTACACGGAAGACCAAAAGAAGACGATTGCCGATTACGTTGACCGGTTGAAGTCCGTTAGCTTCCATGACAAGATCAGTACCATGGCTGAAAAGATGAACCGAGTAACCGCCATCGTTGGCGTCTTAGCCAAGCATCTCGGGTTAAACGATGCACAGACTAAGGCCGCTTTACGGGCAAGTGAAATCTACAAGTTTGACCTAGTTACTGGCATGGTCGGTGAATTCGCTGAGTTACAAGGGGTCATGGGTGAAAAGTACGCCTTACTGCAGGGTGAAGACCCAGCCGTTGCGCAAGCTGTTCGCGAACATTACGAACCAATCTCGGCCGATGGTGCTTTGCCAACTTCCGTACCAGGTGCTGTCTTGGCCCTGGCCGACAAGTTTGACAGTATCCTGACCTTCTTCGCTGCCGGGATGATTCCTAGCGGTTCCAATGACCCATACGCTTTACGGCGTCAAGCTACTGGGATCGTCCGAATTGCCACGGATCAAAAATGGTCCCTGCCAATTGATCAATTAGCCCAAGACTTTATCGCAGCCGAAACGCAAGCTAACGTCGCACCTGATTTGGACCAAGCTAGTCAAATCGAAGCCGTTATCGGGTTTGTTAAGGACCGGATTCGGAAGATCCTACGTTCTGCTAAGCAACGCCATGACATCATTGATGCCGTGACAACTGGTTCCAGCAGCGACGTCTTACAGATCTTCACGGCCGCTGACATCTTGGCCAGCCACGCTGACGACGCAAACTTCAAGGACGTGATTGAATCCTTGACGCGGGTCATTCGCTTAGCTCAAAAGGCACCGGCTGAATTAGCTAGTGCCACGGTCGACGCCAATCTGTTTGAAAATGACAGTGAAGGCGCCCTGGATAAAGGTGTGGCAGAAGTTGCGACGGCCGCTGGCAAATCACTGGCTGACTTGTACGCTGCCTTAGCTGACATTCAACCAGCAATTGCGGCTTACTTTGAAGCAACGATGGTGATGGACAAGAACGACGATGTCCGGAACAACCGGTTAACTGAGTTGAGCCGTTTGGCTACCTTGGCCCTGCAATTAGGTGACTTGGATCAACTGATCGTTAAATAATGTGATGAGTACCAGTTAGCAGGTTATTGCCGCCTTGCCGGTCGACCGAGATGGGCTGGAACGGTGTGGGCACAACTTGAAGCCTCGAAATTCACGAGTCTTCAAGCTTGGCCTTATTCTAAGCCTGAGCCCATCTCGGTCGACCTCTCGGCTAGACGGTGGTTCCGTATCAGCTATCAGCTTTAGACTAGGCTGTCACTGTGAAGCAAACTACTCACCAAAGTGTAAAATCAACATTAATAACGCAGTTCTTTTCTCTCTGAGGAAAGGGCTGCGTTTTTACTTACCTGGGTATTCTGATAACTGGACTGCTGCAATCGCTCTAGTATGGAAGATATAAATCGACAAGACGGGGATGAGGGAATGCTTCTACCAAGGTTTAAACGGTTTCAGCGCTATTTATTTTGAAGTCTAAACGGCCACTCTGATCAGTGACATGGCTATCGGTTAAGAGGGGAGATGGTAGCAATGCTGCTACCAAAGATGACAATGAAAAAAATCATCGGCCTGTTCGCAGGTGATTGGATTGTGGTTGCGATACTCTGGCTGGGGATGTTGGGTTCCTTACAATGGGGGCCGGGTCACTCTAGTCAGACTTACCTATTACTGTTAGTTCTGACTGGTACACTGGTTGGCCTCAGTTTAGGCGAATTTTTTTGGTTGAATAAAACGAAATCTCTGTCGAAGAGTCAAAAAATTGTGGCTGATTTGAGTTTGGTTGTGGGCTTGATTGGCCTGTTATTATTGCTATTTCCGCACGCCCTGACTAGACTAACGGTCATTAGTAATCCCAGCGTTTTGGGCCTGATTTGGCTCATTTTGGCGGTAGCTCTAGCATACGTTCCCCGCAATCATTTGGTTGGCATTCGGTTACCTTGGACGTATGACTCAGATCGGGTGTGGCAGCAAACGAATCTTCTGGGCGCTCGTCTTGTTCTCGGGACGGGTTGTCTAACCATTTTAGCCAATGGTCTAGGTGGGCTTAAGTGGGGGATCGGGATGCTCTTGGTTGGCTCGATTGGGATGCTTATCGCGGTGATTCCGTACTCCTTGTGGGTGGTCCGTCACCCTTAGCCACCGGGTAATGGCCTGAGCTATTAAGCTTTTTTAGCGACAGGTTGACCGGAGTAGGGTATACTATACTCAGCTTGACCAGAAAAGAGCCTATAAGTTGACATAGGCTATAATAGGAGTAATATGTATAGTGTATTTTTGCGCACGAATTCTAATTAAAGAGTCGCACTTTTCGGGTTCCCGGGGTGCGACTTTTCAAGGCTACGGGTGCGATGGACTCACGGTAAGGGAGTGATGGTTTGGCGAAGATACCCGAGGACGTGATTGAAACTGTCCGTTCGGCCACCAACATCGCGGATGTGGTTGGCCAGTACGTTCAGCTCAAAAAGTCTGGTAAGAACCTGTTTGGTCTCTGTCCGTTCCATGAAGAACGGACGCCCTCGTTTTCCGTGACAGAGGATAAACAAATTTTCCACTGCTTTAGCTGTGGTCGTGGGGGAAACGTCTTCAAGTTCCTGATGGAATTGGAACACGTGACTTTCCCTGAGGCTGTGGTCAAGGTCGCGGACTTTAGTCACGTTGATCTGGCTAGTGAATACCGGCAGGATGCGGCGGGACCAGCAGTTGATTCTAAAACGAGTCAACTGATCGACCTCCAAGAACAGGCAGCCAAGTTGTATCACCATATCTTGGTGAATACCGAGGGTGGGCAACCAGCCTTGGACTACCTGCACGACCGAGGATTGACTGACGACACGATTGAGGCCTATCAGTTGGGGTTTGCCCCCAGCCAGCGCCTACTTAAGCCGTTTTTCGATCAACGCCAAAGCGATTACCAGCTATTGCGGCAATCTGGCTTGTTTATCGAAAACGCTGAGGGTGAACTCCGCGACCGTTTCTCGGAACGGGTGATGTTTCCCCTGCGGAATGCTAGTGGTCACGTGGCAGCCTTTTCCGGACGACTCCTGAAGAAGGCGGATGATCAGCCCAAATATTTAAACAGTCCGGAAACGCAACTGTTTAATAAGAGTCGGCTGCTATTCAACTTCGACCGGGCCCGGTCCGCTATTCGGGCGGCCGGGGAAGTCACCCTATTTGAAGGGTACATGGATGTGATTTCAGCTGCCCAATCAGGGGTAGAAAATGGGATTGCTTCCATGGGGACCAGCTTAACGACTGAGCAAATCTACGCCATCGAACGGACGACGGATAAGTTGAACGTTTGTTATGACGGGGATGAACCCGGTCAGCGAGCAATTGCGCGGGCGCTGGATCTGCTCAATCAGCACAGCCATCTCCAACTGAGTGTGATTCAGTTGCCAGAGGGGCAAGATCCTGATGAGTACCGGCAAGCGCACGGTGAGCCAGCGTTGAAACAAATGTTGACTACGGCTCGCGAGACGCCCATTCAGTTTCACCTGCGGTACCTGCGACGTAACCGGTCCTTGGACACTGACAGCGAACGGCTAGACTACTTAAACCAGATTATGCCGATGCTTGCTCAGGTTCAGGAACCCGTGGAGTTAGATTTGTATCTCAACCAGTTAGCGACGGAATTTAAAATCGATAAATCCGCGTTAACGGCACAGTTGAAACAGGTCCAACGCGACACGGCCGCTAAACAAGAACGGTCCCGTCCAGCGACGAACACAGCGCCCGCACCAGCTGAGCCGCCGGTGACGGTGTATCAGCAGCAACGACCGCTCACCCGGTTGGAACGTGCCGAGCGGGGATTGTTGTACCGGTTGCTGCATGACCGGAATGTCTGGGCGAAGATCAGTAGTATTGCTGACTTTAGCTTCGTTCACGACGATTATCAAATGATCTACACCTTGGCCCAAGGTTATTTTCAAACACATCAGACTTATCAGACCGCGCAGTTTACGGACTTCATTCAAGAAGACCGGCTGCAGCAATTGGTCATCGACTTAGAAACGGCAACTTACGCGGCGGTCACCCCACGTGAGATCGATGATTATTTAGCGGTCATTATGGATGAGGCTCCGGTCGATGAGCAGCTCCGGTTGAAAAAGAATCAACTGGCAGAGGCTTCGCGACTTGGAGATGCCGCACAACAACGACAATTAGTCATTGAAATTGTTCAACTGGAGCAACGACGCCAGGCGAACAAGCAACTTTAGTCTAGGGGGTATTTTAATGGCAAAAAAAACCACGGATCAACCAATGTTTGACCAGAAAGCATACAACAAAACGGTGCGCGCTTTGATCAAAGACAACAAGAAGGCCGGTCACATCTCGTATGATGACCTGTCTGACAAGGTTGCAACGCCTTACACGCTGGATGCTAAGCAGATGGATAAGTTACTCGAAACGATTTCCGATGCTGGGATCAGCGTGGTTGATGCTAAGGGTGAGCCAGACCCACGGGCCGTCAAAGCCCAAAAGGCCGTTTCAAAGAAGGAATTAAAAGACGCCTCTACCACCACTGGGGTCAAGATCAACGATCCCGTTCGGATGTACCTGAAGGAAATCGGTCGGGTCAACCTGTTAACGGCGGACGAAGAAGTCGCCTTAGCCTTACGAATCGAAAAGGGTGAGGAAGCAGCCAAGCAAGAGTTAGCTGAAGCCAACTTGCGGCTGGTTGTTTCCATTGCTAAGCGGTACGTGGGTCGGGGGATGCAATTCCTGGACCTGATTCAAGAAGGGAACATGGGTCTGATGAAGGCTGTCGAAAAGTTCGACTACCGGAAAGGGTTCAAATTCTCAACGTACGCTACTTGGTGGATTCGTCAGGCTATTACACGGGCGATTGCTGACCAAGCACGGACGATCCGGATTCCTGTGCATATGGTTGAAACCATTAACAAGTTGATTCGGATTCAACGTCAACTTCTCCAAGACTTAGGGCGGGAACCAACGCCTGAAGAAATTGGGGCCGAAATGGATATGCCAACGGAAAAGGTTCGCGAAATCTTGAAGATTGCGCAAGAACCAGTTTCCTTGGAAACGCCAATCGGTGAAGAGGACGACTCTCACTTGGGTGACTTCATTGAAGACCAAGATGCGACGAGTCCTGCCGACCACGCTGCTTACGAATTACTGAAGGAACAGTTGGAAAGTGTCTTGGACACACTGACTGATCGTGAAGAAAACGTTCTGCGGTTGCGGTTTGGTTTAGACGATGGTCGGACCCGGACTTTGGAAGAAGTTGGGAAAGTCTTCGGGGTTACGCGTGAACGGATTCGTCAAATCGAAGCCAAGGCGTTGCGCAAGTTACGTCACCCATCACGTAGTAAGCAACTCAAAGATTTCTTGGAATAAACTTAAATATTGGGGACCAAATCTTAACGGATTTGGTCCTTTTTTTGTGTTTTTTTTGGATTAGGCTGGATTAATTTGCATTTGTCGGACTTCAATCGAGACTCACATCAGGTCAAGCAGGCTTCGTTCATGGCTGATACGTATAAAAAGGGCGGGTATCCGTCGACGTTTACGATTATTGCCGTGACATTGGCGGCCGGTTTCTGATGATCCAACCAATTAACTTTTCTAAAATGGTGTAACCATGCAAACGGTATAAGGGCAGAAGCTTATGTAAATTCACCAGCATTAGTAAGTAGGAAGGCGTTCGTCGGTAACCATTAACACCCCAGTTTGCGCCGCTTTAGCGCGAGTGATATATTTAATGAGGTGAATGGTTGTGGATTGTCAGTAATTTCAATTCGACCGGTTACCTCGTTTTGTACATAGAATTTTAAAATGAATTTTCGGGAGGGAAACAAGATGAAAAAGTTTTATTTAGCTTTAACCATTTTGGCCATTGCAACGGTCGGTTTAAGTGCAACGACTACGCCGGCTGCGGCCAAAACTGGTGCCAAGGTACTCAGCACCAAGAAGGTCAAGAAGACCGCCTACCATGTCACGAAGGGGACCATTTACAAAACCAATAGGCTGAACAAGGTTGCCCACCACGCCAGTAACTACAAATACACGACACTGTACGTGACCAAGCAGAGCACCGTTCGTAAGTCTAACCACAAGAAGGCCGTTTACAGTTATATCAGCACGAAGAAAGCGCGCGGCTGGATTATGCGGAGTTATTTGAAGAAGGGGGTTGCACCTAAGAAGTCGACCACGACCGGCACGCAGACCACGGCGTCTACGTTTAACGCCCAAGCGGCCAACGCTGATTTCTTAGCCATGGTCAACAAGGAACGGGCTAAGAAAGGCGCCGCACCACTGATGATTGCGACTGACCTGACGAACTTGGCTAACCAACGGGCTGCCGACTGTGCTAAATTAGGCGATATTACCCACTACGATAGTGCAGGTGATGTCGCCTACCTACAAGAAGGACCAAAGTTTGGCATCAACTTCAACGAGAGCCTGAGCTCTGAATGCTTGTTCATGGCCGATGAGGGTTTTGTGGGTGACTACCAGCAGGCTGGTACCAACGCCGCCGACCAGTACCTCTACCACGATGCTGAGTCCAACTGGGGTCACCGGGACAACCTGATTGATCCCGAAGCCAAGACGATTGGAATTGGCTGGAAGATTTCTAACGGCACAATTTACAACGCTGTCGACCAACAAGGATAGAGAGTATAAATGCAGCCCACCGGAAAATACAAATTTTTCGACTCTTTGTCAACAGGTATTGATGAAGGTTTTTCAGAGGTTCGGTTCACTTTCGAATTGGGTCTCTTTTCTGTATCACGCAAAATTAAGCGCAACGGTGGCCGTGATGCATATTCAGCTGTCAAAGCACAAGAGAACTATCAGAGACGGCGACTGAAAAGCCGACGTCCTAGGATCTTAGCTGACTTGAAACTACGAGATTTTGTCCTTCACCGCATCGTTCAATGCCAATGGTCTCCGGAACAAATCTCAGGCCGTTTAGTTCACGAAAATAGCGAATGGCAAATCAGTTACAATACTATTTATCGCGGAATTAAACTCGATAATTTAGGGATTAAACGCAAGAGTCACGGTGCTCGTGGTTTTGCCCGAAAGTTGCGCCACCGTGGCAAAACCCGTAAGGTCAAAGGAACGGTTAACGAACGACGTGGTCGGTTTAACGAAGTTCTTTCAGTTCATGAACGACCAGTTTCGTGCAATAAACGGAGCTGGTTCGGCCATTGGGAAGGCGACACCGTTCGGGGTAAAACTGGGCATTCAGCTTTGGTTACGTTGGTGGACCGTAAATCACGGTACTTATTGTCTCAACGAGTTTCCAAAGTAAACGCCAAGAACGTCACGCAAGCTATGATTGACCTACTGCATACTGTGACACCCAAACGAATTCGTACGCTTACGCCGGATCGTGGAACTGAATTCGCAGGATACCGCGAAGTTAGTCAAGAACTTGGTATTCCAGTCTATTTCCCAGATCCACATGCGCCCCAGCAACGGGGAACCAATGAGAATACCAATGGCCTTATTCGTGAGTACTTCCCCAAGGGAACCGATTTAGATCAGCTCACTGACCAAGATATTTATCAGTTCGTTGAAGTGCTAAATAACCGACCACGCAAGATTTTAGGCTGGAAGAGTCCATCTGAAGTTTTCTTTGGGACAAAGTTACACTTGATTTGACAATTCGTCATACAAAAAATGGTGCTGACGGATTTCTCCAGCAACACCAAATATCATAGAACCGATATTGGGGACCAAATCTTAACGGATTTGGTCCCTTTTTTGGATTAGAAGGTGGTGGTGCTCCGGCGACCGGGTATGTGACCCAGCTGAGATTGACCTCTTTTGTGCGACAAAGGTAGTTGGTCTAAATATAGGGCTTTGATATAAATGATAGGTATTTTGACGCGAATTATGAGTCTGGGATAATAATTAAGCTGCTTAAATAAACCTCACTGTTAAACGGTTTTTTTCGAAATAGGGTGACAAAATCGCGATGAATTTCGTTAGTAAGTGTAGATGGGAAAACATAAAACGGTAAGTCTTGTTTTGGTGGTTTAGCAGATAGTGTGGATTGCGGGCGTGTTGATTGTCCTGAAATTATTGGCGATTAGCCGGGAATTGGCAGCCATTTCAGGGGCTAGCAAGCCGCTCAATAATCATTAACCCCATTCTTAGGTTGGAATCGTTTACATAAAGGACTAATCAACATTGAGGTAATTTATTGAGTCAAAAGTCTTGAAAAATCGAGATAAGGGGATATAATGTATCTCGTTTAGAAAAGCCCATCATTTGTTTAGTGGCTTAGGTGAAAGGAGGTGCACTGTGAAAGCCAAGCCAAGTTTGGAGCAGGCGCTTTGTATCGTTGCGTTACTCGGGATTCAAGATCGCCAAATTCCCTTACATAGCCGTTTAGTTGCGGAGCGTCTGGGAATCTCCACCAGTTATTTGAAAAAAATCGTCCAAAAATTAGCCGGTGCCGACATCGTTAAAACGGTTTCCGGCCGGGACGGTGGCATTGTGTTAACTCGCGACCCCCACAAGATTACCTTGCTAGACGTCTTTGACGCCATCGAAGGGGCCAGCACGTTTATCAAGAACACGGGATTAGTTAAACGCGTTTTTGGTTTCGACCAAAAGGAAGCCTTTATGAAGACTTACGCGTTGAAAGACTTAAATGATCAACAACCGGTCGCCAACGTCCTCGCCGTTTTCGGTGAGGCTGAGCAGCGCTACCGCGAGCAGTTAGCCACACTGACCATCAGCGAGATCTTACCGATCACAGAGAACCAACCTCTGCAGCTCGATTGGACCAAGTGGCTTCTGCACCAATCAACAGAATAGAAGTAAGTTTAATTAACTAAGGATTGAAACGAACAAGCTCATTTGATATCAACAACTAAAGGTTGAAAACAATGAAACACCCACTATGCCTGATACAACAGGGATTAGGTATTGGAGTTTAGTCAGACATAGCGGGAAATTGCCGCCTTACCGTTCGCCAAATTTGGACCGGAACGCGGTGGGAAGGTCGGGACAAGCCAAAAGGCGGTCTTGTCCCTCGCTTGAAGCCGTAAAGCACGTCTTCAAGTCGCCATTTTCAAGAAAATCACTTGAAAATCCCACGGCTTGGTCCAAATGTGGCTCACTCCCGGCTACCTCGTTGAGCACCAATAGTGCTGTCATTCAGGTATCTCAGCTAGCTTAGTTTTCAAGAACCTGTTTAACCAAAGGTGGCTGGCGAGACTAATTTTTTTGATAACGGTATTCGAGCTTTCAACTTTTAGTCAATAATCAGTGGAGATCGGTTCAATCATTAGGTCATAGAATTAAGAGAATTGTTTTAGGAGGTTTTCCCGTGCGCTGGATGAATAAGCACTACATCTGGAACGTTATCGGCTGGCTAGTCATTGTCCTCTTGGCCGTCGTGACGATTCCAAACATGAGCAAGTTGGTGGCTGACAAGGGACAGATTACCGTTCCCAGCAGCTATCAAAGTACTCGTGCAACCAATATGCAAAAGCAGTGGGGTCGTTCCCAACGCGGTACCACTGCCGTCGTGGTCGTTTTCAGTAATGGTGATTCCGCGTTAACCAATGCGCAGAATACTCAGATTGATAATACCATTCAACGAATCAAGAACCACGAAGATCAATATGAAATTCGCTCGGTGACCGCTGCGAGTGATAGTTCCACCGCCGCCTCACAATTAATTTCAAAGGATAAGAGTACGCAATTGCTCCAACTGAACGTGCATAAATCGTCCAGCCATTCAATCACAAAGGTGCGTTCAGAAATTACCAGTTTGGCCAAGACCAGTGGTGTGAAAACCTACGTCACCGGGGCCGATGTTTTAAACCAAGACTTCTCCGATGCCACGCAGGCCGGGGTCCAGAAGACCGAAATCATTGCTGCCATCTTCATTTTCCTGGTGTTGTGGTTGGTATTCCGTTCGCCAGTTACGCCGTTGTTCTCACTGTTGACCGTCGGGGTCTCCGTGATCACGTCCATCTCCGTGGTAGCTAACCTGGTCGACCGGTTCAACTTCCCGTTCTCTAACTTCACGGAAGTCTTCATCGTTATCGTGCTGTTTGGGATTGGGACCGACTATAATATATTGCTCTATAACGAGTTCCGAGAGCGGTTAGCCAAAGGAAAAGATCGGTACACGGCCACGAAAGAAGCCATTAAGATTGGTGGTCGGACCGTTCTGTATTCCGGATTGTCGGTCTTAATCGGAATGAGCGTGTTGGGATTCGCCAACTTTTCACTCTACAAGTCAGCAGTCGGTATTGCCGTTGGGGTCGTGGTCCTCTTGGCCGTGCTCCTGACGCTGAACCCATTTTTCATGGCTATCTGTGGTCGGAAGATGTTCTGGCCAATCAAGAAGTTCTCCGGTGAAGGAGACAGTCGTTTGTGGCACGGGATGGCCAAGCACGCCATGATTCGGCCCGTGATTACGCTGATTGTTACCGGTATCGTGTTTATTCCGTTAGCCTTGTCGTCTCACGGGACGTTGGACTTCGACAACTTGGTGGAAATTGGGGATAATGTTCCCGCCAAGCAAGGGTTTAAAGTGGTGCAACAGCATTTCTCCAAGGGGACCGCTGAGCCAACCACTATTTATATTCAAAGTGATCATAAATTAGACAACGAAAAGTCCCTACTCTTGATCGACCGGTTAACGAAGCAGTTACAAGCTTCCGACGGGGTCAAGACCGTGGCTTCCGTCACGCAGCCTGGTGGGAAAGCCATCAAGGAACTGTACGTCAGAAATCAAATGAGTTCAGTGACGAGCGGTCTAGTCAAAGCCCAAAAGGGTGTCGACAAGGTCAACAAGGGACTGAAATCCGCTGATAGCCAATTGAGTAAGCAAAACGTTTCGGGGGCGGTTCAGGACGCTAACAAATTAGCCAGTGGGGCTAAGCAAGTCAGCACCGGGACTAACCAGTTACAATCCGCAATTTCACAAGTCTCAACTGGGGTTAATTCCTTGAATAGCCAAGTGTCTTCCGCCTCTGGTGGGAAGCAGGCGGCCCAACTTGCTCAGCTGGAAGCAGCCTTGCCACAACTGAACAATGCCATTCAACAATTAAACCAGCAAGTCTCAGGTAATTCGGCTAGCACCAGCGGGGTCACGAGTTCACTGACGACTATCAAGACCAGCACCCAAGACATTGGCAAGCAACTGGCCAATCTGCAGAGTGCTACGGCTAATTTGCCAACCATGAGCACGAGTACGGTGGCCAGTGCTTTCAGTTCTAACGGGGTACCACTGTCCGCAGCACAGAAGAAGGTATTGGCTGGGTTGTTGCAACAACAATCTACAGCGCAAAGTGCCTTGAAGTCAGCGTTGAGCACGGCTTTGCCAAAGATCAAGTCGGACGCCACGTCCATCGGTGCTGCTGACCAGAGTGTTGCCACTCAGTTGACTAGCCTACAAAGCTCAACCAATCAATTGCAGACTGCGGTGGCCGCGTTGGCACAAAAGTCAAACGTGGTCCTACCTGGTGCGCAAACGGCTTTGCAAAAGGCAGGTTCACAGAGTAGTCAGCTAGCTAGTGCGACGAGTCAGCTGTCCAGCGCCATGTTTACCATCAACGGGAAGATGCCTTCGCTGGTTTCCGGGGCTAATCAAGTAGCCACTGGTAATCAAACCATGGCGGAGAAGTTAGCCGCGATGAGTAAGCAATTAACGGCACTGCGCAAGGGCTTGGGCTCAGCAACGACTGGACTCACGCAAGTTTCCGGCGGGGTCGGTACCGCTAACGCCTACCTGAAGGGGTTGCAAAAGTCCGCCGCCACCAAGACGTTCTACATTCCAACGAAGCAGTTACACGGCAGTTCGTTTGAGCCAGCACTGACGACTTACATGTCGCCGAACAAGAAGCTGACCAAGCTGACAGTCGTGCTAAATGATGATCCAAGTTCCGCTGCCGCGATGGCCCGGTTGCCGAAATTGGAAAAGGTCGTCAACGGGTCGCTAGCTGGAACGAGTCTGAGTGGTGCCAAGGTTGCCTTTGGCGGGAACACCTCACAGACCAACGATATCAACGACATGGCTTCCAGCGACTTTACGCGGACGGTCATCATCATGTTGGCAGGTCTCTTTGTCGCCCTGATGGTGGTTACCCGTTCACTGGTTCAACCAATTGTGATCGAAGGAATCCTGTTAGTTGCCTACTCTGGGGCTTTGACCATCGTTCATTGGTTGGTCAAACCAGTTTTGGGGGCCGACATGTTGACGTGGAACACACCATTCTTCACGTTTGTCATGTTGATCTCACTCGGGGTCGATTACTCGATTTTCCTGATGCGGAAGTATCGTGAGTTCCTACATGAGCCGGGTGCTACCAGTGACAAGATGTTGCGGGCAGCCACGGTCATTGGGACAGTTGTTATCTCTGCCGGGATTATCCTGAGCGGGACGTTTGCTGCCTTGATTCCATCCGGGGTCATGACGTTGATTCAAATTGCGTTAGCCGTCATCATTGGGATCATCTTGCTGGTCATCCTGTTACCAATCGTGATGCCAGCTGTCATGAAGATCACGTACCCGTATCCATATTCCAATATGCGGGATGCACCGGTTAATGACACTGATTCTGATCAAGTGACACCTTCACGACGGCAGAAATAGCCGTTGATTGTCGCCTCCAGTTGCCGGGCGCCACCAGCTGTGGGGACCGGGACAAGCCTGTGAAGCGGTCTTGTCCCGCGACTTGAAGCCTCGGCAAACCACCGAGTCTTCAAGCTCGTCCCGTGTTCGTCACTCGGTAATTCCGAGCCACGAACACTTTCACTGCTGGCGGCTTGCCCGGCAACCTCCGGCTATGGATTTGTGTGGTTCCTGCTGATGTGTTATTAGACAGTAGAATCCACGTCGTCAATTTCCAAACCAATGGTAAAATACCAATAAGTTTAAGATATCAGCGTATTCCATGCACAAATGTGGGTACGCTGATATCTTTTTTTCTAACAGTATTAGTGTACGCAATACTACAGCCTGAATTCAGACATTTTAGAACGTTCGATGGCATCACTGAAAAACCGTCTATAAGGGTGTTTATATATTTGGTTAAGGTTATACTTAAGAAGATAAGAATCGTCCGTCGAAACGATCTTTAACGGGGGATGCCATGAACCGCAAGCTTTCGTGGCAGACTAGCTGATTTGATGACTAGTCAAACAAGTTAGTTGGAGGCGTGTTACGAATGAAGAAAACTGTTAGAATTATCTCGTGGATATTGGGGGTCATAGGGTTGCTGGTAACTGCTGATTTGGCGGCTAATTGTTTCTTTAACGCATCAGCCGTTTTTTACCATGACTTGGCGTTGTATGTAAACGTTGTTTGGGGAATCTGGACGCTAGCGACGCTTGTCTTCACGGTGACGTTGTTCTTTAAACGACAACAGGCGATTGGTTGGCTTGCCGCAGTAGTGGCGGTGATTTGTTTAGGATTTATCGGTATCTGGATTGGCCCCCTGGATACGCATGATTACGCCTACATCGTCTTTTTAGCGCTGGGGATTCTCAACGGTCTCTATGTCAGAAAAATGAATCCGGTGGAAGTTCCGGCTAAATAGAAGTGGCGTCTTCGCAAACAAATCCAAGATAATTGGGTTGTCTGTGGGGCGCTTTTTTTAGTTGTCGACAGAGTGAGAATTTTGAAGATTGGCTAGAAATGTGTCTTTCCACCTTACTGGTTACTAGATATGGGATGAAGCTGTGCTAATCTGACTCCATAGTTGGTGTCTTTTAGGCTGACATAAAATTTTGCTGTTAAGTAGCTACAAAATCGTTTATCAGTTGGCTCACAAAGGTAGAAATCATGTTAGACCACAAACGGAGCCGGAGGCGGTCAGGGATGGCGCCAGCCGTGAAGGTGGTGTTAACTGGTGATTTTCCAGTTTACAGCACGGGCGACTTTGAAGACACGAGGTCTTCGGGGCTTCAAGTCGAGCGAGAAGCCCGTTCTTTGGCTGAAGCGTCCCCACAGCAGGTGCCATCCCTGACCGCCGGAGCGCAACTAATCAGGTATCGTTCCCCACATGTGGCATACTGCTAGAATTTCCCGCTATTCAATTGCCGACGAGTGCCTTATACTTGAGAGAAGAGACGTGTGTTGGCGGCAACATTGCCAGTCAGCACCGACAGTAGAAAGGAAGAGTCATTCATATGGACGCAGATCATCTTTCGGTCCGGTTAGCTACCGTGGCCAAATACGTATTACCGGGGAGCCGTATCGCTGATATCGGCACGGATCACGCCTATTTACCCGTAAACTTAGCCAAGCGCGGCGTTATCGCCGGCGGAGTTGCTGGTGAAGTCGTGCCCGGTCCGTTTAAGAACGCACAACACGAAATTGAACAGACTCAGCTGAACGACAAGATTACTGCCCGGTTGGCTAACGGCTTAAAGGCCATGGAACCCGGGGATAACATCGATACGGTCGTTATTGCGGGGATGGGTGGTGCGTTGATCACCCAGATTTTAACGCAGGACTTTGAACGATTGGCCGGCGTTAACCGGTTGATCTTACAGCCCAACGTGGGGGAAATGACACTTCGAACGTTCCTGATGACCCATGGCTTTCAGCTGCAAGCGGAAGAAATCGTGAGCGAAGATGGTCACGACTACGAAATTTTGGTGGCTGACCGTGCCGATCAACCTGAGCAATATACTGAAGAACAGTTGCGGTTTGGACCGTTCTTGTTGGCGGCTCACAACGCAACCTTCATCGCTAAGTGGCAACGGGAGTTGAATCGTACCAAAGAAGTCCGTCAACAGGTTCAATCTGCCAATGAGGTTCCCGCAGCGAAAATTGCAGAATTAAACACGAAAATCAGTGAAATTGAGGAGGTCTTGCAACGTGTTGGTGCGTGAGTTAGTTGACCGGTTTGAACAATTTGCTCCTAAGACGTGGGCGGAACCGGGCGATCCCGTTGGCCTGCAACTAGGTAGCCTCGATGCCGAGGTTCACAAGGTGCTAGTTACCTTGGATGTCCGGCCTGAGGTAGTTGAAGAGGCGATTCAGGTGGGGGCGGACTTTATCTTTGCCCACCACCCAATGGTTTTCCGTCCGGCAAAAAACTTGGATCTATCTGTGCCACAAAATCAAATGTACGCGACACTCCTAAAACACGACATCACGGTCTACGGGGCCCATACCAATTTGGATAGCGCGCCGGGTGGCATGAACGATTGGCTGGCCGCAGCGCTCGATTTGCAAAACGTTAGTGGATTGGTACCCAGTGGTGGCAGTACCGCCACGCCGGCCATCACAATGGGTCGCGTGGGCGACCTCACGGAATCAACGACGGTCATGGCGTTTGCTGAACACTGCAAGGCGGTCTTCAACGTTCCCGGGTTGCGGCTGATCAGTCATACGCCCGATGCCGTGGTGAAACGCGTTGCCGTTCTTGGTGGCAGTGGTGGGCCGTTCTATCAGGCGGCCATTGACCACGAGGCCGATGTTTACGTGACCGGGGACATCTCGTATCATCCCGGCCACGATATGATTGCGGCGGGATTGAACGTTATCGATCCTGGTCACCACATTGAAAGTATTTGTAAGCCACACCTGACCCAGCTTTTTCAGGACTGGGCGGCTGAAAATCGGTGGTCAATTACCGTGGTGGCCTCACAATTAAACACTGACCCGTTTACTTTTATTTAATTTTGAAAACGGGTAAACTAAAACTAGTATCGAATTTGATTGAGGAGTGATTTATTTTGGCAAAGTATGAAAACTTGATTCCCCGTTTCTTGAAGTACGTCAAGATCAATACGCGGTCTGACCCTAGTTCGACCACGATTCCCTCAACGCCCCGTTTGACGGCGTTCGCTGAGGGCCTGGTTAAGGATTTAGAGGCCATTGGGTTAGAGAATGTGCACATCAATGCGCAATCCGCTTACGTCTACGCAACCTTGCCAGCCAACACCGACAAGCAGGTCAAGAAGTTGGGGTTCATTTCCCACTTTGACACGGCTGATTTCAACAGTGAAAACATTGATCCGCAAATCGTTGAAAACTACGACGGCAAGTCTGTCATTAAATTGGACACTGCCGGGAAATACACCCTAGATCCAGCCGTTTTTCCTAATCTGAAAAATTACCAGGGGCATACCCTGATTACTTCCGACGGGAGCACTTTGCTGGGAGCTGACGACAAGTCCGGGGTTGCTGAAATTATGGCGGCCATGGAATACCTGTTGGCTCATCCGGAAGTCAAGCACGGTGAAATCGAAATTGGCCTGGGCCCCGATGAAGAAATCGGTACTGGTGCCGACAACTTTGACGTGGACGACTTTGGGGCTGACATTGCGTACACCGTCGATGGTGGTCCGTTAGGCCAGTTGGAATACGAAACCTTTAACGCAGCTGACGCGCAGGTAGAGGTTACCGGGACGAACGTGCACCCGGCCGAAGCCAAGGGCGTCATGGTCAACGCGTCACAGGTTGCCATGGACTTCCATGCAGCTTTGCCAGAACATGATCGACCTGAAAACACCGAGGGCCGCGAAGGGTTCTTCCACCTGTACAGCATGAACGGGACCGTTGATACGGCTCACCTGAGCTACATCATTCGTGACCATGACCGGGCCATCTTTGAAGACCGGAAGAAGCTGTTCCAAGGGGTCGCCGACCAGTTGAACCAACAATACGGGTCCGACCGAGTTCAAGTTACCATTAAGGACCAGTACTACAACATGCGTGAAGTGATCGAGAAGGATATGACGGTGGTCGACTTGGCTAAGGAAGCCATGGAAGACTTGAACATCAAGCCCCTGATTTTCCCTGTTCGTGGGGGGACTGACGGGTCCAAGATTTCCTTCATGGGCTTGCCAACGCCTAACCTGTTTGCCGGTGGCGAGAACATGCACGGCCGCTTCGAGTACGTTTCCGAACAAACCATGGAACAAGCAACCGACGTGGTGATCAAGATTGCGCAACTCGCAGAACAACAGGCTTAATTTAATTAGTCAAAATTGGTCAAATTATTTTGATTTTTGGTCAATATCAGTTAGAATATGAGTGAAAAATGGAGGTTAGCCTAAGGGTGGCCTCTTTTTTAGACCCACTTAAATTTGTTAATTTTAATTGAGGAGGAGTTTTGATGAATCCAGAAAAAATGACTGAAGCCTTAACTGCGGCCTTGGGTGAAGCACAACGTATTGCGATGACGCGTAAGCACCAAGCGGTCACGGTCGCGCACCTATTCAAATACTTGATTCAACCCGGGGAACTTGGGCGCGAGATCTTGTCCAATGCCGGTGTGGCTATCAACGCCTTAGACAGCGAACTAGACCGGGAGCTGGATGGTATCAGTACCGTCTCCGGTAGCGGCGTCCAGTACGGCCAAGAATTTTCCCGGAACCTGACCGACCTCTTACAGAAGGCCGACAGCATTCGTGAACACTACCACGATGAGTTTATGGCGATCGACGTGGTCGTCATTGCGCTGATGCAGCTGGGTGGCGAGAACCTGACGGATTATCTGAAGAGTCAGGGCATCACCGAGCAAATGGTTCGTAACGCCGTGGATAAATTACGGGGCGGCGAACGCGTTACTTCAAAGAATCAGGAGGACCAGTACCAGGCGTTGGAGAAATACGGGACCGACCTGGTCAAGGCCATGCGTAGCGGGAAAATCGATCCCATCATTGGGCGGGACGACGAAATTCTCTCGGTGATCCGCATTCTCTCACGGAAGACCAAGAACAATCCCGTGTTGATTGGGGAAGCCGGGGTCGGTAAGACGGCCATCGTCGAAGGCCTGGCGCAACGAATCGTGCGGGGGGATGTTCCCGACAACCTGAAGGATAAGACGATTTTCTCCCTGGACATGGGTTCCCTGATTGCGGGTGCCAAGTACCGTGGGGAGTTTGAAGAACGGTTGAAGGCCGTCTTGAAGGAAGTCACCAAGAGTGACGGTCAAATCATTATGTTTATTGATGAGATCCACAACATTGTGGGGGCTGGTAAGGCCGAAGGTAGTATGGACGCCGGGAACCTCCTGAAGCCAATGTTGGCTCGGGGCGAACTGCATTTGATCGGGGCGACGACTTTAGACGAATACCGCGAGTATTTGGAAAAGGACAAAGCCCTCGCCCGGCGGTTCCAACGGGTACTGGTCAACGAACCGAGCGTGGACGACACCGTCACCATCTTACGGGGCCTGCGCGAACGTTTTGAAATTCACCACGGGGTCAAGATTCACGATAACGCGTTGATTGCGGCGGCTAAATTGTCCGACCGCTACTTGACGGACCGCTTCCTGCCCGATAAGGCGATTGACTTGGTCGACGAGGCCTCCGCTTCCATCCGGGTGGAAATGAATTCGGCCCCAACGGAACTGGATCAAGCTCGGCGGCAATTGATGCGGATGCAGGTCGAACAGACCGCGCTGAAGCAAGAAACGGACGACGCTTCTAAGGAACGCCTGACCGACTTGCAAAAGGACCTGGCGAACACCAAGGAAAAAGTCGATAAGCTGAGCGCCCGATGGAACCAGGAGAAGACGGCTATCAAGAGTGTCGGCGACAAGAAGACTGAGCTGGACACGGCCAAGCGGGACTTAGAGAATGCCGAGGCTCAGTATGATCTGAATAAGGCAGCCGAATTACAACACGGCACGATTCCTAAGTTAGAAAAGGAATTGGCCACCATGGAACAGCAAGAGGAGCAACAACAGGATTGGTTAGTCTCGGAATCCGTCACGGAAAATGAGATTGCGGCGGTAGTCAGTCGCATGACCGGTATCCCCGTCACCAAGTTGGTCCAGGGTGAGCGGGAAAAGCTGTTGAAACTTGCCGACCGGCTCCACAATCGGGTCGTGGGTCAGGACCAGGCCGTTTCGGCAGTCGCTGATGCGGTGTTGCGTTCCCGAGCGGGGTTACAGGACCCAACGAAACCCCTAGGCTCCTTCCTCTTCCTGGGACCAACCGGGGTCGGGAAGACCGAACTGGCCAAGGCGTTAGCGGCCAACCTGTTTGACAGTGAAGATCACATGGTCCGCATTGATATGTCTGAATATATGGAAAAGGAATCCGTTTCGCGGTTAGTCGGGGCAGCACCCGGTTACGTGGGGTACGAGGAAGGTGGCCAACTCACCGAGGCCGTCCGGCGGAACCCTTACACCATCGTGCTGTTTGACGAAGTTGAGAAGGCGCATCCGGACGTTTTCAACCTGCTCCTCCAAGTCTTGGACGATGGTCGCCTGACTGACAGCCAGGGCCGGACCGTGGACTTCAAGAACACCATCTTGATCATGACCTCCAACCTGGGGTCAGACATCCTGCTGAAAGGGACCGACGACCAGGGCAAGATTCAACCGGAGGCGCAACAACAAGTGGCCCAGCTCTTACAGAGTCACTTCCGGCCAGAGTTCTTGAACCGAATTGACGAAACGATTATGTTTACGCCACTGACTTTAGCCGACGTGCAACAAATCGTGGTCAAACTGATTGGTCATCTGGCCACTCGGCTTCACGAACAGTCATTAGACTTAACCAGTACACCAGCGGCTCAGGCCTGGATCGCCCAGAAGGGTTACCTACCAGCCTTTGGGGCACGACCACTGCAACGCTTCATTACGACGCACGTGGAAACGCCACTGGCAAAGGAATTGATTGCGGGTAAGATTCCAGCGGACAGTCTGATCACCATTGATGTGGTGGACGACCAACTGAGGTTTGCACATCAACCCCAAGCCAAAGCGGCTAAGGATTAAGCAAAACTGCATTTGTACGAAAGAGTCTGGCGTAGAGCTGGGCTCTTTTTTGCTGGGAAGTGGTCGGGATGACGGGACTATTTGTAGGAGAGAGGTGACTGGCAAATAGGCATAGCCATTGGTGGGAAATTTAGTGGGGATGTCGATGGGAGACTGTTGGCAGCTGCGATTAGGACCACTTTAATGTGCTTGGGTGATCTTCTGGTTGGTTAACCGGGAGTGGGCCAATATCGAGTTTTATCGCAATAATTTAAATTATCTAGGAAGGGGAAACAACTGGCTAGCGAACGAATGTTCACCCCGGGCAAAATCCGCCCTTTTTTCTGGTATAATAGCGATAATGAGATTTACAGAGAGGAGAATCGACCATGTTTGTTCCTTTACAGGTCCTAAGTACTTATAGCTTGTTACAAAGCACGAACCGTATCGACCAACTGGTACAAACGGCGAAAGATCGCGGTTATACGGCGTTGGCGCTGACGGATAAGAACGTCATGTACGGGGAAGTTGCCTTCTATAATGCCTGTCAGCAGGCGGGGATTCAGCCATTACTAGGACTGTCTTTGACGACTCAGAGTTTGAGCGGTGCCGAGGAGGACCAGGAGTGGTTGTTCATTGCCCAAGATTTTACCGGTTATCAGCAGCTGATGCAGCTGTCGACGGCGTATCAGGTGGCGCAAGGGGCCGTTGATCTGCACGAGCAGGTCGCTAATTTGAGTCACCTCAGTGTCATTGCGCCATTAGACAGTGAGGTCCATCAACTCCTGGCGGCTGGGGATGAAGCGGCGGCTAGTCGTGTTTTAAAACAGTTTCAAAACTGGCACGTGGGCGCTTTAGCTGTGGGAATCGGGGCTAATGCTGATGGGCCCTTACAGGCTGCGTTACAACGGGTGGCAACGAGCGCTCAGGCGACATTAGTAGCGTTAGCTCCCGTAGATTACCTCAATGCCGACGATCACTTTGCCGTGACGGTCCTACGTGCCATTGATGCTGGCGCCACGATCAGTGATCCCGAGGATGAGCAGCAGAAGACTGGGGAGCATTGGCTACGTCCGGCCCAGGAACAGGCGGAACGGTTCAATGCGGCTGGACTGCAGTCAGCAGTTCAAGCTACGGCCGACCTGGCCGCTAAGAGTCACGTGACGTTGCAATTCAAGCAACCACAATTGCCCGAGTACCCAACACCTAATCAACAGCCCTCACAGGCGTATCTGCGTGAGCTGTGTCAGCAGGGACTTCAGCGACGGTTAGAGGCAGATGGGATTACTGACACTCAGACTTATCAACAACGCTTAGAACGGGAACTAGGCGTCATTCACCGGATGGGGTTTGACGACTATTTCCTCATCATTTGGGACGTTATGAACTATGCCCACCGTGTCCACATCCAAACGGGTCCAGGGCGGGGGTCCGCGGCGGGGTCGTTGGTGGCGTATGTCTTGGCGATTACCGAGGTTGATCCGTTGGCGTATAACCTGTTGTTTGAACGTTTCTTGAATGAGGAACGCGCCCAGATGCCCGATATTGATTTGGATATTCCGGATGATAAACGCGAACAGGTCTTGCAGTACGTTCACGATAAGTACGGCCATTCCCGAGTGGCACAGATCATTACCTTCGGGACACTGGCGACTAAGGCCGCGTTGCGTGATGTTGGCCGGGTTCTGGGGATGCCCCCCTATACGTTGAGCGATTGGAGTGCGGCAATTCCCAATCAATTACACATTACTTTGCAGGCGGCCTATGACCAGTCACAGAAGCTACGTAACCTGGTAGCGGATAGTTCGAAGAATCAATTGCTGTTTACGACGGCTCAGAAGCTAGAGGGCTTGCCCCGTCACTATTCGACCCATGCGGCCGGAATCGTGTTGAGTCAGGGGCCATTGATCGACCTCGTGCCCCTGCAACCGGGGAGTGAAGACCTCCTGATGACGCAGTATCCTAAGGACACCGTGGAGGCAGTTGGTCTGCTCAAGATGGACTTCCTGGGACTACGGAACCTCAGTATTTTAGCAAATGCCCTGGCACTGGTTAGAAAACAGACGGGTCAGGCGCTTGATATCAATCAAATTGATTTAAATGATGCGGCCACCCTCAAGCTCTTTGCCCAGGGGGAGACGAACGGCGTCTTTCAGTTTGAGTCTTCAGGGATCAAACGGGTACTGCGCCAACTTCAACCGGATAGTTTTGAACTGGTAGCCGCGGTCAATGCCCTGTATCGACCGGGGCCAATGGAAAACATCGATAGCTTTGTTCGGCGGAAACACGGTCAGGAGCCGGTCACTTATCCAGCCGAGGTGTTGGCCCCCATCTTGGGACCGACGTACGGTGTCTTAGTCTATCAGGAACAGGTCATGCAGGTGGCCTCCGTCATGGGGGGCTTCACGCTGGGTGAGGCCGACTTGCTTCGCCGGGCAATGAGTAAGAAGAAGAAACAGACCATGGACGCCATGCAGAAGAAATTTGTTAGTGGTGCCCGTCAATTGGGTTATGACGAGGACGTGGCCCAAAAGGTCTTTGCCTATATCGACCGGTTTGCCAACTACGGTTTTAACCGGTCCCATGCCGTGGCCTACAGTAAGCTAGCCTTCCAGTTAGCTTACCTGAAGGCCCACTATCCGGGACCGTTCTACGCGGCACTCTTGAATTCGGTGGTCAACGTGCCAGTTAAGACGAAGATGTACTTGACGGAAGCTAAACGGCACGGCGTTGGTATTCAACCGCCAGACATCAATCGATCGACGGCCTACTTTAATTTGCAGGGAGCAGATATCATCTTTGGGTTAAGCAGTATCAAAGGGGTGCGCAAGGACTTTCTCAGAGAAGTCTTAACCGACCGGCATGAGAACGGCCCATACCGCGACCTCCACCAGTTCCTACAACGAATCGATGGCAAGTATCGGAAGGCGGATCTATTAAACGCGTTGGTCTACGCGGGGGCGTTCGACGGCTTTGGCCATAATCGGGCAGAATTATTGGCGGCGTTACCGGAGTTCATCAGTAGTGTGGAATTGTCTGGGGACAACGTGGAGCTCTTTGCGGCGTTGGCGCCGAAGGTCAAACCGTTGCCAGACCTCGACTTGATGACTAAATTAACGCAGGAGGAATCCGTACTCGGTGCCTATTTGTCCGGACACCCGGTCGCCCAGTACCAGGCGTTAGCCGAGAAAGTTCACGCAGTTCCCATCACAGAACTAGCCGAGAACGCGCGGGTGGCTGTCGTGGTCTACGTGACCAAGATTCGGACGATCCGGACCAAACGGGGTGAACCGATGGCCTTCCTGACGGCCAGTGATGAGACAGCTGACGTGAGCATCACAGTCTTCCCTAATCAGTATCGGCAGGCCAGCGAGTGGCTGAAGACTGATCAAGTTATTGTTGTCAGGGGCAAGGTCGAACAGCAACGGGGCCTCCAGATTGTTGCGGACCAGGTCACGTTAGCCGAGACCATGCAGGACCAGTTGGCGCCTAAGCTGCCTAGTGGGGCCCGGTGGTTTGTTCGGGTAGATGCCCAACACGATGAACGGACCATTGCAGCGAAATTAGGCCAATTTCTGACCACACATCACGGGGATGTCCCGGTGATCGTCTACCAACCGCAGACGGATCAAAAGCGAGTCTTACCGCGGAATCAGTGGTTAGCGGGGGATGCAACGTTGGTTAGTCCCCTGGAAGAATTGATGGGTAGCGGTAATGTTGTTTTTGAGAATGGATAGACCAATTTTGTGAAAAATACCTCTGGACTATTTGTATCGGCTTTAGTATGCTTATACCAATGATTGATAACAAATATTTCGGGAGGTATTTTTTCATGCAATTATCCGTAAAAGTATATTCAGATGGTGCCGAATTATCCGCAATGAAGGCTGTAGCTGCTCAGGGACTCGTCGAAGGGTTCACCACGAACCCTAGTTTGATGAAGGCGGCGGGGATTACCGATTACCTGTCATTCGCGAAGGAGGCAGTTGCGACCTTCCCAGACCAATCGATCAGTTTCGAAGTCTTTGGTAACACGCCAGAACGCATGTTAGCCGAAGCCAAATTACTTTCATCACTCGGTAGTCACGTGGCTGTTAAGATTCCAGTTATCCGGGCCAACGGGGAAGACAATGGCGATGTGATCAGTGAGCTCTCAGCTGCTGGGGTCCGGGTAAACGTGACGGCGATTACCACGTTAGACCAGGTGAAACTGGCAGTTGCTAGCCTGGATGAAGCTGTGGGCGGAATCGTGTCCGTCTTTGCAGGACGAATCGCCGACACTGGCGTTGATCCATTACCACTGATGCGGCAATCGGCCGACCTCTGCCACACCAAGGAAAATGTTGACTTACTGTGGGCTAGCACCCGGGAAGCCATTAACATCGTTCAGGCTGACCAAACTGGCTGTGATATCATTACCGTGCCACCCAAGATTTTGGGCAAGTTAAATAAGTTTGGCAAAGATGCCTTGACCGTTTCTGTGGACACAGTGAAAACGTTTGATCAGGATATCGCCGAATTAGGTTTCACGATTCCAGTCGAAGCGGATGTCTTAAAGTAAATTAAAAATTATTCATTTGATAACCTACCGATTATATAATCAGTAGGTTTTTAAGTATCATGAGGCCCGTCACGACGGTGAAAACGTTTACTTTGAGAATTTGTGTACAATCGGGCGAAAATTCGGTAAACAAAGGCGACAATAAATTTCAAAAGTGATAGAATAATTTTGGAAACAAATTTGTGCCGAATGTTTCGGCCCGTTAATTTTGTATAAAATTGCCGAGCCGTTCGTGCCAATTCTAAAGGAGAGATTTTTCTAATGAAGAAAACCAAGATCGTAAGTACCCTTGGCCCCGCAAGTACTGACGTTGATACGATTGTTAAGTTGATTGAATCAGGCGCCAACATCTTCCGGTTCAACTTCTCACATGGTGACCATGAAGAACACTTGGGTCGTTTGGAAAACGTCCACAAGGCTGAAAAGATCACTGGTAAGACCGTTGGTATCATGTTGGATACTAAGGGTGCTGAAATCCGGACCACTGTTGAAAAGGGCGGTAAGCTCCAATTCAATACTGGCGACAAATTCCGTATTTCAATGGATGACTCACTTGAAGGAACCAAGGAAAAGATTGCTGTTACTTACCCTGGTTTATTCGATGATGTTAACGAAGGTGGCCACGTCTTATTCGATGATGGTTTACTGGACTCAGTTGTTGAAAGTAAGGATGAAGCAACTAAGGAATTAGTTGTTGTTGCTCAAAACGATGGTGTTCTGGGTTCCCGTAAGGGTGTTAACGCTCCCGGCGTTTCCATCAACTTACCTGGGATCACTGAAAAGGACTCCGATGATATTCGTTTTGGTTTGGATCACGAAATCAACTTCATCGCTGCTTCATTCGTTCGGAAGCCTCAAGATGTTATGGACATCCGTGAACTTCTTGAAGAAAAGCACATGGAACACGTGCAAATCTTCCCTAAGATCGAATCCCAAGAAGGTATCAACAACTTTGATGACATCATCAAGGTTTCCGATGGTTTGATGGTTGCTCGTGGTGACATGGGTGTCGAAATTCCAACGGAAAACGTACCTTTGGTACAAAAGGCTTTGATCAAGAAGTGTAACTTCTTAGGTAAGCCAGTTATCACGGCTACCCAAATGTTAGACTCTATGCAAGAAAACCCACGTCCTACTCGTGCCGAAGCATCTGACGTTGCCAACGCCGTCTTTGATGGTACTGACGCAACCATGCTTTCTGGTGAAAGTGCTAACGGTGAATACCCAGTAGAATCCGTTGCTACGATGAACCGGATCGACATCAAGGCTGAAAATGCTTTGAAGGACTTTGGTCGTGACAACTTGAACTTCGACAACGGTGACGTTACCGAATCAATCGGTGCTTCCGTTGCTCGTGTTGCTAACGAATTGGGCGTTAAGACCATCGTTGCTGCAACTGAAAGTGGCTACACTGCCAAGATGATTTCTAAGTACCGGCCAAATGCTGATATCTTAGCTGTTACCTTTGACGACCGGACCCGTCGTGGTTTGATGGTCAACTGGGGTGTTTACCCAATCGTTACCGAAAAGCCTTCAAACACTGATGAAATGTTTGACCTGGCTGCAGCCAAGGCCGTTGAAACGGGCTTAGCTAAGGAAGGCGATTTGATCTTAATCACCGCTGGTGTGCCAGTTGGCGAACGCGGAACGACTAACTTGATGAAGATCCAATTGATCGGTTCAAAGTTAGTTCAAGGCCAAGGTGTCGGTGACGACACTGTGATTGGTAAAGCAATCATCGCTAACTCCGCTGCTGATGCAAATGCTAAAGTCGTTGAAGGTGGTATCTTGATTGCCAAGAACACCGACAAAGACTACTTGCCAGCTATCGAAAAGTCTAGCGCCGTTATCGTTGAAAACGGTGGGTTGACTTCTCACGCAGCTGTTGTTGGGATTTCCATGGGGATTCCTGTTATCGTTGGTGCTACTGGTGCCAGCGACAAGATCTCCGATGGCGAATTGATCACCGTTGACTCACGTCGCGGTATCGTTTACCACGGTGCTTCCAACGCGCTTTAATTCGAGATAAACCTGTTATTAAAAACGGACCCTCTGTCGGGGGTCCGTTTTTTGCTGCACTGAATTTACTAAAGTTTCGATGATTGTCGTTTCCGGCGATGGGGCGGCATCAATCAGCTGTGGGGACCGCCTGCGGCCTGAGGAGCGGTCCTCCGGCTCGACTTTAAGGCTTGAAAATCACAAGTCTTAAAGCTCGTCCCATGGTCTAAGCTGGTTCCCAGCTAAGACCATCGACATAGCCGATTGATGCCGCCCCATCTCTGGTCACTGACATTGTCGGTAACTTTAGCATCGCATTTCAAGCTTGCGGTTAAAGTGGTGAGTGTCTGTTGTCGATAAAAGTAAATAGAAGCTTTGCAGCAAACGCTTTTTAAATTAGAAATTATCTTCGATGTAGTGAGCTTGGCGTTGGTAAGTCATGACCTATCGCTTTGTATCCGATAACAACTATTCCGTGTTAGCGGTGGTGGAACTTGTAGAACGAAAGATTGTGGCCAGAGTATCTGCAAGCCTGCGAATACTGACGGATGTTGAGCGGAATTTTCAAAAGCCACGAGTTAAATCAACGTCCGCCAAAATTTACAATGGATTTCAATTCCAATAATGCCAGGAACATCCAGTCAAAGCTGGAGGTGGTCAGGGGCGGGGGCAGCCGTGAAAATGGCGTTAGCTAGCGGTTTGTGCTAGCTTAGGCCATGGGCGACTTTCAAGACACGGGGGTTTCGTGGCTTGAAATCGAGCGAGAAGCCCGCGCCTGGGCTGAAGCGTCCCCACAGCAGGCCCCGTCCCTGACCACCGGAGTGCGACCGCTTTCACCAATTTAGTGGGATTAAAGCTCGCTAGTTGGACGGTTTCCGTGTAAAATAAGGGGTAGACACTTTTGAACGGTAGACTGGGAAACCAGTAGAATTGAGGAGATTATGGAAGAACTATTAGGCCGCATCATCGCGGGAAAAGTTACCGATGAAAATGAAAAAGATTATTACGTCCAGGTTGCCGGGACGACCTTTCGGCTGGATAAATCAGAAATTAAGAAGCCATTGAAGTTAGGCTCAACCTTTAAGGGGTTTGCATACGAGAACGAAGACCATGACATGCAGATCACTCGGAACGCACCAGCCGTTCAGGTCGATCACTATGGCATGGGAACGGTTGTACGGAGCCAACGGACGTTAGGCGTCTTCGTCAACATCGGCTTACCTAACAAGGACATCGTTGTTTCACTGGATGACCTACCTGATATCATGGAATTATGGCCCCAACAGGGTGACCGGTTGATGATTGCTTTGCGTGAAGATGCTAAGCAACGCCTTTGGGGTGTATTAGCTGACGGTGAAATTTACCAAGCCATTGCCCAACCAGCCAAGAAGCACATGCAAAATGCCAACGTAGTTGCTACCGCTTACCAACTGAAGCTGGTCGGTACCCGGGTAATGACTGAAAACAATGAATTGGGCTTCATTCACCCATCTGAACGGGAAAAGGAACCTCGTTTAGGAGAAGAATTACACGCCCGCGTGATCGGTGTCCACGAAGATGGCACGTTGAACCTGTCCTTGCGTCCACGGACTTACGAAGCCATTGATGATGATTCAGCAATGCTGCTGGCCGCTTTGGAACACAGTGAAGACGGTCATTTGGAATTTAGTGACAAGAGTGATCCAGCTGCCATCAAGGCTTACTTTGGTATCAGTAAGGGTCAATTCAAGCGGGCCATTGGGCACCTCTTGAAAGCCCGGAAAATCACGCAACACGATGGCCAATTGTGGTTGGTTGCTGAAGCGGACGAGTCGACAACCGACTAGGAGGCGTGTTAGATGACTGAACTGGAGGATCAAACGGTAGACTTTGCCCATTACCTGCGGGTCGAGCAGGGGCTTGCCGAAAATTCAGTCACGAGTTATACGCAGGAGTTACGCAATTTTGCGCAGTACTTGACGCCTAAAAAAATCACCGATTTTAAACGGGTAGACCGGCTCCAGGTCATGGCGTACTTGAGTGCGCTGACCGCCGCTGGCAAGTCCCGTAATTCAGTGATCCACGCGGTGTCGGCTCTGCGTAAGTTTTATCGTTACCTTGTTCAGACCCACCAGCTGACGGATAATCCGATGGCTAACGTGGCGGCGCCTAAGCACGCCCAACACTTACCGGCCGTGCTGACGGTGGCCGAGGTCGATCGCTTATTGGCGGCACCAGACACTAGTAATAAATACGGCCTGCGTGATCGGGCGATTCTGGAGGTCATGTATGCGACCGGGTTGCGGGTCAGCGAGCTGGTCCATTTAAAATTGGCCGACCTACACCTGGAGATGGGGTTGATTCAGGCCCTGGGTAAGGGTGACAAGGAACGGATCATTCCGATTGGCGACGTGGCCAGTGACTGGATCAACCAGTATTTGGCGGCCAGTCGACCGGTGTTGTTGAAGCAGCGCACCAGTCCGTATCTGTTTTTAAATGCACACGGTGGAGGTCTGTCACGACAGTCCATTTGGCAAAAAATCAAGCGGTACGTGGCGTTGGCTGACATCCAAAAGGATGTGACGCCCCACACACTGCGGCATTCATTTGCCACGCATATTTTAGAGAATGGCGCGGATTTGCGGGTGGTTCAGGAACTACTGGGCCACGCGGACATCACGACCACTCAGATTTATACCCACATTTCTAAAAAGCGGTTACTGAACGTTTATGATGCGTATCACCCACGCGCCTAGCCGTTACGGCAAGGGTGTGGTAAAGTATGAAGACGATTGGAACGGAGGGGGACCATGTTACTTAAATATCGGAGCGATTATCAAAAGATTGCGATGGGCATGTTGAGCCTGTTGCCGAATTTTAAGGACTGGGACCGGCTGCAAAAGGAATTAGCATGGTACCAGGCCGGCGATGACCGGAACCTTTATCTCTGGAAGGACGAGCACGACGACTTCGCGGGGGCCCTGGGCGCAGAAGTGCAGGGAGACTACCTGGTCGTTCGGTTGATTACGTTGATGCCAGATAAGCAGTTAACGCGAAATACCTGGCAGATGCTAGATGAGTTGGCCACCACGGCGCCGGACAGGCGGTTGATGGGAACCCTAACGACGGCCAAGATTATTGCAAAATGGGAGTTTTACCATGGACAAAGCCACAGAGAACGGTCAACCGCTGATTCAGGTCAGTGATTTTGAGGGACCGTTAGACTTGTTGCTACACTTAATTAAAACCAATGAAATGGATATTTACGATATTCGGATAACGACGATTACCAGTCAGTATCTGACCTACTTGCATCAAATGCAGGAGCTACGGTTAGACATTGCTGGGGAGTACTTTGTGATGGCGGCCAATTTGATGGCCATTAAGGCGAAGCTGTTGTTGCCAAAACCAACGACGGTGGACCCTGTCGATGAGGATGCCGGTGAGGATCCTCGGGAAGACTTGGTCAATCAATTGTTGGAGTATCAACGCTATAAGCAAGCTGCCCAGGAGCTGAAGAAGCGCGCCATAGCTCGGCAGGAACACTTTACCCGACCGGCAATGGCCGTGCCGGAATCGGTGACGTTGTCAGTTGCACCGGGGATTCAGACCAGTGACTTGCAAGCGGCTCTGGCCAAACTGGTTCACCGGGCAATGATTGCCAAACCGGTGACGCAAAATATTCATCAAGAACATTTTACGATCAAGGCTCAGATGGCGACCGTTTTGACGCGTTTACAGCGGGCCAAGCACCCCATCGACTTTGATAAATTATTGGCCGGAGTACCGGCATTGGAAGAAGTCGTGACGACCTTCTTAGCAGTCTTGGAGTTGGCTCGTCAACGGCAAGTACAGTTGCAGCAGGTCAACCGCTTAGCGCCACTTCAGGTTGGTTTTTTAAAAATGGAAGGAAGTTATGCACCCGATGTCACCCCTAGCACAGATTGAAAGCCTCCTGTTCGTCAGTGGTGACGAAGGCATTACCGTGGCTGATTTAGCAGCAGCTACTGGATTGTTACGACCAGCCATTTTGGCCAGCTTGGAACGATTAGCTGAGAAGTACGCGGCGGATACCGATTCCGCTTTGGAATTGATGGTCAACGATACGACCTACCGCTTGGTGACTAAGGCGGCCGCTGGTGAAGTGATCAAACACTACTTTGAGAACCCGCTCAGCACTAACCTTTCGCCAGCCTCACTAGAGGTCTTGGCAATCATTGCGTACCGGCAGCCAATTACGCGGATCGAAATTGATGAGATTCGGGGCGTCCAGAGTTCATCGACCGTGCAAAAATTAGTTCTGCGGCGGCTGATTGAAGATGCTGGTCGTTTGGATGAACCCGGCCGACCAAAGGTGTACCGGACGAGCGCGTATTTCTTAGATTACTTTGGGTTGACGACCTTAGATGAGTTGCCACCCTTACCAGCGGCAGCCACACCAGGTGACACCGCTGATGATGGCGATGGTGGGGATCTATTCCTGCAAGCCTTTAATCAGCAATTAAATCAATCAGGAGATGAAAGTTAATGGAACGACTACAAAAAGTTTTAGCCCACGACGGGGTTGCCTCACGTCGCCAGTCAGAAAAGTTGATCATGAGCGGTCGGGTAAAGGTTAACGGCACCGTGGTCACTGAATTAGGAACCAAGGTCGGCGTTCACGACAAGATCCTGGTTGATGGTGTGCCGGTCACGACTGAAGCACCGGTTTACGTGATGTTGTACAAGCCGCGGGCGGTTATTTCGACGGCCAACGATGAAAAGGGCCGCAAGACCGTTGTGGATCTCATTGAAGATATTCCCCAACGCATCTACCCAGTGGGTCGGTTGGATTATGATACGGCTGGTCTGTTGTTGTTAACGAACGATGGCGAGCTGGCTAACCGGTTGACACATCCAAAGTACGAAGTTGAAAAGACTTATGTTGCCCGGGTTACGGGAACGCCAACGAACGATGCCATGCGGCAACTCCGTCAAGGTATGACCGTCGACGGGGAAGTTTACGCGCCAGCTAGAACCAAGTTGTTGAGCAGCGATCCTAAGAAGAAGTCTTCAATCGTGCAACTGATTATTCATGAAGGCAAAAATCACCAAGTTAAGAAAATGTTAGAGGCTGTTGGTTATCCGGTTGAAAAACTCAAACGAGAAAAGTACGGTAATTTGACGTTAAAGGGGCTCAATGCTGGGGAAGCCCGGTTACTGAAACCGGAAGAGGTCAAGGAGCTCAAACAGGCCACTGGGCTGATGTAAGCTTTTTCATTGACAGGCTTTCTAAAAGTTAGTATATTTAACTTGTAATAAAATTTAGGTTCATCTTCAGGGCAGGGTGTAATTCCCGACCGGCGGTAAAGTCCGCGACCCGCGCAAGCGGTTGATTCGGTGCAACTCCGAAACCGACAGTAAAGTCTGGTATGCAGAAGATGAGACATTGCTTTTTGCGTATCCTTTTTAGCGTAAACTCCAAGGTCTCGCCCTTCTGTGGTGAGGCCTTTTTCTATGGTCGCACCGCGAAAGATGGCCGCAAGGAGGAACAAGAGTTATGGAAAATAGTCGTAGTGGTTTAAGCGTTCGGGCAATGGTGGAAATGGCGTTATTTGCCGGTATTTCCTATGTCTTGATGTTTGTGGCGTTACCCATCGTGCCCATTGTGCCGTACATGAAGCTTGATCTGAGTGATTTGGTCGTGCTGATTGGTATGAGTGTCTTTGGTCTAGGTGGCGCAATCCTGATTGCAGCAGTCAAAGAGTTGCTGTACTTCGTGACGACCGGTATGGATGTCGTGAACTTAATTGGGGTGATGACAGCGTTTATTGCTGACTTAGCGCTAATCGTGCCCATCAGTCTGGTGCTGAAACGGCGCAATCCCTCGTTGACCCGGCAAATTTTAGCCGTGGTTCTGGGAACATTGAGTCTGACCGTGGTTCTGTCGTTAGGTAATTGGTTGGTCATTACGCCACTGTACTTAAAGGTCTTAAACATTTCGATCGGGTTGCCCGTTAGCAAGCTGGTCTTGTTAGGGGTTATTCCGTTTAACCTGATCAAAGGGGTCGTCTTGGGCATCCTCTTTATCCTGTTGACCCGCCGGATGGCGCCTTGGTTGGCTAAACACACGACATTGTAAGTGTATGTGTTGTGATTCGATGCCAGTGGCTGGTAGGGCTTCCATCTGCTGTGGGGACCGGTGCCAGCCTGGGGTGCGGTCTGGCACCTCGACTTGAAGCCTTGGCAGTTCACCAAGGCTCCAAGCTCGTCCCACGCTGTAGGCTAGCTAAAAAACGCTAGCCAACATCGTCGACACAGCCGGTTCATCCCTACGAGCCACTGGCGGCAACGGTTACGTTGTTCAGTGATAGCTATGATTACAACAATTCTGGTAGAGTGAGTGGATTGTTGGTACCTCAACGGATGTCGCTTAGTATTCGGCAAAAGGGACAAGCTACTTGCTTGAGCTAAATTAGTTTGGTTTGGAATTAAGTAGTTGGAATAGTACGTACGCGCAGTCTCGCCACCTACCCCAGCCACATCGGAGTTAAAGACACTGTAGCCGGAGGGTGCCAGGAGGGTAGACAGCTGTGTCGACGCAGTTGGTTGGCGTTCTATGCCGACCTACTGCGTGGGACGAGCTTGGCGCTTCGTCGGGTCTTGACGAGGCGTCAAGTCGAGGAAAAAGACCGCTTCTTAGGCTTTTTCCGGTCCCCACAGCAGGCTACACTCCTGGCGGCCGGAGGCAACAATAGCGTTAACACAGGCGACAATAGCGCTAACACATGAGAACTAATAAAGAAATTTGAAGCATCAGGGGTTGGCAGGTCTGCCGGCCCCTTTTCTTATGGTAAACTGGTAGCAGACTAAATTTAACGGAGGTGGCCCATGGACCCGGCAGACTTATTGCAACTACTAAGTGAACAGCAAGACCGGCGGCTGCGGGTCATCGAGAATTTGTTGCGAGGGCGGCGAACTGTTTCAACCTTGTACTGGGGCTTACGGTACGATTTACTGCCGCTATTGAATCTGGCGAAGCCCTTGGACCGGGGAGCGTTGGACGCGCCAGCTCAGTTACTAGCACAACAGGGATTGATTGCCGGAGATTCAGCGGAAGGGGTCGTTCACCTGACAGAGCGGGGGCAAACGGCCGCAACCAGCACGACTTATTACCGGCCAATTACCCGTCAAAATTGGGTCAACGTGGACCTGATAGCAGCACGTCAACGTTTACTGCTAGCGGTACAGGTGGCGTCGCAGTACGCGCACAGTACCTCGCGTTACTATCCTTTAGCGACTGATTTAACCACTCGGCAAGCGGTTCGGCGGTGGTTTCACCGCGTTAAGGGACCTGATTTAGCGACCAATCTTCGTGAGGCATTAGTCAGCAGTCTTCGCCAGCTACCGGCAGAGACGGCTGCAGTCGTGACGGACCAATTTACGGGTTACCAACAGCCCGGCTATACGGTCAGTCAATTGGCGCAGAGCACCAATCGCTCGGCCTGGGAGATCCAGCTGATGCATTTTGATGGGGTCGCTCAGATTGCCTTAGCCGCACAGGAAGCGCAGCATCCGCTCCATGACTTATTTCAGCCACTGTGGGCGGTTCCCGTGTCACGGAGCGCCCAACAGACGCTGCAAGCGGTGGAGGCCGGCGGGGATTTGGCACGAGTGGCGCGCGTTCGTAAGGTTAAGCTATCGACGGTACGGGAGCATCTGCTCGAAGCGGCCATCATGTTGCCGGCTACAGAGTTTCCGTATGATCAGGTTTTATCGGAAACAATTCGTCAGCGGTTCGCAGCCGCTGTGACTGGGCCCATTGATTCGTGGCAATACATGGAACTACCCGCAGCAATGCGCGACGAGCTTGATTTCTTTTACTTTCGACTCTACGCCATCTGGCGGATGAAACGGGGGGACTCAGAATAGTGGAAACTTTAGAAGCTAGTTTAGAAAAAGTTTTCGGATTTAATACGTTTCGTTCCGGTCAGAAAGCCGCTTTAACTGCCTTGGAGTCCAACCAAGATACCCTGGCCATTCTGCCGACCGGTGCCGGAAAAACGCTTATCTATCAGCTGTACGGCTATCGGCATCCGGGGTGTGTGTTGATTGTTTCACCGTTGTTATCGCTGATGAACGACCAGGTCGATCGGATGCGGATTAGCGGGTTCAAACGGGTTGCCGCCATTACGTCGCAGACTGGATATGTAGAACGCCAAGTTATCTTGGAACATTTGAACGAGCTACAATTTCTCTTTTTATCACCGGAAATGTTGGCGCAACCCCAAATGTTAGCCCGAGTGGGGCAGCTTGATCTCAGTTTATTGGTAATCGATGAGGCACACTGCATTGTTCAGTGGGGACCAGATTTCCGGCCAGAGTACTTATTATTGGGCGCAATTCGGACTAAATTAAATCAACCGCTGACGCTCATGTTGACGGCCACGGCGGGCAAGGTGACTCGTCAAGAAATTTCAAAGCAGTTGCGGTTGCAACCACAGGTGGTCACTGAATCCGTGGACCGCCCTAATATCTTTTTAGATGTTGAGAACGTTGCTAACGAGGCCGAAAAACAGAGTCGTTTGCAGGCACTGGTGGCCAAACTGCAGTTGCCAGGGGTCATTTACTTTTCGAGCAAGCAGCAGGCAACCGATACAGCGCTGTGGTTACAGCAGACGACTGGCGTTCAAGCGGCGGCCTACCATGCGGGGCTGAGCGGTGAGGACCGCTTTCGAATCCAACAACAGTTTATGACGGGCCAACTCGACTTGATCTGTGCCACCAGTGCGTTTGGCATGGGTATCGATAAAAATGACGTCCGGTTTGTGATTCATTATCATCTGCCAGCCGATTTGGAAAGCTATGCGCAAGAAATTGGCCGGGCCGGTCGTGATGGGCAGCCCAGCATCGCTATTTTACTGTACGCGCCGGGCGACGAGCAGTTACCATTGGCGTTGGGACAGTCAAATCGACCGGATGAGGCAACGATTACGCGATACTACGCGCACCCGCAGAGCTTTGCTGCCGATGATCCGGTGATTCACCTGCTGGATTTTTACCGGGGTCACGGCATCAGTCAAGCGGCAGTTACGCAACTGTTTACGCGCCGAGAAAAGGAGCGAAACCGGGCATTGGCGAATATGTTAGCCTATGCACGGGAACGGCGGTGCCTGCGACAAGTCTGGTTACAAGCCTTTGATGAGACCAGTCCCGCCCATTCAGCAGCGTGTTGTGCGCCGGGAGAGGTGGCCCTTGATTTGGACCAGCTTGAACTCTTACGTCAGCCGACTTCGGAGACTGAAAATGCGCCGACGGACTGGGAAACCCGACTTAACCGGTTATTTTAGTAAGAATTTAAAGAATTAAGGTATCTGGTATGGTACAATTACGGGTGAAAGTTTTTCAGGGAGGTTAGATGATGAGTCAGAAGCGTGACGATCAAACGTCGAAGGATACGAAGGATAAGGAGTCCCATCCTTGGGATCAGTCGTTTGCCGATGATCGGGACGATCAGGGGAACCTGTCACGAACGAGAATCCGGCGGCAAAATCACGGGAATACAATGGTGACAGTCATATTAGTTGCCATAATCATCGTGATCGCAGTGGCGTCATTAGTTTATGGGTTAGCACGACAAAGTGCCGTGAATAAACCTGAAAATCAAAGTACGGAACAGGTCGCAGATGGCTCATCGAGTTCTTCTAGCAAACACGCCAAGAGCTCGACGAGCAGTCACAAGAAGTCTTCCTCTAAGAAGACCGCTTCGTCCAAGACGGCCAGCTCAAAAAAATCAACAACTTCAACCACGACTGCTAGTTCGGCAAAGACGACTAGCAGTTATTCGGCTACGAGTAGCGCCACTACTAAGCCGAACAAGACCAGTTCTAGTGCCACAACTACTAGTAGCAGTACGAGTACGACCACTGGTAGTAAAAAGTACGCAACTGTAGAATCTGGACAAGGGGTCTACCGGGTCGCCACGAACGCGGGCATTTCTGTTCAAGAACTCTTACAGTTGAATGGGCTGTCTTCAGCCTCATCGTTACACCCCGGTCAGAAGCTTCGGGTAAAATAGGCGTTAATTTCATTTGATAGGAGTTTGGTTTTCATGGAGAAACAAGGTTTGCAAGTTGCCATTGACGGTCCCGCATCGGCCGGCAAGAGTACCGTGGCAAAGATCGTTGCCCAACGTTTTCACTACATATATTGTGATACGGGCGCTATGTACCGTGCGATTACTTGGAAAGTGTTACAGGCTGGTGTGGGCTTGACCGATGAAGCAGCGGTCAAGCAATTACTGGATCAAATCACGATTCGGTTTGAACCAGGCACCCCAGTGCAAAAGGTGTTTGTTGACGACACCGAAGTCACCTTGGCCATTCGCCAACCTGACGTGACCAACTCCGTTTCAGCAGTGTCCGCTTTACCCGCCGTTCGAGAAGAATTGACGGCTCGTCAACGGGATATCGCGGATGCTGGGGGGATCGTCATGGATGGCCGCGACATTGGGTCGACCGTCTTGCCTAAGGCAGAAGTTAAAATCTTCCTAGTGGCCAGCGTGGAGGAACGTGCACAACGGCGCTTGAAGGATAATGCCGCCAAGGGTATTGAGACACCTTTAGCAACACTAAAGCATGAAATTGAGGAACGGGATCGGAAGGATTCGACACGAAAGGTCTCTCCATTGACCCAAGCGGCGGATGCCATTCGGTTAGATACGACCTCGATGAGCATCGAACAAGTGGCTGATAAAATCGCCGAAATTATTTCTGAAAAAGAATCCCACTAGATATAGGCATTTTACTAGCTTTTACTAGCATAATCAGCTAAAATAGTATATAGAGTTGTCGCAAGGAGGAAAAATTCGCATGAGTGAAAATGGCACGAGTCAAAACAATGAAAACAATGAGTTATTAGATGCTTTAAACAGCATCGATAACGTCAAGGTCGGTGACGTCGTTAAGGGTGAAATCTTAACGATTGATGACGACCAACAAGCAATCGTTGGTATTGCAGATACTGGTATCGAAGGGGTCGTTCCCAAGAAGGAACTCTCAACTAAGCCAGTTGATGACATTAATGAAGTAATTAAAGTTGGTGACGTCTTGGATCTCGTCGTTATCTCACGGATCGGAACTGACAAGGAAGGCGGTAGCTACTTACTGTCTCAACGTCGTTTAGAAGCCCGTAAGGTTTGGGACGATATTCAAAAGGAATTCGAAGCAGGTCATACGTTAACTGCCCCTGTTACCCAAGTGGTTAAGGGTGGGTTAGTTGTTGATGCCGGCGTTCGTGGTTTCGTTCCCGCATCAATGGTTTCTGATCACTTCGTCGAAGATCTTGCACAATTCAAGGGCCAAACCTTGGAATTCAAGATCGTTGAAATCGAACCTAGCGAAAACCGGTTGATCTTATCACACCGTGCTATCGTTGAAAAGGAACGCGCTGCACAAAAGGAAGAAATCATGGCTAAGTTAACTGCTGGCGACATTGTCGACGGTAAAGTTGCTCGCTTGACTAACTTCGGTGCATTCGTTGACCTTGGTGGCGTTGATGGTTTGGTCCACGTTTCTGAAATCGCCTTTGAACGGGTTGAAAAGCCTAGCGATGTTCTGAAGGTTGGCCAAGACGTTAAAGTTAAGGTCTTATCTGTAGACCCAGACCGCGACCGGATCTCCCTTTCCATCAAGCAAACCTTACCAGAACCTTGGGACGGTATCGAAGACAAAGCCCCACAAGGTAGCGTCTTAGATGGAACTGTTAAGCGTTTGACTAGCTTTGGGGCCTTCGTTGAAGTATTCCCTGGCGTTGAAGGCTTAGTTCACATTTCCCAAATTTCTCACCAACACATCGCAACGCCTGCTGACGTTCTGAAGGTTGGTCAAGAAATCAAGGTTAAGGTCTTAGATGTTCGTCCAGACGATCACCGTTTGGCATTGTCCATCAAGGCTCTTGAAGAAAAGCCACAATCTGGTGACGAAGGTTCTGAGAACCGGAGCAGCAGTAACAACAACCGTAGCCGGAGCAACAATGGCGGTAACAACAACCGTCGTCGTAACAACCGGAACAGTGCTGAAACTTCAACGGCTAACGCCCCAGAAGAAAGCACCGGTTTCTCTTTGGGCGATCTGATTGGTGATAGCTTGAAGAAAGATATGGAAGATAACGAAAACAACTAATACGTTTGGTTGAGAAATGGGTCTGGAGCGGAACTTTGTTGGTTTCGTTCTGGACCTTTTTCACGTCAAATGTAGCAATTTAAGGAGGGATTTATAGTGGCATTTCCAGTAGTTGCCATTGTTGGCCGCCCAAACGTGGGAAAGTCGACCCTGTTTAACCGGATCGCCGGCGAACGGATCTCCATCGTCGAAGACACCCCAGGGGTTACCCGTGACCGAATTTATACGCGAGCCGAATGGCTGGGAACTGAATTTCGGATGATCGATACCGGTGGGATCGACCTCGGCGATGAACCATTTTTAACACAGATTACGCAACAAGCAGAAATTGCAATTGATGAAGCCGACGTTATCGTCTTCATCGTGAGCGCCCCCGAGGGTGTGACCGATGCTGATGAAAAGGTGGCCAAGATCCTGTACCGTGCCGATAAGCCGGTCATGTTGGCTGTCAACAAGGCGGATAACCCCGAAACTCGGGAATCCATCTACGACTTCTATTCACTTGGCTTCGGTGACCCATATCCCGTCTCTGGGGTCCATGGTCTCGGTTTAGGGGACCTGTTGGATGCCGTCGTGAAGAAATTCCCTGAAGATGATGGCGCGCCTAAGGACGATTCCATTCGCTTCAGTTTGATTGGTCGGCCTAACGTTGGGAAGTCCTCTTTGGTCAACGCCATGCTTGGTGAAGACCGGGTCATCGTTTCCAACATTGCCGGTACCACGCGTGATGCCGTAGATACCAAGTTTACCGCTGACGATACCAAATTTACGATGGTCGATACGGCTGGGATTCGTAAAAAAGGGAAAGTCTACGAAAACACGGAGCGTTACAGTGTTATGCGGGCGATGCGGGCCATTGACGATTCAGACGTGGTTCTGATGGTCATGAACGCCGAAGAAGGAATTCGGGAACAAGATAAACGGGTTGCCGGTTACGCCCATGAAGCGGGTCGAGGCATCATTATTTTGGTCAACAAGTGGGATACCTTGAAGAAGGATAACCATACGTTGACGGACTTCCAGAACCTGATTCGTTTGGAGTTCCAATACCTGAGTTATGCACCAATTGTCTTTGTTTCCGCTAAGACGGGTCAACGGCTAGAACAGTTACCTGAACTGATCAAGAAGGTTTCTGCTAACCACAACAAGCGGGTTCAATCCGCAACGTTGAACGATGTTGTAATGGATGCCATTGCTTTGAACCCAACGCCTTCCGACAACGGGAAGCGGCTCCGGGTTTACTACGCCACTCAAGTGGCCGTGGCGCCACCAACTTTCGTGGTCTTTGTTAATGATCCGAAGATGATGCACTTCTCCTACGAGCGATTCTTAGAGAATCAGATTCGGGCTAGTTTCGATTTCGAAGGGACACCAATCCATTTGATTGAGCGTGCACGGAAGTAGGACTTGAGTAGCATAGGACCAGCTTTTAACGTGATTTTAACGATTTTTCATTAAAAATCACGATTCTTGGCCGATAATTGCTAAAAAATGGCGTTATCCCTTGTCATGCAAGGCTTCCTGTGCTATCTTTGATAAAGAAATGATGCGGCTGACCGTATTTGTTTCATCATTTTTGGACCACTCAAAAATGACCACTAGATGTCATTCATCTAATCTTCTTTCAGGAGGTGAATTCAAACATGGCAAACAAAGCACAATTGGTTAGCGACGTTGCAACTGCAACTGGTTTAACTAAAAAGGACGCAACTGCTGCAGTTGATGCAGTATTCGATTCTGTCCAAGCAACGTTAGCTAAAGGCGAAAAGGTTCAACTGATCGGCTTTGGTAACTTTGAAGTACGTGAACGTGCAGCTCGTAAGGGCCGTAACCCACAAACTGGACAAGAAATCCAAATCCCAGCAAGCAAAGTACCTGCATTCAAGCCAGGTAAAGCTTTAAAGGATGCTGTTAAATAATCTTATTTAGCGAGTAGAGGGCCAGTACGGTGAATGCCGGGCTGGCTTTTTGCTACCCTTAATTAAATTCAAGTAACAGTGAAGTAGCGGGATAATTGATGCTGGCGAGGGCTTTTACTTCGCAAGTCACCCTGAATTGCGTATAATTAACTGTTGCGTTAAAAAAATAATGGTTGACGTTGCCGCCTACGGCCGCCCAGGAGGGTGCTAGCTGTGGGGACCGGATCAAGCCTGAAAAGCGGTCTTGCTCCTCACGTGTGAGCCCCGCTAAGTTCATGCGAGTCTCTCACGCGTCCCATGCTGTAAATTGGCTGAGAAACACCAATTAACACCGTTGTCACGGCCAGCCCCCTCCTGGGCGACCTCCGGCTACGATTGCGCTATTTTGGCAGTATAGTAAACGCCATTTGTGCTAGTCGTGGTACGTTGGGTAACTTTGATATATCACGGTTGTTAGGCGATTATTGTAACCAGATTCAACATTTTTGAAGCCAGTTGTAAAGCTTAAGTGATTTAAAATTTTAGCTGAACTATATAGCAACTTGAGGGTAAATTTGAGACATCAAAGTAGCCGGAGGTTGTTAGGGGTGGTACCGTGGTGTCGACGGTGTTGGTTGGCGTTTTGGGCCGACCTACAGCGTGGGACGAGCTTGGAGACGTGGTGAACTAGCCACGGCTTCAAGTCGAGGCCAAAGACCGCACCACAGGCTTTGGCCGGTCCCCACCACGTAGCCACCCCTAACAACCGTAGGCGGCTACGTGGATATAACCAAATGATAATACAAAAGATTCAAGATGGAGGCGGGTCAATGAGTTACGCAGAAACGGCACTCGATGAACTGGAAAAGGGACAACTCGAAGATTTCAAAAAGCAATATGCGCTGGCACTACGTCACGATGACGATGACACGTTGTTTAGTTTGGGTGAGGAACTCTATTCGTTAGGTTTCCTGAACCAATCCCGACGAATCTACGAGAAGCTCCTCAAGAAGTACCCAGATGAAGATGAGTTGCGAACGAACCTCGCAGACATTGCCATTGATGAAGATAAGAACGATGAGGCGCTGGAATATTTAAATCAGGTCCAACCTGGCTCACCAGCCTACGTGGAATCCCTGATGGTGGCCGCCGACCTCTATCAGACTCAGGAACTCTTCGAAGTCAGCGAACAAAAGCTGTTAACGGCCAAAAAATTGGCGCCTGACGAGCCCGTCATCACGTTTGCCCTGGCAGAACTCTACTTCACCATGCGGGAGTTCAGAAAGGCCATTCCGCTGTATTTAGACCTGATTACGGCCGGAACTACCGAACTGTCCCGCGTCAACCTGGTCGAACGGCTGGGAGTTGCTTACGCTAACGCTGGTCGATTTGAACAGGCGATTGGCTATCTGAAGCAGATCCACACGGGGGACATGACGCCCGACGTGAAGTTTGAAACGGCGTTTACCTACTTGCAACTGAAGGAACGGTCAACGGCCATTCGCTTGTTTGAGGAGCTAAAGGATAGTGATGCGCACTACACGTCCCTGTATCCTTACCTGGGCCAGGCACTGGAGCAGGAGAACCGGCTAGATGAAGCTTTAAAAGCCCTTCAAGAAGGTTTAGGCGTTGACCAGTACAACGAGAAGCTCTGGCTACAGGCAGCCCACGTGGCCACTAAATTGGCCGATGAGGACCTAGCTGAACGCTACCTGAAGAAGGGGCATGAGCTGGATGCTGACGACATCGCGGCGGTCATTCAACTCAGTAACCTGTACGTGAAACAGGAACGGTGGGCGGAAAATGCCGAGTTGGCTAAACCATATTTGGCTAACGAAGACGCTGATCCACAGCTGTACTGGAACTTAGCGGTCACGGCGAACCATCAAGAGGACTTTGCTGCAGCTCGTAAGTACTACGATGCCGCGCAACCGTTCTTCATGGACCAGCCAGACTTCCTGAAGCCAGCGATTTACTTCTATCGTGAAGAAGGGGCCAGTGATGTCGTCGTTAAACTATTACAGGCGTACGTGAAGGTCGTTCCGGATGATGCTGAAATGGCACTTATGTTGGAAGGCTACGAGGATTAACTAAAATGTACTACAGAAAAGGATGCCGCGGGGTATTCTTTTTTAATTAAGTTTACACACAATAATTACTTTAACTTATGGCTTCACAAAAAAAGCAACCGCAAAACCCGCGGTTGCTAAACCCAAATCACTAACGTTTAAATTTACCCAAGAACCCGGTCTTCGGAACCTCAAACGAGAAACCTTCACCTAACGCTTCATTCACGTTGATTACCGAAATGAATGCCCGCGGGTCGGTTCGCTGAATGATTTGGCGTAATCGATATAGTTCACTAGGCGCCACGACAACGTAGATCATCTTCCGCGGTTGGTGGGAAAAACCACCTTCGCCGCTGACCAGACTCACACCCCGTTGAAGTTCATCCATAATGCTGTCCGTAATTTCTTGATAGTGGTCCGACACCACAATGATTCCGCGAGCGGCATAGGCGCCTTCCTGCGTAAAGTTAACCAGCCGAGAGTATACGTAGGAATAGATCAGCGTGTAGGCCATCTGCTGAATGTTAACGTAGACCAATGAAATCAGTAAAACCACGACATCCAGCCACAACAACGTCTTACCCATTGGGACCCCGCGGAAACGTTCAAAGATTCGGGCAACAATATCCGTCCCACCGGTCGTTCCACCGTACCGATAGAGAAGGCCGGAACCGAAGCCCCCAATCAACCCAGATGCCAGCGAAGCCAGCAAGAGGTCACCGTGCAGGTCAATGGAAAATGGTACCCGCTGCCAGATCCATAGCGAAATTGACAACATGAACGTCCCATAAATTGTATAAATCGCCGATTGCCGGCCCAGAAACCGCCAACCAATCAAAACGAGGGGAGCGTTAATTAGAAATGTGGTGTACGCCGGGTCAATTTTGAACAAGGCCCGCAGAATCAAGGTGATCCCGGAAATTCCACCATCGGCCAAATGGTTGGCAATGTTGAAGAATACCAACGCAAACCCCAGCATGGCACAACCAATCCCTATCATTAATAAATCTATTGCGCGGATTGATTCATCCTGTACTTGTGTCAACCGCCGTCACTCCCAACATCTAAATTTCTCAACTCATTCATCATAGCACACCGCTCTAGAAAACAGCGGACAAAACTCACGTCGCCTCAGCGAGTTTAAATTCAATTCTGCCAGCGAATCTGTTAGACTGGCATATAGAAGTAATACAGAAATAACTGGTAGAAGGGTGAGCGAATTGAAGCTAGAACAATTACCACAGGAGTTTGAACTGGCCCGACCAGTTTTACAGACCATCGAGCAGGCCGGCTATGAGGCCTATTTTGTCGGTGGCAGCGTTCGGGATACCATCTTGGGTAAAGACATTCACGACGTGGACATCGCCACCAGCGCGTATCCTAATGAGATTAAGGGCCTATTCAAACGGACGGTCGACACAGGAATCGAACACGGAACCGTTATGATTCTGGACCACGGCACCGGCTATGAGACGACGACCTTTCGTTCAGAGTCGACCTATACCGATTTCCGTCGGCCAGACCAGGTCACGTTTGTCCGGTCGCTGGAAGAGGACCTCAAACGCCGCGACTTTACCATCAACGCCCTGGCCATGAAGGAAGATGGGGAAGTCATTGATCTCTTTGATGGACTGACCGATCTCCAGGAACACCGGATCCGAGCCGTCGGCGATCCTCAAGAACGGTTTCACGAAGATGCCTTGCGCATGATGCGGGCGGTCCGCTTCGCCAGCCAGCTGGACTTCACCATTGAAGGGCCGACTAAGCAGGCCATTACGGACCACGCGGACTTACTAGAAAAAATTGCCGTTGAACGCACGCAGGTCGAATTACTCAAAATGTTGCAGGGGAAGATGCCCCAACGCGGCCTGCAAGATATGTTAGACACCGGTCTCTGGCAGTACTGCCCAGATTTTGCTTCCCACGAGGTAGCCTTGACCAAGCTGGCCCATCGACTCCAACAGGGGGCCACGTCTAACGAAGCCGCTTGGACGCTACTGGCGACCCAGTTTAAGCTGGATACCACCGGCATTGGTAGCTTCTTGAAGCACTGGAAGACGGCCAACCAAACGATTGCGGCCGTGCAAACAGCCACCAAAACCGCTGAATTACTGTTACAGGGGGACCTGACCGCTTGGCAACTCTACCAATGTGGCGCGACCTTAACGCCCGTTGCCAATGAAGTGGCCGTTACCTTAGGGGCGCCTGACCGCAGCAACCAGTTGACCCGCGACCTCGCTGCCTTACCGATTCAAACGAAGAAGGAACTCGCCATTTCTGGTGGGGATTTGATGAAGGCCGGCGTTCAGCCAGGACCGCAACTTGGTGCCATTCTGGGTGACCTGGAGTACCGGGTCGTCATGGGCGAATTACCCAACGAAAATGCAGCGCTGGTTGCTAACAGCACCGCCGATTAAGAATCTGATATAAGAGAGTGAGAAACTTATGCAAACTTTACGCGCGGAAAACTTACACCGAACTTACGGTGAAAAAACGCTATTTGATAATCTGAATTTCATCATCAATGAACACGACCGCATTGGCCTGATTGGGGTCAACGGTAGTGGGAAGACCTCGCTGCTCAACACCTTAGCGGGTATCAGCAACGAACAATCAGGGGAGATCAACACCCCCAAGGATTACACCATTGGTTACCTGACCCAAAAGCCGGATCTCGACGAAAATATGACCGTGATGGACGCCGTTTTCTCTGGTGACCAGAAGGTCTTCGTGACGATTCGGCGTTATGAGGCCGCTTTGGCTGCATACGGCGAACACCCCGAGGACGACCAGGCTCAGAAACGTTACCTGGACGCCGAAGCCCAGATGAACGAAGAGGAAGCTTGGACCGCTGAAAGTGACGTCAAGACCATTCTGACGCAGCTGAAAATCACGGATCTTTCTCAAGAAATCAAGACCATGTCCGGGGGCCAAATTAAACGGGTTGGCCTGGCACAAGTCTTGATTCAATCACCTGACCTCTTGTTGCTGGACGAACCCACCAACCACTTGGACTTCGATTCCATTGCTTGGTTACAACAGTACTTGGCCAGCTACAAGGGTGCCTTATTGGTCGTGACCCACGACCGGTACTTCCTGGACCAGATTGCCAACCAAATTTGGGAACTTGATTTTGGGAAACTTTACCAGTACCCGGGTAACTACCAAGCCTACGTGCAGGAAAAAGCCGAACGGGTCTCGCAAGAAGCCGATGCTGATCAGAAGCAACAACAACTGTATAAAAAAGAATTAGCTTGGATGAAGGCCGGTGCCAAGGCCCGTTCTACCAAGCAACAGGCCCGCATCAACCGGTTCAACGACCTATCGAGCAACGTTGGAACGCGCCAAGTTCAAAGTAATGTGTCCATTTCCCTAGGGCAACAACGTTTAGGGAAGAAGGTCATCGAGCTCAAGGATGCCAACTTGAAGCTGGGGGACCACACCATTCTCAAGGACTTCAACGACCTGATTCAGGGTGGCGAACGAATTGGAATCAGTGGGGATAACGGAGCCGGGAAATCCAGCCTGCTCAACGTTATCGCCCAACGATTACCATTAGATTCCGGTATCATTTCAGTTGGTGAGACCGTCAAAATGGCGTACTACACGCAACAGATCGAACCAATTCCCGAAGATAAGCGGATGATCAGCTACCTCTCCGAAGTCGGGCAAACCGTCACGGATAACCAGGGGAACGCCGTCAGTGTGGCCGAACTTTTGGAACAATTCCTGTTTCCTCGGTTCATGCACGGTACCTTGATTCGTAAGCTTTCCGGTGGTGAGAAACGCCGGTTGTACCTGTTGAAGCTGTTGATGGAACAACCGAACGTTCTTCTGTTGGATGAACCGACCAACGACCTCGATATTGGGACGTTGACCGTGTTGGAAGACTACATTTTCCAATTTGCTGGTACCGTGATTACGGTTTCTCATGACCGGTACTTCCTGGATAAAGTGGCCGACCGACTCCTCATCTTCACTGGTGATGGGAACATCGAACGTTACTCCGGCCGCTTCAGTAGTTATCTGGATGACGCTTTGAAGCAAAAGAAGCACGTCGATGATAAGCCCAAGGAAAAGGCCCCCGCTAAACCAGCCGCCCAACCCGATGAACCTAAGAAGAAGGTCAAATTGACCTACGCGGAACAGAAAGAGTGGGAAGGTATCGAAGGTGAAATCGATGGCTTAGAGGACCAGAAGTCTCAAGTCCAAGAAGCCATGAACGCCAACGGTGCCAACTACGATAAGCTGGCTGATTTGCAGGCACAGTTAGATGATCTCGACAAACAGTTGGATGACAAGATGGCTCGGTGGGAATACCTGAGCGAATACGCAGAATAGGAGTGACGGGTGTGTTAGAAGATGCTTACTTGGACCTGGCCAAAAAGGTCTTAACTGAGGGTCACCAGAAGTCTGACCGAACAGGTACCGGAACGGTGAGTTTGTTCGGTTATCAAATGCGGTTTAACTTGCAGGAGGGGTTCCCCCTGTTAACGACGAAAAAGGTGCCATTCGGCTTGATTAAGTCCGAATTACTCTGGTTCCTGAAGGGCGACACGAATATTCGTTTTCTCCTACAACACCACAATCACATCTGGGACGAATGGGCTTTCCAGCGCTACGTTGACAGTCCCGACTACCATGGGCCAGATATGACCGACTTTGGCCGTCGTTCCTTGGTGGACGACGATTTCAAGCAACAGTATCAGGCCGAAAAGAAGGCCTTTGACGACAAGATTCTAAATGATCAAGCCTTTGGCGACCATTACGGTGACCTGGGGCTGGTCTATGGCAGTCAGTGGCGCGCTTGGCAGGGTAAAAATGGTGAAACTATTGATCAAATCGCCAACGTGATCGACACGCTGCGGACCCATCCAGATTCTCGGCGAATGATCGTGTCTGCCTGGAATCCAGCCGATGTCCCATCAATGGCGTTGCCACCTTGTCACACGTTATTCCAGTTCTACGTAAATGACGGTAAATTGAGCTGTCAGCTCTATCAACGTAGTGGAGACATCTTCCTAGGGGTCCCATTCAATATCGCCAGCTACGCCCTCTTAACGTCCTTAATTGCCAAGGAGGTTGGCCTGGAGGTCGGCGACTTTGTTCATACGCTAGGGGACGCCCACATCTACAGCAATCACATTGAACAGGTCAAGACCCAGTTAGCACGGACGCCTCACGAGGCACCAAAGCTGTGGTTGAATCCTGAAAAATCTAGCATTTTTGATTATGAAATGGCCGATATCAAGGTTGAAGGTTATGATCCAGAACCCGCCATCAAGGCCCCAGTGGCCGTCTAACCAGCTAAGGAGGACTGTACGATGTTAATTTTCCTATGGGCAGAGAGCCAGGGCCACGTGATTGGTCACCGTGGCGAGCTGCCGTGGCACCTGCCAGCAGACATGCACTTCTTCAAAACGGTCACGACCGGTAACACGATTGTGGCTGGTGCCCGCACGTTTGCCAGCTTTCCCAGTGTGTTGCCAAACCGGACCAACGTCGTGGTGACGCACCACGATGCTAGTGAGTTCCCAGCCGGCGTTGTCGTGTTGAACTCACTGGATGCTGTCCGCAATTACGCTCACGAACGTCCCGAAGAAAAAATCTTTGTGGTGGGTGGGGCGCAAATCTTTGCTGGTCTCATGGACGACGTTGATTTGCTCTACCGAACAACGATCGATGCTGGGTTTGACGGGGACACCTGGATGCCCACCGTTGACTACAGTCGCTTCCAGCGAATCAACCAACAACCGGGTATCCGTAACGAAAAGAATCCTTACGATTACACGTTTGAACAATTCCAACGTATCCAGTAATTAATTTGTGGCCGGCGAAATTTCTTTCGCTGGCCACTTTTGTGTTTCAACTCGTTTAACGGTATCCGTTCAATTGATTCAAAGTGTTATGAATAGATTTCCAACCCCAATAATTTGTCTGTAAACTACACTGACATAAATAAAAAAGGAGAGTGACGATCCCAAAATTCAGGAATCCATCACCCTCCAAAGTACACATTTAAATTTTGTTAAACCCAAGTCATCGTCATTTAACAACTATCTTGGGACTGTTGCTGATGACTTACCAGCTAACCCCAAAATCTACGCTTCACTGCGATAATCCACAATTTCAGCGAAGGTGGGCAGGGGTGGAGCCAGCTGTGAAAATGGCGTTAACTAGCGTTTCTTGCTAGTTTAGGCCATGGGCGTATTTGAAGACACAGTATTTTCGTGGCTTCAAATCGAGCGAGAAGCCTGTTCTTTGGCTGAAGCGTCCCCACAGCAGGCGCCGCCCCTGACCACCGAAGCGGCCGTTCTAGCACATTTATCTCTTTTGAACCTAAGCAATTAAGCGTAGAACAGAATTGAGAAGTACATCAGACCAGTCCCTAGCATCACAAACAGATGCCAGATAACGTGACCAAACGGTACACCCTTAAAGCTGTACAGCACTGCCCCGACGGTGAATGAGACACCACCGAAGAACAGGAGGGCAAACCCAATTGGCCCCAAACCCACGTACAACGGCTTGATACCCATTAGGCACATCCAACCCATCACCACATAGATGACGGTGGAAACCTTTTGAAACCGGTTCAGCCAGATGGCCTTGTAGACGATCCCAATAATAGCCATGGCCCAGATGATTCCGAACATGGTCCAGCCCAGCGCACCCCCAACCACCAGTAGACTGTACGGCGTGTAGGTACCAGCAATCAGTAAGTAAATCGCGCAGTGATCAAATATTTGAAAGACGTGACTCGCGCGGGTAAAGTACAAACTATGGAAAAGGGTTGAAGCGAGGTAAAATAACACCAGAATGGCCCCGTAGATGGCGAAAGTTGTCATCCGGAGGGCACCACCCTTACCGTGGGCCTGTAACAGTAGAATGACTAATCCGGCAATGCTTAGGGCGGCACCAATTCCGTGAGTGGCGGCGTTCAAAACTTCATTTACAATCTGGTAGGTGCGGCTGCGTTCTTTTGTCAAACCAAATCCTCCTTATACGGTGCATAGCATTCATTGGTGTTCGTAAACAACTTACTGAAAAAATCGACCAACTCTGCTATACTATTACCGTATGTTTCATTACGCATATTGTAGCATAAACCAAAATCTCTGGTCAGAAAGAGTGGGATACCCATGGCTAAAATTAAAATTGTTACGGACTCTTCTGCTGGTCTTACCGATCAACAGATTCAAGACTATAACATTACCATCATCCCGTTAACGGTCATGATCGATGATACGATTTACGTTGAACGGGAATCCATTACGAATAAAGAATTTATCGAAAAGATGAAGACGTCTAAGACGTTACCAAAGACGAGTCAACCGCCACTGGGTAAATTTGTTGAAACCTTTGATAAATTAGGGGAAGATGGCAGTAGCGTTATCTGCTTTACTATGCTGGCTGCCATCAGTGGCACGGTCCACACCGCCGAACAAGCCGCCCAATTGTCCAAGACGGACGTCACAGTTGTCGACAGTCAGTATACCGATCAGGCGCTGGCGTTCCAAGTCGTTGAGGCTGCCAAGTTAGCCGCTGAGGGTGGCGACAAGCAGGCCATCTTAGACCGCGCCGTTGCCGTTCGCGACCACACCAAGCTCTTCATGGGTGTCGTTACATTGGAAAACATTCTAAAGGGTGGTCGGCTTAGCCGGGCCGCTGGCATGTTGACCTCCTTGCTCAACATCAAAATTGTCTTACAAGTTACCGGTGGGGAATTGAAGATTCGGGCCAAGGGTCGCGGTATGAAGACCATTGACCGGTACTTCGATAAAGTTTACGAGCAGATCAAGCAGACGCCAGACATCGTGGCCATTGGGATTTCTCACGTAGAAGCCTTTGATGCCATCGACAAGATTCAGGGTCACTTACACGAAATCTTGCCTGACAAGGATGTCCTGGTACGAGAGACCGTTCCGATCATCGCCACCCATGGTGGTCCGGGTGCCTTTGCTTTGATGTACTACACGGATCCTACCAAATAAATTCAATAGACTAGCAAGAAAAGGGGTGGCGATGCCACCGCTTTTTCTTTTTCCTGAGGGGGATAAACTGATGAAGCTTAAAAATTTCAGTAAGATTATTGGGGTAACCTTACTCCTGGTGATGATTGTCCTGGCTGCCTTAACGTACTGGCATCCCGGAGCCCGCACCACTAGCTCCGGTACGCACCCAGCTGTCCGCCACCGTTCAACCGTTCGGGTCGTTGCGCTAGGTGACTCCCTGACGCAAGGCGTCGGTGATACTACCGACAATCAAGGGTATTCCGGTCGTTTAAAGACCATGATCCACAAAAAGGATAAGGTCAAGGTCGTCATGCACAACTACGGCAAGTCTGGCGACCGGTCCGATCAAATCGAAAAACGGTTGGTCGATAGTCGGCAGCAACAACGCCAAGTCCGGCGGGCTCAAGCCATCGTCATGACGGTTGGGGGCAATGATTTACTCCAGACCCTGACCAAGAACGTGACCATTAACCAACAGTCCCGATTGAACACGCAATTGACGACCGCTGAAAAGTCCTACGAAACCAAGTTAAAGAGTCTGTTGTCCACCGTCCGGAAGTACAATCCGAACGCACCCATCTACCTCTACAGCATCTATAATCCCATCTACGTGTACTTTGCCAACCTAGACCAGATTACGGACGCCGTGGACGATTGGAACGACGTGACGACCCATACCGGGCGGGACTTCTCGCACCTGTACATGGTTGACATCAGTCGAGCCATGTCCGTTGGTCAGTTCAAATCAGCCACGCAACAGGCTAAATTAAAGCGCCAGTCCCAACAGGCCAATGATGGCAAACTGTCAGCCAAGAGCTTTCAGGAACAGATCTTGGCCAGCAGTAGTAGCGACGAACTCAATGATTACCTTTCATCGGCCGACCATTTTCACCCGAACGCCAAGGGGTACGACCTGATGACCGCCGCTGCCTTCAAACAAATGCAGGCGCACCAACAATGGTTAAATAAGTAAGGAGGAATCGGCTTCATGCAACGACATTCGCAGACTAAAACACCCACCCGAAATTGGTGGAAGTGGGGCTTCATCGCCCTAGTGGCCGTCATCCTCGTTACCTTCATAACGATGGGTGTCAAGGCACTCGGCCCCGCCAATGTACCCGCCACGGCGAAGACGCCGACCACGGAAACGACCAACATCAACGTGACACTCAATAAGAACCAGGTCAACGCGTTGGCCGACTACTATGTAAATAAGTCGCTTAAAAATGAACCCCTTAAATATCGGTTCCAGGTGAGTGATCACGCGATGTTGACCGGATCCACTAAGGTCTTGGGGGCCAATGTCAACTTTGTTTTACTCTTCAAGCCAACCGTGTTATCCTCAGGAGACGTCCAATTAAAGGCCCAGAAGCTATCAATTGGCTCGTTGCCAGTTCCAGTCAGCTTCGTGATGAGCTACATCGCGAAGAACTATCCACTGCCTAAGTGGGTGGCGATGAACGTGAAGGAACAGACGATGACCTTGCACTTGACGGCCATTGGCAACGGCAAGAAGCTGTCTTACGCCGCTAAAAAAATCGATATGACCGGTGCCGGGAAGTTCGTCTTCCAGGCCCGCATTCCGAAAAACTAACGTCCTAATAAAGGAGGATCGTCATGCCTAAAAGTTTTTATCAGTTTTTGATGACGGAACGGAACCCCGAGAGCTACGATCCCGTGGCAACGTTCGCCAACAACGCATTCCTAGACAGTTCGTTTCCCAAACAAGAAACGGAATTTGATCCTCTGTCAAAGTATCTTGAAGAAAACGCGCCGTACTTACCGTCAATGACCATCTTTGATGATGCTTGGCAAATGTACTTAGCCGCTTTGGCCTAGCGAGGTTGTATCAGAATAAGGATTAAAAAAGTCCGCATTGGCGGGCTTTTTTCTTTGGGGTAATTTGGGCTGCAGCAGTGCGAGTTAAGTCGGCTTGACCAGGCTCGTTTAATCCACCGTGACCTATATTGACTTTTCCAGAGCGCTTGATTAATATTAGCCATATACGGTACTGGTATTAACAATATTTATACGATACAGAAAAGCATTTGAACTTTTTTCAGGACATCTGCTTTTGACAGATTTGAAAGGCTGAATTGATGTTGAAGGGACTGATGTTACTTGAAATGACAGCCCACCTAGCGACACCAAGCCGGCTAAAATTGAAGTTATTGTGAACAGGAAATGGAGGATTTCACTGATGAAGGTTAACAAATTGATTGTCTCAGCGCTGACGATTTTAAGCGTTTCCACTATGGGACTCGCAACAGTTGCGTCCAATGCGGATACGGCGTTGGCAAAGACCAAGGCAGCAAAAATCGTTAAAACGACTACATATAAAGCCAAGCACAAGGTTCACGTTACCAAGGGAAATATGTACTCTACGGCTAAGCTCACGAAGGTTTCGCACAAGGCTAAGAACTATAAACGGACGACATTCTACCGAATCAAGAAGGCCAAAGTTGTTAAGAGTAATAAGAAAAAAGCTGTATACAATTACGTTAAATCAACGAATGGTAAGACTAAGGGCTGGATCTGGCATGGTTATGTGAAGAATGGCAAGGCTCCTAAAGCTAAGACAAGTAAGACTAAGTCAAGTTTGAGTAAGAAACAACAATTTAATAAGATGTTTGCTGGAATTAAAAAGGAAGAAATGCAAGGACATGTTGATAAATTAATTAGTTTTCTTTTAACCAAAGGGAACAAACATTCTGGTTCTCTTATTGATAATAAAGGAAATCTAAAAGTTGCGAATGGGACAAAGAAATATCTTCTCGATAATCCTATTTATGCCGGAACATTAGCTAATGGGCATCGAATTTTAGGTATGACTGATAAACCACAGTATAATTTCGAAGTTATGCCAGGATTATATTCGAATAGTGAGAGTTTTTCGAATAACTCGGGACATTGGGTAATCTATTATATTTCTGGTAATGGTGATGATGGGGTTGCTGCTTCACCACATAAAGGATTTAAGTATTTCGGAGATTTAGATCAACAAATTGCTGGTAATATGAAGGGAGCTTGGATGGATGTATATTCATCTAATGATGCCACTTTATATAACTGGAAGTCGAAAATTCTTTTGGTCAATAAAAAGGCCGCTGAGAATCGCAAATATTTGAATTACTAGCACAGTGTTAAGAAGAGTCTATATTTATTAGACTCTTCTTTTTATTGACTATACTTTTTTGGAATTTATGATAAGAGTTGTTTCCCATTTTGATACCCCTTTGCTAATTTTGGCATCTTTGAACTTTAGCCTAGACTATCAATATAGAGGTTTTAAATAAATAAGACGAGGTGATATTAATTGGCAGAAATAAATAACCGTAAAAAGTGGTCTGTACTGGTAATTGGATACTAGAGTCAAGTATGAAGAGCATCCTAATCCGCAAAATACTTTCAGCCACGACTTCTTTTTACCAGGTAATGATTTTAAGTAATCAGTTGATTCTAAGGTATATCTGCCCGATAAATGATTAGCAACGAAAACGAGCTTAACTTCATAGTTTGGGGCGTCTGGCTTCGTCTGTAATTTGTTCAGACTAATGTTACTGATCTCAGCACACTCATAACAGTTACGCCAGCACCTTTAGCTAACTGTTCAATTGTCAGTCATAGCGCAAATTTTTTTTTGAATCACTATCTTACTTATGGAAATTTGCAGGAATCACTTCTCTTTCATAGCATTGAAATCAACCAATAAGAATTTTTTTGCAGTAAAGAGGTTTTAAAATACCTTATAGCACAATTTAGAAGGAAAATAATACCTAATTATTGTATAATGTATTTTATAATCCATCATTTTAGATGGTTGGTAGAACGACTTAAACGAGGGCCTAAAGAATACATACTTTCCAAATTGTTGTCGGTACTGACTGGTGCCACTTGCTTACGCATCTACCAATTAATCTAATTAAATATTTTATTAAGGAGAGTTCAAATTATGAATCGTTATGCAAAACGCCTAGTACACGTAGCTTTACTAGGAACAGCCATTTTATCGTTGTCAGCTTGTGGAAAATCAGGACCTAATCAAGTTAACGAGAAGACGGTTTCCTTTATTAAGGATGCGCAATCACCTAATCAGAGAATTTGGTTCATGGCTAATTCCGAACATTCAGACACCTACGACCTCAGTAAGGATACGCATATTGACCAGATCCTAGTGACTAAGAATGGCATGGCAACTGTCTACAATACGCCAACCTATACGTTTCTGATGCGAGATATTGATGGGAAGTCTGATAAAAAAATAATTTCGATGGCCAAAGCTGAGGATAAGAAATATTACCACGAAACTATTCAAAAATCTAAGGATGATTTGCAGGAAAGAATTGATAGTGATAAGGGTATTCTGAAGAATAACACTTTCACTGCCAATGCTGATGAACGAAAGGATAAACAAAGATTAGAGTCCGATATCCAACACATGCTTGCTTTCCAGGCTAAATTTCCCGTTGTTAAGTATGAAAAGCCAACCGCAAAACCACTTCGTGCATCTGTTGTAACCGATAATTCTGGAAATAATGTCGTTCAAGAGAATATTGTTCACCAGCGGATTAAGCTAGACGACAAAGTTTGGAGTTATAAATTCAAAGAGCATGATTTGCCGTTTAGCTATCCTGAAAACATGAAGCTAACTATGAGCAATGGTTTTAGCCAAACGTACGATTCACCCGTCAAAATTTTGAGTTCAATGTATGTTGGCTACACAAATGAAACGAATAATCAGCCCAACATCTACTTAATCACTAAAACCACTAATAAAGACACCAAGTCCGTGTTTGATTCATTAAAGACCAAAAAAGTGACTGAGGCTAAGGACTAAAGCAATAAGAGGATTTATCATGGGAAAATCACTAAGTTATTTGCTGTTATTGCCACTTCAGTTTTCGACACCAAGTAACGTCACCTTCACAGCAACACCCAAAGCCCCTCAATGATTATGTTGAGAGGCTTTTTGACGATGGTTAAACGACAAATAGCACCACTATCTAAATTAGAGATAATAAAGGTATATAGAGCAGCGATAATATGAGGTGCCCCCCTCGAGTTGGATTTACGCCAATTCGAGGGGGCACTTCAACTAACAATCAGGGTGTTCTTGGTCATTGCGATGGCTTAGTTATTTAATTAATTTTTGGTTCCCAAGTTATGCCACTTCTTATTCGAGTACTTGTACGCAGTGATCTTATTGGACGATACGACGTTCCATTCGTGTTTAGTGGGAATAGCATGACTACCGTATTTAAAGATGACCTGTTTCTTTTGCGTTGGCTTAAGGTAGGACTCGGGCTATGAGTCTTCTTTTATGTCTTTGAGCTATTGTTGCACTTCAATTATAAATTTGTCTGTCATAAAAACGAGAATTATCTGGTGGTGAAGTTAACCTCCGGACTTTTTGCATTCAACTGGCGAGCCTTGAGTGATAATTAAAATTAACTATCATCAATATGGATTGTCACATAATCGGAGGGAGGTAGAAAATAAGTAATGCTAATTCTGCGTAATTTTGCTATCTCATGATATAATTATCAAAAAGTGTTGTACGAGGTGCAAAAAATGGGAATTGAATCTCTTATTCCAAGGCTCTTTAAACTGAACGCAATTTTTACAACTAGTGAGGCCAAGGACGTTGGAATTTCCAAATATTATCTAAATAAGTTGGTTAATGCTGGAGAGGTGGCTAGATTTGGTACTGGACGTGCTGGTGTTCAATTGTGGAGCAACGAGAATCTTTCTAATGACGACTTTTTGGCCATTCAGCTACGCTATCCCAAAGCTGTGATTTCGGGACAAACGGCTTTAACCTGGTGGCACCTCATTGACCGTCAATATACTTATTTAGATTTAACTGTTCCACGCGGCTACAGTGTTTCCAATGATTTTGACAAATACATTGTGACAATTCATCACGTCGATAGTCAGTATTATCCCATCGGACTAACAAGTGTTCGGACAGAAGAGGATAGTGGTTCACTCAACATCTATAATCCAGAACGTGCGCTAATAGATGCTTTCCGCTTTAAAACGATTACTGAATTCGACCGCAACCAAGCCGTTCGAAACTATTTTCAAAGTGACTTTTGTGATTCATTGAAATTGAGCAGATACATCAATCAATTTCCTGGACTTTCGGATTTACAAAAAATAACGGAGGTGCTCAGTCATTAAAACGAAAGATATTATTCGACAAGTCAAGCGGGCTGCTAACGAAAATCTCACTAGTTTACGTGAAATGCAGTCTCGCTTTGCAGCAGAACGATTTCTGGCAAGAATTACGCAATCTGATTATAAGAATGAAATGGTGCTGAAGGGTGGCTATTTAATTGGTGCTATGGTAGGTTTGGGCAACCGAAGTACCCATGATTTAGATTACTCCTATCAGAAAAAAGTCCCCGTTGATCAGCTTCAAAGGATTGTCACCGAAGTGGCCCAAATTGATCTAAAAGATGGTACACATTTTAATAACATCAGCGTCGACGAAAATGCGAATGCGACAGAACGCTATAACCCTGGCTACCGGGTATCAATGGACTTAGAGATGGCCAATCCCGATCCTTCGAAGCCCAATAAACCGGTGACGTACCATTTAGGTATCGATTTAGCAACTAATGATGATATTATTCCAAACGTACAGCGATTCAATCATACTTCAGAAATTGATGGGAGCAAGATTAGTGTTTACGCCTATCCAGTTGAGCAAATTTTGGCAGAGAAAATGTCAGCCTGCTTCAATCATGGAGATCAAGATACACGGGTTCGTGACTTCTATGATTTGTACGCTCTAAAGCGGTTCGAAGGTGAGAGTATTGATAATGACAGCTTACGTGCATCGATTAAGAATCAGTTAAAGATTCATAATCAGTATGACGCCTTAGAGAATCCAATTGCAGCATTTAATGACTTACGACAAAGCCTCCGTCTTCAAAAAGTTTGGAATGACAAACGACAGCAGATTATCCCAGAAGGTCAAGAAATTACATTCGACCAGACTATCAATGCGGCCAACAATCTTTTACGGAATGCTGGATTTAAAGATACCGCACCACGGCCAAAACATAGGCCATGGCTCTCGCAAGAAAGGCCTAGGTAAGGCTCCACCGCCATCATAAAGGGTCCTTCAACGAGGGCAGACGATTAAATTATGGTTCTAAAATAGGCTCTAAAATATCTGTTATTGGCAATCAATCGATTTGATTACTGGCAACAGATATTTTAGAGCCAAATGATTACGTTGAGAAGCTTTTGACGATTGTTAAACGACAAATAGCGCCACTATCTGAATTAGAGAATAAGGATACATAAAACTGCAACAATGTGAAGTGACAATCATGGTGCTCTTGGTCATTGAGATAGCTTAGTGATTGAATTAATTTTTGGTTCCCAAGTTATGCCATTTCTTATTCGAGTACTTGTACGCGGTGATCTTATTGGATGATACAACGTCCCATTCGTGTTTAGTGGGAATAACGTGACTGCCGTATTTAAAGATGGTTTGCTTCTTTTGCGTTGGCTTGAGGTATGAAGCGGTGCTATGGGTCTTCTTGTCGTAACTCGTGTTGAACTTCTTCATACCATTGAAAGCTTCAATCCGATAGCCATGAAACTTCTTGTAGCGAGGGTGCTTGCCTTTTTGATACCAATTTGAGCCAAACTTTGTGACTGAATAGATAGCATTAGGTGAGGTCTTATACTTTCCAGAGATCAAGATCCAATCATAGTTACTGAACGTGTGTGCAAGTTTATAATGGGCTCCTGGCAAAACTTTGTAGGTAGCAAGAACCTTGTCATTCTTGTAAGATGGGTAACCAGGCTTAATTTTACTGACGGTAATCGGCTTGCGAATAGTTACCCAATGGTTGGTTGTCCAGTATTGGCTGATCGAGGCGGAGGCCGGACTGGGAATGGTTAAAAATAGGCTGGCCGAGAGGGTGACAGCCGCTAACGTGAAACCTTTATGTAAATTCATTAGAATCGCTCCTTCATGCGTTACAACGCTAATCATCTCGCGGTCAGCGTTCATAGAGTTAGCTTACTATTTTGTGAACCTTTAGTAAATAGGGTTTGTAACCATATCCGGTAAATTGTTTCATATTGATAATGTTTTCTGAAACAATGTAAAATAAGATGATAATTAAAATTATAAAGAAAAAGTGAATAAAAGCACATATTGAACCGATAAATGTAGTGCAGTATTATTTATATAGGCTTTTAAATAATTAACATTTTCACCTTCAAACGCATGTTCAAACTTTTCCATCGCCTCGAGCAGAAATCGAACTGTGGAAGTAACACTGGGTTTCAAGCAGTTAAAAACGAGCGGATAAACGGTAGTGGAAACAGTGGTTTTTAAAAGCAAACAAATTTACTTAGTTAAAGGGAGCAAAACTTATGAAGAAGTTATTAGTAATGGCTGCGGTAAGTCTATCGATTGGCCTGCCACTGGCATTGAATGCGCCAGCCACGGCTCATGCGGCCAAGTGGCACCAGGGAACGCCAAAGGTGTTGCGTGGCACTTGGGAACGCAGAGTTACGGTAGGTAAAGGAAAGTCTCAGTTTAAAGCAACAGATGGTGTGAAAATTACTAAAAAAGGGCTGAACGCTTATTACGTGGGCGATCCGTTTGTTCTTGGCAAGATAAAGTATCAGAAGGCCAGCAAACATATCTATGTCCTTAAAGGCATTGAGATGATTAACTCGTTGAAGCCCTACAAAGTTCGAGTTCGACAGGTAGGTAAGCGGCTGAAGTATGTAGAATATTATCAGGCGAAGACTGGTCACTTCGATAAAATGGGTAAGATGGGCGCCTGGTTATCTAAAAAATAGGTAGCTGGTAGTTAGCAGTTGACTAGCTATTGTAGTAGGGGAGAATCTATCATGAAAAAAACATTGACAATCATTGCAGCTGCTTCGATGGGAATGGCATTAGGTATGCTGTCTCAGCCACAATCAACGGCTCAAGCGGCGAAGTACCATCAAGGTATGCCTAAGGCTCTACGCGGTAAGTGGATTATGCCTAAAAATGAGCGTTGGAAATTATCAAATGAGGATGGGGTTTTAAAGTATTTTAAGGTTTCAAACAGTAAGTTTATTGTGAAACAACCCGATACGAACGACACGTACTTGTCACCGCGTTACAAGAAAACCTCTAAAGGGCACTACACGGTTCTGACACACTATAAAAGCATCAGCACAATAGTCAAAGGACGCGTTTTTAAAAACAAAAACAATGTGAAAATGAAGTTTACCTTGAAGAAGGGACTATTGAGTATTAAAGGTAACAATAGTCTCTCTGGTTTTCATTATCAGCGCATTAAGTAAGGGGCCAAGCACATAAATCTATTAGTAATTAAGAGTGCCCTCATTATTTAGTAATCAGACGAAACTTTAGCCAACAGTGAAAAATCGCCCTCTATACCAAAGGGCAAGTCACTTTAAAAAGCTAGCAGAGAGAATTGACTGCTGACAAAACACCTCGAACTGTTTAAAAGCGTTACCCGAATGGCATTCACATTCGGGTAACGCTTTTTTAATACAATGCTATGCGAGCCGAATGAGATGCTTAAAGCACAAATAGCGCCACTATCTGAAATAGAGAATAAATGGTAAAATAGACTAGTTACTCAGATTCTCTGTTAGCTTTTTATTCGCCTGCAAACAAAGTGGGTGAAGACTAGCCGTATCGAGCAATTCAGAATGAAAAACAGATTCATGAATTTGCCAAAAAGTGGTATCGCAAACGACTAGAATATGCCCGAAATAAAATGGACATATGGCAATTTTGACTATTTTAAGAACACCAAGGCGTCAAACCCTTGGTATCAAAGGAGAAAAACTTATGAGCATTATCCAATGGTTCCCCGGTCATATGGCCAAGGCCATCCGTCAGATGGAGGAAAACGTCCACCTCGTAGACATCGTGTTCGAACTGGTCGACGCTCGGATTCCCGCTTCCTCACGTAATCCCGAGGTAGCCCGCATTGCACGGGACAAGCCCCATCTGATTATCATGACCAAGAAGGACCTTGCCGATCCACAACAAACTGCCGCTTGGCAACGTTACTACCATTCCCAAGACCAACCCGTCATCGCCATCGATTCTCGGGCCAACGTAACCCCCAAGCAGATCACCAAGATTGCGGCCAACATTTTGGCCGACAAGCTCGCTTCCGAAAAGGAAAAAGGCCTGAAGGAACGTCCAATGCGGGCCATGACTGTTGGAGTTCCTAACGTTGGGAAATCCACGTTACTGAACCACCTGGTCAATCACAAAGCTGCCCAAGTAGGCGATACCCCTGGGGTAACCAAGTCCCAACAGTGGCTCCGTTCCAACAAACACCTGGAACTGCTCGACACCCCCGGTATCCTTTGGCCTAAGTTCAAGGACCAAGAGACCGCCCAAAAACTAGCCTTAACCGGTGCCATCAAGGAAAAACTCTATGAGAAAGATGACGTGGCACTCTTTGCCCTCAACTTCTTCCGAAACTACCATCAACCAGCGTTGATGGAACGATACCATCTGGCCGACGCCGACTTAGAGTTGAGCGATGTCGACCTACTGATGAAGATTACGGAAAAGATCGGCATGCGTGACGACTACCTGCGGGCTAGCGACCGGTTGATTCTGGACGCCCGCCACAAGAAGCTGGGTGGCTTCACCCTGGACCGGGCACCCGAGGTAGGCGACACCCCTAATGACTAAGCAACCCAGCCTCAGCAGTTTAAAGCAAGACCTCGCGGACGTCACTAGCCTAACTGACCCCCGTTTAGTCTCATTAGCGGCTGATTCACGGAAGGGTGCGCAATCACTCCTGAATCAGATCAAACGTCGTGTCGCAAAGGCTGAGGCGGCTGAGCAGGCATTTCAGGAGCGGCTACACTACGAACGACCACTGTGGGCAGCCAATCAACTTGTGGCTGGCATCGATGAAGTCGGACGGGGGCCGTTAGCCGGTCCCGTGGTGACGAGTGCCGTCATCTTGCCGCAGGACTTCGACATCCCTTTGGTCAACGACTCCAAACAACTGACTCCTAAGGAACGCGAGCGCCTATACCCGTTGATCCTGGACCAGGCGACCGCCGTCAGCATTGGTATCGGGAGTCCTCAATTGATTGATCAAATCAACATCTATCAGGCGACTCGAGTTGCCATGCAGCGCGCCGTCTTGGGCCTCGGCGTGGCCCCACAGCATCTCATCGTGGACGCCATGCAGATTCCCGTCGACCTTCCGCAAACGCGGTTGATCAAGGGAGACGCCAAGAGTGCTAGCGTAGCGGCCGCCAGCATCGTAGCCAAGGTCTACCGGGACCATCTCATGGACACCTATGACGTGCTCTATCCCGGCTATGGCTTTACTAAGAATGCCGGTTACGGAACGGCGGAACACCTACAGGGTCTGGCTGACCGGGGAGTTACCCCGATTCACCGCCGAACTTTTTCACCGGTTCAAAAAATTATTGCTAACGAATCACGGAGTTAATCCTTAAAAGGGATAGGAGGTTGCAGCCATGCAACTGACACTTCGTGATTTTTTCATGCGTTTACCACTGATTCAAGGGATCGGTCCCCGCACGGCCTTAGCTTGCTGGCGGTGGGTGGAACGGCACCCTGAATTGACCGACATTGGTCCCGCTGAGCTTGGCATCATGCTCGAGGACTTAACGCTAACCGCTCAACGCACCCAGCAACTTAAAACCACGCTATTCACTGGTGAGCTCAGCCGGCGGGTAACTGAAAACCTGCAACACACCGGCTGTTTGACCATTGTCGATGGGGCGTATCCCGCCCAGCTTAAAGAAACGTTCAATCCACCAGTTGCCCTGTATTTTCTCGGGGACGTCCGCTTCTTGCAGGGACCACAGTTGGCCGTTGTCGGTTCCCGCCAGCCTACTCCGTATGCCTTACGCGCCATGAGATTGCTGTTGCCCCCAGTGGTGGAACAACGACTCTGCCTGGTTTCGGGTCTGGCTCAAGGGGTCGATACCTTAGCCCATCAAGTTGCCTTGGCTCACCGGGGACATACTATTGCCGTAATTGGGACCGGTCTCGATCACTGCTACCCGGCCGCCAACCGCGACCTCATGGACTTGTTGATTCGCGACCACCTGGTCCTATCCGAATATCCCTGGGGGACGGCGGGGGCCCGCCACCATTTTCCCGAACGCAACCGGATTATCGCGGGCATTGCGCAGAGCGTGCTAGTGGTCGAGGCGGCCCACCATTCGGGCAGTCTGATTACGGCCAACATTGGGCTTCAGGAGAACCGCAACGTCCTCGCCGTTCCGGGGGCCGTCGACAGTCCCAATTCAGTGGGGACCAACGAATTAATTTTAGCGGGCGCGAAACCAATCTTGAATCCCGAACATATAATGGAAGAATTTTTTAGTTGACAAGCGCCCCCGACTTGAAATATCATGTGTGGGATTACTAGTGAAAAATTTAGCGAACTTTTAGTTCGACTTAGAACCAAATCGATACGGTCACTGAATCCCGGTAGAGCGGGGTTTACACCTATCATTCGAGGGAGTAATGTGTTTTGCCGACGAAAACAAAAACCAAAACAACGACAAAGAAACGGCGCAAGCCGCAAAAAAAATTAGTCATCGTGGAATCTCCGGCGAAGGCCAAGACGATTGAAAAGTACTTAGGGCGGACCTACAAGGTCATGCCTAGTCTGGGCCACGTGCGGGACTTGCCTAAGAGTTCGATGGGGGTCGATACTGAAAATGACTACGATCCGCACTACATCTCCATTCGTGGTAAGGGTGATGTAATCAAGGGCTTACGGTCCGAGGCTAAAAAAGCCAAGGCCGTCTACCTCGCATCTGACCCTGACCGTGAAGGGGAATCCATTGCCTGGCACTTGGCCCACGTCTTAAACCTGGACGTGAAGGACAAGAACCGGGTCACATTTAACGAAATTACCAAGGATGCTGTCAAGGAAGCCTTCAAGACGCCCCGGACCATTGACATGGATCTGGTGAACGCCCAACAGGCGCGGCGAATCCTAGACCGTTTAGTGGGATATTCCATCTCCCCATTACTCTGGAAAAAGGTCAAGAAGGGGCTAAGTGCCGGTCGGGTTCAATCGATTGCGCTGTCCCTGATCATTCAACGGGAAAAGGAAATCAAAGCCTTCATCCCCGAAGAATACTGGACCATCGACGCAGACTTCAAGAAGGCCCGGCATACATTTGGCGCCAGCTTCTACGGCCTGAACGGTAAGAAGGCCGGCCTGAAGGATAACGCCGCCGTCCAAGACGTTCTGAACAAGCTCGATAAAAAAGGTGACTTTGACATCACCAACGTGGTTCGTAAGGAACGGAAGCGTTCACCCCAACCACCATTTACCACGAGTTCTATGCAACAGGATGCTAACCGTAAGTTAAACTTCAGAACACGGAAGACCATGATGGCCGCGCAACAGCTCTACGAAGGAATCAACTTGGGTAAGGAAGGCACGCAGGGGCTAATCACCTATATGCGGACCGACTCCACCCGGATCTCTAGCATTGCCAAGCACGAAGCCTCCACGTTCATTCACGAAAAATACGGAGCCGAATATGCCGCAACGAAACCCATCAAGGGTAAGCTGCCTGAAGGGGCCCAAGACGCCCATGAAGCCATTCGACCAACCTCTGTTTTCCGGACCCCAGCTAGCCTGAAGGAACGGTTGAACAAGGACCAATTTCGGCTCTATCAACTTATTTGGAACCGGTTCGTGGCCAGTCAAATGACGAACGCCATCATGGATACCATGGCTGTGACGCTGGAACAGAACGGCGTTACTTTCCGGTCCAACGGGTCCAAGATGAAGTTCGAAGGGTTCTTGAAGATCTACAAGGACGGTAAGGAAAAGGATAACCTGTTGCCCGACCTTGAGATTGGTGACGTGGTCAAGTTAGCCAAGACTGATCCAGCCCAACACTTTACCCAGCCACCTGCACGGTATTCCGAAGCCAACCTGATCAAGGCGTTGGAAGAAAACGGTGTGGGCCGGCCATCGACCTACGCCCCAACGCTGGACACGATTCAACGCCGCTACTACGTTAAGTTAGTCGGCCGGCGCTTTGAACCGACTGAATTAGGTGAAATCGTTGATGGCATCATCAACGACTACTTCCCAGACGTGGTCAACGTTGATTTCACTGCCAACTTGGAACACGAGTTAGATGGGATTGAAGAAGGGAAACAGGACTGGGTCAAGGTCATTGATAGCTTCTATCAACCATTCTCAACGGAAGTCGCCCACGCGGAAGACGCCATTGAAAAGATTCAGATCCGTGACGAACCCGCCGGCTTTGACTGTGACATCTGTGGCGCACCGATGGTCATCAAGATGGGCCGCTACGGTAAGTTCTATGCCTGCTCACGCTTCCCTGATTGCCGGAACACGAAACCAATCGTAAAGGAAATCGGCGTGACCTGTCCCGTTTGTCACAAGGGTGAGGTTATCGAACGGAAGTCCAAGAAGAACCGGATCTTCTACGGTTGTTCACGTTATCCCGATTGTGACTTCGTCTCATGGGACAAGCCAATCGGTCGTGACTGCCCTAAGGACGGCCACTACCTGGTTGCCAAGAAGATTCGCGGCGGTAGCCAAATCGTTTGTCCTAACGGGGACTACGAAGAAGCACCACAAAAGTAAAAAATCTATAGCGACAGGTTCATCGGTCACGCTCGCACAGTAGCGAAGTGATCGATGAACCTGTTTTATTGCGTGATTGCGTGAAACCAGTTATTTTCAGTCGGGAAAATGGGCCAGCAAAAACTGGTTGATGAGTTAGTTGTGTTTTTTTAAGCCATTTGCTAGCATTAACAAGTACAGGAGGTGTTCACGTGGACCAAGCAGTCACAGACTTTCTCACGTATCTGCAGGGTGAGCGACAGTATTCTCCGGAAACGGTGAAGGCCTACCGCGAGGATCTGGAAGAATTTCACCATTTTCTCGAAGACAATGGGGGCGTCAAGCCGTGGTCGGCGATCGACCAGTTGGACGTTGAGGTTTACCTCAGCGACCTCTACGATCACCACTACACCCGGACGACGATTGCCCGGAAGCTATCCACGTTGCGGTCACTTTACAATTTTCTGATGAGCAACGGGCAAGCGACTGACGATCCATTTGCCTACATTCAGTTAAAACACCACCAGAATCACTTACCCCGCTTCTTCTATGAACGGGAAATGACGGCATTGTTTGCTGCGGCGGCTGCTAACCCCAATGAACAGTTGGCAACCCGAGACTCGGCGGTGTTGGAAGTGCTATATGGCACCGGCATCCGGGTCAGTGAATGCGTCAATCTGACGCTCCCCGATGTAGACTTTGATAACCGCATGATGTTGATCCATGGGAAAGGGAATAAGGAACGTTACGTGCCGTTCGGCCACTACGCCGGCGACGCTTTGGAACGCTACCTTACAGCGGCCAGAACACCCCTGATGACCAAGAACCAGCAGACGCATGCCTTTGTCTTTATCAACTCGCGGGGCGGTCAGCTGACATCGGCTGGGGTGACCTATTTGCTCAACCAGATCATCAAGCGCAGCAGTCTAACGACGGACATTCACCCGCATATGTTGCGGCATACATTTGCCACGCACCTCTTGAACCGGGGTGCAGATCTCCGGTCGGTCCAGGAATTGCTGGGTCACAGCAGCCTATCCACGACGCAGATCTACACTCACGTAACGCGGGAACACTTACAGCGGGACTACCGCCAGTTCTTCCCACGCGCAACCGAAGATAAGTCACATCAAAAGAAGCCATCCTAAGGAGATCGATAAAACTATGCCAGTAAAATTTGAAGCCACGACCATCTGTGCTGTTCGACACAACGGCCACAACGCCATGGCGGGTGACGGGCAAGTCACCATGGGAGAAAAGGTCATCATGAAGGGGACCGCGCACAAGATTCGCCGCATCTACAACAACCAAGTCGTCGTTGGATTTGCCGGTAGTGTCGCCGATGCCTTCAACCTTGAAGAAAAATTCGAAGGTCAATTAAATGAATACAGTGGCAACCTGCAACGGGCTGCCGTCGAACTCGCCAAGCAATGGCGGTCCGATCAAGCACTCCAAAAGCTAGAAGCTTTACTGATTGTCATGGACAAGGACGAAATGCTATTGGTTTCCGGTTCTGGTGAAGTCATCGCTCCAGACGACGACATCCTGGCCATCGGTTCTGGTGGGAACTTTGCCTTGGCCGCAGCCACGGCCTTACACCACCACGCTACCGACATGAGCGCTAAGGAAATTGCCGAAACCGCCATCCACATTGCTGGGGGCATCGACATCTTTACCAACGAGAACGTTATTTCTGAAGAACTTTAATTATTGAACGGAGGAATCACTGTGGACGCTATTAATAAAACGCCTAAAGAAATCGTGGCCTTACTTGATCAATACGTTATTGGTCAGGACGAAGCTAAAAAATCCATTGCGATTGCCTTACGCAACCGTTACCGTCGGATGCAACTCGATGCCGACATGCAAGAAGAAATCTCACCTAAGAACATGTTAATGATTGGACCGACCGGGGTCGGGAAGACTGAAATCGCCCGCCGGTTGGCTAAGATTGTACACGCACCCTTCACCAAGGTCGAAGCCAGCAAGTTCACCGAAGTCGGCTACGTTGGCCGCGACGTTGAGTCCATGGTCCGGGACTTGGTCGAAGTCTCCGTCAGCATGCAGAAACAAGATCAGTTCAAGAATGTCCGGAGCGACGCTGTTCAAGCTGCTAACAAGCGGTTAGTTAAGCTGCTGGCACCGGCCAAGAAGAAAGAAAACAAGAACAACAACGACTTTGCAAACATGATGAACATGTTCTCACAGATGCAAAATGGCCAAACGCCTACGGCACCAACGGATCAAGAAGAAGTTACCGATGATATTCGTAACGAACGGTTATCCTTGGCAGACCAACTGAACAAGGGCTTGCTGGAAGACCACCAGGTCGAGATTGAAATGGATGATCCTCAACAAGCCAACGCCACTGATAACAACATGCTGGGCCAAATGGGAATCGATTTAAACGATACCCTGGGCTCTATCATGCCGAAGAAGCGAATCAAGCGGACGGTCACTGTGGCCGAAGCGCGTGAAATCTTGGTTGCCGAAGAATCCGAAAAATTAGTCAACAACGCTGATATCAACCACGATGCCATCAAGCGGGCCGAAAACACTGGAATCATCTTCCTGGACGAAATTGACAAGATCACCAAGGGCAGTGGCCAAAACAGCGGCGACGTTTCCCGTGAAGGGGTCCAACGCGATATCTTGCCAATTGTTGAAGGGACGCAGGTCAAGACCAAGTATGGGACCATCGACACCGATCACATTCTGTTCATCGCTGCCGGTGCTTTCGCTGAATCCAAGCCTAGCGATTTGATTGCTGAATTACAGGGACGTTTCCCAATTCGGGTTGAATTAAACGACCTGAGCAAGCAGGACTTTGTCCGGATCTTAACTGAACCGAACAACGCCTTGATCAAGCAATACATTGCCCTGATTGGGACCGACAACGTGAAGGTGACGTTCACTATGGAAGCTATCGAACGGATTGCCGAATTGGCCTTTGAACTCAACCATGAGAACCAAAATATTGGTGCTCGGCGGTTACAGACAGTCCTGGAAAAGCTCTTGGAAGACCTGCTCTACGAAGGGCCTGACATGGGGACCGGTGACGTCACGATTACCGAAAACTACGTTAACGATAAGATTGGTGACATCGTTCAGAACAAGGACCTGTCACGCTACATCCTATAAACATTACGAGAGCCAGGACAGTTGTCTTGGCTCTTTTTGGCGAGGTGGGGTATCATAGAGAGTGATGATTTAAGTCTGGGAGGAATTCGATGATAACGCTTAACAACGAATATTTAACGGTTCAGGTCAACCCATTGGGTGCCGAACTATCGAGTGTCAAAGACAATGAGAGCGGTTTAGAGTACATGTGGCAGGCGGATAAGGCCTACTGGGGTCGTCACGCCCCAATTCTCTTTCCCATCGTTGGTCGCTTGCAGGATAACCAGTACCGCCTCGACGGTAAAGCCTATCAAATGACCCAGCACGGGTTCGCTCGTGACCGGACGTTTACCGTTGTCGATCAGGACACGACGCACGTTAGTCTTGAGCTCAAGGCCGATGCCGAAACGAAGACATTGTTCCCATCCGACTTCATCTTGACCATCAGTTACGAACTGGTGGACCATCAACTGAAGTTCTCAGCGGACGTAGCCAATCCAATGGATGATACGTTAACGTTCTCCCTGGGGGCCCATCCCGGTTTCAACGTCCCACTGGGTGACCCAGCTGCAGACTTTACAGATTACCAAGTCACTGTTTCACCAAAAAAGGTCTACCAACGTGTGCCACTGGTTGGTCCATACAGCGACACGCAACACAGTGTCCCCCTCGATTTGACGCAACCAATGGGCTTGGATCACGAATTATTTGACCACGACGCTCAGGTTCTGACACTGGACAACCACGAAACCACGGTGATGTTGAGTACACCTGACAGCGACCACGGTGTCGCATTGACGGTGGCCGCCCCGTACCTTGGTATCTGGTCACCATACCCCAAGCAAGCACCATTCGTTTGCTTTGAACCTTGGTGGGGCTTAGCAGATGACGTTCAGGCAACCGGTGATTTAGAAACCAAGGTGGCCATCCACCATTTGGCCGGCCACGAGAATTTCCAGGCGGCTTACCAAATTACTTACTTCTAAACTGAAGTGTTTGCATCAATCCAGTACTAGTAGACAGCGATATTGCTAAGCTGGTTGCGCTCCGGCGGCCAGGGATTCCGCCCGCTGTAGGGACGCTTCAGACTGGAAAGTTCACCAGACTTCTCGCTCGATTTTGAGCCACGAAGGTCCTTTGCCTCAAAAGTTGCCCGTGGTATTAGCTGGCAAACAGTAAGTGGCAGGAGACAAATTAGGCTGCCTAATCCACAGGTTAATATTGTTATCTGACTCTCTAAGCGGTTGAACAGCACATGTTAAGTTTGGCAGCGCCTATTTTCCGTTAAAACCAGCAATTTGAGCGGAGGTAGCCAGGGGGTGGGCCGGCCGTGAAAATGACGTTAGCTAGTGTTTTGTGCTAGCTTAGGTCATGGGCGCCTTTGAAGACACGGGGGCTTCGTGGCTTCAAAGCGAGCGAGAAGCCCGCTCTTTGGCTGAAGCGTCCCCACAGCAGGCCCACCCCCTGGCTGCCGGAGCGCAGTTCAAAAATTCATTTCAAAGAAAAAAGGGCTCCCAACGACAAAAGTCATTGAGAGCCCTCAGTGTTTCTATTTAGCGTGGCGCTTACGGTAGCCATGACCAAAGGGAACCATCGACTCAGTTCCCTGACGGATCCGCGTAATGTTCGTCCGATGACGGTAAAAGACAAAGATCGTCAAGACCAACGCAATCCCGGTCAAATACCAGTCCTGAAAGCCTAACGAGATCAATGTAATCAGGCTAAAAGCAATCATGCTGGCGAGACTGACCATGCTGGTCCAGTAGATCAGACTGACCCACAGGCCGGCTGCAATCACAAACATGATAGGATTGTAAGCTAGTAGCATCCCCGCTGAGGTGGCCACCGCCTTACCACCCTTGAAGTGGTCGAAGACCGACACAGTATGTCCTAGAACGGCCATGAGGCCGAACAGGAGTGGCGTTGCCGTTCCGAGGACGGTCGTCACAGGGACAACTAACCCGGGGAAGAAGGTGGGCAGCAACGTTGCGACCGTCCCCTTAGCAATATCCAGCACCATCACGATGGTTCCGGCATACGGTCCTAAGACCCGGTACGTATTTGTTGTCCCGATGTTCCCCGAGCCAGACTGTCGAATATCCGTTTGAAAAAAGGCTTTGCCGACCCAGACACCATTGGGAATGGCACCCAGGAGGTAGGCCACAAGAAGTAAGCCAATTAATTTCACAAGTATTTCCTCCGCTCCGGTTTGGTGGGATCATCGCTGATCACCACAAATTAAGCTGTCCTATATTTTAGCATGTTTTAACCGGAACGCCAATTATCTCTGAAATTCTGGCACGGTTTTAACTTCGTGTGGTATGATTATGAAGTTACTGGATACCATTAGGGCGGCACTGGACGAACTATTTGAACATATGTTCGCTTTAGGGTAAACTAGAGAAGCATTACAATTTGTATTTTTAACGACTAAAAGTAAAGGGGATTTACGCATGGCGAAAGCAAAACCAAAATATGACGATTCCTCCATTCAGGTTTTGGAGGGATTGGAAGCTGTTCGTAAACGTCCTGGTATGTATATCGGGTCAACCGACGGCCGGGGTCTGCATCACTTGGTCTACGAAATCGTAGATAACGCCGTCGATGAAGCTCTGGCTGGCTATGGTAAGGAAATCAACGTGACCATCCACCAGGACAATAGTATTACGGTCGTTGACCACGGGCGGGGTATGCCAGTCGGCATGCACGCCTCAGGAATTCCAACACCAGAAGTCATTCTCACTGTGCTGCATGCCGGTGGGAAATTCGGCCAGGGGGGGTACAAGACCTCTGGGGGACTTCATGGGGTCGGGGCTTCCGTGGTCAACGCCCTCTCAAGCGCACTCACGGTCACCATTGTCCGTGATGGCGTGCGCTATCAAGAAAAATTCAAAGACGGGGGCCATCCCCAAGGTACGCTGAAAAAACTAGGCAATACCCGGGCCCATAACGGGACCACACTGACATTCAAACCGGACAGTCAGATCTTCACGACCACCGTTTATAATTTCTGCACCTTAGCGGAACGGCTACGGGAATCCGCCTTCTTACTAAAGGGCGTCAAGATTACCCTGACCGACGAACGCGAGGGTCAGGAACGTGAAGAAACCTATCATTTTGAAGACGGGATCAAAGAGTTTGTTGGGTATCTTAACGAAGACAAAGATACGTTGAGCGACGTCATGTACTTTGACGGTAGCAAAGACGGCATCGAGGTCGAAGTAGCTGCTCAGTATAACGATGGGTACACTGAAAACCTGCTCTCCTTCGTGAACAACGTTCGGACCAAGGACGGTGGTACGCACGAGGCTGGTATGCGGAGTGGGTGGACCAAGGCGTTCAATGAATACGCCCGTAAAGTTGGTCTTCTAAAGGATCGTGACAAAAATCTGGAAGGAACTGATGTCCGTGAAGGTCTCTCAGCCGTCATCTCGCTGCGAGTGCCCGAAAACCTCTTACAATTTGAAGGCCAAACGAAGGAAAAGCTAGGAACACCCGAAGCCCGGACCATCGTCGACAGCGTGATCAGCGAACAGCTCGGTTACTACCTCATGGAAAATGGGGACTTCGGGAAGATGCTGATCAAGAAGTCTACGCAGGCCCGCCAAGCGCGTGAAGCCGCTCGAAAGGCACGTGACGAAAGCCGGAACGGAAAGCGACATAAGAAACACGAACGCCTTCTCTCTGGTAAGTTGACGCCCGCGCAATCCAAGAACGCGGCCAAGAACGAACTGTTCTTAGTCGAAGGGGATTCCGCCGGTGGTTCAGCTAAGCAAGGTCGGAATCGGAAGTTCCAAGCTATCCTGCCATTACGGGGGAAGGTCTTGAACACCGAGAAGGCCAAGCTACCTGACATTATGAAGAACGAAGAAATCAGTACCATGATCTACACGATTGGTGCTGGTGTCGGGGCTGAGTTCAACATTGAGGACGCCAATTACGACAAGGTCATCATCATGACCGATGCCGATGATGACGGTGCTCATATCCAAATTCTCCTGTTAACGTTCTTCTACAAGTACATGCGACCGATGATCGACGCCGGCCGGATCTACATTGCCTTGCCACCGTTGTACCGTATCAAACGGACCGGGAAAAACCAAGACATTGCGTACGCTTGGACGAACGACGAACTCGCCGAAAAGACGAAGCAGATCAAGAACCACGGGTATAACCTTCAACGGTTCAAGGGGTTAGGGGAAATGGACGCCGAACAACTGTGGGAAACGACCATGGATCCCGATAACCGGACCCTGATTCGTGTCCAAATTGACGACGCCGCTTTGGCAGAACGCCGGGTCACGACGCTGATGGGCGATAAGGTTGAACCACGCCGGAAGTGGATTGAAAACAACGTTCAATTTACCTTAGAGGAAGATAATTCGAGTCTGTTAGAAAACGACTCATCGGCCTCATCAACTGATTAATCAAAATTCCGGTGAAAGGAGCAATTAATTCGTGAGTGAAGGACAAAAAATTCAAGAGCTAACGTTGGAAGAAGTTATGGGCGACCGCTTCGGTCGTTATTCCAAATCAATCATTCAGGAACGGGCGCTTCCCGATATTCGGGACGGCCTGAAGCCCGTTCAACGGCGAATCCTATTTGCCATGAACAAGGACGGGAACACCTACGACAAGGGGTTCCGGAAGTCCGCTAAATCTGTCGGAAACGTCATGGGTAACTTTCACCCCCATGGTGATAGTTCCATTTATGAAGCACTGACGCGGATGAGCCAGGACTGGAAAGTTCGGGAACCACTCGTTGAAATGCACGGGAACAACGGGTCCATGGACGGGGACCCCGCAGCCGCCATGCGGTATACGGAAGCTCGTCTCAGTAAGTTGGCAGGCGAAATGCTCCGTGACATCGACAAGGATACCGTGGAAATGGTCCTCAACTTCGATGATACTGAGTACGAACCCACCGTCTTGCCAGCCCGATTCCCCAACCTGTTAGTTAACGGATCCACTGGGATCTCAGCGGGTTACGCTACCGAGATTCCGCCGCACAATTTAGGAGAAGTCGTGGACGCCTTAGTCTACCTCTTGAGTCATCCCAAGGCTGAACTGGCTGAACTAATGACTTACGTGCAGGGGCCAGACTTCCCAACTGGTGGTATCATCCAGGGGAAAGATGGCATCGTCAAGGCCTATGAGACTGGTCGGGGCCGCATCGTCGTACGGTCCAAGACTAAGATTGAACCACTCCGCGGGAATAAGAGCCAAATTACGGTGACGGAGATTCCTTACGAGGTCAACAAGGCCCAACTAGTTAAAAAAATCGATGAAATTCGGTTAAACAAAAAGGTTGAAGGCCTCGCCGAAGTCCGGGACGAAACCGACCGTGAAGGGTTACGAATTGCCATTGAACTCAAACGAGATGCGGACGCCCAAGGGGTCTTGAACTACTTGTTTAAGAACACTGAGCTCCAAATCACGTACAACTTCAACATGGTGGCCATCAACCACCAACGGCCAGAACACGTCGGTCTCAAGACCATCCTGTCAGCGTACCTAGAACACCAACGCACGGTGATTACTAAGCGGACCCAGTACGACCTGCAAAAGGCGCTGGATCGACAGCATATCGTCTTAGGGTTGATTAAGGCTTTGTCCATTCTCGACGAAGTCATCAAAACCATTCGGGCCAGCAAGGACCGGCGCGATGCGCGGGATAACCTGGTCAGTGCCTACGATTTCTCCGAGAAACAAGCGGATGCCATCGTAGCCCTGCAGTTATACCGGTTGACCAACACCGACGTGACTCAGCTAGAGGCCGAATCTGCCAAGCTCTCCGCCGCTATCGAAGAGGACCGGAAGATCTTGGCTGACCCCAAGACGTTGAACGCTGTGCTGCGGAAGGAATTAAAAGCCGTTGCTAAGGAATACCGGAACCCTCGTCGAACTGAGATTCAGGATCAAATTGAAGACCTGAAGATCAAGACGACCGTCACGGTTGCCGATGAAGACGTTGTCGTTTTAGTGAGCCACGATGGTTACCTGAAACGCTCTGGTGTCCGTTCCTATACGGCTTCGGACCCCGCAGACAACGGGTTGAAGGATGAGGATTACCCAATCTTCATGCAACAGCTGAGCACATTGGATCACTTGATGATGTTCACTAACAAGGGGAATCTGATTTACCGGCCCGTTCATGAAATCAGCGATGTGAAGTGGAAGGAAACTGGTGAACATATTTCTCAGACCATCGGCTTAGAGTCCGACGAAGAAATCGTGGCCACCTACGCCTTTAAGACGTTGAAGGAGGCCGGTCACTTCTTGATTGCCACCAGCGATGGGTACATCAAGCAGACCGCCTTTAAGGACCTGACACCGGGTCGGACGTATAAGAGTCGTGCCGCGGTCTACGAAAAGTTGAAGAATCCGGACGCCAGTGTCGTTCAGGTCAAGTACCTGACGGAACCCGTTGAACAGGGAATCCTCTTAATTTCCAAGAATGGCTACGCACTGCGCTACACCTTGGATGAGGTTTCAATCAATGGGGCCCGGACCACCGGTGTTCGTTCCATGGACCTGCGCGACGACGATGAAGTCGTCAACCTAGCCATGGTCACGGATAGTGATACCATTGCACTGATCACCCAACGTGGGGCCTTCAAGCGACTGGCAATGAAAGAATTGTCAGTCACGAGTCGGGCTCGCCGGGGAGTGGTCGTCTTACACGAGTTAAAGCGTGAACCGCACCGGGTCGTTGATTTCATGACGATTCCAGCGGGGAACCCCGCATTAGAAATTCTGACGGACAGAGAACGGACTCACGATGTCCTGCCAACCGAACACCCACTTAGCGGTCGTTACTCTAACGGCTCGTTCGTTGTGGATACTGACGTTGAGGGGACGCCGGTCCAGTTACGTCTCAAACCAACGGAACTAGTCTTGGAATAAGACAATCTGTGCGACTTTGCGAGCAGAAATCGTTGCGCTTTTAGTGTAAACGGCCTATCATATACAGTAATAGTAACCATTAGTTGACAGGACGTTGTTTAGCGGAGCCCGTCACAATGATAAGGAGCAAAAGCGGATGAAGACGAAGCAGGAAAGCATTTTTTCTTCAAAAACCCTGACGTATTTCCTACAGCTTGCTGAGACCATGAATTACACGCAGGCTGCCCAGATTTTAGGCATCACGCAACCAGCATTAACGCAGCAGATCAAGAAACTGGAACGAACGGTGGGCGCACCACTATTCTATTCAGTCGGTAAGAAACTGCGGCTATCCGACGCCGGATATACCATGCTCGACGCGACGCACAAGATTTATGGCATTCTCAACCAAGCTACTGACGAGATTCAACAATCGACCAGTGCCACGCAAGGTGAAATCAACATCGGGTTACTGGCATCCATGGAAGATGCCGTTTTTGAGGATTTTGCCATTCTGTCGTATCAAAACAATCCGGATCTCAAGATTTCCTTCCACATGTTAACCCGGAAGGAAATTTGGGAGCGCCTGGAAAACAACAAGATTGATCTAGCTATCATGTACTTACCCGATGACTCCATTAAGAACTGGAAACCGTACGAATCGAAGAAGATTATTTCGGACGACCTGTTGTTCATCCATCACGACGAGCAGTTGGCCAAGAAACGGCGGATCAAGTTCAAGGACACCACCGAAAACGTCTGGGCCATGTATCCGGATGGGTACTACCTGAACCAAACGTTGCACGAAGCCTACAAGAATCAACTGGCTGATTTTCCTAAGAGTGTGGCGAACTTTACCACACCGACCCAACTGCTCCATTTCTCCATGCAGACGCAATCCGCGACTGCGTTACCAAATTCGTTTATGATTGGGCAGGACGACTTACCCAACACCTGGACGGCCCATTTCGATCCAAACATTCGGTTCGATTTGGCTTTCGTCTTCCGGAAGGGTAAAGCAGAAATCCCCCGCATTAGTCACTTCTTGGCGCAGTTTGACCGGTACTTACATACCGACGATTACATTTCCCGCCTTAAACAACTTCGGAACCAATAAACTAAAAATATTATTTGTTAAAGGAGTTCTATCTAATGAGTAAAGCATTGATTTTCGGTCACCAAAATCCAGATACGGACGCTATCGTTGCCGCTAAGGCCTACGCCTACTTCCAAACCCAGAAGGGCCTGGACGTTGAAGCCGTTGCCTTGGGCGAACCTAACATGGAAACTAATTTCGTGTTGAACCACTTTGACGAACCAGCACCACGGGTCATCAAGACTGCTTCTAACGAAGTTGACCACGTTATGTTGGTCGACCACAACGAAGCCCAACAAAGTGTTGAGGACATCGACAAGGTGACGGTTACCCACGTCGTTGACCATCACCGAATCGCTAACTTCGAAACGAAGTTGCCTTTGTACTACCGGGCAGAACCAGTTGGTTGTGTCAGCACGATTTTGACCGAAATGTTCGACGAAGAAAAAATCGAAATCCCAGCTAAGTTAGCTGGTTTGATGCTTTCCGCTATCATTTCAGATACGCTGTTATTACAATCCCCAACGACGACTGACAAGGACCGCGAAGCTGTTCGCGCCTTAGCTGAAATCGCTGACGTGGATGTTCAAAGCTACGGTATCGAAATGTTAAAGGCTGGGACTAACCTGGCAGCTAAGTCTGACAAGGAACTCATCGACGGTGACGCTAAGTCATTCGACATGGGTGACAAGAGCGTACGGATCGGCCAAATCAACACGGTCGATTTAGACGACGTGCTGTCCCGTCAGGCTGGTTTGGAAAAGGAAATGCAAGCTGAAATGGCTGCTGACGGCTACGACTTGTTCATTACCTTGGCCACCAACGTCCTGAACAGCGACTCAGAACTCATCGTTGCCGGTGAACCTAAGAGCGCTGTCGAAACGGCCTTCAACACTAAGCTGGACAACAACCGTGCTAGCTTGCCTGGTGTTGTTTCCCGGAAGAAGCAAGTGGTGCCTCCATTGACCGCTGCCTTCGAAGGCTAATTTAAGATAACTTACGATCTAACGAACATCTCTGCCCGTTTTTTGACTGGGAAGAGGTGTTTTTTTTAGTCGCTTAAAACAGGATTCGCTATAATACGGTCGATGGTAGTCGTTAGGCATCTTCCTTCGAGGGAGAGGGATTATGCATGACAAGAAGCTGGTACCGGGGAATTATTACCGCAGTTATCGCTGTTGGTCTGTTACTCACGCAGGTCGGCAATATTGTTGCTTTGGCAACGACTGCCACACCATTTGGTCCGGAACGTTTCGCGAGTGATCATGCCACGTACGTGATTGATACCAAGTCGGCCTATTACCGGCACATTTGGGAGGGGGCCATCTCTGCTTGGAACAAGACTGGTGCGTTTCATTTCAAACAGAGTTCAGCAGCCCACGCCCAGATTCAATTGTCGACGGCTTCTCAGTCCCAGTCTGCATCAATGGGTCAGGACGTTGGTCTCACAGATTTCTGGTCTAGAAATGACTATCTAAAGTCTGTCAAATCGACGTTGAACGCCCAATTGCTGCAAGAATACGGCTACTCACGGTCAGATGACTTACACGTCGCTGAACACGAGTTAGGCCACACGATGGGCTTAGGTCACAATCCATCTAAGCATAGCGTCATGTACTACCGTAACCGCGATGAAGGTATCCAGAAGGTAGATATCCAAGCCGTTAAACTTCGGTATACGTTGCCAGCTGGCGAAGCAAGTTAGGACCTTTAAAACGTTATCACGGGGCTAAGCCCTCAGTGATAACGTTTTTTTAATCAAATTAATTGTAATTTTGACAAAGAAGCATAAACTAGAAATAAGCTTATTAGTTGTGCACAATTGATTGGAGGAATCTGAATGGCATCTCAAGAGAATCAGGCAGATTTAAAGAAACGACTGACGGCTGAACAATTTGCCGTCACGCAGCATGCGGCCACAGAGGCTGCGTTCACTGGTGAGTACGACCAATTCTACGAACCCGGTATCTACGTCGATGTGGTGAGTGGTCAACCGTTGTTTAGCTCCACCGATAAGTATGATGCCGGTTGTGGTTGGCCATCCTTTAGCAAGCCAATCGATGCCGCCAACGTCAAGGAAAATACGGATCACTCGTTTGGAATGGTTCGTCAAGAAGTCCGGAGTACTGACGCGGCATCTCATTTAGGTCATGTCTTTAACGACGGTCCCGCTGAGACTGGCGGTTTACGTTACTGTATCAACTCGGCGGCGCTGAAGTTCATTCCTGCCAATGAGTTGGAAGCTAAGGGCTATCATGATTTTGAACAACTCTTTGACTAAACAGAAAGGGTGAGTCGATGAGTCAATCTGAAACGGCTATTTTCGCCGGCGGATGTTTCTGGTGTATGGTTCAACCATTTGATACACAACCGGGAATTCAATCCGTTGTCTCCGGTTACACCGGTGGACATACCGTCAATCCAACGTACGCTGAGGTTGCAAGCCATACCACCGGCCACACCGAAGCCGTACAAATCACATTCGATCCAGCTACCATCAGTTACGCACAGTTGGTTGAAATCTATTGGCGGCAAACTGACCCCACGGACGCCAGCGGCCAGTTCCAAGACCGCGGCGACAGCTATCGACCAGTCATCTACGTTAACGGTCCTGAACAACGTCGCGTGGCAGAAGCCTCTAAGACAGCGTTGACAGCCAGCGAACGCTTTGACGACCCAATTGTCACCACGATTGAGGACGTGCAACCATTTTATCCCGCTGAGGAGGAACATCAGGACTTCTACAAGCGAAATCCATTCCGTTATCAGATTGAAGAAATGGGCGGTCGCCAAGACTTTATCCAAAATAAGTGGCGTTAATGCCCATTCTGTATGCTACAATTGTGGGTAAAGGATGGTGTTTGCAGTGGGATATGTACGTAATTTACGGCAAAAAGTTGGTCAGGAACCCTTAATTGTGGTTGGTTCCGCAGCAGTTGTTCGTCGTCAGCAACAGCTCTTGTTGATCAAACGAACGGATAACTTGCTTTGGGGACTGCCAGCCGGTTCTAAGGAGCTCAACGAAAGCGCTGAAGACACGGCGCGACGTGAATTACGTGAGGAAGCTGGCTTAATCGCAACTGACGCTAAACTCATGACGGTTGCCAGTGGTCCAGGCATGCAATACACGTATCCAAACGGCGATCCAATTGATTCCGTGACGGTCGTTTACACGTTAACAGTCACTGGCGAAGCACAGCCAGATAACGTCGAGACTAGCTCGGCTAATTTTTTTGATCTACAGCAATTACCAGAGAATCTGACGCCATTGACGAAGAAAATCTTACAAGAGATGGCTCTGATCAAATAACGTAAACTAATCAGCAAACCGAGACGTGTAAAAATGCGTTTAGGCTTGCTGATTTTTTATAGAACATTAGCTTGATGAGGTCGTTTTTAGTTTTTAACTCTACTTTCGATAATATATATTATGTAAAGTAGAACAGTTTTCTGATTTAGACTTGAAGAATGGTCATGCCCTTTCTTTGATGTGCGTCGATATTTTTTGCAATGCTACTTATGGACTTGCTGTTACCGATTTAAAAAATATGTTAGCCCAGTTGAACAGCAACTCACTGACAACGTGCGTGTGACTACCAATCATAATACTAGACAGATTGCTTGCGTCACCACCAACTTAAATTAACTTGCAAACTTACCGACCGCAATTCAGCTGTCCGCAGTTAAATCAGTTTAATTTCAACTAAATGCTACCGTCACAACTGCATGCTGTCAGCAAACCTATTCACCAGCTAAGACCAGCCAAAACCGTCAAATTACAGGCGGATTCTCCGTTAATTTCATGGTCAAGTATCCGTCTAAAGCCTGAACGTGTGCTTAGAATCAACGTCCAAAATCGCGTTATGCCCATTGGTTCCGATAGCGCTTGGTCCTGTGAGATTGCTGCCGGTTCTTAAGCTAAAGTACCGGACAAACACGGATTACCAGCCAGTGATTAGAAAGTACTTGCCGTCTGGCCTGGTGATGGCAGTTGCTGAACTTAGTCGGCTAGATGATCTACATGGTCTGTCTAACGGATACACGTAAACATTGCCTGACGACGCTTATCACTAACCGTGGGCATCAGCGACTAGTTAACTGGGATTTGGTTTTGAATAAATGCAGCCTCAGCTGGCATTCAGACAACGCGTTTCTCTTAGTTTAAGATGAAATATATGCGACGTGTCATGGTCCTAAAACGCCGTTGCAACAACGAATGCTGATATATCAGTATTTAACGACCATCTGTCAACTTTAAAAGTACCATAAGCAATCTGCTCCTCAACATAAAGCATAGCATAAATACCGGCAAAAAAGCCTATACAACAGGCATCACAGGCATTTGCAACCGAAACACGCTAACTAGCTCCTCAGGTCATACCAGTCCCATTCCAACTACTACTTTCATTAAAACAAATATTTTAAAGATAGTAGTAAACAAAAATAAGACGGGGGACTTGCTAATTGTGCCATTCATCGTTATCATATAACATATGAGAACATATGTTTGGAGGCCACCTCTATGGAGAAGCAACATTACTTAAAATTAATTAACGAAGAACTGGCCACCGCACCCTGGTACGTCCAGGAATACTACCAGGCCAAAGCGACCGTGCCCCTATCCCCAGCTACCCTCTATCAGTACCTAACCGAGTACCGCCGCTTCTTCAACTGGTTGATCAGTGAAGGCCTGACGACAGCCACCTGCCCCGCTGACATTGACATTCAGGTACTGGCCACTTTAAAAAAGGAAACCGTTGAGCTGTACAAGTCCGCCCTGCTGAATCAAACCAAGCTCACGGGCGCCCCTGGTAGCCGAACCCATCCTACCATCAATCGATCATTAAACGCCCTGTCGTCGCTCTTCAAGTACTTAACGGAAGATACTGAAGACGAACACGGTGAAGCCTACTTCGACCGTAACGTGATGCATAAGATTGCCCTGGTCCGAACCAGTGAGACCTACGCAACTCGGGCCGCCAACTTAAAGACTAAGCTCATGCTGGGCGACACGGATCATGATTACTTGGCCTTTATCGACGAAAAATACGAAAACCTGTTATCGCCAGCTAAGAAACGGTACTTTCATCGGGATAAACAGCGTGACCTAGCCATCAACGCCCTACTATTGGGCAGCGGTTTGCGAGTCTCAGAGGCCGCCAATGCTGACTTGCGCCACCTGAACCTGAAGACGGGCACGATTGGTGTGGTCCGTAAGGGTGGCCAACGGGATACGGTGCCCATCGCCCCGTGGACGTTGCCTTACATTCAAGACTACGTTGAGCACCGAACGGCGATTTATCACGCGACCAGTAGCGACCGGGCCCTGTTTCTGAGCAGCTATCGTGGTCAGGCCTCGCGCATGCAGGCCAATTCCATGGAAAAAATGGTAGCCAAGTATTCCTCCGCGTTTAAGGTCCGTATCACGCCGCATAAGCTCCGTCACACGTTAGCCTCAAAACTCTACCTAGCCACCAAGAACGAGCAGCTCGTGGCCACCCAGTTGGGACAGAACTCAACCAGTGCGACCGGGCTGTATACCCATATTATTGATGAGGAACAAAGGCATGGGTTGGAAAAAATGTAAAATATTAATTGATTTTTGCCTAAAAAATTTTCTTAAAAATATACTTTATTTTGGATTTAATTTAAAATCAGCGACCTAAGTTAGAAAAAGCCAGATTTCCTTATGAAAGGAAATCTGGCCTTTTAGGCTGGTATAAATTTGGCTAGTTGCAGCATTTTTCGCGCCAAATTATTCATATCATTTCTGATTACACTAGTAATATTCATTCATCTAAAAAGCGTTCATACACGGGCATCAAAGCCATATTGACCAAGTTATGAAAACGTTGCTTTGTTATTGGCTCATCATCAAATAAAGCGTCGAGCGTTAATAAGATGGGCATGTTATAAAACTGTTGTGGCATTTCAGCTTTTAAATCACCACGAATTCGTGCTTGATCAAAGATTTTTTTTACAATCTGCGTCAGATAATTATCCCGATTAAGCTTGTCAAAATACTCACCAAGAGTAATACTCCCCAGTCGTTCTTTAGCAAGCCCAATCATATTTTGATAATTCATTTGCGACATTGCAGTTACTATTTCATCAAATAACTTAATTAAGTCTTTTTGTACATTACCAGTATCGGGAATATCTAATTTAAATTTTCCAATCTGTGTTCTCAATGCTGCCAAGACAATATCTGCTTTAGAATCCCACCGGCGATACAGGACATTTTTATTCGTACTGGCATTCTTCGCAATCATATCCATAGTTAAATCTTCATATTTAGTTGTCGCAATTAACTCTAACGTGGCTGCCAAAATATCATTTTCGAGTTGTTGCCCCCGTCGCCGTTTCTGTACCATGTTATAAGCTCCTATCCTAATCTCTTATTAACTGTACCACGAAATTGTTTAATATTTAACACGGAATTATTACTATGAGCAATCACCAAATGCAAAAACTTGACGGAAATCACCTTTAGAGATAAGATACCACAGTACCTTAAATTAGGTACTGCGGTATCTTAAAAGTGGAGGCGTCAAAATGAAAGAACAAAAATTACCACGAAACATCTTGAATCAAGCCTGGATCATCGTTTTAGGTGCCATCGCACCGCTTCTTGATTCAACGATGGTCAATATTGCCCTGAATCATTTAGTTAAGAGCTTCAATACCTCATTAAGTACCGTTCAATGGGTTGTCACTGGCTATCTGTTGGCTATGGTAGTTGCTGTGCCCTTCACCGGCTGGCTCACCGATAAATTTGGTGGCAAAAATGTTTTCTTAGCGGCTGAGCTGTTATTTGGTATTATGTCCCTTGCTGCCGGTCTTTCAGGAAGTATCAACGTCTTGATTGGCTTTCGTTTCGTTCAAGGGTTCAGTGCTGGACTGATTACCCCACTATTAACGACGTTACTGGTTGATATTGCTGGTACCAGTATGATGGGTCGTTTGATGGCGGTGGTTGGTCTGCCAGTCTTATTAGGACCAATTTTAGGGCCAGTCTTTGGCGGTGTCATTGTTCAATACTTAAATTGGCGGTGGATTTTCTTTGTAAATATTCCAGTAACCATTATTGCTGCACTTTTCATTTGGTTAAAGCTGCCGCATACGGCACCTAAGAACATCTATGCCAAATTCGATTGGCTCGGGGTCGCTTTACTTGCAGGGATGTCAGCCAGCATTGTCTATGGTGTTGTCCAAGCGAGTTCCAAAGCTAATTTTACCAATAGCACCACGATTACTTACCTGATCATCGGTGCAATTGCAGGTGTTCTGTATTTCATCTATGCCACACTGAAAAAAGAACAGGCAATCGTACCACTATCACTATTCAAACATGGGAACTTCAATGGTTCGGTGATTGGCCTGTTTTTAGCCGGTGTAGCAACGAATGGTCCAATGCTATTGTTGCCACTATTTTTCCAAAATTTGCGTGGTCAATCAGTTGCAATGGCTGGGCTGTCACTGTTACCACAAGGCATTGGTATGTTGCTTGCGCGACCAATTATTGGCCGTTTGATTGATAGTATCGGCGCACGGTTTGTCATGCTTGGTGGACTGGCAATCACACTGATTGGCTCAGTTCCTTTCATCTACTTCAACCAACACTCTGCTTATTGGCTGTTGATGGTGGTCCTCTTCATTCGAGGAATAGGGGCCGGGGCGATCATTAGCCCGCTTATGACCGATTCTTTCATCGGTATTGACCCGAAACTGTCCGGTCAAGTTTCAATCGCAACTCGGATCATGCAGAACGTTGGTAGTGCCTTTGGATCTGCTTTATTAGCCACTATTGTTGTGAATTACCAGACTAATCACAGTCATTTTCTGGGACTGAGCATGATTGCTTCAAGTTACCAACAAGGATTTTTATGGGCCGTCATCTTCACAGCATTACTAGCAATTCCAGCAATGATGTTGACCAACCGATTAGGGAATCATAAACAAAATTCGTAGACTATTCCGTAATTCTTAATCGACATTTTAAAATAATAACTATTAAAATATCTGCTGTAATAAACAAATCTTAATGTTTATACACAACAGATATTTTAGTAATTTTATATGCCGATTTTTAGAAATATCGTTAGCTTAGTCTCGACGGCGTTTTCCTCTACTACGGTCATGATGCCGTTCGGCTTGAAGTTCAGCGTTAGCACGCATTTCCGTTGGATACTTTCGGCCAGCTAACCACCAAACACACCCGCGTTGCACCAACAAGGTGATGCCCAAATAGAGCAATAATGTAACTGAACTGCCAGTCCATAACCGATCAACACCCAAGTGGCCGGCAATACCGACGACCCACCAGACCAACGTCAACCAATTCCCTTGGCGCATCACCAGTCCATTATCATCCACCCAGAACCGATAGGACCAGGCCCGTAAGAGAGCAAAAATAATCGCACTAGCTAAGCTCAAGCCGCCAAAGATAGCTGCCTGTGAAGGACTTATCTGTAAATGCTGTTTGTTGAAGGCATCTCCGATTGACGCGGCTCCCAACAGTGTCACCAGTACAAAGAATTTTAATTTAAAGCGAACCACTTGGGGGGGCAAGCTGCCGTTTGATCACAACGAAAAGTAGCCACACACCCAACACCAAGTTGGTTAAATCTAGATTTTGCATCGTTAAACTCCTTAAGCTATTTATTTAAACGATTAAGACCATTTGTGTAGTATACACCTTAAACCTAAAAAGTGGTCAACCCAAATGTGGATTGACCATTTATACTTATCTTTAACTAGGGCAACACGACAACCTTACCAAGGCCCTCACTAGTCGCCAGATACTCATGCGCAGCTCGCGTTTCAGCTAGCGTAAAGATATGGTCTGGGGTCACATCAACCTGATGCTCCGCGATGAAGTCGAATAAGCTTTGGATACGTGCGGCATCAACGTTACCCGAATAAAACCCCGTCAGGTAACGATTGTTGGGGATGTCCATGATGGGATCAAAGCCATCAAGCGTCCAGACACCACCGAGCTCCCCGGTCGCGCTGACGATACCCCATTCGGCCGTGTGCTGCAGGGAATCCTGTACGGCTGAAGGCCCCATCAAATCCACAATCTTGTCGAATTCTCCAGCTTCTGCCGGCAAGACGTTAGCGTCAGGCGTGTGCAGAACCTGATCAATCCCAAGCTGCTTCAGAGCGCCATCTTTACGCGTCGAGCGTGAGGTTCCCGCGACTGACAGATTCAAGCCGGATGCTTTCATTAATTTCAGTACCGCGACGCCCACACCACTAGTGGCGGCCCGAATCAACACACGGTCACCCGCCTGTAAGCGTAAGCTCTGATAGATACCAAACGCCGTGTAGAAGGTCTCGGGAACCGCCGCCAGTTGGGGCCAGTCTAGCTTAGTCTTAATTGGATATACCTGGTCGTTAGGTAACAGAACATATTCGGCATAACTGCCATCAAAGGCCCGACCCATTTCGCCCATTAAGGAGACCACGGTTTGACCAAGGTGAAATTGATCCGGTGCACTGGTTTCATCAACCGTGCCAACAACTTCAATTCCTAATATTCGTGGGAACTGAACAGAAGGCGACTTGCCCTCCCGCGTAAAAATTTCCGAATGATTGATACCAAATCCCCGAACCTTAACCCGAGTCCAGCCCGGTCGAACTGCGGGGGTTGGGACCTCTGTGTATTCTAAAACTTCTGGCCCACCTGGCCGATTAACGACTACCGCATGCATAGTGTGATCTTCCCTTCATTTTGCAAAAACTGAACTGATCCGTCCTGCTTCAAGTCTACATCATCATACCATTAATTAATCGGTCAATTTGAAACTTGCTTCAACAAGTTTCCGCAAGACCTCTTTGGATGGCACCCGACTGATATCCAGGGTAATCCAGTGTTGCTTCGTAAAGTGCTGCCCCGGTAGGATGTAAGGCATCGTGTTAATCAACTCATCAATGCTGGCAGGGTTACATTTCAAATCCAGATACAGGGTTTCATTTTTCTCGTAGGCCAGCCCAAATATTTTCTTACTAGCCGCGTGTCGTAACGCGTCGAAGACAATCCGATTGCGGCGACCCGGGGCGTTAAACGGCTCATCAACACTAACTTTCTGGCCCTCGCTACTAAATGCAATGAGGGCTTCTTTTGTCATTTCCATAGTTATGACTCTCCTTCACTTCGATAGTCAAACAAGACGTCTACTGATGCGTTTAGAATCTATGCTAATTTAAAGGCCAGGCTTAGCGACGGATTATACTTATCGTTTTCAATGGCATTGATTGTTTGCCACGTCACGGCCGCCAATTTAGCCACCTCTGCCTGAGATAATTCTAGTGTTTTACGCCAAATGGCAATACTATTTTGCATCGCTTTCGCCTTCCTATGTCAATCCTATCTAACACTTTTAGTAAAACATGTTTGATATCAAATGTAAAAACTTTTTGACATTTATGACGGTGACCGAAAAAAGCGTCTGAGATCTTCGTCAATCCCAGACGCCCACTAAAATTTAGTTTCGATTCAGATAATCACGGCGTTTCCTGAACAGAAATACTGTCAATAGCATGCCAAACGTAAATGGCAGCGCCAATCGATATGGCCGCAAGAAGGCCTGGGTTAATTGTTGCTTAGTTTCGCGTCTGATTGTCGCAACCACGGGTGTCAAAGCCCTATTATCTTGAGTAACTTGGGTCGTCACGGCCTGGCTAACCTGTTGGTGGATACGCCGTTTAACGGCAGCTGGTGCTTGGGTCAACTTATTTCTCTGCAAGGCTTGCTGATAGTTTAAGCGGATGAGTCGTTGCGTTTTCGGCTTACCGATGAACGTTGTCTGTTGATGCTTAGGCGTTTTCTCCGTAGCTAACTGGGTTTTTACCTGCATCAGCGTGTCACGCTTCACCTTGTCTGTCACCGATAGAGCCTCGACGCCGTTCTGCGCAAAGGTCCAGATATTGGTTTTCGCCGTTAACAAATTCGCAGACAGTGCCGACACAAAGATGGCCACGGCTAGAGATGTCCCAATCTGCCGAAATACACCAATGACGCTCTGCGAGGCCGTTAACAGATTGCCGGTGAAGTCGCCGGCCGCCAGTACCGTAATCGGTCCAATCACGATGCCGTAGCCTGCGCCCACTAGGATTGCTGCCACACAGACCTGCCAATAGATATTGGGATTCATTTGACTAAGGGCCACATAACCCCCAATCATCGACAAACTCCCCATCAAAATGACAGCTTGCGGTCCCACCTTGGATAACAGCCAACCACTGATGGGTGACCAGATGAAAATCATGAGTGAGGCCGGGGTAATCATCAGTGCTGCCAGGAGCTCTCCCTTATTTTGCACCTTCGTAAAGAAGCTCGGCATCAGGACCAATAGAGCAACCAGAAAGATGCCTGACATCACAGTCACAACTGCTGACCCGACAAACTGTTTGTCCTTGAATAAAGCCAGCGGCACCATGGGTTGTTGACTATGTGCTTCAACCACAATAAAAGCAGCCAGTGCAACCAGACTCAGTAGGCCAAGTCCCAGGCCTCTCCCGCTCGTCCACCCCCAGCCGCTACCCTTGACCAGCAACAGGGTTAGGCTGAATAACATCATCATTGAGAGTAGCGAACCAGCAACATCTAAACGTTCCTTGGTTTGCTTGCTTTCATGTAGATCGAACAACCGCCAGCAAAGCACGAGCGAAAGCAAGGTAAACGGCACGTTGATCAAGAATATTCCACGCCAACCAAAGAATTGCGTCATGATCCCGCCAATCGTTGGTCCCATGGCTGCCGCTAATCCCTGCGTGACGCCCAGTGTGGCAATCGCACTGGTTCGTTTTTCCATAGGAACGCTCTGAATGCCAATTGTCATACTGGCTGGGAAGACGATTGCTGCCCCCAGGCTCTGAATTCCCCGGCCCACAATTAGCCACGCCACATTAGCTGCTAATCCAGAAAATAATGAACCGATTAAGAATAACGCTAAGCCAAAAATGTAAAACCGGCTGCGGCCATGAATATCTGCTAGTCGGCCTAAGGGAATCGTCAAACTAGCAAACAAAATCGTATACAAATTGAGCGCCCATGAGAGCTGCTCCAGACTGGTCGATAGCCCCGTTTGAATTGCTGGTAACGCAATGTTCATCACCGTCGTGTCCAGCATACATAGGAAAATGCCAATGGCCATTGTCCCAACTAACTTCGTGGCTTTTTTCAACATAAGATCCCCTCCTCAAGTGTTATCGTTAGTCTACGGGGATGGCTTACGATAAACTAGATTTAGGTTACAGAAAGGGAGATGTTGTGACCCATGAATCCACAGGAACGTAAGCAACAAAACTTGGCGACCATCTACCAGGCACTACTGGAGTTGATGATGCACAAGCCCATGACGGCCATCTCCATCACCGAACTGTGTCACCGGGCTCGAGTTTCCCGGTCGTATTTTTACCGGCACTATCAAAACTTCGATCAAATTATCACCGCGTATCAAACACAAAACATGCTCAGTTACCTGCGCCGTTTGCCACGGGTATCTCAAGTTGAACTCGCTGACCTAATGACGCATTACTTCAAGAATACCAAGTTAGAGGCCGAAACTTATCAGCTTCTGATTAAAAATGGCCAACTAGATATCCTCTTGCAAACGTTCCAAACCGTTTTTCAGTTGCTGATCAAACAGGACCGTATCAGCGGACACAGTTCACGTTTAAATGAACCATATTATTTAGAGTACTTTTCTGGTGCCGTCATCAATATCACAGTCAACTGGGTCAAACGGGGCTTTGTTGAAACCCCAGAATATTTAGGGAAAATGGTGACTCAATTTACGCTGAGACAATAGAAATGACACCACCCCAGTTGGCTAATCTGCCGATCTTTGCCCCCCCTACCTCAAGCAGATTAATCCTGTCTTGTAATCACATAATTTTAGAATACAAAAACGACCTCACCGCGGTTAATTCTGCGATGAGGCCATTCAATTTGAAAAACTTAACCTAAGCTTGTCTGTCATTAGTCTAAGATTTTAGTGCTTTACTGGTTCTCCGCAACAACTAGTTCCGGAGAAAGCGAATCAACAGGCGGTCTACTCGCACATTATCATGTAATTTACTGTGTTGGGCACCCGGCCCCGTAATTTTTTGTTCCTGGTAGGACTTGGCCCGACTAGCAACCAAGTACCGCAATGACTGGGATGAAGCGTTGCTAACTGATCCATCTGAATGAAATCCATCATCCTTATCACCGTAGATGTTCAGTACGTCAATCTGATTTTTCGGATAAGTCTGCCGGAGTGGCAACAAGGCTTGATACTCCGGTTGCATCTTCTCAGGCTGCCCATTGGAACGCAACTTCATCCGGTTAGGTTCATCATTCATTCCCAAAATGCCGTTAAAGTGCCCGGCAATGTCGACCTGCTTTCGTAGTTTAGGCAGGTTAGCCTGATTCTGCCGTAAATAATACATAATGGCCATATTACCCATTGAATGACCCACGACGTTGAATTTTTTAGTTCGATAAGTTTGTTGTAGCTTAACCACCGTTGCCTTGGCCCACCGGCCCCATTGCTTAGGGTTTGAATTCCGACTGTCCTTAAAATCGACCTCGACAATTGGGTGATAGTCACCCTCACGAAACTGGCCAGACAGGGTGACCTTTCCTCGTTTCGAAACGGTAGCCCGCACGATTGTCTTCGTCAACCCGGCATTTACGAGTGCATGGGCCATCTGATTTTCAGCACGATAACTACTCCCCCAACCGTGGAAAAATAGTGTCGGCTCATATTTACTAGCATTGGGTAGCTTAGCTGTAGTAGAATGACCGCCACTCACCCCGCAGGCCGACAGTCCCAACATCAATAAGCCAATCCCCAGGAATCCAATCCACCTTTTTTTCACGTGATCTCTCCCCCTATAGTTGAACTAAACTTGATGGTCCAAGTATAAGCCTTCGGGTGAACTCGAAGGCAAACTTTATTTTCAAGCCTAGCGAAAATAAAGGCAGTTTAACCAGATGTCTTCAAAAATTTGGCCAACAAAAAAGCTCACCGATAACTTCAGTGAGCTTGATTTCATTAAGCGTCTAACATCGTGACGAACCGGTGATTCCAAATACCCTCAAAGAAAGCAATGGTTTGATCAGCCGTCATGAATTTATTATCCACGGTGGTCGTTAGCCCCCGCGTCATTTGTAAGTCGTAGCCAATACCATGGGCCACTTTAGTCGTGGTATCCACGCAGTATTCAACCTGGGCACCACAGATTTCTAGTGACTCGGCAGCAAAACTCGTCAACACCCGCCGTAAGTTGGTATGGTAAAAGGCGTTAGCATGATGCCTGGAAACTAAGGCGTCCGTGTCACGGTAATCTAGGTCGGGAATCAATTCCCAATCGTGAGTTCCTTGAACCAAGTCTTCATCCGAATGCTGGATAAAAACAATAGGCTTTTTGGCCTTGCGGTACGCCGCAATCCGGGCGTTGATACCGGCAAGGACTTGGGGCATGTTCGCTGCGGTCTGTTCACCGTAACAAACACCATTTTGAAGATCAATGACTAATAGAACGTCTGCCATGTTGATGGCCTCCTTCAGGAATCTTTCAGCTCAGCTTCTATCATACCCTATTTGTGGAGCCCATCAAACAATAAATATTCCAGCATTAAGCTATTTCTAGTTTGATGAGAATAATTCTAACGAGTTACTGCCACAAATAACCGCTTCGTACAGTCAACCTGGTTGTCCGCGCCTAATACTCTAGCAAGACTAACTTGAATTTTGAATGACCTTGAATTAATCTTTTTTCTTTATTGCGTATTAAAACTAGAATCCACTGCAACATGGATTCTAGTTTTAAATTCGATGGCAAGTAATCAATCACTCTTCATGCATCCATTCATCAAAACTAGGTGCTTTCTTAGAATCGTAGCGGCCATCTTCATCTATATCAACTTGTTCCACCGGAATATCCGCAATTAATTCCTGCCAATCAAGACTGGATGGGAGTTTTTGAAGAATCATTTGCCCCTCATCATTAAGCGCAATAACCAGTTGTGTACCACCGGCAAGGTTCAATTCTCTTCTGAATTCTAACGGAATAATCACTTGGCCCTTACTCGAAATTTTAACAATCTTGCTATCTTTTATTGGATTCATAGTCGTTCCTCCTGTAAATTGACGCCTTGATCAGCACTTAACCTGCCAACCTGGCATATGAAAACAAAATTGGCAATCAAGGATATAATCACTTGAGTACTGCCCATTGAGAGATTGACTCCGTACGGGATTGAATTTGCTTATTCTATGAACTCTTTTTTCCTTAGTCAAAAAGAGTTCATAAATTTTCTAATCGTTTCATTAAATCAGAATGTTCATCAAATATTTCATCTGCAATTTCAGAAATATTAGATTTGGCTTTTCTATTTTTTCTAAAAGTAACTTCTTTGCCATCAGGAGAAATATTTTTTTGAAATTCGCGATTTTGTTTGGAAAGATGAAGAGCATCAGAATTCCCATTTTTAAAAAATTTAACACGCTCATTTGAATTATCTGGATTAGACACAAACAATCGTTCCTTCCTTTGTCGTACATACATTATATGCTTTCATATGTACGGAGCCCAGTCATACCATCTTTTAGACAAAATCTAAGGATGTTTTCACAATACATAATCGAAGTATCCAGGGAAAGCATAAAACCAATAGTCAACATAAAAACCGGTGCTACTATAGCACCGGTAAATAATCGCTGTCAACCAGCCAGACATCCACCTCAAAGCTCCGGCGCATCAGTCCGATGCCAGTAGAAGTATGCCAACGTTCCTAAACTAAATACCACGACCATTCCCACTAAAATCCAGCTAATGCCGGCAATCGACCCTCCTAACGAAATCGTGTGCCGGAGCCCAGCCATCGCCACAGTCATCGGTAAATACGGGTGAACCGCTCGATAAAACGGATTAGTCAGTTCAATGGGATACGTGCCACCCGACGCGCCAATCTGAAAAAGCATGAACAGTAGCATCAGCCAGGCCCCAGTCAGGCCAAACCACAAGCGGAAACATGTCACCAGACTGAAGAAGGCTAGCACAATCAACAAGCTCAATAGATAAGTTTTTCCTGGTTCCAAGGGTCGCAGCCCAATGATATAGCGCACGCCCAACCACATGCAGGAAGCTGCCAACACGACAAATCCCCAGAGCAAGCCCATTTTATCTAACCAAGCGTAGACAAAGTTACGGTAATTTCCGTGACGTTTGCGAGCATCGTAAATAATATTCAGTGTGATGCACCCCACGAACAATGAAATCGCCATAAAGTATGGGGCCATTCCTGTCCCATTATTAGCCACTGCCACCACGTCATGTTGCGTTAATTTCACGGGCATTGCCAACCGTTTAAGCTGATCAGCGCGTCGAGTTACGCTTAGCTGTTGACTACCTTTAGCTAGTCCGGCCGCAATCTTTTGGGTCGCTGCTGCAACTTGAGTCGCTGACAGACCTAACAAGCTAGCCTGGCTTACCTGAGCAAGTTGGCTGGACGTCACTTTCAACTGTTGTCCTGCGCTCACCGCAGCCTTTTGACTAGCCTGAAGCTCGGCTTGAATGGCCGACTGGTTTAATTTTGTTTGAAGCTTCTGCATTGCGGTGGCCCCCATCTTAGCAGCTACCGTACTCTGCCCAGCATTGGTATCGTAAATCAGTTGCAATTGTCGTGGCGTCGTTGCCAGGTGGCGCAACGTTTTAGAGGCTGTCGCTGGAATTTTTAAGACTAGAAACAGGTGTCCCGCCTTCAATTCACGTGATGCCTTTGCCGACGACATCCGATGAAATTGCAAGGACTTCCCATCAACCAACTCCCGTGACACTGTTTGTCCCCAATGAAGCGTCTGCGTTCCCCGGTCTTGATTGACCACTGCCATAGGCAACCGGTTCATTTCCCCATACGGATTCCAAACGGATGCTAAAAATAAAGCGGCGTAGAATAATGGGATAACCAGAATGCCCAATAAAATTCGCCAAAGTGCTGGATGCTGCTTAAGGTAGCGCCATTCCTGAGATTTCATGTCTTTCTCCCCCTTAACCCGAATGAACGAATCATTCATTCGATTGCCACCCAGTCTAAGCAAGTCCGTCTAAAATACAATTTTTTGAAATTGTTGGTCAGGCCTTAGACCAGTCAACTAATTAAGGGACTCATTGATAACTACGTCTCAACATTGCCTGCACGACCCCCAACATTTGCTCATCATCGCTTCGAGCCATCTCCGTTTCAAAACTGTCATAGTGCTTGTGGACACACCACCAGAAAACCAGATCAACTACGACGACCCCGTTGCGTTGGGAATCGACTAACGTAGGTTGGTGCTGGTGTAAGAAGCTGCCTACCCGCTGATAAAGCTCCTGCCGTTGCTGTCGATAGAGCGCGGTCAATGCCGGATTCACGGTGGGATTGTGCTCTAAAATCAAGAAGTAACGTCCATAACGTTTAAAGGCTGAGAACAAGGTCGTCAGTAGCTGATCAAACGTTGTCGCCTGTTGGTTAGCCAGCTGATGATTCCAGTCCGCATAAGCGGCCTGGGTTCGCCGGACCAATTCCCGGGGATCAGCAGGTTGAATCGGATAGATGGCGTGTGGCAGGTCAGTTACCGCTGGCAAGGTTGTCAGAAAGACGTAATCTAGTAACGCCGTCTTTCCGCTAAATAGGCGATACAATGTGCCCACAGCCACGTTGGCTCGTTGCGCAATCATCTGCATCTGAGTTTCATGGTAGCCTGGCTGAATGAACAGTTCACTCGCCGCCGTGTAAATTCGACGCAATTTTTCTTCATCGGTCATGATTCACCAACCCCTTCCACTTTCATTAAACCGTATTCATCTAGAAAGTTCAGGATTGGCCATGTTTCTAGCGCACTCACCTTACAAACGTATAGGGGACGACCAACCTCATCTCTGAGAATAGTCGTCCCCTAATTAGACTGTTTAAACTTAATGGCCAGATTTATGGATTGCCGGTATCACCGTGCGCAAACGCCGCGACCAAACTATGCCCAGCAAGGAAATGAGTCCCGTCCCAACCATCGTCGCCCGAAACCCATTGGCAAAGGATAATGCCTGAAACTGGTAAAAGATAATGACGGCTACAGTCGTTCCCAAAGCCCCACCCAATAAACGAAAGACATTGTAGATTCCCGCAGCTTTACCGATCATTGATGGTGGAATTGCCCCAATTACGGCCTTCTGCAGTGCCGGACCAGCCATGGACAACCCCACGCCTGCCAGCATTAGCGGTATGATAAACCAACGATAATCTTGCTGGCCGACTAGTGCAATCAGTAGGTAACCCAGTCCCTGCAAACATAAACCAACCGTGGCCACCCGCCGTTCACCAAATTTATCAACTGCCCACCCCGCCAACGGCGCAACGACGACTAGTGTGCCGGTCCAAGGCAACAATTCCAGCCCAGCCGTTAGCGCGTACGCATGTGGTCTGGCTTGCAGGTACTGGGGCAGGAAGAAAACAACGCCATACATGGACCCGTAAAGTAAGGCCGTGGCGAGGTTGCCACCGGTGAAGGTTCGGTTGTGAAAAATTTTGAGTGGGATCATCGGCTCCACCTCAGTCGACTGCCGATAAATAAACCAATCGCCACATGCCACACTTATGACAGCGACAACCACAATCAGACCAAGTGCTCGCATTCCTGGATGACCAGCCGTTGCAGACAACGCCCAGATAATACCGGCCATGGTCACAACGATCAAGAGATTATCACCAAGATTTAGGGGCTCACTGGCGCCACGACTCTCTGGTAAGTGGCGGTGAATCAATACCAGGGCTACGATTCCAATTGGGACGTTGATCCAAAAGATCCATTGCCAGGTCAGTTGCGCCACAATGAAACCGCCAAGCGAAGGGCCCACGATTAGGGCTAGCCCACCAATTCCACTCCAAATACCTAACGCTCGTCCCCGTTGATTCGCCGGCAAGGTATTGGTCAGAATCGCCATTGACATGGGCGTCATGACCGAAGCACCGACGCCCTCCACCACCCGGGACAAAATCAACCAGCCAATATTGTTGGCCAACGCACACAAAATCGAACCAACTGTAAAAATTAGAATTCCTAAACCATAGACTTTACGGCGGCCCCAACGCTCACCTAAGGCAACCCCTACCAGTAAAACTGCAGCAATTGTGATGTTGTAGGCATTCAGTGCCCATTGCAGCGTACTGATTGAAATTTGAAACTCATTGCGAATTGCCGTAGATGCCGTGGTCACAATCATGGCATCCATCATCGCCATGAAAAATCCCAACGATGTTAGAGCTAAGACCCATTTAGACTGATGCTCTTTTCCCGTCATTTCCCCGTCTCCCTACTCTTTGATATAGTTCAAATAATTTTGAACCATTTAAACATACCATTGGCAAAAACGGCTGACAAGCAGCAATTAAAAAAAGAGCAGTGCTTACAGCGCTGCTCTTGATTGGTCTAATCCCCTATAGATTTTGCCAGAAATGGGTTAAATAACGATCAAAGGTCGACCGGTCTAAAGTCACATATTTTTCGCGAGCAACTTTATGGACGATGATTAGCCCCGCCTCCTGGAGAATTTTAAAGTGATAGGAACCAGAAGTTTTACTAATCTGCATAACCCGGCTGATTTCTCCGCAAGAAACCGCGTGATCCAATTGCGCCAAGTACCGGATTATTTCTAGGCGAATAGGATCAGCCAGGGCCTTGAATACCTTGATGCTGTCTTCAGTTGTTTGCATTGATTTTGTCATATCTTTATCCTACTAGACTTGAAATTTTACGCAAGCATTTACGAATTTTCGAGAAATTAAATTTCCTTCCAATTGCTTTTTGTATATAACAACTATTCCTTGAGCTACCAGTCCACCCATGAGGTTCATTTATGCGGGCGCTGCTTCAACACCCGATTGATCTGGGTAACCCGTAGATGCTGATTCAGACTGACCGTACCACTTATAACTAAATAGATTAACAGAAAGACTAGCCAAAATGTCCATCCGATTGGCCAATCATTGTATGCCATCAACGCCACCATTAAGAGTGCCGTTCCAACCAGATGCCCCCCAAATGCTAACAACAAGGGAACTTCCACCTGACCATTATCAAAAATGAGACTAAGCACGCCAATCAAGGCACTCGTCAGGAGCAGGCTGACCCCATTGCCAGCTGACACTTGCCCGGGGGCTACCTGAAAGACGATCAACAGGAGGTACGTCACTGCGCCATATCCCATGCCCTGCATGCCATACTGCAACCCTTGTTTCACAGTTACCCCTCCTATAGCCCCAATTGGTTCATCAACGTTTTGACATATTTGCGGCTTACAACCGTTTTAATCTGCTCTGATAGGATCGCCGTCAGGTTACCAGAAAAGCTGTCTTCCAGTGACTGAAGATGATTCAGATTCAACACCCCGTGCTTAGAAACTTGAACAAAGTTGGCATCACCCAAGCGACGGACAAACTTTCGCAGGGTTCCGTGCGTGGTAATCGTCCCAGTAGTTGTATATAGCAATAACGTTTCCTGCTGAATATCAGCCAGAATAATCGTGGCCGTCTTCACCAGCAACAGCCGATCCGGCGTCTTCACGGGAATCAGTCCGGCATGGGGGGCTTGATAACTATCTAAATAGTCCAAGATGGCCGTCGTCTCCGAACTCTGTGTTGCTGCCTGAACCACGACCAACGGATCAGCTGGATCGATGGCCGCGTTCTGCTCAAATTTGTGGTGCACCCCAATCCCCCCATTTCACTTACCGTTCCTGAATTGATTGGTGTTGCCGCCGAACCCGAATCCACACTGGTCCGAAGGCCAGAACAGTTGCCCCAATCAAGATTAATCCCATTATGTGGTAAGTCTCTGGGTGAGTCAATAAGGTTGACCAGTTGAGCCGGACACCCATCAATCGCTCAAAGTGAGTTCTGGCAATCCGGTTACCAGAAAAGGCTGTTTTTAAGTAATCCGCCATCAAATATTGCCGGTACAGGGCGGCCACGTAGCTTCCCGGAACGACTTTGACCAAGTTTTGGGCAAAGGTGGGCAGAATGCCAATGGGGATGTAGGTGCCTACTAGGAACCCGGCCGCAGTCCCCACGATGGTGCCCAATTTATTCAGAGTATTCACCGCATGAACACCATAGATAATCACCGCGTTTACCATTGTCGCAAGGAGTGCGCTGACAACCATCAATCCCAGGACCTTGCCGACCGTCAAACTCCCGAAAGTTACCCCATCCGTCAGGTAAAAGCTTCCCCACATGATTACCAACATGACCACCTGCATTAACGTGCCAATAATTGTCGCACTGCACAAATAACTGATGAATAGACGGAATGGACCAGCGTCAGTCAACTCCAGATCCGACGTCACGTGTTTCTCCCTATCACTGACCATCAACGACAGACTGGTGAGCGTCGTCGTGATTCCGGTAATGGCCAGGGTTCCACCAATCAGCCAGGTGTCGAGGAGTAGCCTGGCATGGGGCACCCGCTGCCAACTCGTTAACATATTTTGCTTCAGAAAAATTAGGTACAGGATAAATGAAATGAGCGCCCCCAACAGCGAAAAGAACACCCCACTCCAGTCTCGGAAGTACAAGAGCAAGTTGCGCTTAATCATTGCCAGCATGTTAACGCATCTCCTTTCCAGTGAGAGCCAGGAAGGCATCATCCAGCGTTCCTGGTCGAAATTCAAAGTTACTGATCAATGCCCGATTCGTCATTAAGATGTCCAAGGCGGCTTGCATCGTTGCCAGACTATAGGTAACCTGTGTTCCCGTTTGGTAGGTTGGTTGTAACGCCACTTGACCCAAGAGTTGGTCAACATCCGGTGTTGTCACGGTTAAAACATCGGCGGCATAACGGTCTTTAATTTCAGCGGCAGTGCCTTGGGCTAATACGCAGCCGTGGTCAATCACGACGACATGGTTCGCGGCGTCGGCCTCGTCTAAGTAATGGGTCGTGAGAATGACGGTCAATTGCCGGTCCCGTTGTAAACGCTGAATCAGCGTCCAGATGGCACGGCGGGTCTGAATGTCTAGCCCCGTCGTGGGTTCATCTAAAAATAGAATATCTGGGTCGTTAAGCAAGGCACGGGCAATATCCACGCGCCGCTTTTGACCGCCAGACAAAGTCACGTAGCGCTGCTGCATGAAGGTGGCCAAGCCCAACTGTTGACTTAGAATGGTCACCCGGTCGGCTGGAATGTGGTGATATTGTTCAGCTCGAATTTGTAGATTCTCCCGAACCGTTAAACAGTCATCCAAAACACTCCCCTGGAAAACAACGCCTATTTTTGAGTGATGCTCATAGATAACTGTTCCGGCGGTCGGTTGACTCAGTCCAATCAGCATGTTCATCGTCGTTGATTTGCCAGCGCCATTGGGACCGAGTAAGGCGGTAAAACTGCCCCGTGCAATTTTTAAGTTAAGGTCGTTGACCGCAATTCGCTTGCCAAATCGTTTCGTTAAGTGGTGCGTCTCTAGTAGCATTCCCCTCATCTCCTATGCCAGGAGAATACATCTGGGGGCGCGGGGATGTCTCGCGTATCGGGGCAAGTGGTGCTCACTACTCAGTAAGTGGTCAAAATGGCCGGGTGAAATCTTTGGAAGAGCATGTGACCTTGCCGACTACCAAGCTTCAATTTGGGGCGTTCAAATAACGAAAAAAAAATGATGACCATCACTGGCCACCATCGTTATTCTTATTTATTTAACAGCAATAACCAACTTTTTATTAGCCGATACAAATTGGCCGTTGCTTAATTCGAAGCGCGTGGTTAAGTGATAGTGCTTAAGCCCGACGACTTTCAAAGTCTGACCGACTCTTACATGTTTCTCGGCCTTACTCAGTTTCAAGTCTTGATAGCGGTTGATCCCCTGCTTATTCAAAACTTTGATTCTCTTAACTGATTTTTGATAATAGACTGGTGCCACAAATGCTGATTTGGCTGTGATATAGCCAGTCTTGCCAGCAGCGTCCTTCACCTGGTAACGAAGCAGGCCGGACTTGGAACGAGCGTAGCCAATCACCTTAAACATTGGTCGGTTCGTCCGCTTGGTCTTAGGATAAGTTGCCACACGCTGACCTTTCGTAAACGTTGGCTTCTGGTACAGATATAGCTTCTTCAACCCATAAACGACCGTTTGCTTAGGTACCACTGGACTTGGTGCGGTCTGGACAACTAACGTAACCGTCTTAGTTTCACCATTCGCAGCTTTGAGAGTCACTGAGTAGGTCCCGGGTTTCTTAAGGTTGGCCTTACTCGTATCGACTGTGACCGGAATACTGTCACCACTGCTATTGGTGGCTTTGGCGTGGAACGTGGTTGCATCAACGCTCTGGCCAACTGTCACGGTTGTCTGTTGGTCAGCAGTGAAACTGGTCTGGTCAACTACCGTTGATGTAGCTGGTTTAGGCTTCAAGTAAAGATAGAAATCCTGAACCCAATAATTATTCCCAGGCAACTTGGTTAAAATAGCCTTGTTTTGGGCCTCTTGCTTAGTCTTCACTAAATCAACCGTCATATTTTGAAGGTGATTAGTAGTAATCATAGAAGTAACACCATCAAAAGTGTCTGCCAAATCTTTTTGAAACTCGGCTGAACCTGCTCCGTCCGTAGTCGTTGAATCAAAGAGTTGACTAAGTTCAGCAATTCCCTGATCACGTTTGGTCGGATCATCAGCATATTTAAAAATAACACCTATCTCATCATATACTGACTTTCCCGCAACAAAATTCGATGGAAAGCATAATTTCAATACATCATTCATAGAGAGTTTATCTATTTGACTAATATCAGTATATGTCCCTACAAATTCAATTGGCACAGACTTACCATCTGGCGTCTGAAAAAACAAATTCACCTCAACCAACGTTGGCGGAGTGCTGTCGTCCGCCGATGCAATTACGGACTTTCCTGAGAATACCCCCAGAATCAAGGTAGTTATTACCAATCCCAATCCAATCATTATTCGACTTATCAGTTTATTTTTCAATGAAATCGCCCCTTAAGAATAGTTTAACGTTTCACAAGAATGATTGCTACTAAAAGTTTAAGCGGTTACATTATTTGGGGTGATTTATAGCCTAGGTCATACCACTTCCACAGTCAAAAGGCCAACCTCATAATTACCTCGTTAAGGTTAGCCTTTGTGCAGTAGCTCATATTCCATTACTAAATTGCGCCAAACCTGGCTAAAAAGCTCCACCGCCGGAACCGCCACCAAAACCACCCGAGCCACCAAAGCCGCTACCCGAGAACCCACCTGACTTACCTGCCAGACTGACACTGTCCGCTGTGCTGATAGCAGTAGCAATGCTACCCCCCACGACCCCCATCAGTGGTTGCCCAATGTTGCCTATGAAGTACACTGGATAAAGTTCCGGCAAGCTGGTCTCAATTATCTGTTCGCCAAAGTCTGTGTGCAACTGCTTAGTTACCTGTTTCGCCAGACCGAAAGCCACGGCGTACGGCAGAATTTGTTCCCAGAGGATGAGGTCCCCAATCTTAGCCGTATCAAAGTGGCCAATATCCCTGAGCATCCGCCGAAACCCCTGCGCCTCGTTCATCGCTCGTAACCCGGCTGCATTGTACTGGGACACCCGAATGTGTCTGAATAGATACGTCCAAACGATCATCAGTAAGAATCCACTGGCTACCAAAGTTACTAAAAATGCGGTCTGACCGAGTACCCAGGCAAAGATGAGCCACACGCCAGCTAATCCAGTTACCCCTAACACAAACCACCGCAACCGCTGGCGGTATAAAATGTTAGAAACATCCTGATAACTCCGGGCTACCGCATTAATTTGACTTTGCCAATCCTTAAACCATTGGTCTCCCCCCCTTGCTGGTCTGCAGCTGCGAACGCCTCCAGCTCTGCCAAGGTAAAACTATCAACTTGATTCCCCAAGGTGGCAAAACAAGCGTGCAAAAACCCGTTCTCAACCGTGCCAACCTTTGTGAGCCGCGCCGTTTCATGCTCAGCCCCCTGCTCCATAATCAGCTTGAGGTCGCCGCGTCCGACCGCCGCCATGATTTCACCCGTTAATGCATTGGTATCGGGCCACCGTAAATCAACGAGGACCTGGGCCACGGCTGGTGAAACTTGCGGCACATCGAAGAAATGCGTGATTCTGGCCGGCACAACCTGCCGAGTGGCCGGATGGCGTTTCAACCACCACCCAGCAACCAAAATAAGCGTGCCAATCATTGCCACCAGGACCCAGTAGCCAATCCACTGGCGTAACCGCCTCTGTTTCAACTGAACGTTAGTCGCATTTGCCAGTCTAGCCTCTTGCCGTTGTACCACCCGTTTACGCGCTTGATCACTGCGATTTGGATTGGTTGCCGTCACCTGGGTTGGAAAAAGTAAGTGACTTTCAATGAATTGATTGGCTGGATTGCTGCCCACGGTCATAGTCACCCGACCCGCCTTGGTACTGACCCGAGTAACCCCCGCAGAGGGACCGTGCGTCCACGCCTGTAGTGATGAAATATGTTCAGCAGGTAATTGGACCACCAGTCGGACATCCTTCAAGGGAACGTCCCAGGCACTCCCCACCAGCTTCCAGTTCAACTCGGCCGTATCTCGGTAATTCTTAACCCCCCCTCGCAAATGATAGTAGTACGTTACCTTGACCCGGTCACCAGCCTTAACTTTCTGATACAGTTTAACCTTAATCTGTTGTTGGGTTTGCGTAAGTCGATAGGTGTGGTTAGCCTGATCAGTTCCAACATGGGCAATGACCACTGGACCGTTATTGCGCTGTGAAGAAATCCCGGTCAGTTTGCCGCCTCGAATCCCTCGTAGATCCTGAATATTATAAACACCGTGGTAAGTGCCCGAATTAAAATGATACGTCATGGTCTCCCTGACATTGGCATCACCATTGCGTAGGATATCAGCTGTTACCTGAAACGGCCGAATCGTATAGTCTGAATCTGCCAAGGCAGACTTACTTCCAATGATTCCTGAACAGAGAACCAATAACCCAGCCAGTAACCACCTAAACCAATACCGTTTCATCGGCCACCACGCCTTTCTCCGTATTTGGCCTCAGTCTAGCATAACGTCTATGTATCAATACCCATGAATCACTTTTGGGTGAAGTTGTTAGTTAAGTGTATTACTGGCGATAGCTTAGCTTACTGAGTCGGATGTCACCTTAATCTACAAGAATAATAAGGATTGCAAGTCCGCAGCTTAAAGGCCAATCCATTTCATTTGCAAGCTCGTTAAATCTAGTTATACTAGTCATATTTACGAATGCACCAATACGTAATGCAAATCTAGCCAGTCACAACACAAGTCAGGGGACTATCCAAAATAAAGCAACGTTGTCCTACAAATTCCGAGGAGAAATGATCATGTCACTTGGAACCACGCTTAAACAAGTTCGTCAACAACAACACCGCTCACAGAAAGATATCGCCACCGGGATCTGTGCCCAATCCATGCTGTCGGCCATTGAAAACGACCATTACACCCCTAACGCCAAACTTCTGTTAGCGCTGTGCCACCGGTTGAGTATCTCACTCGACGAGATCAGTTTGGCCAACAACTTTGCAATCAGCGGGGATGACTCCTTGAATACCCGGATGCAAGAGCTTTGCAACCAGCACCGCTATCAGGAACTTCTTGATTTTCTGACCGACTCCCGCACCCTCACTGCCGTAACGACTGGCGAGCAGACTCAGGCCTATTACTATTACCTCGGCGTATCTGAGCTACACGTTGACACTCAGCTCACCAATGCCGCACAAAACTTGAAGTTTGCTGCGACCATGGCCGAAGACCACACTACCACCACCCTAACCCGGCTGGCCACAGTCTCGTTAGCAACCGTGTTGGCAAAACAACGACGACCAGTCCAGGCAACCCAGCTAATTGAGCAGTCACTAGCGAACCTTGACCAGAGACCCTATGAAGAAAATCAAAATATCATTTTCTATCTAGCTGCTTTGTCCGCTTACTTTCTAGGGAAATCTGAAGTAGCGAGTCAACGGCTGTCGGCTGGTATTGCTTTCACGACAGAACACCAGTCCCACTACATGTTAGCCAACTACTACCGATTGTTAGCGGAAATCGCCACTCAAACTGGTAAAGCAAATGAGGCTGAAGACGCGCGCCAGAAACAGCGATTCTTAACCGATCTCTTTCACGAAAAAGTTCCCGAAAAATTCTAAGTATCAGTATTCTGATTTTTCATCACCAGCATAAACCGGTAGAGTAAGGCCATCCAATAAGGAGGCCTTTTAAATGTCTAAAATTCTCTTTCAAAATCAGCTATCAACTCAGGCTGCTCCCGAGCGCCTGCTGTCGATCCTCTCCCATCCAGAAAATCTCTCCCTGTGGGATGAAGAAATTAGTCGTGTCGTGCCTACAACCGATGGCTATGGTCTCACCCGCCAGCAACCAGCCCTCAATGAACATGAACTGCTGACCGTGAGCGCCACTGCGAACCAAGTCCGCTATCATAGTCAGGGAGGTCGGCTTAGTTATTACCTCATTTTCACCCTAGGTACATCTGCTGGACTAACTACTCTGACTCAAGAACTCCAACTAGCATCGAACTCGATGCTTCTCGTTCGTTTAAAACTACTGGTGCCAATCGCCAAACACGCCTTTGCCCAGAAGTTACAGTCACTCATTACTTTAGCGGAGTCTGCCAGGGAGGTCATGATTTAATGCAGGCAATTGTCCAAACGTCCTACCAAGGAATCGATGCGCTACAACTCACGACGCGCCCACTCCCACGGTTAAATCCTCTAGCAGTACGACTCGAAACTCGCTACACGCCGGTCATGCCTTACGACGTTTTAACCGAGAACGGCGACCTAAAACAATTACGGCCCGTTAAACTGCCAATCGTCGTAGGTTACGGTTTCGGCGGCATTGTCAGGGAAGTTGGCCGGCTACGGAACCAACATCTGCTGAATCAACCGGTCATCGGTGTCCAACCAGCTGGCAGTAATCAAGAACAACTTGTTTCATCATTACCACCACTGCTATTTCCAGTGTCACAAGGTGTCTCCTTGGCAAGTGCCACCACGTTGATTGGTGGTGCTGATGCAGCTTACTTTGCCTTTAAAAGGAGCCACTTACAAGCCGGCCAAACAGTCCTGATCACTGGGGCTAGCGGCAGTGTTGGTAGTTACTTGTTACAATTAGCCCGACTTTTTCACGTAAAAACCATTGCAGTTGGCCACTCGAGTCGTCACGACTTTCTTCATAGTTTGGGTGCTGAGCAAGTCTTAGACTACGACCGCTCATTATCAGCGCAAACTCTCTCCTTTTCAACTGTTAGCCAATTAATCGACTTAGCTGGGAACCCGCAATTATTGAATCGCTTAGCCGCCCAACTGGGAGCAGTAAAAATCCTCTCATTAGCACTACCGCAGTACCACCCACAACATCCACGCCAAACCTTTAGTTTTGTTAGTGGGGCCATTCTGCCGGGTGACTACCGCTGGTTACTGTCCCAGCTTGCCAAGGGTCAGCTGACAGCAGCCATTCAGGAACAGCTACCCTATACCGCTGTCAAAGCGGCCCAGCATCACTTGGGAAATACGCATGCAGCCGGCCGAATCTTACTGACGTACAACCAGGAGGTCAATGAATTATGTTGACAAATTTAACAATCAATTTGAATCAACTGCTCCCACACATCTTGACGCTGTGGTTCATTGGTTGGGGGATTCGGGCCCTGATCATTGGTATTACTCTTGGTGGATTGGTTTGGCTGATCAAGCGTCGTCGCTAAAGTTATTTTCTTAACGAAATCTGACGCCAAAAAAACTTTGATTAAAAGGACGCCCAGGTTTGTACTAGTCCCTGTCAAGTTGACGGATGAAATACTATAATTTTTGTAGATTTGATTAAGCGGCTTCACCGCGGTAT
>NZ_RHNO01000020.1 GCF_003946265.1 Levilactobacillus yonginensis
TTCCTCAGTGAGATACTGTTTAGTGTACACAAAATTTCGAAACATTTTTATTTACAGAGCTTGACTAAACGTAGGAAAAAGGTTTGGGACAAAAGTCTCAAACCCTTATTTTGCTCCGAACATAAATAGTCGAAACGTGCGACAACAGGCAGTCAACTCCGCTTAACCCCGATAGACAAACAATCCAGGACCAGGATTATTCGTCTATCGACGTTAATGCTCATTGACTAACCGCCTTTTGTCCCACTCTCCTAGCACAGATTATTGCCAATTTCACCGCGCACTGTGATCCGCATCCTGACGCAACTTGCGCAACCCCTGCTCGTCCACCTCTAACCGCAACTTTCCGGTATCTAGATCGACGACCGCATGAACATCCACCGTGCCGATGCCAACGGCCGTGGCCTCCCGCTTTAAGCGTAGCGTTGACCGATCGGCCACCAGTTCATATTCTTTTTCCAAATAAGTTTCCTCCTGACTTGAACGCGCTATAAGTCTAGCACGCTGGTCAGTCGGTTTTAACTGAAACGTCTTACAAATAAATTCATATACCGTCCCCTTAACTTATCTGGCTGACAATCTAAAGATCGAAAGCAATGGAGTCCCCACTGTGCTTGATACAACAAGGATTGGGTATTGGGGTTTAATCAGATATAGTTGAAAATTGCCGCCTTACCGTTCGCCAAATTTAGACTGGAACGCTGTGGAAAGGACGGGACAAGCCAAAGAACGGTCTTGACCCTCACTTGAAGCCGCAAAACCCGTCTTCAAGTCGCCATTTTCAAGAAAACCACTTGAAAATCCCACGGCTGAGTCCAAATTTGACTCACTCTCGGCTACCTAGTGGAGCGCCAATAATATGGAACAAGTGCAATCATTCAGGTATTTAAGACAGCTTAGAACCTGCTTAACCGAAGGTGGTCAGAGGTGGAGCCAGCTGTGTCGACGGTGTTAGCCGATTTTCGGCTTACAGCGTGGGACGTGTTTGGAGACAGGTGTTTCTTCCAGGCTTCAAATCGAGCCGAAGGACCGCTTTTCAGGCCGGAGGCGTTCCCCACAGCAGGCGGAATCTCTGACTGCCGCAGGTGGCTGGGGTGAGACTAATTTCCAGTCTATAACGCCTTATTATTCTTGGTTTGACAACGGTTTTCGAATTTTTAACCTTTAGCTGACGGTCAAAAAAAATCCCCAAGAGGCCATATGACGCTAGCCCTGGGGATATTTTACCTTCTAATTCTGTTGGTAAATCTGTTTGAGCGTTTTTAAGTCCGCTGATGATAACTGCGTCTTACCTTGATCGATTGGATACATCACTGAACTGGTGGCACTACTATGATCCAATCCGAGGGCGTGACCCAGTTCATGAATGGCCACAGATCGACGGGCCGACTGGCTATAGGTCAAGTTTAAGCTGGCCGTCGCCGCGTTCACCGTCTTCACACCCGTTAAACTGATTCGTTGCGTAATTTTAGGTCCACCGTGTCCCAATTCAATGGTTCCCTGCTGATTGGCAACCTTCTTGTGATACCCGCCAAAGGTGATTTGATTGGCACCCTTAGGGGCCGTTCCGGCAATCAGCTTCACAACTCCCGTAGCATTGTAGGTGGCAACAGCCTGTTGGAAGACTGCCCGCCCCCGCGCGGATAAATCATCGCTGAAGCGATAGTAATAGGTCGAACTTAACGTTACGCCTTGAACGATGGACTCCACCGGTGTGCCGTTGGTTCCGGTCGATTCAGCTGACTGACTACTTGAGCTCCGCCAAATGTAGCCGCTGGCGGTCGTCTTACCGTCACTGGAAGAACTGCCGGCTGACTTACTATTTTTCCCGGTGAGTGAATTTGTGGCTAAGTAACTGGCCACCTTTGCTGTTAGAACGTCACTGTAAACTTTCGCTTGCGTGAAGAGCGCCGCAACCGCTGCTGGCTGGGTCTTGACCCACCAGCCCGCGCCGACCAGCATGAGGAGCACGACTAGTCGTCTTAATATTTTCAACCGTGAATCTTCCTCTCTCAATCATGTGATGAATCGGTCCGGTTTAACCGATTGTTTGAATTCTAGCCTAAAACATGCAGGAACACCACTATTTATGCCGATTGCTAAGCGTTTACCAGGGAGGTCCACCAGCCAAAAATGGCGTCCCATCAACGTTTGCTGATAGGACGCCACTTTTCGTTAAATTAGTCTAAAGCCACTAAAAAATTCAGAAAACTACTTGTGTGGCTCGAAAAATATTCTTATTTATAGACATCATTTCGCTTAGCTGCTTTCACAATCAAAACCATAAATTTTCCATCCTGAATATCAGCAATTATCCGATAATTACCGACTCTATAACGCCAAAAGGTTCCTAGGCTGCCTTCCAGTGCTTTCCCCCACGCCCGCGGATTAGATGCACCCTCAATATGATCATCTAGCCATTTAATCATGCGACGTTGCACTTGTGAATCCAGTTTTTGAAAATCTTTATCTGCTTTCTTGGCAAATTCCCAGCTATAGGTTGTCATTCTAGTCCTAACCGGTGTTTAATCTCCTCACGAGAAACTTTTTCACCATGACTTGCCTCAAGATTTCTTGCTGCATCGCGATAATCAGACTCATCTTCAAGTCGTTCTAAAATCGTTTTACGCATAAATGTCGTCACTGGTTCACCATAAAATTCAGCTAATTCCTTAACTTGCTTATACTGATCGTCTTTAAACCTTAATGACGTAACAGTCATGACCCCCACCTCCTACAGTGAATTATATCATGGGTAGGCTTCACTTGTAGCCTATTCGCTCAATATTTACCAGTATGGTCTATCTCAATACATCCAACCTGACAAACAACTGGGATAATTAGCTTAACCAGAAAGCAGTCACCACGGTGCAATTACTTTTAAAATAATCAGATGAAGTAATACTTCAGCCAGAAATCTAATCGTGTTTGCTAGAACACGCCTCATTATATTAAAAGACACTCCGAAAGCCAGTTTAACAATAGCTCCCAGAGTGCCTTCGCAATTATCTTAAAGGGTGTTTAAAAGTCAATCACTCACGACGTCCCGTTGACGTTGCTGCCGCAAAACCAAGAGTCTAAACACCAGCAACATGCCAATACACAGCACAAGCATGTAACTTGGTAGCATCTGAATCGTCCCATTGTGCAAGTAGCTCATCCCATAAGTCAACACGCTGACAAACAAGTAGTAGCCCAGACTGAACCAACCGCTGGCACTGCCCATTACCCGTTCATATCCGATCAGGGCGCGGTTCAAAGCATTCGGCAGCGTCACGTTCAGCCCTAAAAAGACCAGAAAGATCAGGCCAATCATCAACCGTGGCCGCTGCCAATTTGCCGCAACCACCAGCCCGCTCCCAGCTATGACGCTAAACACCAATCCAGCGAAAGCGACCCGCTCCGGTGACCAAAAATTGAGTAACCAATTGACCAGCACCGCTCCCAGCAGGCTGGCACTGGCCAGAATCAATCCCAGCCAACCATAATGCACGGCTGAGTAGCCAAAGTGGGCCATGAAGATAAAGGGGGCCTCCGCGTAATAGCTGAATAAGATTCCATTAATGCCACCGATCAAGAGGCCATAACCCCACACAACGGGATCCGTCAGCAAACGCCACACAACCGGCCACTGTTTGATCTGACTCACAGAACTAGTGACCGACTGTGTCTCCGGCAGGCACCCAACTGCGTACATGCCAACGGCCACGGCTAACGTCACTAACGTGGCAAAGACACTGCGATAGCCAAAGTAGGTCTGCATCACACCGCCAATTAGTGGTCCCAATGCTGGCGCTAATGCCATAGCGGCACTCGTTTGGGCAAAAATTTTGGCACCGGTGATACCGCTGAAACTCTCCCGCATAATGGTCTGCGTCACCACAGAACCAGCACTGGCGCCGAAGGCTTGAACCAGTCGCCAGCCAATCAACGTGGCAAACGTGCCGCTAAAGTAGAGTCCGAGATTACCGAATAAATAAATCGCAATCCCCGCCAACATCGCTGGTCGGCGCCCCCATTTATCGGCCAGCTGGCCCCAAACGAGGACCCCAACGGCAAAAGCAATAAAGTAGGTGCTCATGGTCAGTTGAACCTGACTAGCACTCACGGCAAAGACCCGGCGAAGTTGTGGTAACACCGGGGTAAAAATCGACTCGCTGATTTGAGGAAACCCAACGAGAGCAATCGTCAGCCCCAAAGACGGGACTGATTGGTGGACGTTTTTCATCATTTTTCTCCTTAGAATTTACTTTGAGGAAAAACGTCCTTGACCATTTGCGGGGACACACGCCATTAAAGTTTCAAGATTCATGGGCCGTCACCCCTTTCTGTTTGATGTCTGATTTACGATACGGGAGTTTCGGAAGGATGTCAAGGTGTCTTCCTTGTCAGACAGTAAAAAAGTATCTCAGACTAATTTATGCCTGAGATACTTTCTTCGCGTTTATCTTCTTACCGTTTTGTTGTGCAGTAACCCAAATGGCTGCCTAGAGAACAACTAAACAAGTGATGATGTATGAAATCTGATTCTTGAAATGAACAAAATCACCACCATAAAAATCAAATCAAGTCGTCAAACAATGTTTAACTCCGACGTTTACGGTCAAGCCCCCTGACCATGCCCAGTAATCCTAACGACAAACTGCCAAGCACCGCCAACCAACTCTGACTGTCGTCACTAGTTTGCGGCAATTGCGTGGCTGAGCCAGTCGTTTGGTAACCTGGTTGTGACTCAGACTCTAGGTTCTTGGCAGTAACCATCTGAGCCGCTGCTAAGTTAGCTGATTGACCGGCCGTGGAATGAGTTTCCCGCAAACCAGCTGCCTTCGTTCCTTTCACCCCGCCTGTTGTAACGGCAGCCGTCTTCTTTGGCGTGGTGCGCTTGGTTGGTTTAGTAACGGGCGTCTTCGTTCCTGGTTGCTGACCAGTCTCCGTCCCACCAGCGGGCGTAGTTCCTGGCGTTTCGATTGGCGTGGTCGTGCCCGTACCTGAACCGCTAGTGCTATCACCCGGTGTGCTTGTCCCCGTACCGGTATCCGTTTTGGCAGTCACCGTGATGGTATTCGTGGCCGTCATCACTTGGCCATTTTGATTCGTAAATGTATACGTAACGCGGTAAGTTCCTGGCGTTTTCGTAACGTCTGCAGCCAAAACTGGTTGCCCATCAGCTGTCGTAATTTTTGGTGTTACGGTGACCGAGCTACCATCTACGTCAGTAGCCGTAATCGTTGCTGGTGTCCAGGCATCCCCAACGGTCAACGCAGTCGTCGTATCAGCATAGTTTAAGTTCGACTGATTGGGCGCCACAGTTAACGTGTTGATGGCACTGTGGTTAATGCCCTTTTGATCGGTAAAGCTGTACGTCACCGTGTAGGTTCCTGCCGTTTTGGTCACATCCGTTGGTACCACAACGTTGCCTTGAGCATCCTTAATGACCGATGACACATCCACTGCCGTCCCGTCAACATCAGTGCCAGTTACCACAGCCGGCGTCCAGCTTCCACCGACATATAACTTGGTAGCCTGATCCGTGTAATTTAAATGAGCTTGATTAGCGGCCACAGTTACGGTCACCATTTTAGCTAAGCTCACGTCATCCGCACTATCCGTGTAGGTATACGTCACCTGATAAGTCCCCGGTTCCGTCGTGCTAAGGCTCTCAACCGGCGTAGTCGTGCCATCACTTTGAACTTGAGCGTACGTCACCGCCAGTTGTGACGCCGTCAGCGCAGTGCCATTTTCATCGGTGCCACTGACAAAACTATCGGCTGGTTGCCAGGAATCACCCACAAATAGGTTGGTATCCTGTACCGTCAAAGTAATCGGCAGTGACTTCACCGTCAACGTTGTGGTGGCCTGATGCGCGACGTTCTCGGCATCAGTAAAATTGTACACCAACGTGTAATTTCCAGCGGGCGCAGAATCTAGCGCACTAACACTATTCCCATCGGCATCAGTAATGGTCACACTCAGCCGATCAGCTGGCACCGCAGACCCGTCCGTATCCGTGGCAGAAATCAAATTCGTGGCCGGCGTCCAAGCCGTCCCAGCCAAAATTGATTTAGGGACAACACTCAAACCAGCCGTCGAACCCGTTGCGAGTTCATTAAGATAGACGGTATAAGTTGACCCTTGTACCGCCAGCGTGGTGCTATCGGCAACGCTAGGGGTGTAAGTCATGGTATCAGTTGCAGTCCCCGAACTCACAGCAATGGCATCAGAATATTTGCTAGTATCTAGTTTCAAAGGGGACGTCGCTAGCGCCGAGAGTGAAATCACGTTTCCGCGCTGATACGTTGACCCATCTAGGCCGACTGATGTGACACTGCCGAGCGCTTGACCAGTGGTCCCGTCAACAATGTTATAGGTATCGGTAACGTTCACGTGGACGTAAGTGAGTTTAGGCAGGGCAATGTTTCCTCGGTTACCACCGGGAATAACTAAACCAGCAATATTAGCATCAGGGGCATCGATTCCCAAGCTAGCAGTGGTAATCGTTGGATAACTCCCACTATTTTTAACGGTTGATACAGCTAAGTTACCAGTCCCAGCGAAAAGGACGCCATCCGTGGCTAAGTCAGCGTAATTCTGTGCATTAATGTTATACGCAGCCGGCAGCGAGGTATCCTCTGCACTCCCCGTATGAAGCGTAAGTTGAAATTTTGGCATGCTCGTTTTATCTAATCGAGAAATTTTGGCGCCATCATTGGGGCGGAAATAATACACCTGCCGACCATCATTCGTATTATTCAATCGGTACGCCGTTAATGATGAAAAATCAGTGTAGTCCAGCTGATAAACAGCGTCTGCGTTGATCATTTCTACAAAATCTGTCGCTGCAGATTGCGCATTTGCCAATGAGCTCGTGATACCGGTTGGTAGGATAATATAAAATCCCCACAGTTGAGCGTTCAAGCCATACGCGGTGGTTGACATATTCGTGGGGTTATACGGATACACCGTAACGGCCGCTGTTGCGTTATACAAGGCGTACTTGCTTTTAGTGGTCACAAAAAAATTGGCATAGTTGTATTCACCGGTGCTCTCCTGCGTCGTGACAACGGGGGCAATATCTTTCCCCGCTGTAATGACATCACCATCAATGGTCTCTGCCACGATATCTAAACTAGCCAACATTGGTGTTACAGCCATGTCTGGCACCGTCGCGCCATCAGTAAAATTGCGCAATAACTGTTTTCTACTGAAAGCTGGGGCGGCCACCTTCACCCCGTTAGGATCCGGAGCAACTGCGATTTTACCTGCGGCACTAGGCACTGAGCTTACCTTTTCATTAGCATCACCATTATTATCTTTGCTAGTCGCACCTGCCGGAGCCGCAACAGATGTTGGGGCCGCTGCCGAGGAGGCCGGTTTGGTCGCAGTCGACTGAAGCTGCTCACCACTGGAAGCATTTGAGGTGGCAGGTGTCGTACCACTAGTTGCCGTTGAACTGGCCGGCTTAGCACCCGTGACTGTTGCTGCGGTACTGCTAGGCGTTGCCTCGTTCGACTGTGTATTTTCAAGCGCCGTTTTCGCCACTGTTGCAGAATCAGCCACTGGACCACTGACACTCTCAGCAGCCCCAGCTACCGTGGCCGCATGAGCCCTGGGTGCGCTGACGAACAAACCACCCAGCAACGCCACCGTTGAGATACTCCCAACCAGCCAAAACTTGCCAGCCTTGTATAGTTTATAATGTTTCTTTTCAATTTGTCCGCTGCTTTCTTGCCAGGCCCTTCTCGCCATCATAATCGATTCCCGCTTTCCCTCGCTCACTCACGTACCAGTCATCTACTGAATAAACAAAACCAATTCATAGTAAACTAGTTACAAATGGCAATTGTTTTCTATACTGAAATAGTACCATAAATTGACCAACAATCGTGATAAATTCCGGAAATATGAAAGCGTTTTAATAGCAGCCAACTCGGCATTATAATAGGATTCAGCTTGATAAGTATTTTCAATTAATTATAAGTGATTTTAAGCTTTCGTTAAGCTAGAGGCGTGTAAAATTCAGCACTCCCCGCAAATAGTAACATCGCATTATCTTATGACCATACATAGGTCATGGGGATTACCTTCATGTTTTGTGGAAACAGAACAGTTGAGTTAAAGACTTCCTTAAAACAAAGGTTCAGGATGGCGAAGCCCTCATGAACAAATTCTAAATATATACGACGAATAATTTCATTACAAAAAGGCCAACTTCGCTGGAAGTTGGCCTTTAAACTGTCTCTATTTCAACAAATATTTTGCGTCTAACTCATGATCAAATGAGGTCAAAATCTTAGGACCATCATCCGTCACGACCAGCGTGTGTTCATACTGACAACTCAAGCTGCCATCCAACGTTCGAATGGTCCAGCCATCATCGGCAGGATCACTGCAGCCCCAGTCGCCGACGTTGATCATTGGTTCAATCGTCAACGTCATACCGGCCTTCAACCGCGTTCCATGGCCAGCTCGGCCAACGTGCGGAACGTCTGGATCTTCATGCATTGTCGGTCCAATACCATGACCAATGTAGTCACGCACTACGCCGTAACCCATCTGGTTTTCAGCATATTCTTGGATGACTGCACCAATGTCACCAATGCGGTTACCCACGACTGCCTGGTCAATTCCCAAGTAGAGGGACTTCAACGTCACATCCATCAGTTTCTGAACCTCTGGTGACGCTTGACCAGCTACAAAAGCATGACAAGCATCACTCAGGTAACCGTCGTAGTCGATGACCGTATCCATTTTGATCAGGTCACCCTCTTTGATCAAGATATCTTTGCTAGGACAACCATGACAGATCATGTCGTTCACACTGACACAGGTCGAGTACTTGTATCCTTCAAAGTTTAGTTCGCCAGGTGTGGCACCGTGGTCAACGATGTATTGATAAGAAAAATGGTCAATATCCCAAGTCGTAATCCCAGGTTGAATGTACGTTTCCAACTCGTGAAACAGACCAACTAAGATGTCGCCCGCCGCCTGCATACCGGCAATTTCTCGTGCTGATTTTAATGCTATCATGTTTCCTCCTGAAATAACTGAATGTCGTTTGTCTTTGCTTTATTTAGTATACCCTTTATTGCGAGAAAACAAAGAGAGTGAGATAACAGGCGGTTAGTCAATGAGTATGAACGTCGATAGCCGAATAATCTCGGCCCTGAATTATCGGTCTATCCGGGTTAAGCGGAGTGGACTGCCTTTTGTCGCACGTATCAGCACAAATAGTTTACAAATACAACAAGGGCCTGGGATAAACTCCCAGACCCTTCCTGTATTTTTTCTTCGTTACGGGTTACTTAACAAATGCCTGACTGGCGGTGATGTACCCACCAGTAACGTGGTAACGTAGAACCCCTTTATCGGAGTAATCCCAACCGGTAACCTTCAAGCTGGTTGCCTGCGCCACGTGACGCAATTTATGCTTCAAGTTCACATCCCGGTAAAGGTTGAGACCTTGCTTCGTGGTCACGCGCTTCACTTGGTGATGTTTCCCAGTTTGGACCTGTTGCTTGTTAGCGGTAATGAATTGGCCATTTGTCAGTTGGAAACGCACGTTGGCTTTCTGCGTCACGATACGTTTCACCTTCAGGATCTGGCCTTGACGGTATGTGTGTTTGACCTTGCCCGTCAATTTAGCATTGCCGTAGGCTTTCAGCCCCTTGGCACTGATCACCGTCAGAACCTTAGGTGCCTTTTGGTACTCAGCATTCTGAACGAACTTAGCACTAGCCGTGATGTAGCCACTCTTGCCGTATGTCTTTGAATGACGGTTAATATCCCGCACGTGGTACCGGACGTGACCACCCTTGGTCGTCGTGCCCAATACCTTGAACTCAGGTTGGCGCATCTGTGGTTGTTTCTTAAACGTTGCTAACCGGTTTGCCTTGGAGAAGATAGGCTTACGGTACAACGCTAAGCCCTTGATGGCGACGACCTTGCTTGGTTGCTTAGTCGCTTCAACTTGGTCACCAGCACCTTCAGAAATGACGGGACTTTCCGTCTTCAAATCAGCCTGGGCTTTGGCCAACGCCGTCAACACGGCTGTAACATCCTTAGCAGTCGCCTTCGCATCAGCCAAGACCTTTTCTGCTTGAGTCAACGCTGCCTTGAAGGCTGTTTGACTATCAGCCGTGTAACCCTTCAAGTCAATTGCCTTTGCCGCAGCCAACTTTTGCTTCAACGCTGCTTTATCGACTTTATCATCGGTTTGATGACTGGCGCCAGCTTTGCCACTACTAATGTGTGTGATCCGCGCCAGCTTCGACTGAGCCTGAGCCAAATCAGTCAGCGCACCCTCAATTTCAGCAACCGTCGTCTTTTCAGCTGCCAGGACTTGCTCAGCCTTAACCAGAGCGGCTACGAACGGCTTTTGACTGTCAGCCGTGTACTCTTTCAAGTTGACTGCCTGAGCCGCCGTGACCTTTTGCTTCAGTTGCGACTTATCTAGTTTAAGTGCTGCCTTGGCCTTAGCTAGGTTAGCAATCGCATTGTCGATAGCCTTACCTGTTGCCTTAGAATCTGCCAGCACTGCTTGGGCCGCATCCAGCGCTTGCTTGAAGGCAGTTTGACTATCGGCCGTATAGCCCTTCAAATCAACCTGCTTGGCTGAATCAACTGCCGCCTTAAGGTTGGCAGTATCAAATGTCAGCCCCGTCTGTGCCTGGTCTAAAGCAACCATGGTCGCCGCAATTTCATTGACCGTAGCATCATCCTTAGCCAAGACCTGCTTAGCATCTGCCAGAGCTTGGTTAAAGGCGGCTCGACTGTCAGCTGTGTATTTATCTAAGACAACTTCCTCGGCTGCTTTAACCAGCTTCTCAAGCTCTGTTTTGTCTGGAACCAGCGCAGATTGTTTCTTGATCAAATCAGCCAGGACATCCTCGACATCATCAACGGATGCCTTCACATCAGCCAAGGCCTTTTCAGCCGCAGTCAATGCTGCTTTGAAAGGTGCTTGACTATCAGCGGTGTACCCCTTCAGATCAACGTTCTTGGCAATTCTTACCATATTGCCAAGTTCCAACTTATCTGGCAACAATGCATCTTGGGCCGCAACTAGTTTGGCAGTGACCGCGTCAATCTCGTTGACCGTGGCATCCGTCTTATCCAAGACCTGCTTAGCTTCAGCTAAAGCTTGCTTGAAGACCGATTGAGAATCAGCCGTGTACTTCTTTAACCCGATTGTCTCGGCTGCCTTAACCTTCTTTTCAAGCGGTGCTTTGTCTGGAACCAATGCAGCCTGAGTCTTAGCTAAACCATCAAGCGCCCCGTCAATGTCTTCAACCGTCGCTTTGCTATCCTTCAACACCTTATCTGCGGTAGCTAAAGCTGCCTTGAAAGGTTCCTGACTATCCGTTGTGTACTTCTTCAAGTCAACAGTTTGGGCATCGGTCAGCTTTTGCTTCAACGTGGACTTGTCCAATTCAAGGGATGCTTGTGCTTGAGCCAAACGTGAATTAGCCTTGGCAACCTCTTCAGCGGTAACTTTCTTATCCCCTGAAATGGTCTTTGCTTCGCTTAACGCTTGCGTGAAACGGTCACGACTCCCAGGCGTGTACCGTTTTAGGTCTAGCTTTTCAGCCACAGCAATCGTAGTATTCAGCTGGGTCTTATCCGCTACCAGGTCGGCTTTGGCCTTATCCAACTGCGCAATGGTTGCGTCGACCACGCCCACACTAAACCCTGCGTCACCAGACATCAATTCTGCAGTAGTCATCGCCTTTTGGAAGGCTTCCTTGTTCTCAGCCGTATACTTCGACAAGTCAATCTTCTTAGCTTCAGCCAACTTACGACCTAAAGCCACCTTCGCCGCAGCTAAGTTCCAATTGTGAGCCTTCAGTTCAGCCTGATCAACGACCTTGCCATCCACGTCCTTGGTGACCAGCTTCATCTTCTGACCATCAACTTGGACTGTCAGGTAAACCTTCTGATTCTTATCCTCTTGCTTCTGGATATAGTCCCAAGCTTCCGGTTCATTTGGCAAGATGTCGTACGTCTTATCACCGGTATGACCGGCAGCTACGTAGGTTGTTCCCTTTGCCTGGTCTTCCTTACCAGCAACTAACGGCTTCGTCCGACCATAGGAATGATCATGGCCGCTGAAGACCACGTCGATGCCCAGTTCGTCACACACTGGCGGCAACATGTTGTGGAACATCGAAGACTGTGAATCGGCTGGGTTCTTGTTGTATGGTGGTTGGTGGGTCGCAACGACCTTCCAGGTCTTATTAGACGCCTGCATATCCTTACGCAACCACTCCAGTTCCTGTTTCATTTCTTCAACGTTGTCGGTCCACCCCAGAGAAGCGATGTGCATGTTACCATAATCGACTGAGTAAGTCCCCTTCTTGTTGACCGGCGCACCGTTATGGCCTGGTGTCCCGAGCATTGCAGTGGCCTTACTCCCGTCATCCCCCATGTACTCGTGGTTACCAAGCACATGGATCATGTCCAAGGAATCGTAAACCTTGTGCTTATTAAACATTTCAGACGTGACGTCGGCCTCGTTAAAGATGGCTTGGTCATCGTTAAAGTCACCCACGTGAAGGGCAAAGTCAGGGCGGTTCTCGTCTTTTTCCAAGCGATCCACAATTTTGTCAAAATCGGCTAATTGGGAGGCTGAGTTGACCTGAGTATCCCCGAACACGTTGAAGCTCAGCTTATCGGTATCGGTCAACGTCTTGAAGTGCCGGACATCCGACCACTTGTCACCATTTCCCACACGATAAGCGTACTCGGTTCCCGGTTTCAACTCTTTAGCCGTCACACTGTTGACCCGGATAGCTTTGCCGTCACTCACGTAGGTAAACGTCTTCTGCTCACCCTTATAATCTTTAAACGCCTTCTCGTGGTCCACCTTGTACGCCTCGTCAGTAGCCACTTGCATGATAGCGTCCTTAGTATCCGTTACCGGATTTGTAAACCAGGTAATGGTCTTTTGCGTTGCTGGATCCTGCGTGGACCCGGCTAAGAGGTTGGATGGCGTGTCAGTCTTTGCTGGCGTGAATACTTGTACCAGCGTCTTAAAACTGCGTTGCGTCCCCTTCGTTGCGACCAAATTAAACTTACCAGCGTTAGCTGACAGCTTATCACTCGTCAACGTTCCCTTGTCATCAGTCTTACCGATAACTTCAGCCTGCTCACCAGCCTTAGCCATGGCTAAGTCCACACCCGCCACCGGGTTATCTTGACCATCCACAACGGTCACACTGCCGGCCTTACCGACAATCAATTGGCCGACCTTCAGCTGATAATCAGACTGAATTTTAGCTTTCATAGGCCGGGAAGAAACGGTATTGATCATGTCAGCATTGTTGCTGGTATCATTGAACGTCACGGTACCATTCGTCAACTGGTAAGTTAGCGGCGTGCCAGTTTCCGTTTCGGCTGGCGTTTCAACGGTCACCTGAGCTAGAACATCTTTACCAGCGGAACTGCCCTGCGTGTCCTTAATATGCAGCTTTAGTTCACCAGTCTTAGCATCGTAATCGTAGGTGTTGTCCTTAGAATCGTTGGCAAACTTCACGCCCTTGACTGGGAAGCCCTTGCCCAACTGAACGGTAAATTCACCATTCTTGATGTTGGTTAAATCATCGGCGGTCAAGTCAAACGTCGCGTTGCCACCCAATTGCGCCGTATCGCCCTTGATTTTACCTAAAGTAACGCCCGTCTTGTTACCAGACTTCATTTCAAAGTAGGTGTCCTTGTCGGTCCGGTTCCCAAACTTATCGTAAGCCACGACCTTCACGTGATGAATGCCATCGCTGTATTGATACCCGCGTAACGTCATCGTCCCATCGGGATCAAACGTGTACTTCGTACTATCCGTGGTCCGGTCAACACCATCAATGTAAATCTTGTTCTTTTTCCAATCGATACCGGACATATTCGGATCATCCTGGTCATCGTGGACCTTCGCAGTGATGGTAATTCCTTGCTTATCGAAGGTCTTATCTGCCACGGAAATATCTTCCACAATCGGGCTCTTTAAGTCATCAACGTTGGCCCCATAAACGGCGCGAATGTTATCCACGAAGATACTGCCCTTCGTCCTCGGCGCACCATCTGGGTTACCAGCCTTAAGTGCCATGACCCGAACCACTTGCTTAGGAAATGTTTTAAATGGCCCCTGGTAGCTCGTTGGAATTGGGGCTTCAACGTACTTCCAACCTAACCAGTCGATACCTAATTTTGAGTCGGTAAAGTTTAATGGCTTGGCCGTTCCCTTAGCATCGTAAATCTGGCTCCGTAACCACAATCCTTGCGATTCTGGTGTTCCGTAGACCCACATACCCAGAGCGGTTGGGGCGCCAGGAATTTCCTTGGCATCCCCAGGACCAGCGTAAGCTCCCAGAGTCGACCCCTTAACCCCATGTGTCAGGTCAAACTTAACTTCTAAGGCGTGATCACCAAAGCGGACTTGACCTTTACCAGGTTCGGCTAAGCCTAATTCATTGGCTTCACCCCGACCTGAACCACTGACCTTCCAGTCACCGAGTCCTTTTTCAAAATCATACAGCACCGTTGGCAACTGGCCGATTTCAACTTCAACGGATTGTGAAATCTCAGTCCCAGCAATGGTGGCCTTCACTGTGCCCTTAGCGTGTTTACCAGCCGTGTGCAAGTTACCTTGCGCATCGATGGTTCCCAGCTCCTTAGGAAATTCCCACGTGATATCACCATCTGATAAGGCCACGTCGCGACCCTTATACCGGACCTTCATCCCCAGCGATTCGGTAATATCCGTTTTCATACTCAACTTTTTATTTAAAAATTCAACTGAATCTGGCTTGGCAATGGTAACTGTGGCACTTCCCACAACCTTGTCACCCACGGTCAAATTAGCCGTGACATCGCCTAGCTTACCCTTAGGCTTGAAGACCCCAGTCTTAGCATCAATATCTCCCAGGCTAGGATCAGCTAGCGTCCACGTCGCACTGTCTGGTAAAGTAGCGTCATAGCCTGCCTTGTCGACCCCTTTAGCCGTAAAGTTGATCGTCGCGTTGGGCGTGTAGACTGTATCCTTAGGCGTGACCTGGGCCCGGTCAAACGTGTGGTCAGATTTTTCCGTTGTCGTAATCAACCAACTGTTGGCCACTTTCCGTTCTTCACCGTCGGAAGGCTTGTTCTTCAAGCTCAAGCCCGTGTCCCCTGGCGTCCGTGACAGGTACGTTGCCGAGCCCCCACCATCGAGGTTCAAGGCATCGACCGCCCCTTGATCCTTCATGGTTTGGGACAATTCAGCTAGCGTCATCCCGTTAGAATACGGTGATTGCTTACCATCGATTGTCACAAAGAAAACGGACTTGTCCGCCCGAATCCCAACGGCTGAACGCGCGGCGAACTCACCACCGACCTGTGTGCCTGGATTCAAAGCTTTACCATCCTTGACCAGCATGATCAGACCACCGAGCGCTTGTTTCAGGTCACCCTTCTTAGCCTGATATTCCGCCTGACTCCCAATCAGAGGCTCGCCATCCTTGGTTACCCCAAAGAAGGATTCCCCACTGTCTGGCTTAGTCGCATGAATTTCCACACCATCCTTAACCACATTTCCAAGCGGTTCTCCGGTCCCCATGTTAAAGAAGTCTGAATTCAAACCAGCCACAACTTGGTGACCACTCTTAATGGCCGCGTTGGCTTCATCCCGTACAGTTTGCAGACCAAAGCCCTTCCCGTCGTCTGGCGTACCAGCGTACAAGCCCGCCGTTTTCTCCTTGAGATCCACGGAAACCGTGTGCATCACGGTCCGATCACCCTTGGTGTTCTTGTAGGTTACCTTTTCTTCACTGATTCCGGCGGCCAATTGATTCTTGGTCTCCTCAATCGTGTTGGCCTTAACGTCAACCGGTTGACCATCCTTGGTCTGTTTAGCGGTCACTTTGGCCGATAAAATTTGGTGGGTCAGCGTATTGGCCTGCGCCACTGGGGTCATCAGCGGTGTCAGTACCAGGGCAGTTGCGAGCGTTGCCCGTAATTGTCTTCTTCGTTTAGTCACTGTGTCTTTAATCCTCTCTGGTTGTCAGGCATCAAGCGGCAATGTTTCTGTTTTCATAACTTTTTCTTGCTGGTGGAGCGCTTGAAAAGAAGTCTACCTGATTTTCAGTCAGAAATGGGGGACCTTACGAAGTCTGTACAGGTTGTCTACAGAACCTTTACGCGTTTATAAAAGCGACAATATCGTACCGCTTTCTGTATGTGTATTCATAATTATTTATATACTACGGTGGCTGACCTAGCAGAACCAATAGTCTCAGTGATTAACTATCAGCGGTTTAACCTCATCACCAACCGATTGAATTCACGGCCATCTAATTTACCCCTTCCCATTTCGCCCAACTTCCTGTAGAATGACAGCAATAACTTCCGAAAGCGGCCACCAGTGGTCGTCATGTTACTAGTCAGAACACTTCTGCTAGGCTGGAAATCAGTCTAAGGAGTGTTTTTTTATGCGTAAAAATACCAGAATCCTGTTCATTCTCATTAGTTCAATGAACCTACGTCTCGCCGTTACAGCTGTCACCCCGCTATTTACCGCCATTCAAGTCAGTCGGCATCTCAGTAGCGGTACTACTGCCCTACTTGTGACCATTCCCCTCCTGTGCTTTGCCCTCGGTGCCATCGTCGCCCCTAAACTCATTCAAACGGTTGGGAGTTGGCGGCTACTCTTCTGGGTCAACGTCACCTTAATCGTGGCCAACCTCGTCCGCCCATTCACCACTACGAGTCTCCTACTAGGCACTATTCTAATTGGCCTCGCCATTGCCCTGTTAAATATCCTGATTCCAACGCTAATCGTTGGAAACACGACGAATGCCAGCCGATTAACCAGTTACTACTCAGTCATCATGAACATTGTCGCTGCCAGTGGGACCGTCATCGCCATCCCACTGGCTACCATTTGGGGGTGGCCGGCCGTTCTCAGCAGTTTCGCCTTGCCAGCAGTGATTGCCGTCTTGGTTGGTTTCAAATCAGCAGCCACACCCGTAATCGCGCCTCACCAGGCGACGCATCAGAACCTACTGACTACGCTCAAACACGACCGACCAGTCCGGCTCCTGGCACTCTTCATGGGTCTGCAATCGCTAATTTTTTACAGCTTATTGGCCTGGCTTCCCGCCATCTTCCAATCATTAGGGGCTTCGGCAGCTATGGCTGGTAACCTACTAGCCGTATTCCAATTTGTGGGCGTCCCTGCTGCCCTGGTCTTAAACGTTCTCACCAATCGGCACCACACCCTGTTGATTCTTCTAAGCGGCTATCTGGGGGGCATGCTCGGCCTACTCGGTGGGGCGATTGGCTGGTGGCTATCCGCCATCCTACTAGGTTTCACCTGCTCGCTAGTCTTTACCACGGCACTAACAATGATTGCCACCAGTAGTCGCACCCCTAGCACCATTGCCAATCGTTCCGCCATTGCCCAATCACTGGGTTATTTGCTAGCAGCGGGCGGTCCTTTGGTCTTCGGTCAACTCCACGATCTCTTTGATAACTGGCAAGTCACCTGTTGGTTAATCACTTTTTTAATGGTTGTCACCGTACTTGTTGGTTTTCGAATTCCTTCAAATAACTAAAAAGCCGTCTAGGAAAATTCCCAGGCGGTTTTCGTTTCTATAAAAAAGGATAGCCAATCAATTCACCCGTTACACTTCATGATTCCGAAAGGCTTCGATCATCTTCCACGTCAGGCTTAATGTCGTGTCGTCGTGCGGAATCTCATCCCGTTTGAACCACTGGGCTTTGGCTAATTCGTCATGCTCTAATCGAATCGATTTCTCCTGATTCAAATCGGCAAAGAAGCCCACCAACAGCGACTCAGAAGGCGCCCACGGCTGACTGCCATAGTAACGAAGATTATGAACGGATAGGCCCACCTCTTCGTGGACCTCACGCGCAATCGTTGCTTCTAGCGTTTCACCAATCTCTGCGTAGCCTGAAATCAGTGAGTAACGGTTGTACCCCGTCAAAAACTTGGTCATTAAAATACTGTCGCCATCCGTGACACCCACGATAATGGCTGGTGAAATCTTAGGAAAAATCAACTGACCACATTGCGGGCAACGCAGGGCCCGTTCCTTGCCGTCTTGCTCCATCCGGTGACCGCAGCGGCCACAGAACTGATTGGTCTCATACCACCAGCCCAGGTGCGCAGCCGTGGCAGCAGCGAAGGCCACCCAGTTCGGCGTCAACTGGGTAAACCGGCGCGTTTCAACGTACTGATAGGCCGCATCCTCCGCCACCTGCTCGGCTACTAGGTAAAACGCCGTCTGGTCTACTGAGAACAGGTACGTGTACGCCGTCTCGGGCAGTTGCCATTTGGCAGCCACCTCCTGGTAGCGTGGCAACGTTCCGTCGTGTAAAATAGCTTCGCGGTTGTGGTAGAGGACCACATAATCCGTCCCAATTGGGGCGCGGCGTTGGTCATAGTGATTGTCAAAAACTTGCGGACTGATATCTTGAAACATAACCCACCCAACTTTCCAGAAAGTAATTATTTATCATCTTAATCTTTACTGGGTGGCCGTACAAGTACGCAGTTTTTTCTGCCCTACTCGACTTTCTACGCGCGTCCATCACGGAATGCTTGACGCATCTCCCAGGCCAAAATAAATTTCGCGCCATCGGTAGGCATTTCATCGCGCTGGAACCACTGCGCCTTTGCCAACTCATCACGTTCCAGGTCGATTGCCACGTCCTCATCCAAGTCGGCAAAGAAGCCCACCAACAGCGACTCAGAAAACGCCCACGGTTGGCTCCCAAAGTAGCGAATATTGTGGACGGCCAGGCCAACCTCTTCGGAAACTTCCCGTTGAACGGCTGCCTCCAGCGTTTCACCAATTTCGGCAAACCCAGAAATCAGCGTGTATTTATCGTAGCCGACCGCGTACTTAGTCAGAAGGATCTGATCTCCTTTAGTGACAGCAACCACGACGACCGGCGAAATATTTGGAAAAATCTGCCGACCACAGTTCGAGCAGCGCAATGACCGTTGTTGCTCATCCTGTTGCATGGCGTGACCACATCGCCCACAGAACCGATTCGTCTCATACCACCACGCCAAGTGAGCCGCGGTGGCACCAGCAAATCCCAGCCAGCCTGGCTGCATTGTTTGAAAGGCTTTGATTGGTTGATACTGGTAGTCTGCATCCGGCGTTACCTTATCCGTTAACAGGTAAAACCCCGTTTGATCAATGGTAAATAGGTACGTGTACCGTGTCGGATCAATTTGCCACTTATCCGCTACCTCTTGAACCCGTGGCAAGCGCTGACCCTGAAAAATCACAGCGCTCCGATTATCATAAATCAACACGTAGTCCGTCGCTAATGCTGCCCGTCGCCGCTCATAGTGATTGTCAAAAACCTTAGGACTAATATCTTGGAACATACTCCCACCCGACTTTCTTGAAATCTTTGTTTTAATGACTCATAGTTTACGCTTAATTTGTCTTCATTATGGATATATTTCTGAAAACGATCATCGGTTAATTGGCTTGTGCCGCCATGATTAGCTACGCCATCCCTTATCTGGCAACGTTTTCACAAAGGCGACACCTGAAAATAATTAAATAACGTGCTATAATCTAAAAACGCATGCTTCAAAATTCGGATTTTATATAACACATCTTTAACTAAAGGAGGATTCCCGCCTCATGCCCTTATTATCCAAGCCCGAACTACGGGACTATCTCGTTGGCTTTGCCTTAGTTCTATTCATGGTCGCCATCGCGACCTGGCTGAACGACTATGAAATTATCCTACCAGAAATTGGCGCGCTGACCGCTGGTATGTGGATCTACCACAACCCCACCTGGATCGCCCAGCCCTCAAAAATTTTTCTGGCACCTTCCGGAACTGCCGTCATTGGGTTCTTAGTGAATCAGCTGGCTATCGGGTACGCCGAAAAGGTCTTACTGACGCTGATTCTTATTCTGATTCTGCTTAACATTTTGCGTTCCACACTGGCACCGTCATTTGCAACAGGACTCCTCCCCATCATTATCAATGCCACGCACTGGTCATTTATCTTGGCCATCTTCACGTTCACATTGATTCTCATGGTTGGCGTCCTCCTTCAGGGACACTATCGCGGTCTGCCTGCTGGGCAGCCGCTACGCTGGCAACACATGCTTGGCTTCAGTCTGGCCGCCGGAATCTGGGTCGCCACAGTTTGGATTGCGGGCTTCCCTCAAATGGCTGGAATTCCACCCGTATTAGTCGTTTTCTTCGAAGTTTCCCAGATGCCTAACTATCGGGGAAAATTGGCACTGAAACACATCGTGGCGTTGAGTGGTGCCGCCACCTTGGGGGTACTGGTTCACCTCGTGTTGGCGTCCTGGTTGTTATCAGCATTAGTCACGCTACCACTAGTCTTTATTCTGCTACAACTTCTACGCATCAAGTTGCCCGCAGCGTACGCGTTTCCACTGTTAGCGTTGGTCTTACCAGCCAGCATGTTTCACACGTTGCCTATTGCGGCTACGTTGGCTTCATGCTTTTTCTTGGGGTCCGTCGTCATCTTTCATCAAGTGGCCGACCGCATCCGGGTATCTTCTGAAAATAGCGAAATATAGGTGAAAGACCTGGCAACTAGCAAAAGTTGTCGGGCCTTTTTTATTAACCTTTACGTTCCCATTTCTAAGTGTCATTTGACCAGGAAAACGGTTGAATAATTTTTCTAATAACCGGGCCAGTCCTTTACTGGGTCGATACGATTAAGGTATCCGCCAGCGAATGAACATGCTATGCTGTGGCTAACATTATTGGAGGAAAACGACTATGAAAAAACACCTAACGCCCCTACTTGCCATTGGCCTGTTAGCAGGCTCACTGGGGACCCTTACCGCCCACGCCAATTCGTCGGAATCGCCTTACGTCAGTCCCATTTCTGGTAGCGGCTGGCTCCACGATACCGAGTCACAACTGGGCTCATTTCACAACACTTATTACCGCCTGAAGAGTAAAACCAAGGCCACGATTATGATGTACAAAACGACTGGGGGTGGGACTGTTACCAAGCCCATCACCCTGCCTAAGGGCACCATTGTTGCGGCCAAGAAGGATGGTAAATGGTTAGAAGCCCGCTACAATACCATCAGCTATGGCTTAAAGAAGAAAGGCATCCCGACTAAAGGCGTCGCCGGTGACGGGGAACTCGCCTTCAAAATCAAAACGATTCAGGCAACTAAGATCACCCGACCTGCCTACGCGCCGGCGTACGGAACTGGCGCTTATTTAAGCGGTGGCTTGAAAGCCATTGAACAGCTTGCGACGTACAAATATAATCAGGTCACCGTGACATCCGACGGCTACCTTGAATACTTCCCTGCCGCCAAAAAGACGTTTACCACCTATAATACATTTACGGATTCCGACTATACTTGGTCCGTCATGCACGCAACCAAACCAACTCAGAGTATCAAAATTACCAAAGCCAACAAGAAAGGCGCGACTGTTAACCTGTTTACGAAGGTAAAACCCGTTGGGATTCCTAGTCAACGCGTCGCTAAGAGTGGTAAATTCCAATACAAGGTGGCGCTGAAGAATCGCCACCAACCGTATACTTACGAAGATAATTCGTACGCTGATGACACGGCAATCGCCAGCACCTACAGCATTGGCAAAATGCCATTTTACACGGTAATTGGCGGCGGATTTAACTAGAAACAGCGTGTGCCAACAGGTAATCAACAAGATTAAATACGGCAACCAGGTCTGGGACTTTTCCCAGGCCTTTTTTAGCGGTAACTGACTAAACGTTTACATGCTTTTTACCAAACTAACACGGCTGCTTTACACCCTTCCTGTATGATTGAGCTTACTGCAACTCTACATATTAAAGGAGACCCCATCGTGTTAGATATCATTAAAGCTGTCATTCTCGGCATCATTGAAGGTGTCACCGAGTTTCTGCCAATTAGTTCCACTGGACACTTATACCTGGCCGACGAATTCATCAAGCTCAACGAATCCACTGCTTTTATCAACATGTTCATGGTGGTCATCCAGCTGGGCGCCATCTTGGCCGTCCTAGTCCTCTACTTTAACAAACTGAACCCTTGGGCGCCTCACAAAAGTGACCTAGAAAGGCATCAAACATGGGTTCTGTGGCTCAAAGTAATTGTGGCCGTGTTGCCATCAATTATTGTGGGGCTCCCCCTAAACGATTGGATGGACGCACACCTCACTAACTGGCAGGTCATCGCCGCAACGTTGATTATCTATGGGATTCTATTCATCATCATTGAAGCCTACAATCGGTACCAACGTCCCCGTTTTGACGACCTCAACCGCCTGCCCATGAGTATGGCCGTTTGGATCGGTTTGTTTCAAGTCCTAGCCATGGTACCGGGAACGTCACGCTCTGGCGCAACCATTCTGGGAGGGATTCTGCTGGGAACCTCACGCTACGTGGCCACCGAATTTTCCTTATTTCTGGCCATTCCCACGATGTTCGGCGCCTCTTCCTTAAAGGTTCTAAAATACTTTCTACACGGTAATCACTTTACTGGTAGCCAAATTGTCGTCCTCCTCACTGGCGTCATCGTTTCTTTCGTAGTCGCCTTCTTATCGATCAAGTTTCTCTTGCGGTATATTCGGAACAACGATTTCAAATTATTCGGTTGGTATCGAATTGTTTTGGGAATCATTGTCATCGGCTACTTCGGTTTTTTTCGGTAAAATTCACAAGGTTTAGCAAAAATGACAAATATTTTGTAAAAACTGACAAATCTTATTTTACAATCATTTCTTACCCTGTTAATTATTAAGGCGTGGTCTAAACCGCATCAGACCGGCGATGTGACGAGCTGTTACTTATAAATAAGTTGTACGCTTAAGTGTGTCGACCATTCTCTTGAAATATTATTTAATCTAATGTGACGCCCTTTTAACTGCTTAGTAATCTAATTGCAACACTCCTCGGGTATGCTAGTAGCATAGATTATACGGAATAGGAAGAGTGTTTAAATAAAATATGTCAAAACTAAAAATCAAATTTGCAACACTATTACTACTTTTCGGCTTCGCCTTCGGTATGGCTACCAATGTGACGTCAAGCCTGACTAATCAAGAAACTACGACGACTGCCCAAGCAGCTACGAAATTATCTGCCTCACAAAAAAAGCAAATCACTAAAATCAACTCTGGTTTATCCAAGAAACAAAAGGCTGCCAAGAAATGGATTGCTTTCCGCGAATCTCGTTACAGCTACAAGGCCCGCAATGGTAACTGTTACGGCCGTTACCAATTACTGAAGTCTTACCTGCATGGTGACCTCTCAGCTGTTAACCAAGAAAAGACCGCTAACAAGTACGTGAAGAACCGTTACAAGACTTGGACTAAGGCTAAGTCATTCTGGCAACATCATCACTGGTACTAAACACAAGTAAACGAGCAAACATCTACCTTGGATGTTTGCTCGTTTTTTTTGCCTTCAATTTAGGCGGATAAAACGACAGAAGGTCTCTAACCAGTGGCCACATAACGCCCTAGCTGCTTTTCTTTACCACAATTTAAGTTGTTAATCCGGCCAAATCTCGTAAACTAGAGGAAAACAGTCGAAGAGGACGCGCGTTTATCATGAAAAAATCATTCGTATTTGGAAGTCTCATACTACTGGTACTCTTGATTCTGGGCGGTGGCTGGGCGGTGAGTCAGCAGCACACAACTCAGACTACCCCGGCAACTACGAAACCTACCAAACCCAAGCGACCCAGCAATCACCTCACCGTAACCGAACTCAAGCAACATGAAAAGCTCCGTTACGCTGCCATCATCTATTACGCCTTAAAATATACCAAACTTCAACGGTGGCAAGAAGCTTCCGACTTTAAGGCTGGCTGGCAAGTTGAGGTCTATCCTCATCACGGCCACCCCCAGTACCTCGTCTGGCCCGATAAAAATGCGACGGATCAGGATAAGAATCTCGAACCCAACCGCTTTAAACTCACAGCGAAGGACACTGTCACTTACAATAGTTTCATCGTCCACTCCTTTAGTAAAGATATGACTCAGACCACCAGCTTAACCAAAATTGCAGCAACTATCAGTCACCATCACAAGGGACGGGCCGTTCGGCAGATGGTTCCTAACCTCACTGTTAAAACTCATCATAACTAAAGCATGTCAAAATAAGGGATCGAGACCTACCGTCTCGACCCCCTATTTTGACTCATTTTAAGAACGTTTAGTCTGCTGAATCATGCCTTCCGTTCCAGACGTGATCAACCCCTCAATTTGTTCCAGGAGCATCAGCAGCCAGCCGAAAGCCATGACAAAGGCAATCAGTTCAAACGCTGTCAGTGAGAAATACCCCAACCATCTAAAAAGGATTTCAGCAATCACCAACGCTACCCCTACCCCGTATGACAGGTACAAAAAGTCCCGTGTAATCTGGGGGAGCAACCAGCGAACGCCCACAATCAGAGCAATGATAAAGTACACCAGGAAAGTTGCCACCTGATCGTGCAGGTCGTGTGAAATGGCGTTGTTGGGAAAGACGCCCACCATCCCCAGGTCCACCGCCGTCAGTGTCAGTAAGATACGCAGTACCCAGAGCCGACGTGAATTGGGAAAGACCTCGTGCAGGCTCACGAATAAATAATCTACCAGGGCAATCATCAATAACGCCGCGAACATCAACGTCGCATTGAACTGCCACCCACTAGACGCGCCGTTTGTTCCCAAAAAGCTGAGGTTATGTTGCCACCAGTACTTCTGATTGTTCACGGCCATGGAGATGACGACCCCACTGATAATGACCAGCGTTAGCACGGTGGTCAAAACACTTGCATCTACCATCAATGAGAAGTAGACCATCGTAGCATTCACCACCAGGCTAAAGACAAAGAGAATAATGCTGGCCGTAAATGAGCCAAAGATGGCACCCTTGAATAAGACGCCTAACAACCACATACTCCCACTCAGCACCAACGCCAGAATCAACGCAAACGATAGCACGATGACCGGAAAGTTTCGCCAGTAGATGTTTTTCGTAAAATGATTCAGGGGATTATTACGGTCATGAATAAAGAATCCGGCGAAGAGCAGTGTCCCCAACACCACGCCTACCAGAATAATGGCCGTTGCCAGGGACTGTTCCCCCACCAGCTTTACCTGGTGCATCCCCTGCGAGACACAAAAAATAAGGAACCCCACACTCGCAAATAGGGCCAGCAAAAGCGGCCAGAACACCACCCGCTTTTGGAAGACCTGTTGGCGGGGCTCCGCAAACTGGACGACTAACCGGTCCCGTTTCACGACCAGCTTAACTGGCGTATCTTCCCGCAATTGCAGCTGTTCGCTGACCGCTGCTGGAATTTTCAATTGATAATCTTTGCTTTTCATGTTTTCCTCCGCTACCCGTTTTCACAATGACTCCCATTATAACAGAGGAATCACCCTGACCAACTTGTTAGCAACAAAATAGTGTATGGACCTGGAAGCAAACGTCAACTGGCACACATCTTCAGTACACTAAGTGAGAGATCAAAAGGGGGCCTGGAACTTTTGTCCCAGACCCCCTCGTTCTAACCTAACAGATTCAATGCATTAATCCCCTAGTCATCAGCGTGCACGTCGAAAGTGGCTAACAGCATTTCGCGCACACCATCAGCATCCGGATCATGCATCCCCTTACCCTTGTCGAGACCGATTAGGGTGGTCATTTCAGCTGGCGTCAGTTCGAAGTCGAAGATAGCCAGATTGCTCTTAATCCGAGCAGCGTGGACCGACTTAGGAAAAACGATAACGCCGAGTTGATTTTCAAAACGCAAGATGATCTGACCGGCATCCTTGCCGTACTTTTTCGCTAAGGCGACAATCACGGGATCATTGATCAGTGACTGATTTCCCTGACCAAGTGGTGCCCAGGCCTCAAGCTTTACGTCGCTTGCAGCCATCAATTGGCGTAACGGTTGTTGCTGAAAGTAGGGGTTAAACTCAACTTGGTTAACGGCGGGGAGCGTCTCAAATTGCGGCACAAACTTCTGCCAAATCTTGGGCGTCATGTTGGAGACCCCGATTGAGCGAATCTTACCAGCCTGTTGGGCCTCTTCCATCGCGCGCCAAGCACCAGGAACGTCCCCATATGGTTGGTGAATCAGGTAAAGATCCATGTAAGCCAATCCAAGTTTCTTCAACGAAACGTCAATGGCCTTCTTCGCCGCTTCGTATCCAAAATCTTGGAGCCACAGCTTGCTCGTCACCCAAATCTGGTCGCGGGGAATACCGCTATCCGCGATAGCCTGGCCAACTTCGGCTTCATTAAAGTAGGCCACGGCCGTATCGATGTGTCGATAACCTACCTGTAAAGCTTCCAGTACGGCCCGGTACGTTGACCCATCGCTGGGAATTTGGAAGGTCCCAAATCCAATCGTGGGAATCTCATTTCCATCATTTAATTTAATTGTTGGTGTCTTTGTCATTATCATCTCTCCTTAGCTAAGTTGCTTTAAACTCGATCCGAAAATTTGTTCAATCGCTACGGGATCCCGGTGATCAAAAAACTGGCTTTCCCGCTTGTCTAATGACTGCATCGTCTGCATTTCAGTGGCCGTCAACTCAAAGTCAAAGACGTTCATGTTCTCAATCATCCGTTCCTTGTGAACCGACTTAGGAATCACTGTGATTCCCCGTTGCAAGAGCCACCGCAAAATAACCTGTCCCGTTGCCTTACCATGAGCTTGCGCAATCTGGGCAATCGTTTCGTTTTGGAAAAGATTGTGTTTCCCTTCGGCAAAGGGGGCCCAGGATTCAACCCGTACGTCTTCACCTTGATTGAACCGCACCTCTTCAGGCTGTTGGTACCAAGGATTGATTTCAATTTGATTGACGGCCGGCTTGACCGTCATCGTCAGCTCTAAATTTTTTAATTGATCGGCGTAAAAGTTAGAGACCCCGATTGCCCGAATTTTGCCAGCTTGTTGGGCTTCTTCTAAGGCACGCCAAGCCCCCATCGTGTCGCCATAGGGTTGGTGTAGCAGGTACAGGTCCATATAATCCAAGCCTAACCGCTTCAAGGAATCGTTGATTCCCTGCTGAGCCCGTTCATAAGTGAATTCTGAAACCCACAGCTTTGACGTGACAAAGATTTCATCACGCGTCACACCACTTCTCTTAATAGCCCGGCCAACTGCCTCTTCATTTTGATATGCCGTCGCGGTATCTAGTAACCGATAGCCGACTTGCAAGGCATTGACGACGGCTTCTTCACATTCTTTTAAATCAGGTACTTGGAAAACACCAAATCCTAATTGGGGCATCTCAATGCCATTATTTAATTTAATTGTTGGCACAGTAGTCATTTCGCTCGTCCATCCCTTCATGGCTTGAATGACTCTACTATACTGGCAAACGCCTCAGTTGAAAATTACTAGATAAACATGCTAGTATACGAGTGACGTATGCTAGGAGGAACCTGCCATGTTGGAAAACTACTTATTAGAAGAATTGGTGACCTTTGCTCAGACTGGAACCTTAGCCGAAACCGCGGCACAACTAAACGTCACCCAGCCCACCGTTACGCGGGGTATGCAAAAATTGGAGAGCGACCTTGGCGTCCACTTATTTGACCGCCAACCCAACCGGCTCAGTCTGACCCCCACCGGTGAATTGGCCGCCCGAGAAGCGACTGCCCTGCTCCAAGCGCAGAACCAAGCCGTCGCGCGAATTCATAGCTTCGATCAAAATCAACGAACTCTGCAGATTGGCACCACGTTGCCCGGTCCCCTGTACATTCTGAATGACTTGCCCTTGCCCACCAACGTCACAGTTAATCACCAGCTCCTGACGACTGCCATTGACGAACTGCTCACCCAACACGATTACACAGTAATTTTTTCCGACCATCAGCTAACCGGCGAAGCATTCAGTTCTCAGCGAGTTGGTTACGAACGGCTGGCCGTCAACCTGAACAAGTTCATGTTTCAAGCCAACCAAACGACCATCACCTTCGCAGAGCTAAGGGACCTTAGTTTCATAGTTCTCACCAACATCGGTCCGTGGCGTGAAGTTATTCAACGAGACATTCCGCACGCGAAGTTTCTCTACCAAGAACAACGAGAAGCCTTTGATGAGATTACCAAATACGCCGACTTCCCGTATTTCAGCACCAACATTTCTGACATTATTCCGCTAGAGGCCAACCAAGAATTGCCAGCCACGGCGAATGACAGCCGCGTTCGGATTCCCATCAGTGATGACCAGGCACAACTAGCCATTTATGCTAACTTTCTCCGGTCAGAAAAACAGCGCGTCCAACCCCTGATCGACCAAGTTACGGCAAAGTGGCCCGACTAACAACCTGTACCATGCACGTTAAGTATAGATAATGATACGTGATAAGCATTAGACATGCCGGTAATTTCCCGTTAAGCTAATCCATGATGACCAAGCACCATCACGAAAGTAAACATTCTTTACAAACAATTTGTGAACGCTTAAAATTCTGATAGAAACATCTAGGAGGTAACACGATGAAATCAACTGTATTTGTAGAACCAGGTAAGGTTAAAGTCGTTGATGCTGATATGCCTAAGATTCAGGCACCTGATGACGTGATTATTCACGTTGTACGGACCTGTGTGTGTGGCTCAGATCTCTGGGCTTACCGCGGCTTAGAAGACAAGGCTAAAAACTCCGAAAACTCCGGTCACGAAGCTATTGGAATCGTTGAAGAAGTCGGTTCCGACATCACAACCGTTCAACCCGGTGACTTTGTCATTGCACCATTCACCCACGGCTGTGGCCACTGTGCCGCTTGCCGTGCCGGTTTTGACGGTGCCTGCCAAAACCACACGGACAACTTCAGTAGTGACGTGCAATCCGAATACATTCGTTTCCAACACGGCGAATGGGCTCTGGTTAAGATTCCTGGTAAGCCAGCCGACTACAGCGATGAAATGCTGAAGTCCTTGCTGAGCCTGGCCGACGTCATGGCTACAGGTTACCACGCCGCTCGCGTTGCCAACGTTAAAACTGGCGACACGGTCGTCGTTGTTGGTGACGGTGCCGTGGGTCTCTGTGGCGTTATCTCCGCTCAAATGCGTGGTGCTAAGCGCATCATTGCCATGAGCCGTCACGAAGATCGTCAAAAATTAGCTATGGAATTTGGCGCCACCGACGTTGTTGCTGAACGGGGTGACGAAGCCGTTGCCAAAGTTATGGCATTAACCAACAACTCCGGCGCTGACGCTGTCTTGGAATGTGTCGGGACGGAACAGTCTAACGACACAGCCATGAAGGTTGCTCGTCCAGGTGCTATCGTGGGCCGGGTTGGTTTACCTCATGAACCTAAGATCGACATGGCACCATCCTTCTACACCAACAAGATTATTGCTGGGGGCCCTGCTTCTGTAACGACTTACGACAAGCAACTCTTGTTGAAGGCTGTTCTGGATGGCGACATTCACCCTGGTAAGGTCTTCACGAAGTCCTTTGCCTTGGATGACATCGACGATGCTTACCAAGCTATGACTAAGCGTGAAGCTATTAAGTCCTTGGTCGTTGTTGACTAACTAGCCAACTGGAATCTACGTTAACGCTAGTCATACTAAAACTTATTCTAAAATTCTTAAAGAGAGCTAACGTCATTTTCTGACGTTAGCTCTCTTTGTAATTGCACTAATCTTCTAAATTATTACCGATTCTTTTGTCCAATAAACTCAGCTAGGCCTAACTGATCTTCCGCGCTTAACCAGCCAACTGATGTAAGAGCCCCGATATCTTCTCGCTTTACTTCTAAAATTACCCCTGTATCAATATAAGTTTGACTCTGTCAACCACGCCCGTTTAAAAACGAACGCTTGTGAGAACCGCACCCTTTGGCATGGCGACCACAATTTGCTTAGATACAGCGCTAACCTACGAATAGGACTTATCCGCCAATTACCAAAGCCTTTTAGATCCGCAGGTTGCCAGACAGACTCTTTTATTACAAAGTTGCTAACCCCTTAGCTAAAATATTCTTAGCTGCATTATAATCACGAACATGTAACGTCCCGCAACTAGGGCACATCCACTCACGGTCAGCCAACGTCAGCTTGTTCTTACCGGTCATGATGTGCCCACAATGGCTACAAGTTTGCGTTGTATTCCGGGGATTCACAGTCAAAAATTTCTGGCCATACCAATCAGCTTTGTAGGACAGCATGCTCAGTAAAGTTCGCCAACCAACGTCCGAGATGCTCATTGCCAAAGCGTGATTCCGCAACATATTTTTACTCCGCAGTTCTTCAGCTACGACTAAATCGTGGTTTTTGATTAAGGTCGTAGAGACGTGGTGCAAAAAGTTCTTACGTTGATTGGTAACTCTGAGTTGCAATTTGGCCACTAATAACCGTTGGCTTTGATAATTCTTTGATTCTGATAACCGTCGTTGACTCTTTTTAGCTCGTCTGGCCCGCCGTGACAGTTTCCGTTGAGCCTTAGCCAGCTTTCCTTTAATCATTCGATAGTAACGGGGATTCTCAATTACTTGTCCATTGGAGTCTGTCAGAAAATTATCGAGATTCAAATCAATGCCGACTTTAGATTTGACAATTGGTTGCTTGGCAGCAAATGGATGTTCCGACCCAATCTGCATGGACACAAAGTAATGACCCACAGCGTCCATCGAGACTGTTGTCGTCCCAATTCTAATATCATTAGCTCGTTCTAAAATCTTTAGTGGAAGTCCCTTGAATCGGAGATGCCCTAGCTTGGGTAGTTGTAGGTGGCGGTTGTCAGTTAGTCTAACACTACCATTCTCCATAGTTGGGGCTATCACTTTAGCACTGTAAAGACACGATGTCTGATAAGTCTGAGTGTAGCCACGCTTATGAAATTTAGGCGTCCCGGCCTGATGAACCTGACGGAATAGCTTCCAAGCAGTCCTATAATTCTTGATAGCATTAGCTTTCATCAGACTGTCAAAATCCGGATGATTTAACCACCCATGAATATTGGAAATAGCAGTTGACGGCTTCTTCAGACGTTCAGTCAGATCAGTGATTCGCTTCAAAACAAGCGCAATTGGTGTTTTAACTTTCTTCAGCCAAAATAGATCATTGTTCATCCCGTTCATTTTGTTATAAATGAAGCGACTAGCATCACTGTTACGTTTGATTAGCCGTTTTTGTTCGGTTGAAGGAAAGACTCTAACCTTAACCCCATAATGATAAGGTAACTGGGCCATCGTTTTCGCCATAAACTGCCACCTCCCTTTGCTTGATAACAAGCGTACCATATGAGTATATCGTATCCATAGCAAAGCGTCTTACAATAATATTTATGAAGATAACATATGAGCTTCGCTGATCAACGAAAGGCATAGTCGCATTCATCCCTTGCTTGAAAGCGAGGGAATTCTGCCTAATTTATATTAAACCAGAAGTACGCCAATCCTTCAAAGGGTAGTATTGTGCTTGGATTCTGCGAGACTTGTCGATATATTTTGTCGTCATCCGATATAACAAAAAAGTTTTTGGATACACGCCAACAATTAATACCGGACGACGTTTTCCACCATTACCCTGTGCATACGCAACGTATATTGTTACAATCTCATTTGGCTTCATCATCACCTGCTAACCACTGTGAAATCTCAGCCGGTGATTTTAATTGCTTAACATTTCCAGAATCAATTTCTTTTTTAATCACTTTCTCTAGTTGTTCTTGGGGTGTTATTCGTGTTAATTGAAAAGGAAGTCCCTCAGTAGCCACGACCTGTTTGTAGAAGGCTGTGACTGCCGCAGTGGTGTTTAACCCAATATCAGTAAATATTTGTTCTGCCTGATTCACTAAATCTCTATCAATATTTACTTGTACCCGCTTCTTATCATGCGACTTTGTTTGCATTATGCTCCCTCCTTTTCTACTCCTAATATACTCCTGTTTTACTCATTTCAAACGAAATTTGCTTATCGCCTCAAACCCCGAAAAGGGACCCAAGCATCGTTCACCGCTGCTTGGGTCCCTCATTTATAATCTTCTATTATGCTGTTTGGTTTACTTTAAAACGCCGAAGCCACCAGTCCAGCCAATCTTTTCGCTGGCTGCTAAAGTCATTTGTAAGAAACCAAAGCTTTCAAGTTCACGCGCCCGCTTCAAGGAACCGGCATCAACGAAAGCCACACCACTGTCAGTCAATGCATCGGCAAATGCTTGCTTAGCATCAGCGTCGTCACCGGCAGCCATAACTGTCGTTTGTGCTTGGTCACCGACCTTGCGACTCTGTAAGGTTGCAGCGAAGGTCGTGTTGAAACCCTTGATAACCTTGGAATCTGGTAATAAAGCAGCGATTTGGGCAGCAGCTGAGCTATCAGCTGGAACAACTAATTCGTCCCAAGTTTCAAAGTTCAGTGGGTTCGTAATATCGATAACAATTTTCCCTGCTAATGCCGCCTGGTTCGCCTTGGCAATGCTTAATGCAGCGTTGTAAGGAACAGCCAGAACAACGATTGATCCTAAGTTTTCTACGGGATCGGCAGAATCAATAAAACTAACCTGATTCCCGCCTTGCTTGAAGACGTCACCGATTGATTGACCCATGTTACCTTTACCAAAAATTGTGATTGCTGACATAATGCAGACCCCCTGATAAGTTTTAAATTTTGTATTCTTTTTAAGTACAGTTTTAAGAATAACCGCTTTCGGTTAAAATGTCAATCCGTTAGCATAATAAATAAATTAGTTAGGCGTTTTACCTGATTTTTAATCGAAACTGTTATAGAATATAATACATAATCTTAACAGGAAGGAGCCTCCACATGGCAAATACCCAGTTTAGCGATACCATCCACGTGCTGGTCTACATCGCCTATTTCAAGGGTAAAAAGATGACCAGCCAGGAAATCGCGAGCAGTCTCGAAACATCTCCTAGCCTGATTCGTAAAATCATGGCTAACTTAAAACACCACCAGTTGTTGGCCCCCACTCACGGTCCCACCCAGCTTGCACTGGCGCACGACCCGGCTGAGATCACGCTGCGTGACATCTACGCCACGCTACCCGGCCAAGCACCCCTACTGAATGTGGACACGCACACGTCTCAGAATTGTCCAGTGGGTCAAACGGTTCCCAAGGTCTTGAGCCACTACTATCAGGAGATTCAGGCCGCGGCAGAAGCCAAAATGGCTAAGATCACCTTGCAAGACATCCTAAACGATGTGACACTAATGCAGCGCTTAACGTCAGACGACGTCCAGTACGGCTAATTTTTCATTGTTGACTAAAGGTTGAAAGCACTGAAACACCAACTATGCCTGATACAACAAAGATTGGATATTTGGGTTTAGTCAGACATTGTGGGAAATTGACGCCTTACCGTTCGCCAATAATAGTGAGTAAGTGCAGTCATTTAAACTAGCTTAGTTTCCAAGACCCCCGTTTAACCGGAGGCGGTCAGAGGTGGAGCCAGCCGTGTCGACGCTGTTAGCCGATTTTCGGCTTACAGCGTGGGACGGGTTTGGAGACTGGTGATTTCCCAGGCTTCAAACCGAGCCGAAGGACCGCTTTTCAGGCCGCAGGCGTTCCCCACAGCGGGCGGAATCTCTGAGCGGCTCCGGTGGCTGGAAAAAACTAATTTTAAGTCTGTAACGCCTGATTATTCTTGGTTTGATAACGGTTTTCGAAATTTCAATCTTTAGTTGTTGAATCAAACTTAATCACCAGCACAAAAAGAGCGGCCGAGAAAATATCTCAGCCGCTCTTTTTACAATTAAACAATTACCTTAGAATTCCGCGTTACCCGGCGTACGTGGGTAAGGGATCACGTCGCGGATGTTTTCCATCCCGGTGACATACATCAGTAACCGTTCGAAACCGATACCGAAACCAGAGTGTGGCGTTTCGCCGTACTTCCGGAGTTCTGAGTACCATTCGTATTCCTTTGGTGGCAGGTTGAAGTCCTTGATCTTTTGTTCCAATTGGGCGACCCGTTCTTCACGTTGGCTCCCACCAACTAATTCACCGATACGAGGGACCAACATGTCAGCGGCAGCAACGGTCTTACCGTCATCATTGTCGCGCATGTAGAAGGCCTTAATATCACGTGGGTAGTCGGTCAGGAAGGTTGGGCGACCGTAGACCTGTTCACACAGGTAGCGTTCGTGTTCGGATTGTAAATCAATCCCCCACTTAACGGGTACATCGAACTTAACTGGGGCCTTTTCCAACTCTTCAATGGCTTGCGTGTAAGTGATTTCCGCAAACTTCTCACTGATGGTTTGGTGTAACCGGTCCAGTAAATCGTCGTCAACGTTGTCGTTCAAGAACTGTAATTCATCCTTGGCGTGCTCCAAGAGGTAGGATACCACGGACTTCAATAACTCTTCAGAAACCTTCATGCTGTCGTGTAGATCAGCGAAGGCCATTTCTGGTTCAATCATCCAGAATTCTGAAGCGTGACGGGCAGTATGGGAATCTTCTGCCCGGAATGTAGGACCGAACGTGTAAACGTCCCGTAAGGACAGAGCGAAGGCTTCAACTTGAAGTTGACCACTCACTGTCAGATTGGTTTCTGCCTTAAAGAAGTCCTTGCTGTCGTCAACCTTACCGTCGTCAGTCTTAGGTAAGTTGTTCATGTCCAACGTGGTAACCCGGAACATTTCGCCGGCACCTTCACTGTCACTACTCGTGATGATTGGCGTGTTCACGTAGGTAAACCCATGTTCTTGTAAGTATTGGTGAATGGCAAAGGCAGCCAATGACCGGATACGGAAGACTGCGTAGAATGTGTCCGTCCGTGGCCGTAAGTGGGCCATGGTCCGCAGGTATTCGTACGTGTGCTTCTTCTTTTGTAAGGGGTAGTCGTTGTCGGAAGCCCCTTCCAACACGATTTCGGAAGCGTGAACTTCCAATGGTTGTTTAGCGTCTGGCGTGTAAACCACCGTCCCCACAACCTTAATCGTGGAGCTCAAAGGCAACTTCGTCATTTCGGCGTAGTTTTCCAAGTCGCTACGCATTACGATTTGTGCGTGCTTCATGCTTGAACCATCACTTAATTCAATGAAGCCAACTCGCTTGGAGCCCCGAACGGTCTTAACCCAACCGTGTAAAACAATTTCTTCATCTTCAGCAAAGTGCTGGTCGCTAAATAAATCTTTTACTAAAACTTCTGCCATGATTATTCTCCTTTATGGTGAAAATCCCGATGATGACACAAAAAAAGATCCATCATCCCTCTAAACAGGGACGAAAGATCTTTCCGCGGTACCACCCAAATTGTTTTTAATGCAAAACCAACTTTAATAAACGTACTAACATACGTACCGTCGTTAACGTGACGGAGAACGGTGAGGCCTACTCCCTAAGATTTCAGCCCACAACTGAAATGGAGTTCTCCTGGATTGGCGGGTGGCTAAGCTGACACTATCCTTAGCTCGCTGAACACCCAAAACCAATCCGGCGCTGACCATTTCGTTCGTTTTTAATTCTATGCAACTGTTGTCAGATTATCACAAATAGGGCTAACTTACAACTGACAGTTAACTAACTAAAGGACAAAGTTAACTGTTCGCACTCCGGTGGCCAGATACAAACGCAATTGTACCGACACCGCCCTCCAATATCTAGCGACCGCTAAGACGGAAGAGAACCCTACGTTGCCACTGCCAACAGGTACGTCATTCACCCATTCTGAAAAATTATCAGAAAGCCTTCAGATAAGCCGTAATGCAACGCCTCGTGAGAAGTCATATGCTACGTTCTGAGATACCACTGCTGCTGGCCCCTAACCAAGCGGTATCCCAACGATCACGTACACGAACCTAGTGCCATTAGCCAATCTGCTAACGACCTTCGGTTCAATCTAGTGTTAACAAAAGGTGTGAGACAAACGTCCCACACCTTTTTTGCGCTCTAAACATATAGTCGAAACAGGCGATAAACGGCAGTCGACTCCGCTTAACCCCTACACGCCAATTAATCCATCGTAATCAACATCCGCCCGTGACACTTAGAGTGGTAGAGGTTCTTGTCGACCCGGTTGTAAAAGTCCATTGGGGACCGGTCATCCGTATTAGCAACCGCCACACCGACAGAAATCGTGACGTTAATTCGGTCCGTTCCCGCCGCAATCGTCACGTGGTTCACCGCCGCAAATATCTGATGGACCACGGGCGCCGCCGCAGCTAAGTCATACGTTGGAAAGAGCAGATTAAATTCCTCCCCACCGGTCCGGTAGAATGAAATCTGGTCGTCGTTGGCCGCAATCACGGTCTGCACCACCGACGATACTTCTCGCAACACTTGATCTCCGACTGAATGGCCATAGGTGTCATTGATTTGTTTAAAATGATCGATATCAAACATCATCATAGTCAGCGGCTGTCCTTGCTTACGACTCTCCGCAAACAGATCCTCAATCGCGCTGGTGTACGCAGCAAAGTTTTCCGTTTGGGTGAGCGCATCGTGACTGGCAAATTTGGCCAGTCGCACTTTAATTTCACTATCGTGGGACAGCATCGAAACGTAAACAAACAACAAAGCCTCGAAAATCACCAGGTAGATCCATTCTTGCCAGAACGTGGTCCAGGTAAACGCAAATTTAAATTTCATCCATAACCACAGTAAGCCGCCAAAGGGCACCCCAACCAACATGTACACCGCAAAGACACTGTGACGGCCATGACACCTGACCCGGATATCATTGAGTATCCAGAAAAAAATCATCAACGTTATAGCGTGCCCCCACGACTGCCAGTAGCCTAATGAGCCGTTAAAGGCCATGTAGATCAAAACAATCGGGAAAAAGAAATAGTACGAGACGTGAATATTTAGAAAATACGCACAGAAGATAATCGCAATCAGTTGAAAATTCATAAACTGCCAGGAATCCTGACCGCCGAGGACTAGCGTTTGAATGCTAAATACAAAAACCAGCATGTAGATGACGCCGTACCAAGTATTGATAACGTCGTCACTTAGCTTGCTACCCCGGTTGTGCAGCCAGGTTGCCAGCCAATTATAAGAGACCCAGTAGAGCGTGAGCACGCCTAATACGAAGAACACGCTCGTTTCAAACGGTGGGACTTGCCAGTGTGACCATGTCATGCCGAAACCTTCTTCATCCATTAGGGTGTTGTCCGGGTGTCGTCTGTTTCGTAAATACCCGGCCAATCTGCCAATGACGGCACCAAAAAATGCCACCATTTCGCAGTCTACTAAGCAATATAATCCTTTTAATTCACCAATACCACTATCAGAAGTTGGCGCGTGTGACGTGATTTAAGGGGTGTTAACTGTTATCAATCATTCCCACCTCTACGAACCAGTAACCGGGTGTCTGTAGGACTTCGGCCCCGTCTCAGCAATGTCTGACCCACCACCCCAGTTCTAGTCGTGGCCATGTAGGCGGCTCACCTTCCCGCCAATGACTAGTTTACCCGTATCCTGAACTGGTTTGAAATTTCCCGTTTGCTAATTGAGTGGTGTATTTTGACCGGTTAGTGCTTAAGGCAAAGCCCCTCCTCACTAATACTAACGAAATGCGACGGCCATTTGTAACCCACTTTCTGAGAATCATTAAATTAATATTATGATATTAATTATATTGGTTAGAGATAGTTTACAGTTGATTATTTTAGCCAAATACTGCTATACTATCTTTGGTTGTACCTTGGACAGCATCGTCAATTGTGACGACTGCCCGAGGTACGTGGTTAATAGCTTATATTAGGAGGTTCTCTTATGTCTCAAGTATCGTCTCGCTTGCGCTGGTTGGCTGTGGTGGCCACTTCCGCAACACTGATTTTGACGCTTGCTGCCTGTGGTAAAAAGTCTGACGCATCCCATCAAGATTTGGTGCGCACGACCAATTTATCATCGAATTTTTCAGTCTCCACGTTAGATATTTCCAAGTCCCGGGGATTCGACCAAACCGGGAATCTGTTTGATACCCTGCTAACTGTAGATAAACACCATAAAGTGGTTGCCGCGTTAGCCACCAAACACACCGTGTCTAAGGATGGCAAGACCTACACCTTTAAGATTCGCAAGGGCGCCACGTTTAGTAACGGTGACCCAATCGACGCCCAAAGCTTTGTCTACTCGTGGCAGCGCTCGCTCAAACCAGCCACCAAATCAATGTTCCCGTACATATTTAAAGGCATCAAGAATGCCATGGCCATCAACGCTGGCAAACTTCCCGCTAGTAAGTTAGGGGCCGTCGCCAAGGATGACCAAACGTTGGTCGTCACTCTGGATCACCCCATCGCTTACTTTGACAAACTGATGACCTACCAAGCCTTCTCACCACAGGACAAAAAGCTCGTGGATAAATACGGCAAGGCGTACGGCACAGCACCCGATAAGGTCGTTTATTCCGGTCCCTTCAAAATGAGCAAGTGGGAGCCTGAAAGCAAGAACTGGACGTTCATCAAAAATGATAAATACTGGGACAAGGACCAGGTCAAGCTGACTAAAATCAACTTGTTCTACGAACCAATTCCTCAAACAAGTCTTAACCTCTACCAAGCTAAAAAGCTAGACTTTACTATCCTGTCTAGTAACCAGTACAAGAACTTCAAGGGTGATAAGCGGCTATTTGCCGGGCCTTACTCGTACATGAACTACATTCTATACAACCAAAAATCAAAGGACGCTACGCTCAAACGGGCCTTCAACAACGTCAACATCCGTAAGGCCATCTCCCTGACGCTGGACCGCAAACAAATCGTCAAGGACCTCTTCAGCGGTTCCGCCCTGCAACCAACTGGGACGGTCACAAACTACCTGAGTTACAACGCAAAGAATGAGGACTTTGGGAAACTCCAAGATGCTGGTGAGAGTGTGACTCACGACCCGAGCCTAGCTAAAAGTTACTGGAAGAAGGGGCTCGCCCAGCTCAACGTGAAGACGTTGAAGTTCTCCCTATTGACGTCCACGGACGATGCCTCCAGCAAGCTAGCCGAGTTGGTCAAAGCATCCGCCGAAAAACAGCTCTCTGGGCTCACTATTTCGCTACAGACGGTGCCAGACCAGATTGCCTATCAACGGAGCACCAACGGCCAATATGACGCCTACATTGGGGGCCGTGGGGCAGACATCGCGGACCCAATCGAGTTCTTGAAGCCGATGCTCAGCAGTAATCCCCAAAACTACGGTGGGTGGAAGAACAAGCAGTATGACAAACTGATCAATGACTCCACGACCGACAACTTGAGCGCCACGGGCCGGTGGAATAAACTACTCCAAGCTGAAAAGCTCCTGGCCGATGATCAGGCCGAAACGCCACTGTATCAAAACTACAACTACTACTTGAAGGACACGAAGCTGCACGGGATGGTGCACAACTCTGTGGGCGCCCAGTGGATCTACAAGTACATGTACATGACGAAGTAACTGGCTGCGTTGCGGCAGTCAGGATGGCAACCTGCCGTGGGGACGCTCCAGCCTGACTGCCTTCACTGAAACTGATTTCTTCAAGAATATCCTTGAACACTTTTTTACCCAAACAGTCTTAATTAAAACCCTGCTTAGGTAAAAGTCACTTCAATCTCAACTAACTCAAAACCGGCTAAGTCCTCAGGGGGGAGTGTCAAATTTTTTGTGTAAATGGAAGTCCTCTCCCATTAGCTAGCTTCTAATACATGGATTCTAACGTATCT
>NZ_RHNO01000021.1 GCF_003946265.1 Levilactobacillus yonginensis
TGCTAACTATCATAAGGGAGAGGCTTTCCCTTTTCAATTGCTTATTTTTCTATTTACACATAATTATTTAAACACTCCCTCAGGGCTTAGCCGGTTTACTTATCTATTTAACTTAACTACAGGTTGAAAATACTGAAACACCTACTATGTCTGACACAATAAGGATTGGATATTAGGGTTTAATCATACATAGCGGGAAATTGTCGCCTTACCGTTCGCCAAATTTGGACTGGAACGCGGTGGGAAGGACGGGACAAGCCAAAGAGCGGTCTTGTCCCTCACTTGAAGCCACAAAACCTGTCTTCAAGTCGCCATTTTCAAGAAAATCACCTAAAAATCCCACGGCTGAGTTCAAATTTGGCTCACTCTCGGCTGCCTGGTGGAGCAACAATAATATTGCGTAAGTGTTGTCACTCAGACATTTAAACTAACTTAGTTCCCAGAACCCGTTTAACCGGAGGCGGTCAGAGGTGGAGCCAGCTGTGTCGACGGTGTTAGCCGATTTTCGGCTTACAGCGTGGGACGTGTTTGGAGACTGGTGGTTTTCCAGGCTTCAAACCGAGCCGGAGGACCGCTTTTCAGGCCGGAGGCGTTCCCCACAGCAGGCGGAATCTCTGACCGCCGCAGGTGGCTGGGTGAGACTAACTTTCAACCTTTAGACTTAATCTGATTTGCTATTATCTGCGAAAAATCATGCGGCCAATATCCTGACTAAAAACGGTAAAACTAAAACCAATCAGCGCTACTAACGACGTTACCACCGTTGAAAATTGAAACCCATACACAATGATCCCTAACCCCACAATGGCGATAACGTCGCCGAAAATACTGTGGCGTTTCCCCTCTTTTGCCATTTCATCTGTTCTCCCATCTCTCTGTCTGATTCACAGCTAACTTTAGCAGAAAACAACCAGCGGACGAAACGAAACGTCTTACAAGTATTGTTATATCAAGGGCTCTAGCGGCTAACCCCGTTGTGATACGGTGCTTTAAGTCAAGACATTTTCACAATAACGAATAATGTCGGATAAAAATAATTTATACCACAATAATTTTGAATCGGCTATAATGGAAGATATCTATACTGAGTAAAATCATTACCATTCAAACAGTTACCGGTACGTGATTTCCTAGTCATTCGACGTAATCCGTCGACAAAACATTGCGTTTTTTAACGAAAGGAGGCGACACCATGCAGGTTGCCCTTCAAAACATCACATTGGCCTATGACCACCATCCCGCTATCCTAGACCATTTTTCAGCGACCATCCCCGACGGTGAGTTAGTCGCGCTACTGGGTCCTAGCGGGAGCGGTAAAACCACGATTCTAAACCTGCTTGCCGGGCTACTGACCCCGGCAGCTGGTCAAATCTTGTTTGATCAGACCGATGTCACCTCACAGGATAGCCGACAGCGTAACATTGGCATGGTCTTTCAGGATTACGCGCTGTACCCCCACCTCACCGTGCGGGATAACATTGCTTTTCCCTTAAAAATGGCCCACGTCAAGAAACATAACCGTTATCAACGAGCTACGAACTTGGCGGAACTGGTCCAAGTGACCGATCAACTCGATGAGTTTCCCCGTAACCTTTCCGGCGGCCAGCAGCAGCGGGTCGCCATCGCCCGGGCGCTCGCTAAGCAACCCAACCTCCTGCTATTGGACGAACCCCTGGCCAGCCTAGACACAGCCTTGCGTGAAGACCTCCGCACCGTCATTCGCCACATCCAACAACAGACTGGCGTCACGACCTTACTGGTGACCCACGACCAAGAGGACGCCCTCCAAATTGCCGACCACATCATGATTCTCGCCAATGGCCAGCTCCAACAAGTTGGCACCAGTGCCGAGCTATACCGTCACCCACATAATCAGGCCGTCGCCGCCTTCATCGGTCACCCCCCAATCAACCTGTTGCCAGTCGCAACGCTACCGGCAAAGTTACGCGCCTTACTGCCAGCTAGTGCGCTCGCTCAAGCCACCACGCTCGGTATCCGTAGTGAGACCATCCTGCCCACCACGCCCGACGTAGCAACCTTTTCGGCCAATATTACCCAGCAGGTTCAGTTGGGCCGTGACACGCAAACGCACCTACATAATCTGGTCGGTACTTTTGTCAGCACCGCCATTGCCCCCACGACCGCAACTCAGGTTGCCCTAACCGTTGCCCCACAAGGTTGTCATCTATTTAACCACGCTGGCATGTGTCTTTGGTCGGGTGATGCTCATGCTTAACGCCAAGCCCAGTGTCAAATCTACCCTCAAGGCCTTACTCTACTTGGCACCCTTCCTCATCATTACGGGAACCTTTGCTGTCTGGCCGCTAATTCATGCGTTCTTAATGAGCAGCTACACCCACTATAACTATTACACCAACCGGGTTAGCGCGATTGGTTGGGGAAACTTCATCACGCTCTGGCACGACCCCACCTTTCAACTCGCCTGTCGAAATACGCTTTTGTTAGTGCTCGTCGTCATGCCAACGACGGTTCTGCTATCTTTACTGATTGCCCTCGAAATCAACCGCTCGCGTCACCTAGCCGGCTTCTTTCGGACCATCTACTTTCTGCCGTTTGTGACCTCCACGGTGGCCATTGGCCTGGTCTGGAATTGGTTGTTTCGTTTGGATGGCGGTCTCCTTAACCGTTTTTTAGGCTGTTTCGGGATCAACGCCATTGACTGGTTAAATGACCCCCACTACGCGTTACCTGCGTTGATGGTGGTCTGTGTGTGGCAAGGACTCGGCATCAACATTATCCTATTTCTAGCTGGCCTCAACCACATCGATCAACGATACGCTGTAATTGCCACGCTCGACGGGGCTAGTCCTTGGCAACGATTCACCAATGTGACTTGGCCGCTGCTGTTGCCCATTACGATTCTGATTGTCGTCAACACCAGCATTACTAACTTTAAGGTATTCGACCAAGTTTACGCGCTCTTCCACGGGACGGCTGGCCCCAGCAACGCCGATCTCACGCTGATGTACTATCTCTATCAAAAATTTTACGTGGAGAATCAATTCACCTTAGCCGCTGCTAGCGGGGTCGTCCTATTCGTTCTGGTCGGCGGTTTAACCCTCCTGACCTACGGCTATTACCGCCACCGTCGCCGCCAGTTAGGAGGTCGTTAATGATGCGTCATTACTTAAAACTAGTCACCCGCACCCTCTTCCTAACGTTGGGGGCCATTCTGATACTCATTCCGTTTGCCTGGATGTTAGTCACCAGCCTTCAACCAGCGGCCACGACCCTGACAATTCCGACGACCTGGCTGCCCAAGTCACTGCAGTGGCTGAATTATTGGCACGTTTGGCAGGCGGCACCGTTTGCCCGGTACTGCCTAAACTCCTTGCTGGTAACTGCCGCTACCACGGTCGGCCAACTCATCACCAGTATTTTAGCCGCTTTTGCCTTCACATATCTCCAATTCTATGGTCGCCGTACCTTATTTGGCCTATTGATTGCGCTCATGCTGGTGCCCGGGGAACTACTCTTGATTCCCAACTTTGTGACGCTGGCCCAATTCCACTGGGTGGATACCTACGCAGCACTCATTGTTCCGTGGCTGGCCAGCGTCTTCATGGTGGTGGCACTCCATCAAGCCTTCCGTTCCCAACCCGCCACCCTCTACATCGCAGCACACCTCGATGGTGCCAGCGATTGGCAATACCTGTGGCACATCTTGGTCCCAACGACGCGCCCCATCATCACAGCGGTGGCGCTCCTACAGGTGATTGCTTCTTGGAACGCCTTCATGTGGCCACTCATCGTCACGAACAGCGACAATCTACGGACCCTGCCGATTGGCTTGATTGCCTTCACCACCGCAGAGGGTGCCAATTATCCCCTTTTGATGGCGGCCACGGTCTGTGTCATTTTGCCATTATTAATCCTCTACTTAGGTCTGCAAAAGTACCTGGTCATGGGGATCTCTGCAACTCACTTGAAAGGATGAATCCGATGAAACGTTTTTTCCACCTCAGTCTTAGCCTTGGTGCTCTCCTACTGCTAGGGACCCTCAGCGCTTGTACGCAGCACCAAACCAAACCCACCGCCCAACAACGGGTGACAGTGACCTTTTGGCATGGTACCAGTGGCGCCAGTGAACAGACTCTCAACCAGATGATCAAAGACTTCAACCACTCTCAATCCACCTATAAGATCGTGGGAAGTTCCCAGGGAGATTTCGCCAACGTCCAACAAAAGATTACGGCTGCGGCTAAATCACATACCCTGCCAACGATGGCCCAGACCACCTATACTAACGTCCCCAACTATGTGCGCGGTGGCTTTGTGACGCCAATCGACCCATACCTTGCCAAACAAACGGTGGGTAAAATTGCCCCTAATTTCAAGGCGGCAACTCAGTATCAGGGCAGGACCTACGCACTGCCCTTCTCTAAATCGATTCGGGTGCTCTACTATAACCGCGACCTCCTCAAACAGAATAATATCCAGGTCCCCAAAACTTGGGCGGCCGTTGCCAAAGCTGGTAAACAAGTCCGTGCCCAGGGACTGACGGGGCTGGCCTTAGACCAAAGCCTTTCATCCGAGGTCGATTCACTCGCTCAGGCGGCCGGTACGCCATTGTATCAACGACAGCCGCAACTGACCAGTCCGAACATTGTCGGCGCCACCCACGTCATCTACGACATGTTACAGGCCAAGACCGCGAAGACGGCCGGTGCAGACGGCTTCGGTAACATCAGTTTTCTCAAGGGCAAGACCCTCTTCTACAGTGGCTCATCCGCTGCACTAGGCATCATGCAGACCAGCACGCCTAAGGGACTGCACTGGGGAACAGCACCACAGCCGAGTTATCAGGGCAAGCGGCGACCCGCCATTGCCGGTAACGACCTAGTCCTCTTTAAATCAGCTTCTAAGGACCAACGTAAAGGCGCGGCGGCCTTTATGCAGTTCTTACTGGCTAAGAAGCAAACGTTGAAGTGGGCCAAGGCCACCGGTTATCTCCCGCTAACAACCACCGCGTTAAAGAGTCAGAATTACCAAAAGTATTTACGCCAACATCCCCTGGCAAAGGCAGCGGCCCAATCACTGCCTGATGGTTTCATGGACCCCACCCTCGTCGGGTACACCCAATATCAGGCTGACGTGAACCAAATGCTTAGTCAGTTAAGTACTGGCGAAACGACACCAGAAAAGGGATTAGCTAAGCTGCAGCAACAGGTAAAAACCATGCTTGCTGATCAATAATCGCAAAAAAAGATAGTCCCAGAAATCAGGTGTGATTTCTGGGACTATCTTTCTTTACAATGATATTTAGTTTAACGATTAAAGGTTGCAAGTTAGAAAACCGTTATCAAACCAAGACTAGTAAAGCATTACAGGTTTAAAATTAGTCTCACCCAGCCACCTGCGGCAGTCAGAGATTCCGCCTGCTGTGGGGAACGCCTCCGGCCTGAAAAGCGGTCCTTCGGCTCGGTTTGACCCCTGGAAAAGCTACCAGTCTCCAAACACGTCCCACGCTGTAAGCCGAAAATCGACTAACACCGTCGACACAGCAGACTCCACCTCTGACCACCTTCGGTTAAACGGGTTCTTGAAAAGTAAGCTAGCTTGCATGCCTGAGTGACAGCACTTACTCAGTATTATTGGCATGCCACTAGGTAGCCAAGAGCGAGCCAAATTTGGATTCAGCCGTGGTATTTTCAAGTGTCTTTCTTGAAAATGGCGACTTGAAGACGTGCTTGGCGGCTTCAAGCGAGGGACAAGACCACTTTTTGGCTTGTCCCGTCCTTCCCATCGCGTTCCAGTCCAAATTTGGCGAACGGTAAAGCGGCAATTTTTCACTATATCCGACTAAATCCCAATACCCAATCCTGGTTGTTTCAGTGCTTTCAACCTTTAGTTTAGCAATTAATACTTGTAATAGGACTGCTTACCTGTCGTCACAAGTGCAGCTCACTTAGAAATTCACTATTGTGCAAACTTCAACTGGCGATTGCGGCTATCAATACCGTTGATAATCTGATCCAGTAAAATAGCCATTTCCTTTTGATCACGAACCGCCGTTGCTTGTTCCAACTGGTCAATCGTGGCTAGCACAGAGCGTTCTGTCAATTGAGCAGCCGGCGAGGACTTTACCTGACTAGCGTGAGCCAAGTCGTAAGCCTCTTCGACTTTTTTCTTTAAGTCTGCATCCTGTGTCCGTGCCAGAATACCCGCTAGTTTGCCAGAACTGCGTTTAACAAACTGTAATTCCTGTTCATGAACAACTAAGGCGTCCGCTGTTCGTTCATTAGCAATAATATGGGCAATCAAGATAATCGCGTACAGTGCCGTAATGATGACCTGACTGACCAGACTCAGCGTTCCCTGGTCTGGATAAAAGAAAATAAAGATCAAGCCACACACAAACGTGATAAAGAAATACGTCGCTGAAATACTGTACAGTGACATGCTAAAGACAGCAGCACTACTACTTCTCCGCACCATGAAGGGCGTAACCAGTAACAGCACGTAAGACAAGTGAATAAATCCATATGCCCACCAAACACTGGCTGCTTGATTAGCACCTCCCAAGACGAAGAAAACAATGTTAAAGGCTATCAGGAAAATTGCGTCCAAGAGTACCCAAAGATTTTGTTGTTTAGACATCTAGCACCTCACATCCGGTCCAGTACTTCTGCCACCTTGGCATCATACTGTTCCTGTGTAATCAAAGAGGCCGCTAGCATCTTTTTGAGCTTCATTAGAACGGCCATATCATCTGGTTGATCATCTGCTGGTTTCGCAGTTTCTTTGGGTTCGGCAGCACCGCTTAATGGAGACAGCATTCGCTTACTCATATCGCCAACCACGCCGCCGGAAGCTACGCCCATGCCAATCCCCGCACCCATCGCGGCCACACCGCCAGCACCGGAATTATTTGAAAGGTTCGTTAAGATATTCGCCGCTTGTTGCTTACCCCAATCATCACCAAGCACATCCATAACCGCTTTGTCCCCTTGAGCCAGTTTGCCTTTAGCAATGGCGCCGATTTGAGATTCATCAATGGCATCGTACTTCGTGGTATCGATATCTAAACCGGCCAGTGAGAATGTGACACAGGTCAATCCGTAGTCGGCAAAAACCTCATCGAGCTTAGGCGCAATTTGCGTTGATAGGTCTTCTAAATAGGCATCTAACCCAATCAGTTCCTGCTGAAGGCCATTCAAAAAGATGGAAATAGTTGACTTGATTTTTCCTTGAAACTCGTTAGAAAAATACTTCGTTAACTCATCTTGCGTTTGGTAAGGAACGTTATTACCCAGTAATTTTTCTAAAAACTTTGCTGGATTAGTGATTCGCACCTTGTACGCACCACGGACCCGGGCAGACGTCCGAATTCCCCAAACTTTGTCTCGTACCTGGATCGGTGTTTGGGAACCCCAGAGGATTTCCTCACTGTCCGCTTTCCGCACGAAATAGACAACACAGTTAAAAGTACTGACACCGCCGGACATAGCATTGCGCAACCGGCTGATGAATGGGTAGTTCTCCGTCGACAAATGATAGGTACCGTTATCAAAGACTTGTTCAATCGTCCCGCTCTTGATAAAGATAGCCTCTTCACCAGGCATGACGACCACCGTGGAATTCGTATTGAAATCCTCTTCGGGTTGCCGCCAAATCAGCAACTCTCCTGCGCCAGTATTCTTAATGACGTCGGTCATGTGCTTCTTGCCGTTAACGAAGGCCGCTTCATTTTTGTTTCGACCAAATAATGACATCAAATTCCTCCTTATAATTCAGATTGCTAGTTAGCCTAAAGAACTAGTTGTACAAAAACGAGATGAGAGCTTACTTAACTGCCACAATGATTAGTATCAGTCGGTAAGCCTTCATCTCGTTTAATGTTATTGTGGGTTATATCTTAATTTAAATAGTCTGTGCTTAAAAGAATGATTATTCTTATGAGCATACCCATTATCGCTTAATGCCACCGTCACTGCACCGTGGGTAACGGCTAAACGCAACGAATTTATTCATATACCCCAGTACCTCTCGACTTAAAGCTTAAGCGTTCTTCTTTTCACGCAACATCTGCTTCATGGCCTTTACTGATTCGTTGGCCGTTGAAAGGTCAGTTCCGTTCATCGCAAAGTACATCTTGTCACCAGGAACAATCACCCGGAATTGCGTGGTATCAACAGTTTCTTCTCGTTCACCGCCCTTTTCTACGAACCGAGCTGACTCTGAACTAGTAGCTGTTGAAACGGAGGTCACATCTTGATAGAAGAACTCTTCAGTTTCTGTATTGTGCCAATTCTGATCCATATCAAATGAATACTTGTACATGTGCATCTGAGATTCACTGAATAAAATCCAGGTCAATTCATAGCGTGAACTGACTGTTTGATTATCGTCATCAGTCCGTCGCGCCCATGATTGCTTACCGAATTCGTAACCCACCAGATTAATTGGCTTGATTTCGCTGATTTCATCTTCATCTAAACCAGTTTGTTCAATGGCCTTTTGCCGTAAGTTCAAGCTGTTGGCTCTAGTTTGAACCATAGTGATGTAATCTGAATCTGACATAACACCAGCTAGTTTACGAGCAAGACCATGACGTAAGAAGTAATCAATAACCTTCTTTTCGTCTGGCGTTTTGCCATGCTTGCGCTGCCGAATAGCTTTTGCTTCGGCAGAACCAAACACGATGTACCAGTAAGCCACTGCAAGAATCAAAATAAGAAGTATAACTGTCATGAAAAAAATTCCTCCACTTTTGGTTTTATTAACCATTAATAATTTGGTGACACTATAAAGAACTAGGACGGGCAACGCCTAAGATGATATAAAGTTGTTCAATATCAGTCTCGGATAATCCCGTCGATTGCGCATTCGCCAACGCCTCTTCATAAGTTGGCGTGGTACGAAAATGCTTACGCGCAAAAAAATCGTATTTCAAGTAAGCTAAAAAGTAGTAATAAATACCCTTTGGTTCGATCATCAAAGCAGCGTTAATGTACTCTTCACTTTGGTCAACAGCCTTCCGACCAGCTAAATAGGCTTTCTTGCCCTGCAAAGTAGTCAGAGCAGCATAAAAGAAGCTTTCGGAATCGTCGAAATTATCCTCGATTGCATGGGCAAATGCTGCCGCCGCCTGTGCGTACATCTTTAGTTTGAGGTAGCACATGGCCAGAGACTTATTTAAATCCTTATTATCAGGATGATCCTTCAATCCCTGACGATATGACCGGGCATGCTTATTCAGATCTGCTGCGGACATACCGGCCACACTATTAAACGTTGAAATCACGATTGGTGCGTGACAATACTGACAGGTCTTTTGCCCAGTCGACACACGAGCTCCGCACCCCGGACAAGTTAATTCCACGACGCTTTCCAAAATTTTTCCCACCTTGCTAAAATAATTCTATTATCGATCATTCTGAATGATCAAACACTAGTTAACCCGCAGCCTAGTCGCTCGTTTGCCTGACTAAATTCCGACCTTTCACTCTAATAAGAGTTATCAGACTGAAAAAAATAAGCCAAACCTCAGCACAACTAAAGCGACAGTTCTAATGGCCTTGCGCAACCAATTCTCACGCGATTATGTAATCAATTCAACCTTGCACTTAACAATACAATCAAGTCTCATAACTACTTTTTAACTAGAAGGTATAACCGGATGTTACCCGAAATATACACCCTCTAATCACGAGCATTCCAACGCCCCAGGTTCCTTTCGCTTTATTAATTAGTCCCTAAATCATATTGTTCTAAATTGTGTAAAACTCATTATGATTTGATAACTAAAAGTTATTATACAACAACGGTTTACAATAATCTGTCATTTGATGAAATAAATGCAGAAAAGTTTAAAAAAACCTTAATAGACATAAAATCCGCCACAAACTTAATCGTGGCGGATCCCAGAAACATTTTATTTATATTAACCAAAGACTGAAAATACTGAAACACCCACTATGCCAGATACAACAAGGATTAGGTATTGGGGGTTAGTCAGACATAGTGACAACTTGCCGCATTCCGGTTCGCCAATAATATTGCGTAAGTGCTGTCATTCAGGCAACTAAACTAGCTTAGTTGCCAAGAATCCGTTTAACCGGAGGCTGTCAGAGGTGGAGCCAGCTGTGTCAACGGTGTTAGCCGATTTTTGGCTTACAGCGTGGGACGTGTTTGGAGACTGGTGGTTTTCCCAGGCTTCAAACCGAGCCGAAGGACCGCTTTTCAGGCCGTAGGCGCTCCCCACAGCAGGCGGAACCTCTGACAGCCGCAGGTCTAACCTCATTCATCATATTGCCGATAAGCAGCGGCCAGAGCGTCACGCATTCGTTTGACCAGTGATGGTGGCGATAGGACTTGGAGCCCCGCCCCCTGACTCATCAGCCACAGCATCGCGCCGTCCACCTTGATGTAGGCTTCCACCACGTGGCTGCCGTCCGCATTTGTCTTGATAACCCGTGAATCGGGAAAATGGTCCAGCACCGTCTGAATGTAGTTCCGATAGATAAACCGCACCTGCGTCATCGACCCGGAATCCAGTAGGTACGTGTAGTGTCGGTGTTCCTGCAACGAAAACCGTTCGTCATAATCCAGTTTTTCTCCCGGCAGTTTTTCCAAAATATCTTCGATACGGTCGAGCCGATACAACCAGTAACCATGGTGTTCTTCGCTGTACATGGCCACGTAAAAATAAAAAATTTCAAAAAACAACGCTACTGGCTGTGCGTGATGAATCTGAGCCGTCGTCTCTTCTGGGCGACTACTCCGGTAGGAAAAGACCATCTTTTGGTTCTGAGCGATACTGGTGGCCACTTCCCGCAACCGATGAAGCAGTGGCTTGGCCCGGGACAGTGGCACATAGCTTCCCCGAGAGAGTTTTAACTGTTGACGCACTGCCAACTGCATCTCCGGCGAAAGATTCGAACTCAGATAGGCCAAGGTCGATGTCAACTCCACTTGATTCAGTGCTCGTGAACCTAACAGAATGTTACTAGCCGTTAGAACCATTGCAGAATCCGTCGATTCACTTTGCCGCGACAACCGATACGTTCCCTGATTTTCAATTAAGTCACCGGCAGCGTACTCCGATAGTGCCCGACGAATGTATGCCAAGTCTCGCTGGCTAGTTCGTCGACTAACCCCATAACGCGACTCAAGTTCTCCCTGTTTCAAGGTCTCACCAACCATCAAGCGAACCAATAACTCTGCTATTCGCTGATTACTTTGCATACGCTTCGCCTCCTACCATAGACCTTATGAACAGCCCTTAATTATTATAGATAATCCAATTATGGGTCGTCTCACTGAAAAAGTAAACCGTCACCTGCGTTTAACAATTATCTACGACAAAAAAAGACGCGCAATTCACTTAAGAATTGCGCGTCCCCGTATCCTAACCACCGATTGGCAGTTAACACACTAGTTGAAATTTAGGTTCATTGAAAGAAATTACTTCTTCAATGGCGTCCATTGCCACTTCGTAAATTCTTCAATATCATGACCTTCGTCACGGGTAACCTTAAAGTGCTTAGCTAAGATGTCATCCATCTTCTTGTCGAAGGCCTTACCGGCAGCTTCGTCAATAGCACCCTTGTTGATCAAGATGTTAACAGCATCTTTAGCTTGGTGGAACCGGTCAAGTTCGGAGTATACACGCATGTCGTAAGCAGTCGTGATATCACCGTCTTCACGGTAACCATGTACGCTCAAGCCTAAGTGTTGACGTTCGTAGAACATTGATTCGATTAAGTCTTCGTACCCATGGAAACCAAAGAGTACTGGCGTACCGGATTGACCGAATAATGAACTGAACTTGTCATCAGATAAAGCACGTTCTGCGTTCAGTGGCCCGTTCTTCTTTTGCAGACGTTCCAATTCAACAACGTTGACGTAACGCATCTTAACAGATGGGAAGGCGTCGTTGATCAGGTCTACAGTAGCCAAAGTTTCGATGGTTGGTTCAACACCGGCAGAAGCAAAGACGATATCAGCATCTTCACCTTCAGCAACAGTGGAAGCCCAGTCGATAACCTTGATACCTTCAGTAGCTAATTCTTCTGCTTCATCGACAGAGAACCATTGTTGACGAGGTTGCTTAGAAGCAACAATGTGGTTAACCTTTTGACGGTCCTTGAAAGCACGGTCAAAGACAGCTAACAACGTGTTCCCATCGGCTGGCAGGTATTGGCGAATGAAGTCAGACTTCTTTTCAGCCAAGTGGGTCAGCATACCTGGATCTTGGTGGGTGTAACCGTTGTGGTCTTGTTGGAACACAGTGGAAGTAGAAACCAAGTTCAGGGATGGGTAATCGTTACGCCAGTCTTCGGCAGCTGCCTGACGGATCCACTTGAAGTGTTGCGTCGTCATTGAGTCGACAACCCGCAAGAATGATTCGTAAGACGTGAACACACCGGTACGACCAGTTAAGGTGTAACCTTCAAGCCAACCTTCAGCTTGGTGTTCTGACAATTGAGCATCCAAGATACGGCCTTCTGGAGCTTCGTATTGGTCATTTGGTTCCTTGACCTTACTCATCCATTGACGGTTCGTAATCTTGAACATTTCCCAAAGACGGTTGGACATCGTTTCATCAGGTCCGAAGATCCGGAATGATGATGGGTTCTTAGTGGCAACGCCAGCAAAGAAGTGTGACAGAACGTTCATGTCCATGTTTTGGTTAGCATCTGGCAGGTTAGTCCCACGGTTAGATGCGTCGATTTTGTTAGCGAAGTCTTTCCAGTTAGGCAAGTCCAGCATGTCAGCCTTTTCGCCACGGTGACGACCACCGTTCGTAACTGGGTTAGCAGCCATCCGCTTGTCACCCTTAGGGGCGAAATCAGCGACTTCTGCCTTCAATGAACCATCAGTGTTGAATAATTCGGCTGGCTTGTATGAGTTCATCCAGTCTTCAAATTCTTGTAATTCATCGAAGTTGTTTTGGCTTAAACCAAGTGGAACTTGGTGAGCACGGAATGAACCTTCGATTGGTTCGCCAGCTGGGTTGTGCTTAGGACCGCCCCAACCCTTAGGCAAGCGAGCGATAACAACTGGCCAAGCTGGGATAGTCCCATCTTCGTACTTGCCGTTTTCGCGGGCGTCTTTTTGGATTTGCTTGATGTCAGCAATAGCTTGGTCAAACAATTTAGCAGCTTTTTCATGGTAAGTCATGTAGTCATGGATATCTTCGTTTTCAAGGAAACGAGGAGACCAGCCCAAACCTTCGAAGAACTTAGCGATCTTGTCGTCGCTCATCCGAGAGAATAACGTTGGGTTGGAAATCTTAAAGCCGTTTACATCGAGGATTGGTAATACGGCACCATCGTTCTTAGGGTTCAAGAACTTGATGGAGTTCCATGCAGTCATAGCAGGGCCAGTTTCAACTTCCCCATCACCAACTACAGTAAATGCAATTTGGTCTGGGTTGTCTAAAACAGCACCAGTAGCATGGGAGAGTGAGTAACCAAGTTCCCCACCTTCGTGGAGTGAACCTGGCGTTTGGGCAGTCATATGAGAACCAATCCCACCTGGGAATGAGAACCGCTTGTACAAGCGTGACATACCTTCAAGGTCCTGAGTAATTTCAGGATAGTCATCAGTGTACGTACCGTCCAAGTAAGAGTTAGTAACCATAACTTGGCCACCGTGACCAGGGCCACCGATATAGAACATGTTCAAACCGTACTTGTTGATCAAACGGTTAGCATGTGCGTACAGGAACGTTTGGCCTGAGATAGTACCCCAGTGCCCGATAGGCTTAACCTTAACGTCCTCTTTTTGGATTGGTGTGTTGGTAACTGAGAACAATGGGTTGCTCTTTAAAAAGATCATCCCACCGGAAAGATAAGTTGTAGCACGCCACCAGGCGTCAACCTTTTCCAAGTATGACTTGGAATCGTAATCTACTGCCATGAATTTTACACTCCTTCGTCTTAGGTAAACAAACTTCTACACAATCAACGTGAATCAGAGGTTAATTTATATTCCCAATAATACCGGAAAATTTCAAAAAGTCAACCTTTTTCAAAATTGATACGGTCCAATTCCAAAATTAGTTAGATTTTCTGGTGATTATTGATTAATTACCCCTTCAAAAAGCCGTTCACGCAGAACGATTGCTTGAAGGGACAATCCATCATTGTTGTCCGCCTACCGGTAAATTTAGCACCTTCCCGGTAAAAATCAACTAATCTTCATTCAAATTAACAAATGTATTATATTTCATGTACTGATAGTGCAACCGCATGTTAGAAACCTCAAACGGGGTCCCATCGTCCAGGAAGAAGATACCGTCCATGACGCCCACCGGTTCCGTCGCTGACAAATGTAAGAGTTGCCGGTCCTCAACCGTTGAGGGGGCCACTGAGATCGACAGAAATGACCGCGTCACCGATTTTCCCTGGGCCGCGTGTAAATAATTAAAGATAGAAGTCTTCACGGCATCGGGTGATAGGTCGGGCAAAATCTTGATGGGAATATATCCCGTCTCAATGATCACCGGCTGATCTTCAAAAATCCGGAGCCGCTTAATCCGATAGACAAAATCCGAGCTACTTAGAAATAAATCCTGTTGTAACTCAGGGGTTGCCGCAATCACCTGATAATCTAGGATATCGCTTCGGGGTTGTTCATCCCCGATTTGAAGGCTATCCGTCACACCCAGGTTCTTCCCTTCAAAGCGAAAGATTGATTTATCTTTTAAATACAACGGATTCACGTAGGTGCCGGAACCCCGTTTCTTAAACACGATTCCCTGCTCAGATAATACGTTGAGCGCCCGCTTAGCTGTACTCCGACTCACTTGATAGCTCTCGCTAAGGTGCCGTTCGTCGGGGAACTTACGATCCGCAAACTCACCACTGAGAATTCTTTTCTTGAGGTCATTCACGACCTCCCTGTAAATCAAATCTGCCATCATTTTCTCCTACGTTCCGCTTTACACGCTGATAATCGCTCCCAGTATAACAGACTTTTCTAATTGGTCTTACCAATTTGCTCAAAGAATGAACCGCCCATTTTTAAAGCGCAGTGACTCCCAGTTGTTCAGTCAAAGCAGGGCCCTAATCCGTTAATAATTCCTTCAATATTCGGTTGCCTTTTAGCGTTTCTAAATACTTACCCATAAACGAGTCAATATTGTTCATTATCAAGGTTGCTCAATGATACACTAACCGTGACAATAATAAATCGATTTGACTCGTTTAACACGCATTTATTTCAGGGAGGTTTATCTAAATGAAGTGGAAAGTAGGCTTACTCACGTTAGGATTGCTCATCGGTTTGAGTCCATTAGCTCCCATTCCCCAGCAGGGCAGTCTGCCCGTGGGACAACCCTTACCAAGTGCCCGGGCAGCTACTGTCGATGAAACTAGCTATTCAGGTACTATTGGCTCCGGTGAGACCAGTATTCCCTGGACCCTAAATAACGGCACGCTAACGCTAAAGGGTGGTACGTTGCGCAAGTTTTCTGGTCGCTGGCTGACGCTTCCCAATGGCCAAGTTTTGACTGATCTGGTTGAAGATAACCAGGACAATCTCTCCAGAACCGATTTCCAAGACAAGGTGACGAAGATTGCCGTCACGGGGAAAATTAACGTCGGTGTCAACGCCGCTTACCTATTTGCTGGTTTTACAAATGTAACCGATTACAGTGGACTGGCTAATTTAGACCTTACTAACTTAGACAGCACGAATATTGTCGGCGGTTCGGGTTTCATGGGCATGTTTACCGGCAATTCAGCTTTGACAACCTTTACTGCGCCGAGCTTCGCAGCCAGCAATACTCATTCCATCGCCAATATGTTTCAAAATGATACCTCACTCGTTTACTTGGACCTCTCCAAAATGCAGACAGATAACGTTGCCAACCTGAGTGGGCTAACGTTGGGTTGTAAGGCATTACAGGTCCTCAATTTAGGCAACTTCTCTTCACCCGACACCCTCGCTGCGAACTACACTAACTATATTGAGCCCAGCGCCCAACTCAACTGCCTCACCGTCAGTCCCACTCTCATTCTCAAAGATAGTGGGCTCTACAATCTAACAAGCAGTAATTCAATGGTCACTAATCGTTGGCAGGAAGTCGGTAACGGCAAAGTCAGCTTTAACTTAAACCAGCAACCACCATTTGCTGGCTACGACGACTTTCTGCAGAACTATCAGGTCTATGATCCTCAGGGCCCCGTTCTGGGTGATTCAGACATAACAGTGAATGACAGTACCCAACAATTACTTAGTCTCTATGATGGTGAAGATCACGGAATCACCGGTAATCAAACGTACGTGCGTGAGCCTCAACCAGGCATGGCCATCAAGGAACCCGAAGTACCGACACCGACCCCCACACCAAGCACACCAACGGAAAATGACACAGCAGACTTCCAACAATTTTATCTCTCAGCGACCCAAAAAATCGGTCTGTATAGCCATAAGAACTTCAGTGCAGCCAACCGACTAGCCTGGTTCGCCAAAAAAACACAGATGAAGCAACCGACCTTCTTAGTAACTGGTGTCACTACTTCTAAAGCTGGTAATCAGCGCTATCAGGTTAGAGACGCCAACCGGCATTCCCAGACGTATGGTGAGACTGGTTACGTCACGACTAAGGCCGACTACGTCACGGCTAGCTACTACCAAAACGCCCCGCGGACTGTGACCGTCATCAATCCTGGTGGCATTAACGGTTACGGCTCCGCAGGGTTGTCTCAACCTCAAGTCGCCTACGCCCAAGGAAAACAACTAGCTGTCAAAAAGATCGTCACACACGGGAAGACGCCCCGTTTACTCCTCACCAATGGGAAATACATGTCGGGAAATCGCCACTTTGTCGTTGCTGGAAAATACAGTGTACCTGTCCAAGTCCGGGTCAAAACTGCCGTGAACCGCTATGCTAACGTGAACCTCACGCAACGGAAACAACATTACCCGCAGCGGGCGCACCACACCTTCAGAATACTCGGCTGGGATTACTCTCAAGGTCAGAATACGACAACCGCCGGAACGCTACGTTACCGGGTTGCCGGTGGTTACATTACCGCTAATCCACGATTGGTTGCGGCAGTGAAGTAGTAATAGCTAATAACACCTAAAGTCTGTTAACGCAAAAGGGATACGTCTGCGACGTATCCCTTTTATCATGTATGTAAATCCTGAGAATCATAAAACTAATTGACTTAAACAAATATTGAAATGCCTAGCACGGCAACCAGTCCTACAACTGACATCACCATGGTCAGCGTCGTCCAAGACAACAGGGCTTCCTTCAAGGTCAATCCGAAGTATTGCTTGACCATCCAAAAACCAGCGCCGTTAACGTGGTCACAGAAGACTGAACCAGCTCCAACTGCTAAGACCATCAGTGCTGGATCAACACTTGTCGACGCAATCATCGGTGCTACCAGACCGGCACCTGTCAATGAGGCAACCGTGGTTGACCCCAAGCAGATCCGTAGCACAGCCGTAATTAACCAAGCTGCAATCAGTGGAGAGGTCTAAGTTCGTAAACATCTGTGATACATATTTTGCAACGCCACCTTCAACCAGAACTTCCTTGAAGGCACCGCCACCACCAACAATCAAGAGCATCATGGCAATCTGCTTAATGGCCGTCTCAAACGACTGACCAATCTGTTTCATATGCATTCCCCGTTTGAGGCCGATACCATAAATGGCCCAGATCAGTGCCAGAATCATAGCAATGTCGGGAATTCCAATGAACTGGAGAAAGTCTGACACGAGCCAATGTTTTGGCAATAGGTACTTCGCCAAAGTTGCAATCACAATCAAGATGACTGGCATGACCGCGGTCATCAGGCTCACACCAAATGACGGCAGCTCATCCTTCTTCCAATCCATCTTCACGTCACCTAAAACGGCAATTTTAACGTTTTTGTGGTAAATCTGCGGGGCTAATCGATGAAGCAAGTGGTTATACCCCGGCCCCATAATAATAACCGTTGGGATAGCCGCAATAATCCCTAGTAACAAGACCTGACCTAATGGTGCACCCAAAATACCAGCAATCGCTGTTGGTGCTGGATGAGGTGGCAAGAAGGCGTGAGCCACGTTCAGTGCCGCCGCCATTGGAATAGCCAGATAGAGTAAGGCAATGTCCATCTCTTGGGCAATCACGTAAATAATTGGCAACAGCACGACTAGACCTACCTCAAAGAACAGGGCCAGCCCAATGACAAAAGCCGAAATCACCACAGCCCACTCAATGTACTTAGGACCAAACTTTTCAGTTAACGTCATCGCAATCTGATGACCAGCCCCGGAATCAGAAATCAGTTTACCCAGCATCGACCCTAACCCAAAGATAATGGCTAAGTGGCCAACCTGATCACCAATCCCCTTTTCAACGACCTCAGCAATTCGTGTCCACGGAATCCCTAAGAATAACCCAACGAAGATTGAGGTAATCACCAGAGATACGAAGGTATTCATTTTTAGTCTGATGATCATGTAAATCAGTATGGCAATTCCTAATATTATCGCAATAATTGGCAATTGTAGCACCTCCAAATGTGAGCATTTTCACTAATAAGTTGAAACAAAAACCAACGCGTTCGTGCGTTGGCTTTTATTTTGGCAAACCGACCTAATTAAGCTAGGCCCATTAACTGCCACAGAGGGACACAAACCAGTAACCCAATAATGTTAATGACCATGTACCCGACAGAAGATTTGGCCATCGAAGCCCGAGACGCCATACTATCCTGAACAGCGGCTGACCCAGTCAGGAATGGTGCGTTCATGTATGACAATAACCAAACGTTGACACTAGTCGTAACGATAATAACCAAGATGCCAGGGTTGAAGCCCATCTGCGTAACAAATGGCAGCAAAGCCAGAGTTACCAGCGTCCCGGCTGAAATCAGGGAGACCACGACAAACTTGATTAAGTAAATGACAATTGGTAAGACGATGACAGCAATCCAGATGTTGCCAACGACCGGTCCAATAACTGGCTTTAAGACGTCTCGCAACCAATTAGTCAATCCAACGGTCTGCATAACGTTTCCTAACGCCATAACAGTCCCAATGAAGATAATCGTTGACCAACTCAGACGAGACTTAAAGTCATCTGGCGTCAATACTTTCAAAGCAACCAAGATACTTACCCAAATTAGAGCAGTAACTGCAGATGGAATATTAATGGTGGATTCCAAAATCCACATAATAATGGCTAATAAAATTGAAACAGCCGTAATCTTTTCGTTTTTAGACATCCCGCCTAAATCTGACAACTGCTTATTGATAAATTCACGAGAAACCGGCTTATCATCCTTTGGTTTGAACAAGGAATTAAGTAAGAAGTAACCAGCAACTAAAATAACAATCGTCCATGGGAGCATCATAATGAACCACTTTCCCCATGACAGAACAGCTTGATACTTAGCTGGTAGCAGTCCTTTGAACGCATAGTTCTGAGCAGTGGCACTTAAGAAACTACCTTCAGTAACGAAGAAGCCCCACATAGCAGCCAAAAACAACCCTGAACTAGCAGCGCTCTTTGGCTTGTATCCCAGAGCATTACTAATCCCTTTAGCTAAAGGCGTACTCATGGCAGCCTTAGGGTGCGCACTAGGAATCATGGGCGCAATAATCGTCCCAGAAATAAACAGTGCCAGTGACTGTCCCTTAAAGTTAGCTGGGAAGAATGACATGATCTTATAGGCGATCCGTGTGATCAACCCAGTCTTAGTGGCTGCGGCCCCTAAGGCCAAACCACCGATAATGATCCACATCGTTGTGGAAGAGAAAATAGCGAATGAATCTTCAAATGGAACTGCATTTAAAACGACCCAAGAAGAAAGCATCAATAACCCAGTGGCAAAACTAGGAATGACGTTAAAAATCCAGAAGATGTTCGCCGTGACTAATGTTGCCAAGACGACCATGGCCGCGTGCGTTAACCCATGTGGAACTGGAATAAAGAATGCAATGATGATTCCTAAGATTAGTCCGATAACACCGGCAATTAATTTTCCGTGCTTCATGACAATGACATCTCCTCAGCGTTAATTCGTGGCAAAGACGTCTGGATTTACTGGAAATTCAGGCATCTTACCATTAGTAAAGTCCACAATAGCTTGCGCAGCACCCACACCCAGTGCCCGGTTAGCTTCAGCCGTTGTTCCGGCGATGTGAGAAGTTAAGAGCACGTTTTCAGTGGCAAACAGGGGGTTATCTGGAGCTGGGGGTTCTGGTCTAAATGAATCTAAAGCAGCACCAGCAATTTCGCCCTTGTTTAAGGCATCCGCTAAATCTTGTTCATTAATGATTCCGCCCCGAGCTGAGTTAATCAGGATGGCGTTAGGCTTCATCATAGCCAGTTGCTTTTTGCTGATCATATTGGCAGTTTCAGGTGTGTAAGGCATATGTACTGAAATGAAATCGGCAATTGGATAAATTTCATCTAACGAGTCGTACATCTTAACGGGATCATCCTTTACGTACGGGTCATAGCCGATAACATTCATCTGAAAGGCTTCAGCAAACTTAGCCAACTGACGTCCAATCCGACCAACACCTAAGATGGCCAACGTCTTTCCACGAAGTTCATTACCATTGATACCCATCTGAGTAGAGAAGTTTGGCATTGACCCATATTCGGCCAAACTGTCCTTTTTTGCACGAACCAACCGATCATCATTCACGATTTTACGGCTCAACATCAACATGCAAGTTAAAGCATATTCAGCCACGGCAAATGCATTGGCACCATTGACCTTAGCAACCAGAACGTTGTGCTTCGTGGCACTGTCCACGTCAACATTATTGATACCGGTTCCATTTCTAGAAATGATCTTCAATTCTTTACCAGCAGCAATAACTTCATCTGGTAATTCTGAAGAACGCATAATCACAGCGTATGCATCTTGAATCTCTTTCTTCATGGTCTCAACATCAGTCGCGGGAGAGGTGGTGACACTAAAACCGTTGTCTTCCAACAACTTAATACCAGCATCGTCAATCTTCTCGCTCATCAATACTTTCTTCATTGAACTGACCTCCTGTAATAGATATGTAGAATTGCTAGTCGGGAAACGACAATCACAATTAGCTTCTGCCATAAGTATACGTGAGGGCTTTCACTATTAGGAAGCGACCAATCTGACCTGATGTGAACAATTAGTCCCCGCAGAAGTGAATGGCCAACTCTTTCTACAGATTATTCATAGAGATGTATACGCCAAATACCCTATGAAGCCAGCGGTTTATTGATTTTTAAAGATTTTATCTGAATTTTATGAGAGACACTCACAGCAACTATAAGTCGCCCTACCGAACAAGTCGTATCTGTCAATTAGTGAATTTAGTCACTATGCTAAGAATGTAAACGCTTCACTTAATTTGTTAGGAGGAATAATGCTATGAAGATTACGAGCATCGACATCATGAAAGTGCCTAGCGAAGATCCTAGCTTTAGTGGTAACGGATCAGGTAGCCAGGAAGCTTGGTCTCCCTTAGTTATTCGGATCAACACCGACGAAGGTATCTCTGGGTTCGGTGAAGCCGGCTTAGCCTATGGCAAAGGCTGGCGTGGTGGATTCGGTATGCTGCAAGACTTCAGTCGAGTCATTATCGGTGAGGACCCCCGCAACATCGAAAAGATTTGGAATCAATTATTAACGACTACATATTGGGGAATTGCCGGTGGGGTCGTTGTTAACGCCGCTATCAGTGCGATCGATATTGCTCTCTGGGACATCAAAGGAAAGTACTACAATACACCCGTCTATCAATTACTCGGTGGCAAAACCAACGATCACCTGCGTTCCTATGCCAGCCAATTACAGTACAACTGGGGTGAAGATATTAAGAAACTAAAGCTCTACACTCCCGACGAGTATGCCGATGTCACTAAGCGCATCATGGCAGAAGGCTACGATGCCTTAAAGTTTGATCCAATTCTATTGAGTGAAAAGCCCGATGGGAGTGACGAATGGCAAACCCGTGGGACCGTCTCCCAACACGTAATCAACGTGGCTTATAACCGGGTTAAAGCTATGCGTGAAGCTGGTGGTGATGACCTGGGCATCATCATTGATATGCATGCCAACTCTGACACCACATCAGCCATTAAGATTGGTCAGGCACTAGAAGATTTGAACATTCTCTACTATGAAGAACCCGTGAATACACTGAACTCCGATAACACCAAGGAAGTTGCTGAACACGTCAACATCCCCGTTGCTGCCGGCGAACGCGTCTTCACCCGCTTCGGTTTCCGTAAATTCTTCGAAGACCGTTCCATCAAGGTTGCTCAACCTGATCTCTGCCTATGTGGGGGCATCACCGAAGCTAAGAAGATCTGTGACATGGCTTACACCTACGATATCAATGCTCAAGTTCACGTCTGCGGGAGTCCAATTGCCGTTGCAGCCGCTGTTCAAGTTGAAGCCGTTATCCCGAACTTCTTGATTCACGAAGTTTACCAACGGGCCCGCAACGCTAAAGACCGCTCAACCTGCAAGTACGATGATTTCCAAGCCGTTGATGGACACATCGATATTCCAGACCGTCCTGGAATCGGCCAAGAATTAACTGAAGAAACGATTGCTAAATGCAAGATTGTTACTGTTGACTAAGGGAGGTTATTCAAATGATTGATAAGTTTTTATTAGGTGGTTATACCAGCGACAGTTATACCGAGAACAACCAATCTGATGGTATCTACGTCGCATCACTCGACACTGAAAAGAAAGAAATTACGGATATTTCACTGCTTGCTAAGGTTGAAAACCCTGCGTTCTTTAATTTCTCTGCTTCTGGCAAGAAGATTGCGACCGTTCTCACCCGCAACGAAAACGAAGGTGGCGTTGCCGTCATCGACGCTGAATCTGGCAAGACAGTTTCAGAAAGCTATCTGCCTAAAAAGCACGGTTCTTACGAAGCTTACGATGCTGCCAAGAACCTCTACTTCTGGAATGAATTACCATATACCGTACCGTCATATATCTCCATCGACAGCGAACACAAAGTCCTCTTTGCTGCCAACTACAACACCAACGCCATCCACACTTACAAGATGGATGACAACTTCAACATCACAGCCAGCCACACCTACCCGATCGAAGGCAATGGTCCACTGGTTGAACAAGACCACGCTCACATTCACTTTGCTCGCCTATTACCAGATGGTCGCTTAATTGTTTGTGGCTTAGGCTGTGACAAGTTATTCGTCTTTGATGTAAACAACGATACGGCCGAATTGACCCCCGTTTACGAACTGAAGATGCGTCCAGGCTTTGGCCCACGGCAAATTGCCATGTCACAGAAGACTAACTACATCTACGTCTTGGGTGAATTAGCTAGCAAGGTCGCCGTCGTTGAATATGATCCTGAAACTGGGAAGTTAGCGGTCATTGAAGACTACTCAAACATCCCTGAAGGCTTCGTCGGTCACAACGGATCTGCAGCCATCCGGCTCTCTCCTGATGAAAAATTCGTCTACGTTTCTAACCGAGGCCACAACTCTCTGGCTGTTCACAAGGTCTTAGACGGTGGTCGGCGCTTAGAGAAGATTCAACAAATTAAAACGGAAGGTGTCTTCCCTCGTGACTTTGGCATCAGTCGTGACGGTGACTTCCTTCTCTGTGCTAACCAGAACAATAATGAACTGATTCTGTTTAACCGAGACAAGGAAAATGGTTACTTGAGTGTTGCCCAACGTCACATCAAGCACGATGCCTGTGTCCGGGTCGTTGAAGCAACGGATTTCTTAGCTTAAGGGCAAGTGACTAGCTTCCATCACACAAGTCATAATACCTAAATCTGATAGCTCTCATCAGAAGAACCAAAAATGATGCGCAATCCCAATTCATAGGATTGCGCATCATTTTTAGGTTAAGCGTCCACTAATTAAAGTTAGAAATAAACTCTCGAACAATTGGATTGTCTTCCTTCTTGTTGTACAGAAGGACCGATGAGTAGTAGGTACTAATGTTATTGGTTATCGTTAAGAATTTAAGCATAGGATTACGCAATTTTTCAGCTGGTTGCAAAGGTTCCGGATAAAATCCGATACCCCGACCAAAGGAAATCAACAGGTCCCGCTGTTCAATCGAAGAAACCCGTTTAATATGCTTCTTCTCAAAAATACCGTCATACTTTTTGAAGAAAACATCCTGTAGGTAGGTCGACTCAGAGTTGTTATAGTATAAAACCAGTCGATCCTTTAGCTGTTCCAAATCAATACTATCCAGTTCACTCAGTGGATCCAGCTTGCTAATCCCCACCACCATCTTACCGGTGAGCAGTTTCTTAACCCCGACATCCGGACTATAGGTAGCTTCTTCGGCGTATTCTGGCGTAACTGCCAGATGAAGCTTCTTTGCTGCCACCATCGCAATCAGCCGCTTGCCACTCTCCTCACGCATCTCCAAGCGAAGTTCTGGTCGTTTTGCCAAAATCGGCTCAAAAGTCTGTTGGATAACCGTCGCTTGATTTTGCGAAGAGAAGCCTAGGAGAATTTTATTGGAATCACTGGCACTCTCCATTTGAATCTTGTTGAAAGCATCCGTGTAATTATTAACAATATCCTGAGCCGTCACGATGAACTCTTCACCGATGTTGGTTAAACTCGTATTGTTCTTCTGCCGGTTGAACAGTTTAACACCCAGCTCATTTTCAATCTGATCCATCTGCTTAGACACCGCTCTGGGGGATAAAAACAGCTTCTCAGAAGCCGCCCGAAAGCTACCATACTTCGCAATCGTTAAAAATGTCCGCATCTTATTAATATCCACGCAAATTCACCTCTATGTAAAATCTGTCCTTACTCCCCCAAAACGACAGCACCCTCTTTTTTAGTTTACACCACTTATATTACAGACACGCTACCGGTGAGTTGCCTTCTCGCAACAACTTTTGCAAGTTCGTAGGTACTTTTGGTGCGCATACGGTCCCTTTCGTGACTGTTTAAACAGCTAATTACTGAGTAGAATATAAGTATAGAAAATGTTAATTAAATCACAAAGGAGCAATAATTATGACAGTCCCTACAATTGCTAAAATGGATGTTTACCCCGTAGCTGGTTATGACAGCATGCTCATGAACCTGAGTGGTGCCCATGGCCCTTACTTCACGCGTAATTTGGTTATCCTGACGACCGACAACGGTATGACCGGTGTTGGTGAAATCCCTGGTGGGAAAGCCATCACGGATACGTTAAACGACACCAAGTCATTGGTCATTGGCCAACCAATTGGTGAATACAAACGGGTCTTACAAGCGATTCATAAGAAGTACGGCTACCGGGACGCGGGCGGCCGTGGCCAACAGACCTTTGACCTGCGGACAACTATCCACGTTGTGACCGCAGTGGAAACCGCCTTCTTGGACCTCATGGGCAAGTACTTACACGTACCAGTTGCTGCCCTGTTGGGTGACGGTCAACAACGTGAAGACGTTGGTATCCTGGGCTACCTGTTCTTTGTAGGTGACAGCTCCAAGACGAAGTTACCTTACTTGAAGAACGACGACAACTCAGATGACTGGGGCAAGCTTCGGCGTGAACCTGCTATGGACGCTGAATCTATCGTTAAATTAGCCCAAGCTGCCTACGATCGTTACGGTTTCAAGACGTTCAAGCTCAAGGGTGGTGTGCTCGAAGGTGAGGAAGAAGTCAAGGTCATGAAGGCCTTACATAAAGCTTTCCCAGACGCTAAGTTGGACTTGGATCCAAACGGGGCTTGGCCTTTGAAGGATGCCCTGCACTACGCCGATGAAATGAAAGATGTTCTGCATTACATCGAAGACCCAGCTGGTGCCGAAGATGGCTTCTCTGGTCGTGAAATTCTTTCTGAATTCTTGAAGAAGACCCACATGCCTACTGCCACTAACATGGTTGACACTGACTGGCGGCAAATGTCTCACGCCATTGCGTTGAACGCCGTTTCAATTCCTCTGGCTGACCCCCACTTCTGGACCATGGAAGGTGCCGTGCGGGTTGCGCAACTTTGTTCAGAATTCGGTTTAAACTGGGGAATTCACTCTAACAACCACTTTGATATCTCCTTAGCGATGGCCGTTAACACTGCCGCTGCTGCTCCTGGCAACGTCTTTGATATTGATACACATTGGATCTGGCAAGACGGTCAAAACTTGACCAAGAACCCTTACCAAATCAAAGATGGTAAAATCACTGTGCCAAGCACCAACGAAGGTTTAGGCGTTGAACTAGATATGGACGCCGTCCTGGCAGCTAACAAGCTGTACAACGACAAAGGCCTGGGCGCTCGGAATGATGCCGAAGCTATGCAATACTTGATTCCTAACTGGAAGTTCGATCCAAAGAAACCAGCAATGGTTCGTTAATCCTATCAGCTGATGGACCAGTCCTAACAAACATTCCTTGTAAGTAACGGACCTGTATCCAATATAAAAGCAAAAGAATGGTGCGAGAGATTAAAATCTTTCGCACCATTCTTTTGTATAAATTACTTGTTTATAGTTTTGACGAGTCGCTTATTTGCCGTAATATAATTTCCATTGGCTAATTTAAATCGCGTGGTCAAGTTGTGCTGCTCCAAACCCCATCACCTATTCATCTTCTGACTCTGTCGGATCAGCCACATATTTCAAGATATCACCGGGCTGACACTCCAAGACCCGACAAATTTTTTCCAATGTGCTGAAGCGGATTGCCTTGGCTTTGCCCGTCTTCAAGATGGACAAATTGGCTGGTGTGATGTCAATGGCAGCCGCGAGCTCTTGACTGCTGATGTTCCGTTCCGCCATCACCACGTTTAATGTCAGTTTAACCACCGAGCACCCTCCTTTACACCGTCAAATCGTTTTCAGCCTTCATGGTCATGGCACGTTCGTAAATCACCGAGATGACTTTTAAGACGATTAGTAACCCGATTGCATCAATGGTATCAGTCCATGTTTGTGAAAATGCCCCATTATTGTACCCCCGCAACCAGCTACTGGTGAGCTGATTACCACCGGCGAGAAAGAAGTCACCGATGACCACATAACATTGGGCAACAACCAGTCGCTTAACCGCTGCGATATTGTTCTGAGAAAAGTAGTCTTCTTCAACCACATTATTGAGCAATTTTACCATTGCCTTAGCAAACATGATGGAAGCTCCGATCCAAATTGCTGAGCCAACGGCCATCAATAACACGTACGGCCAGCCCGGAAAGCTGGCCATCGCTCCGGCCGTCAAATGATGGGCTGAGTATCGTAAGAAGTCATCACTATCCAAAACCGCTTGCGCCACGTCCCCGTGGTAACCCTCATAAAGGTACCCCAGTGGCCACAAGAATCCCACATAAGCAAACAATATCGAAATCTGAACAATCACGATCATTAAATTCGTAAAAAACTTCACCCATTTTGGCATAGCCAACATCCCCGTTCCTTTATTCACTTTCGATATTAACATATCGTTATTCGATAATCAATAATTGAACAACAATAATTAATTTTCGCCACTCTTATCATTTTCGACGTACTAAAAACCAGCTCGCCCCATCTTTTATAAACGGCGTTATATCCAATTTCCTTCATGCCCCTTATCTTTACATAATCAACACCATTCTCTTACATCCGTCAGGTATCCTAGGATTTGCACCAAGATAAGAGGAGGAGTTTGCGATATGAATAAACGAATCAGTACCTTAGTAACCGCATTGCTATTGACCACCACGTTGGGTTGGCAACAACCACTGCTGTCGGTTACAGCCGCTGCTAAGACCAAGACGACTCAGACAACGAAGAAGACTAAGGCCAAGACGGTCAAGTCCCAGTCGACTCACATCAAGTTGCAAGGTGCTTCTAACGCCCGTGACTTGGGCGGCTACGTTAACCAAAAGGGTCAAAAGATTAAGGTGCACCGCTTAATTCGTTCCAACAGTCTTTCCACTCTATCTAAGTCTGACCAAAAGAAATTGGTTAAAACTTACCACGTGGCCACCGACGTCGATCTGCGGACCGTCATTGAACAACAGAAAAGCCCTGACGTGAAAATGAGCGGCGTTAAACTAGTTAAAGCTAACGTGTTCAAGTCCTTCGGTGCTTTCCCAGACTTTTCTAAGAAGAATGCTGGCGACAAGATGATGAAGAAGTCTTACCACGACGCCATCACCACTGCTCAGGGACGGAAAGCTTACAAGTCCCTCTTCCACCAATTACTGAAGAACCCTAAAAACAAAGCCGTACTCTGGCACTGTTCAGCCGGTAAAGACCGCGCCGGTATGGGAACCGTCCTGGTTCTGTCTGCCTTGAACTTTAACAAGAAGGCGATTGCCAAGGATTACTTGAAGTCCAACACTTACTTAGTCGACACGAATAAGGAAAACTTGGCCAAGCAAGAAGCTGGCTGGAAGGCTGCCGGTAAGGATCTGACGCCAACCGTCATCAGTAACTTCAAGGCCCAAAATGGTGTCAAAATGGCCTACTTAAACACCATGTACAAGGCCGTTAACACCAAGTACGGCAACATGGATAACTTTCTGCACAAGGGCCTAGGCTTATCCAACAAGCAATTGAAACAATTGCAAGCTAACTACCTAACCCCAGCTAAATAAGGGCATAGTTATTTGAATAAGGCCTAAATCATTTTGGCTATACAACAAAATGATATGATTTGTCAAACTTTAGTTGAAATTAAAATAAATCCTCCTCAATTATGTTACCGTTAGAAACGTTCTAACCGGAACAAATTTGGGGAGGTTTTATTTATGAAAAAAGCAGCAATCATCTTAGGAGTTATGGGGATGATCAGTACGTTAAGTCTTAGTCCGGTGGTCAGTTCCGCTAGCACGTTAGTGGGAACCGTCCAGTACCACCGGTATCATGGGACCACAACTATCAAAAAGAATTACAAACACTTCAAACTAACTAATCATCAGCCCAATAGCAACTACAAGCTCATCAAGACCACCAGCTGGAAAAACGCCAAACTCAAGGCTGGTAGTAAGGTCTCGATTGACCTGATGGCTAACCAAGGAACCCAATACGACTGGTACCGTATCCGATCAACGAACAAACACACCACGCATCGTTACTGGGTCTACGGGCAAGCTCTGAATCTCAAATAATCACAAACTGGCTAAGTCCTTTTAAACAGGAACTTAGCCAGTTTTATTTTTGCCAAATTTCAGACAAACATATTTGGCACCTTTATTCACTCTCCATCATAACCCCTCAACTAATTCCGGTCATAAGCCCAAACCGCCAGCGGCGCAAAGATCGCCACGATGATCACATCAAAGACGACGACCAACAACGCCTCGTGCGTCCAACCACCCGTCGCCAAGATTTGCCGAATGGCTGTGATCACATAGGTAACCGGGTTCAGGTTAGCGATGAACCGCAGTGGCTTGGTCAACGAGTGCAATGGGACGAACGCGTTCGACATGAACGACAGGACCAGCATCGTCATCAACGAGAGACTTTGAACGGATGCGGCACTCTTAGCTAACAAGCCCAACAGTGCAAAAATCCAGGACAACGCCCAGCCGGTGAAAATCGCCAGAAGCCCAATCACCACGACCCACTTGAAACCGACGGCTGGCCGCCAACCCATCAGGTAGCCAGTGGTCAGCGACGTGATGGTCGCCAGCAATAAACGTAGACTGTCAGCAAACAGTTGCCCCGCCAACGGTGCAATGTGGGCCATTGGCAACGACTTAAATCGGTCGAAGACGCCAGAGTCGAGGTCCTCTCTGATTTGAGCCCCGGAACCGGTTCCGGCTGACAACATCGTTTGAATCAAAATTCCTGGCACGATGGTGGGAAGGTAGGCCCGAACGCCCCCGGCAATTGCCCCACCAAATAAATAGCCAAACATCAACATGAACATCACTGGCTGAATAACCACATCCATAAAGCTATCTGGATTGTGAATCGTCTTCAATAAGTTGCGGTACGCCATTGTCGCCGTATTCATCACGACGTTTCCCTTGTGCATTCGTACATCCATCTTGCATCCCTCTTCCTTAGTTCTTACCAACGGTTAGATTCATGAAGACGTCATCTAGCGAAGGTTCCTTCACTGAAAGATGGCTGATCATGATTTGTGCTTGTTTGAGTGCCGCCAGAATCGGTGGCAACTGGGTAATTTGTTTTAACGGGACGCTCAGTTGTTGGCCCGTCTGTTGAATGACGCCGGTCACTTGCCCGGTCAACAGCTGAACGGCCGGTTGAACCTGATCTTCCTGACTGACAGTGAAGGCCAATCTCGCACCGCCAATCTGTTCCTTGAGTTCGGCCGGCGTCCCCATCTTCACGAGCTTGCCGTGATCAATGATGGCGAGATTATCTGCTAGTTGGTCGGCCTCCTCGAGATACTGCGTCGTCAACACGATGGTTGATCCCTGCTTCACGAGTTGCCGAATCGTCGTCCACATTTGCGCTCTGGTACGGGGGTCTAACCCCGTCGTTGGTTCATCTAAGAAAATTAAGGTCGGTCGGGTAATCAAACTAACGGCCAGGTCCAGCCGCCGACGCATCCCACCAGAAAAGTTTTTCAGCGCCTTATCCGCCGACTCTTCTAGTGAAAATTCTGCTAGTAACTCAGTCGTCCGTTGCTTAGCGGCCGTACGTGAAAGGCCATTCAGTCTGGAGAAAATCATCAGGTTCTCCCGTGCCGAAATATCTTCATCGACGGAAGCATATTGGCCAGTGAGACCAAACATGGACCGGGCCAGTCGACCTTCCTTCACCGTGTCATGACCAAAGATCGTTACCTGACCCGCATCGGCCTTGAGTAACGTCGTCATCATCCGTAAGGTCGTGGTCTTCCCCGCACCGTTAGGCCCGAGTAAGCCAAAGACTTCTCCTTGACGCACGTTAAACGAGATATCATCGACCACCGTCTTTTGCCCAAACCGCTTGGTCAGGTGGCTGACTTCAATTGCATTCTTTGTTGACATATTGGTCCCCTCTTAGCTTTCACATTTTAATCAGGCCCCCCTGACTAAAATTATAATAAGGCCCCCTGATGAATTTGTCAACAGTTTCTCTCAAATATTGAATGCCCCTGCTAGCCATTGTCGGGTATAATAGCCGTAGGAGGGCGATAACATGCCTAATATAAATAAACAAAAAAGTGCGGCTGGAAAACTGATCGAGTTCGGAATGGTCAGTCACACCGCCGACGAAGTAGCCCGCCGCTACCATGCGGAACAGGATAAGCACCCCCTGCGGTTTCAGGGACAGGGAAAGATTCTCCTGACGCTTGCCCAAGCCGATGGCCTCTCACAAAAGGAACTCGCCACCCGCCTAAATCTAACGGTGCAGTCCACAGCGGAGTTTGTTAACAAACTGGTTAAAAAGCAGCTCGTTACCAAAGAAAAGTCGACGTCTGATCGGCGCAAGACCATCATTCGTCTGACTGACTTGGGCCGAGAAACGGCGGCCACCGAAACGGCGCAGGTGCCGGCCTATCTGGATTCACTGACGGATACGGAACTCGACCAGCTCACCACCATCTTGACGAAAATCAACCATAACCTTTACGACGAAATCGATACCATTACCCCCGACCAGTCTGGTAAATTTCAGCAAGTCGTGGCGGACCGGTTACGCGACTGGTTTTTGTAAATTTAAGAGGGCGACAAACGGCGATTAGTCAATGAGCATTAACGTCGCTAGACGAACAATCCTGGTCTTGGATTGTTGGTTTAACGGCGTTGACTGCCGTTTGTCGCTCGTTTTGACTAGATATGTTCGGAACGAAAAAAAGGTTTGAGACTTTTGTCCCAAACCCAAATTAATAAATATCACTATTCTCGATGACCACAACCTTGGACGACCACCGGCTGTGGTTTTTTGTACGCAAAATTTTCAGTTAATCCAAACAGCTCTCCGACTTAATTAGTTGGTAAAGTCTTCAAGTGCTCCTGTTGGATTAAAGGCCTTCGCTTGGCCCTTAGTACTGTAGTAGTGTTGCAGGTGGGCTTCGCCATCCCCCATGTTCCACATGGTGTATATGTACAGCGATTGAATCTGTTTACCCTTATAGTGACGCTTAACAATCTTGTAAGACTGGGTGCCCACCGTGCCAAAGGCGGAGTCCTTGTGGTGCTGTTGCCATCCCTGCTCGACCAACCAACCTTTGCTCATAAACAAAAGCTCATTGTTCTTGCCTTTTTTTATGTTATTCATATCCTTGTTTAAAGCAGTAACTTTCACTGGCGAGCTACCAGAATGCCATTTTTTATTATAAAATGTTCTGAAGGACGTCTCCTGGGCACCAATTTTGAACTGATCATAGTGGCCCTTTTGGTAATAATACCAGGTGCCCTGAAACTTTTGTGGGAAACTGGCTAAACTCATCTTGGGACTGGCTTGCGCATCCGTCGTTGGATTGGCAACGACCAGGGCAGCGCCAAACCCAACTGACGCTAAGAGTACCCCCATCATCTTGGTTAATTTCATTGTTCTATTCCTCCTAATTTCATAGACGAGTTACTTATGTAGCGCACCAACTGGATTAAAGTACTTGGCCTGAGCCTTAGTCTTGTAAAAGTGATCCGTTACTTTTTTGGTCCCTTGAATTGTCATAAACTGTTTGCTGTAGAGCACCTTAACGGACTTGCCCTTGTAAGTCTTGTGGATGACTTTATAGGTTCCGCCACCGTTCGTCGCACCAATGCCATAAGCCAACACAGTGGTATAACCACCCTTTACGCTTCTAGCACTAGTCCAGTGTGCCTTCTTAGAATTCGACCCCTCAGTAAACGTCCGTTGACTCTTAAGTGGATGGATAGTCCCCGTCCACTTCGCCTGTTTTTGGTAAAAAGGATCAAGGAAGTTTTTAACTGTCATCTTCTTCGACGAAATTTTCATCGACTTGTAGTAATAACCATTGTTCTCCTCATAGTGGTACCAAGTTCCCTGCATTGCCTTAGGGAACGTTTTCAAACTGCTCGTTGACTTGGCTTGGGCCTGGGTAGGCACAGTAACGACTGCCGTAGCACCAATCGTCGTGGCCACCATCAACGCACTAAAAAGTCTATTTACTCGCATGGTATCTTTTCCTCCTCAAAATCAAGTTCATTAACCAGCATTCATTAATGCGGTTAATGACTATTTATGTAACTAATTACGCTTTAGTATAACAAACGTGGGCGTCACAATTTGTCGTTTGACTGGTCAGCGGATTAAAAATTCAAATAATAATGCTACTTATCGTTATCTGATCCAATTATCTATCCAAAAAAAGCGATGCCAACGGTTACTTACCCTGACATCACCAAATACTAATTAAAAAAGTTGTGACAATCCCTAAATCTTCAACTATCCTAGACGTAGCGTCAATTTGACTGGGAGGTTTTTAGAATGGAATTTAATGTTATCAGAGATGGCCTCACCCTAGCTGGTATCTATGAGCCAGCGTCCGAACCAAACGGGACGATTGCGATTCTCTTTCACGGTTTCATCAGTGACCGCGGCTACACGCCAACAGCCCTGCTGGAACAGCTGGCGCAACGCTTACGGACGGTTGGCGTGGGGACGGTCCGCTTTGACTTCAACGGTTGCGGTCACAGCGATGGTGACTTCGCCAACATGACCGTTCTGAACGAAATCGCTGACGCTCAGGCCGTATTGACTGCGGTCCAGACCCGCCTCGCACCTAAACAGATTGACCTCTTAGGCCATTCGCAAGGCGGTGTCGTCGCCAGCATGTTGGCCGGTTACAACGCTGATTTAATTCACAAGGTCGTCTTAATGGCGCCAGCCGCCACCCTCAAGGATGACGCCCTGGCTGGCCATACGCGCGGGTTAGTCTATGATCCGCAACATATCCCCGCTCAGCTTCCGCTCGGCCAGGGCAAGGCGCTGGGGGGCTTCTACCTACGGACGGCGCAACTGCTGCCAATCTACGAAACTGCCCAGAATTTCTCTGGTCCCGTCTGCCTAATTCACGGTGACGCTGATCAGATTGTTGCTTACAGCGCTTCACAACGTTATGATGCTATTTACCAAAATAGTGCCTTGCACCTATTACCTGGCGCGAGTCACAAGTTGGATGGCGCTGCCCGTGACGATGTACTTCGGTTAGCAACTGACTTTATTAAAAACTAACCACTGGCGACTTTGAAGACTGGTGTTCTGCCAGTCTGAAGCGTCCCCACAGCAGGCTACATCCCTGTCCGCCGGAGAGCGGCTAAATGGCCAGTGCACACTAAAAGCCGTCCCCAAAATCGGGACGGCTTTTAGTCTACATACATTTAATCAACTAAATGAAATTTTTCAAAATGGGCCTTCAGGTAATCCAGCGTCAGACTCTTGTCCGTCTTGATCAACTGTTGCGGCTCACCGCTGGCCATCAAACGGCCGCCGGCTTGCCCACCCTTGGGGCCGAGATCAATCAGGTAATCGGCGTTGGTCATCAGGTCAAGGTCATGCGTGATGATGATAATCGTGGCCCCTTTGGCCTTCAGGCTGTTGATCACACCCAGTAGCGTTTGCACGTCTTGAGGATGTAGCCCGACGGATGGTTCGTCAAAGATAAACAGGGTCTTGCTCTGACGCTTGTTCAAGTGGCTCATGAGCTTTAGCCGTTGGGCTTCCCCACCAGACAGGCTCGGCGTGCTCTCACCTAAGTGCAGGTAGCCCAGCCCCATTTCATCCAGCAACTGAAGCTGCTTCTCAATCTTAGGCACCGTTTCAAAGACGGCTAACGCCTCACGGACCGACAAGTTCAACAGGTCGACAATACTGTAGCCGTGCCACTGAATCTGTTGAATCTCATCCTTGTACCGGGCGCCGTGGCAGTAAGGACAGACCTCTTCCATGTCCGGCAAATATTGAATATCCAGGGTAATGGTGCCCAGTCCGCCACACTGTTCACAGGCCCCCTGCTTGTTATTGTACGAGAAGTAAGCGAGACCAAACTTCTTGGCCTTGGCTTCTGGTAAATTGGCAAACATCCGCCGCAAATTATCCATGATAGTGGTATAGGTGGCAATCGTCGAGCGGGCATTCTTCCCGATTGGCTTGGCATCCACGGACACCACGTCTTTCAAATGGGTCTTCAAGGTCGTCACCTGTTTCGGCAGAGCCGCCTTGTTATTCGCTGCCTGAATGGCTGGAACCAGGCTGTCCAAAATCAAACTCGTCTTCCCGGCACCAGAGAACCCAGTGACAGCGGTAATCTCGTTCCCAGGAATGGCCACGGCCACGTCGTGTAGATTAAAGTAATCCTGCACCTCAAACTGCGTGGTGAGCTCGCTAGCCTTCTTACTGGTGGGCACCTTGTCGTGCATGATTTGGGCTTGTCCCGAAATGTAAGGCCCAATCAGCGACTGGGGATTGCCCACTAAATCGTGAGGCGTGCCCTCGGCAATGATTTGACCGCCGGCATCCCCCGACCCAGGGCCAATCTCAATCACCCAGTCGGCAGCTGAAATGATGTCGACTTCATGGTCGACCACCACCAAAGAATTTCCTTGGGCAATCAGTTCCCGAAAGATCCGAATAAGCCCCTTAACGTTATCGGGGTGTAACCCAATGGAGGGTTCATCCAATACGTACAGGACGCCCGTCGTCTCCGTCCGAATGGTCTTGGCAAGTTGAAGTCGTTGAAGTTCTCCGGTCGACAGCGTATTGCCGTTTCGCGATAAGGTCAGGTAATCTAGCCCCAGCTCCAGTAGGGGCCGCAACGTATCCGTCAAGTTTTTGAAGAGTACGTCCGCCATGGCCTTCATCTCAACGGGTAACTCTTTTTGCGCCGCAGCTTGCCAGCCGGCCAACGATCCCAGGGTCAGGTCAGAAACTTCGGCAATATTTTTACCCCCAACTAATTGCGTCAAGAGTTCTGGATTCAACCGCGTCCCGTGGCAGGTCGGGCACACAGAGAAGTGGAAAAATTCGTTGACCTTCTTGATAGCCCGGTCACTCTTCACGGTCTTCAGGGAATCGTAGACGGCTTCGTGGGCGTTCTCGTACAGCGTATTGTCGGTATGGAAGACCCGACCGGTCGAGGTCCGAAAGTCCACGGGATACTGCTTCTTAGCGCCGTTGAGCACAATGTCCTTCTCCCGGTCGGTGAGGTCCTTGTAGGGCACGTCGATCCGCACGCCCAACGTTTCCGCCACCGTCGGCATAAAGTTGCGGCCGGGTAGATGCCATGAAGCCACGACCCCTTCGGCCAGACTGAGGTTCTCATCGCCAATCAGTTTATCCTCGTCTAAACTCTGAACCGTCCCCGTTCCATGACATTCTGGGCAGGCGCCACCGGAGTTGAAGGCAAAGTCTTCGGCTGATTTCGCCATGAATTCGATCCCACACTCCGGACAGGTCACGATGCCCATCTTGCTGTCTGCACCACCTGGTAGATCCATGGCTTGGGCAACTTTCAGGCTAGGCGCAATCCGGTGGCCGTTGGGACACACCATCGAGCCGAGCCGTGAGAAGATAAGGCGCACGACGTTGAACAGCTCACTCATCGACCCCACCGTTGAGCGCTCAGAAGGGACTCCTGGCCGTTGCCGCAGGGCAATCGCGGACGGGATGTGCCGAACTTCCTGGACCTGCGACCGCTTGCTTTGACCGATTCGCCGTCTGGTATAGGTGGATAGCGCCTCCAGGTACCGCCGGGACCCCTCCGCATATAAAATTCCCATGGCTAACGAACTCTTCCCGGAGCCCGAGGGACCTGAGATTGCCACAAACTGATTCAACGGAATGTCCACGTCAATATTTTTTAAATTATGAACGTTACCACCACGTACACTAATATGTTCACGTTGTTTTTCACTCGTTGTCATACTTGCCCACCTTTGCCTTTAGTTTCGTTCATGCTACTTATCATTTTAAACTATCCAGTAACGTTACAGTCAAGTTTAGGCCCGAAAACTCGTCATTCTTTTTGACTGGTGGCTCTGCTCCCCTACAGTTAGCCTTGATCACAGGCAGTTCCTCGCAAAAATTGATCATCACTCACGAGCACTAAAAAACCGTCCCACAAATCGGAACGGTTTTTTAGTGTATCTATGCTGTTTCCTATATCTTTAGTCAATCAAGCTAATGTGAGCGCCGACGAACAAATGGCGTTACCAACAGTGCCAACAAGATTGCCCCTAATTGTGCCAAGAAACTTTCATTCTTTTGGCCCGTTTGTGGTAATTCTGTTTCCTGTTGATTTGCTTGTTGTTCCTTGGTCAGCTGTTGAGACTGAACAGGTTCAGTTGCAACAGTATCACCCGCAACTGCTTGATTAACACCACGATGAGTTGTTCCACTTTGAGCCAGTGGCTTCACAGCAGCCGATTGCTTACGCAGGTTCTGACCCTTGTTTGCAGTGGCTTTCTTTGCTGCTTTCTTCCGTGAAGTTACCTTGCGACCAGCTACTTTGGCAGCAAGCTGACGCGTAAAGGTTGGAACTGTTCCCGTCTTATCAAACTTAACGATGGTCGAACCACCCTTACCGTCAGGCAGAGCTGCCTTTACAGCACCTGGTTCAATCGCGCGTTGCTCAATGAGTTTACCATTCTTCAGTTCACTAATAATCCGTTGGCCGCTTACTGGATCATACGTATAAACTACCTTAAGACCATCAGACCACTTCTTGGTAATCTTCACGACCTTATCGGCGTCCTTAGCTGGTGCATTAACGCCCGCACTGAAGACTGCTGGCGCATGCGTAAACGTTGGCGCTGCATCGGGTTGATCAAGTTTGACAGTTACTGTACCACCAGCACCATCCGGCAGTGTCACTTCCGAAAGTCTAGTGGCATCCGGATTGTCGGGATCAACAGGTTGCTGCTCAAGTGGCTTCTGAGCAACAGACTTCCCGTTTCTCAGCTCGCTTACCATCTGTTTGCCATTGTCATTGGTGTAGATTGTCTCGCTACCATCTTTCCACTTCTGGTCTACTTTGACGATATCACCAGCAACATTTTTCGTCGTGGCAGTAACGTTGCCAAGTTTATCAGTCACGGTCACCGTCGTATCATGTTCAAACGTTGGCATCGTGCCTGGTTGCCCGGTGTTAACGATGGTTTCAACGCCATCGCCACTCTTCAGCGTGGCCGTCGAAGGAGAAGAAACTTCTTCCTGCCGACCGGTCAGTTTCCCGTTGTTTTCCTCAGTTATCGTCGCTTTACTACTGATTGGATCATATGTGTACGTCGTCGTACTGGTCGTACTATCATCGTTTGGCCACGTCTTAACGACCTTGATAACATTACCAGCATCGTCCTTTGTCACAGTAGTAACAACTCCAGAATCATCTTTCGTTGTATCCGTCGTGTCATGTTCAAACGTTGGTGCTGAACCTGGTTGTGCTGTAACAGTTGTATCAGTTTTACCTTGCTTTACCGTTGTCTGCGTTGCACCTTCGGTGAATTTCTGCGTGACAGGGGCTTCCCCGTCTTTTTCTTCCGTGACCGTCTGTGTTCCACCATTCGAAGGATCATACGTGTACGTCGTCGTACTATTATCTTTTGGCCACGTCTTAACGACCTTGATGACGTTGCCGTCGGCATCTGTCGTCGTAGTCGTATCGCCAGCCTCATTTGTATCCGTCGTATCATGCGCAAACGTTGGTGCTGAACCTGGTTGTGCTGCAACGGTTGTAGCGGTTTTACCTTGCTTTACCGTTGCCTGCGTAGCATCCTTCTCGAATGTCTGCGTAACAGGGGCTTCACCGTCTTTTTCTTCCGTGACCGTCTGCGTTCCACCATTCGAAGGATCATACGTGTACGTCGTCGTACTATTATCTTTTGGCCACGTCTTAACGACCTTGATGAC
>NZ_RHNO01000022.1 GCF_003946265.1 Levilactobacillus yonginensis
AGCTCCATATACCTACTGTAATTCAAAAAGCTCTGCAAAACCTAAATCGGTTTTACAGAGCTAATCTTAGTATGTTTTGATAGTCAGCAAATGTTGGGTTTTGTTGGTAAGACCAGGACGGATGCTCTAAGTGGAAGGTTCCCCCGCGAAACTATCAAGTCAAAGTAGTTGCCGCCCGTAACTAGATAGCCTAAACTCAAAGCACTTAGTGAAAACACGCGGCTGGGTATTAGGAAGGGAAGGACTTCATGTGAAGGTCATCAGGCGACTGTTACTGGTTCTATGTCTGGGGATGGGGCTATTTGTGGTGAGCAATTGGCAATCTCTCGTGACGCAGGTGACATTCTATCATTCGGCGGCAACAAATTTGCTGGCACAGAAAGGATCCAGTCCGAAAAGCGGCAACTATAAGTCGAGTGGGTATATTCTGCGAAATACCAAGGATGCGACGGCTAAGACTGGGGCCAATGACACGCCCGTTGAGGTGGCCATGCAGGGGCTCTTGCTGGATAAGACCTACGTTTACCACTTTGAGAAAGGTACTCCGGCGGCCGCTCAACGCGTCTTTAATGAAGCCATTCTCCTCTACAATCGGACGAACCTAGTGACCTTAAAACTGGGTGACGCGACGACCAAGGCCAATCAGATTACATTGGGTGTGTACCACAAGCGAGAAGCCAAGGGGCAAGCTACTGTGGAGTACGGTCACGGTGGCCCTGAAATTACCCAGCGAATCAATTGGCGGGGCATCCAAACGACCAACACGGCGACGGCCAAGTTAAATGCGACTTATCCTCAGTCCTTCAAAAGGTCCGTGGCCGTGCACGAGCTAGGCCATGCGTTGGGACTGGATCATAGCACGGAGAAGGCTTCCGTGATGTATCCGATCGATCAGGGGATTTACCAGTTATCCGCGGCCGACCTGAAGAGTTTGCGCGCCATCTATGAAAAGTAATATCGCCCAGGTTACTGCACTGAGCTCGCTACACCTTAGCCTAAAATTAATCCCTACTAATCTTTTTTAGTGGTAAGCTTTAACTAAATAAGTGATTTATGGGGTGAAGGAATGCGTTTGACGAAAAAATGGTTAGGGGTTATCGGGCTAACGGCCATCGTTGGTTTGGGCATGGTGGTCCAAGGACAAGCCGCCAGTAAACAAGGGAAAGTCGTCGTTTATTACCGGTACAATGAATCGAATAAACAGCCCAAGCGAATGACAAATTATAGCGTCAAGACGCTGCATGGTCGAATTGGTCAGCACTATACGACTAAAGCCAAGGACCTACTGAAGGGTGGCGGTGGTTGGGTTTTGCGGTACCATTCCGCGACCGCTACCGGAAAATTCAAAGCTAAGACGACCCGAGTCTACTATGATTACCAAATTGATAGTGACAAAGATTATGAACACAAGGGCGGGGCCAGTACATACATTGATCGGACCGCCGATCATCGTTTGGTTGTTTTTGTCCAGGATCACAAGAATGCTGCGAACACGAGTATCCAGCGGGATAACTTTAAGAAGCCGGTCTATGATGTCATGTATAGTTCGCCCAACGAGCAGCAAACCGAGCATACGTACCGCTTTGGGAAGACCTACGTTTACCGGGATCATGAGAAGGAAGTTTATACGTTGACGCTGAGCAAGCAGGGGGATATCACCCTGAAACAAGCGTGGACGACCAAGAAGGGCAAGCACCACGTGGAGACCACTAAGGTGACCGCTACAGGGAAGTATCAATCCTACAAGGTCAAGTAGCCACTGCAATCTGTAAATAACTAAAGACGGGGTCTGGAGCTTTTGTTCCGGACCCCTTCTTTAGTTTTTTTTGTTTAGGTAAATCCATTAACCTAAATAAAATTAAAAAAGTTTTATACAATCTCATGATTTATTAATAAAAGTTCCCGTTAGATTGGGCAACCAGTTCCTTGGGTTTTTGCTAGATTGTTCAGAAAATTTACTAAAAGCAAATAAATATACATGATGTAATCGCTTAATTGACGTATTATACATTACTAACGCTTGACGCTTTTTAACCACCGCGGTATTATTACTAACATAAATTCTCAGCGAATTCTAATTTAACGTTTAGAATTCATGAGAGCCGTCGATTCACGGCAGACTAATTTGGAAGGATTGAATGGGTTTGATTATTTTGTAGGATTATTAGTTCATATCATATCTGGAGGTTTTGTGCATGGAGAAAAAAGAAAAGAGCTTCTCATCAGATTTCTCGTTACAACAGGTGCCTAAGTCACAACAAAAATCATGGTTATCATTATTCTCAATTTGGGTCGCCATTGGGGTGGACCTAGCCGCGGTGATTCTGGGTGTCCAACTCGCTAAGGGATTACCGTTACATTCCGCGATTACAGCGGTGTTGGTTGGGTCCTTACTCTTGGCCGCTATCTGTACGATTACGGCTTCCGTGGGTGCGGCGACCAACCTGTCCACGTCCATGATTACCCGGTACGTCTTTGGTAAGAAGGGTGCCTTAGTTTATTCCGCCATTATTGGGTGTTCCCTATTAGGCTGGTTCGGGGTTCAAGTTGGTTTCTTCGCAACCAATGCTAAGACCGCCTTCACCAGTGCTTTTGGGCTCAACTGGCCCGTTTGGGTGTTTGCTATTATTGCCGGTATCGCCATGGTGGGCACTGCCCTGTACGGCTACCGGGCCTTCTCCAGATTAAGTGAATTTTCCGTTCCCTTCCTGTTAGTTCTCATGTTAATTGCGTTGTTCATTGCGCTGAACACACATGGCCTCCCTGCAACTCAAATCAAGGCGTCACTCCCAATGGGTTCCGCCATTGCCTTAGTGATTTCTTCCTTCATTGTTGGGGCCGCAACCCAACCCGATATTTCTCGGTGGGCCAAGAGTCAAAAGGATTCCATCATTGGGACGTTCCTTGGGATGTTTGTGGGGAACTCCTTCATGATTATTGTTTCCATCTTAATGAGCAAGTCACTCGGTAGTACCGATATGATGAAGATGTTGATCATGATCGGCATGGGGGTTCCCGGGATCATTATCCTGTCATTAACGCAATGGGTCACCAACACCAGTAACCTGTACTCCGCTACATTAGGTTTTAACGTCATCTTCAACAAGATTGGCTTTAAGAAGTTGACCCTGATCTTGGGGACGATTGCGACGGCCATGGGTGTTTTCGGTATTTACAACTACTTCGTTTCCTTCCTGAACATCTTAGGAATTGTGATTGCGGCGGTTCCTGGTATCTACGTGGCCGAATTTTACCTGGTCAAGCACGAGTTCAAACGGCTACAGCTGAACGTTTCACCACAAAGTGTGGTTTGGCGGTCAATTATTTCTTGGATTCTCGGTGCGGGCGTGACCTTCCTCACGACTGCTGCACCAACCGGGTTAGGTTTGATTTCCCTGACGTCCATTCCACCTTTGGATGGGATCTTAGTTGGGTTTATCGTGCAATTTATCGGTGGCAAATTAGTTACCGCAGAAGTGTCGGCCAAGGACGTTCAACCAACGGAGGTTACAAATGAAGTTATTAACGGAACAAGACATTGATTACATTTCTATGGGGGCATCCGTCCTGGGTTCAGGCGGGGGCGGTGACCCTAAGGTTGGTCGATTATTGGCCAAGCATTTTATTGAAAAATATGGCCCCGTTCAGTTGATGTCGATCGACGAACTGCCAGATGACGCCTACGTGGTGCCGGTCTCTGGTATGGGTGCGCCCACCGTCTCCCTGGAAAAACTCCCCTCAGAGATCGAACTGACCAATCCGATGGAAGAGTTGGAACGCATCAATGGTCGCAAGGCTGATGTCATCATTCCCATTGAAGTGGGGGGCATCAACTCCCTGTATCCCGTGGGAGCCGCAGCTAAGAAGGGGATTCCTATCTTGGATGCCGATGCCATTGGTCGGGCCTTTCCCGAAGCTCAGATGGAAACGTTCCATTTACACGGCTACGAACCTGAAAACGTGGCTGTCGGTGATGAGAAGGGGAACGTGGCGACGTTAAAGCCCATCAACGCGCTATGGGGCGAATACCTGTCCCGGGCGTTGACCGTTCAAATGGGCGGCTCTGCCTCAGTCTCCGATTACTTCCTACCAGGGAAGGACGTCAAGGGTTCCGTCGTGAACAACACGTTGAGCTTGGCCCGTGATGTGGGTGAAATGATTCTGAATCCCGATAAATTTGAAAATGATATCTTCCAAAACGTTCTGACGAAGTTACATGGATTTGACCTCTTTGATGGCAAAATCGTGGACATGTCACGTGAAACGAAAAAAGGATTCAACTTTGGTCGCGTCACAATCGAAGGGTTAAACCAATCTGCTGGCAAGACCTACACGTTGGAATTTCAAAATGAAAACTTAGCCGTCAAGGAGGGCGATAACTTCCTGGCCACCGTGCCCGATTTAATCGTGGCGCTGGATCTCGAGTCTGCTCGACCAGTGACCTCTGAACGCTTGCGCTATGGTGCGCGGGTCAAAGTCGTGTCATTCCCTTGTGACCCGCAGTGGCGGACACCGATTGGCATTCAAACTGCCGGTCCCCGTTACTTTGGGTACGATTTCGACTACGTCCCAGTAGAACAACTTGTGAAGGGGGTCAAAGCATGAACTACCGCTTAGGCGTTGACGTCGGTGGGACTAACACCGACGCAGCCATCTTAGATGAAAATTTAAAAGTGATCTACACCGTGAAATCTGCGACCACCCTGGACGTGGAGGGCGGTATCTTCAATGCCATCTCCAAGGTCTTAAAGGAAAGTCACGTCGATAAGGGGGCCATTACGCATGCCATGTTGGGAACGACCAAGTCGACCAACGCTATCGTGGAACGCAAAGACCTCGACAAGGTGGCTTACATCCGAATCGCCAAGCCCGCTTCAGTGGGGGTGCCACCCTACATGGAATGGCCGGCTGATTTAAAAGCCGCTGTCAATCTGGATAATGTCATTATTTCTGGCGGGTACGAGTTTGACGGTCGGTTGATTGCCGACTTGGACCGCAGTGAAGTGGACGCCTTCTGTGCCAAAATTAAGGCCGACGTGAAGACGGTGGCCATTGCCGGAACGTTTGCGCCGGTCAATGACAGCCAAGAAACCCAGGTCGCAGAGTGGGTCCGTGAAGACCTAGGGAATGACGTGGCCATTACCCTGTCCAGCCAAATTGGTGGGGTTGGCATGTTGGAACGTGAGAACGCCTCAATCCTGAACGCTGCTTTGACCACGATTGGCGAATCCATCGTCAGTGGGTTTGACAACGCGCTGCAGTCATTGGGTATTTCAGCGAACACTTACTTTAGCCAAAACGACGGGACGCTTCGTGGTGGGGCGTTTACACAGAAATACCCAATCTTCACCATTGGGTGTGGGCCAACCAACAGTATCCGGGGAGCCTATCACCTGTCCGGCGTCAAGGATGCCTTAGTCTTGGACGTTGGCGGGACCACTAGCGACATTGGCGTGCTGGTTAACAGTTTCCCGCGGCAGTCAGCTATTTCCGCCACGGTTGGTGGTGTGGAAACGAACTTTAGAATGCCTGATATCATGTCGATTGGGATTGGTGGCGGGACCATCATTCACCATGAAGGTGACGGCTTTACCGTTGGGCCAGACAGTGTGGGCTACGAAATTGTTGATAAAGCGAAGGTTTTCGGCGGTGACGTTGAAACGGCCACGGATGATGCGGCCAAATTAGGTCGGAGTTTCCCAGACAGTCAGGATCAGTTAGCTGATATTGACGAGGCTTGGGCGCAAAAAGTCATCAGCCAGATCAATGCGACGATTACAGAATCGTTGGACCAAATGAAGACCAAGAAGGGCGACGTTCCCCTGGTTCTGACCGGTGGGGGGAGCTTCCTGATTGATGCCGATATCAAGGGGATCAGTCAAGTCTACTTGCCCGATCACTATGATGCTGCGAATGCAGTGGGTGCTGCCTTAGGCCAGGTCAGTGGTGAGGTCAACCGGATTTACAGTTTTGAACAGAAGAGTAAAGAAGAAGTCTTAGAGGATGCCAAGGCTGAAGCCGTGGGCAACGCCGTTGAGGCGGGAGCCATCGCCCAGTCAGCCGAGGTCATCGATATTGATGTGACACCGTTGGCCTACCTGCCAGGGAATTCCGCCCAGGTTAAGGTTAAAGCGGTCGGGAGTCTGAACTTGGTCTAATTTACAGAGAGATTGCGGACCAGCACTGACTTGCATTAACAGGAAACACTACTGAACCCTATGGTTTGGTGGTGCTTTTTTGTTGTAAATTGGTTTAGTGCGGCCGCCTCCGGCAGTCAGGGATGCAAGTGGCGATGGGGAACGCCTGCGGCCTGAGGGGCGGTCCTCCGGCTCGACTGGAAGCCGCGGCCAGCCCACCGAGTCTCCCAGCTCGTCCCACGCTGTAAGTCAGCTCAAAAACGCTGACTAACACCGTCGACACGGCCACCCGCATCCCTGACTGCCTCCGGCTACGGTTGTGAATGACTGCAACAATTGTTTGTGATGTCATCTGGTAGGACTTGTCGAGCACAGTATTGTCAGTAATCAACGTACTGACGGTCTATTTGAGGGATGTCAGCAAGTGGCCTACTAAAATAAAAACGCCACTAACCATTGAGTTAGCAGCGTTGAGTTCAGCAAATATATTTAGTGTTCAATAAGTTAGACGCATTCAATGTAGCCATAAAGAATCAATGTAGCTGGAGGTTGGCAGGATGGGTGCTGGCCGTGTCGGTATGAGTGGTTCGGTGGGGTACCGAACCACTCATACGGGACGAACTTGGAGACCCGCAAGGTTTTCAGCGGGGCTTCAAGTCGAGGTGCAAGACGTTCTATGGCTTGCGCCGGTCCCCACAGCCAGCGTCCGTCCTACCAACCGGAAGCGGCAAGTTTAGTTCTTTATCCCCTTAACAACGCTGGGAGCGTAGACCATCTTCTGAATATGGGTGGTGATTTTGGCCATCCGGGGGAACCCGCTGAAACCAGACTGCTGGTGGCCGTGGGTCATAATTACGAGAATATAGCGTTCGCCGTTGGGAAGGGTCACGATACCAGCGTCATTGTTGGTGTCAGCCATGAACCCTACCTTGTCGGCCACCGTGGCGCCTTTAGTAGCGGCGGTAGCCCCCGCCGGAATACCATCGCGGTAGACTTGCGTTTTCATTAACGAGAGCAGTTTCTGTTGATCTTTTGCGTGTTTGAAGGGACCGGACTGGGTCGCTAGGTCGCGGAGCACCATCATGAGGCTCGTGGCAGTCGTTTCAGCACTTTGACCTTCGATGAAGGCGGGAGAGTAATATCCCTCTTGGGTCAACAGAGCATTGATTCCCTGTAGGCCGCGTTCATCCAGTAAGTCATCGGCAAAGTCGTTGGCGCTATTGACGATCATGCGATGGAAGCCGTCCTGATTGGTCGGGGTCCAGGCAAAGGTCCCTAGGTGGTTCTGCTGGAAGACGTAGGCGGCGATGAAGAGTTTGTAGGTACTAGCGGCTACCACGGGAGTGTGGGCGTTGGCTGACGTGGCTAGGTCGCCTTGGGCGTAGAATTTATCAGTCAGGGTCGCCTTATCAGCTGCACTGCCGGGAACGGCGCCTAAGTTGTAGAAACTCACACTGGTGGTCCCGTCAGCCGTGACTTTCTTTAAATATGTATGTAAGTCGGCCTTTAACTGGCGCTGATGTTGCGTAATCTGTTGAGTGGTCACGGGTTTAGCCGCATCGTCCTGTTCGGTGGCGGTTCCCGGTTGGTCGGGATGGGCTTGAACGACCATGATTCCCGCAAACATGAGAATGACGATGACCAGTCCGGCAACCAAAGCCCGGTGCTGCAGAAGATATTTTAGTTGTTTGGTAGCTTCGCGTTTCATCGGATAACGATCTCGTTTCTTTAGAGTTTTTGGGCAACAAGCAATTAATGTTTTTAATTATACACGTTAATCATGACGCACCCCAGCGCAATTTTTATTCTAACGGCCAGGGTACGTGGGGCTGGGATTTGGCGACATTATAAATTTGACAATGGTTGCAATCGACTGGTCCGGACCGGTAAAATGGAACTTAAATCTCGGTTCATGGAGGCTAACGACGTGTATAAGATTATTACCAGCGATTTAGATGAGACGCTCTTACGTAAGGACGGCAGTATTTCGCAACAAAATATTGACGCGATTGCCCAGGCTACGGCCCGCGGGGTGAAATTTGTGCCGAACACCGGCCGTAACTTCCTAACTGTCCAGCCGTTGTTGAAACAGCTTGGATTGGCTCAGCAGGCCGGTGAGTATGTGATTTCCTTCAATGGTGGGGCTGTGATTGAGAACCAAGGTAATCGGGTCGTTCTAAGCAATGAGATGCCTTACGCGGAGGCCAAGCGGGTCTTTGAACTCTTCACGGAGTTCGATGTGGACGTTCACGTGTATACGCTGGACCACCTTTACATTTACCGACCACGGGAAGATGACGAGGCTTATTTACAAACGCGTGGGGTGGCCTTCACCGAATTTGACGGGAATTTCAGCCAATTTAAGGATGATCACGTGATGAAGGTGATTGCCATGAATCCTGATATGACCGTACGTCGAGCAGCTAATGATCGGATTCAAGCGGAATTTGCGGATATCAATACGGCTTATTCCTCAGGAATTTACATCGAAGTGAACCATGGTGGAGTGGATAAGGGCAATGCCATCCTAGAACTGGGTGAGCAACTCGGTGTTTCAGCTGATGAGATCATGGCCATCGGGGATAACGACAACGACTTACCAATGCTACGCAAAGTTGGGTTGCCGGTCTCCGTCCAGAATGGAATCCCAGCGGTCAAAGAGGTGGCAACTTACGTGACGCCGCATGATTATGAGTGCGGGGTGGCCGATGCCATCAATAAATTTGTATTGAATAACTAATTACGAAAGTGGTCGTCTTCCTGATGAAGGCGGCCATTTTGATTATCTCAAGGAAGGTGGGAAGTGGTTCAAAATTAGTTTTAGCTGTTGCAGCAAGGACATTAACGTACAAATTAGACAGTCTAGTAGGTCTTCCGCCCAGATATGGACTGGAAGGTGCGGACGTGTCTGACCCCATATCTGGCGACCTCTCGGCTTATACAGTGAAACATGCTGTCATCAGTTAGCTCGAAAAAAACTCGCGTAAAGTTTTGAGGCAATCCTTCTATAACGTTATCAAAACCGGAGGTGGCCAGGAGTGTAGCCAGCCGTGAAAGTGGTGTTAGCTGGCGATTTTTTTGCCGGCTTACAGCACGGGCGACTTTGGAGACAGGTGGGTTGTCCTGGCTTCAAATCGAGCGAGAAGCCCGCTTTTTGGCTGAAGCGTCCCCACAGCAGGCGGAATCCCTGGCCACCGGAGTGTGATTCATTCAGCAATAAATACGGAACTGAATCAGCTAATATTTTTTCGAGCATCCCTCTTGTTATTTAAAAGTTTCGATGTTATAGTGTAATAGTAGAATAGAACACTAGGGAGGCGAAACAAAATGCAATTTGATGATAAAGTGCCAATTTACTATCAAATCAAAAACCATATTTATCATGAAATGATGACTGGTCAGTTAGCGGCCGGCGCCAAGTTACCGGCTGTACGCCAACTAGCTGTCGATCTGACGGTCAACGTCAATACGGTTCAACGTGCGCTCGGGGAAATGATCCAAGAAGGCACCATTGAATCGCAACGGGGGAAGGGAAATTTTGTGACAACGGATACCACACGAATCGCACAATTAAAGGAGCAATTAGTCGTGGAACAACTTGAACGAGTTTACCAACAATTACATGCTTTGAACCTATCGGATGACGAAATTATCACCAGTTTGAAGCAATATATTGAGCAGAGGGGGCAGCAACATGACTAACGTTTTAGCAATGAACCAGGTCAGTTACAAGCGGAACTTAAAGACAATTTTGCACGACGTTGATTTGACGCTGGAAACGGGGAAAATCATCGGTTTGTTAGGGGAAAACGGTGCGGGGAAGACGACTTTAATGCGTTTGATCACCGGGAGTGCCAAGGGGAAAGGGACGGTCGCTGTGAGTGGAGATACGGTCATCGCCAACCGGAAGAGTCATATTAGTTTTTCGGAGCAACTTCATGGATTTTCTAATAGCACCAAGTTGGATGAAGTCATTGCGTTTTATCAACGCGTATATGCAGATTTTGATCCCAAACAGTTCACAGAACTGTGCACCTTCTTACAGATTGACACGAGCTTAAAGCTGTCGTCGTTGTCCAAGGGGATGAAGGAAAAGGTCATCATCGCGTTGACGCTGGCCCGTCGGACAAACCTATACTTGCTGGATGAACCGTTCAGTGGTATCGACAGTATGAGTCGCAAGAAGATTATCAGCAGTATTATCAAATGGAAACCGGAAAACGCGACGATGGTAATCAGTGATCATTACGTTTCGGAAATTGCACCGATTTTAGACGAAATCGTCATTGTTAAGGACCAAACCATTTACACCCACAGACCAGCGGATAGCGTGCGGGAAGAGTTTGGCGTAGGGATTGAAGCGTACTACGAGAGCTTATATGAGGGGGGCGTTCAGCATGACTAGTTTTGGGACGATGTTTCGCGCGTTAAACAGAAATAAATTTAGTTTGATCAACCAAATTTTCTTGGTTGAATTGTTGGCCGTCGTTGTGAGTTCACTCTGGACGTTAGTAACGGGTCATTTTAGTAGCATGACGCTATTCTATAGCTTCATCAGTTGGGGTTCCATTGCCTGGTGGGTGGCGTTCATTCTGCTCTCACGAAAGAATGAACAGACCTTCATGCAGGACACATACCGGTTAGTTCCTATTGGGGATGGGGGCTTTTACGGGGCAAACGTTCTGTCATCACTAGTTGAATTACTGTACTTCAGTGTGGTTCAAGCGGTGGTTCTGGTCATCACGATGCTCATTGGTGGTATGGGGAATGTCGACAGTGATATGCACGCCTTCCTGAATGGGTTCTTCGATGGTTCTGGTTGGCACGCCGCTTTGTCGGGGATGCCTGCTAATTGGCCATGGCTCTTCCTGGGAATGGTGATCGTTGCCTTAGGCATTTTGCTGCTAGTTTGGACGACGATTACCCTGATTCACTTCCTGACGAGTGTGATCAGTAACTTCCTGCCACGCGGCCGGCAACGGGTTGTCTTAGTAATCCTCTATATCGTGGTCATCTGGTTGGTTACACGGATTATAAGTCTGTTGGTCATGTTATACACCAAGTACACGTCTGGTTTTGTTGGCGCTCATGTGGCCAGTCAAATTTACCTGGCCGCCGGTGCCATCGTAATTCTGCTGGTGCTAGAAGTCGTTGCCAACATCTTCTTGTTGAAGAAGTGGGTTGAAACACAGGCTAACTAGCCACCATTATTTAGAAATAGCTATTGTAAATAGGGCACCAGAGCTTAACCAAGTTGGTTGAGCTCTGGTGCCCTTATTGGTGATGATTTTACAAACTTTGTAGTTGTTCCCGAATGGCAGGAATGGCTGCACCGATGGCGACGGAGTGGTCGACAACTTTCCCGAGGTGCAGGTAACCCTCGGTTTCGGGGAAGACGGAAATTTTCCGCAAGCGTTGCTTGATAGCCGTCAGATCCTTTTCGCTTAGGTACTTAGTCAGGACACCGGCAATCACTAGGGGGATGTCGACGAACATGTGGAGGTTGTAGATGGATTCAGCTAAGTAGTCCAGGTACTGTTCGAATCGCTTGGTGACCGTTGGATCATTGTGATGCAGGTCTGCGAAGAAGCTCGATAACGTTTCGTTGGGCTGTAGCAGAGAACTCAGTGAACAGTAAGTTTCGATACAACCGCGGCGACCACAGTAACAAACCGGGCCGTTCACGCCGTTTAACGTGATATGTTCCATGGTTCCGTTACGGCCGCTAGGACTCTTGAGAATGTGACCGTTGATGATGATGGCGGTCCCGATGTGTTCCCCAATGGAGAGGAAAATACCGTCCGTGGGGTGTTGCGCGTACTCTGAGCGGGCAACGCAATCGGCATCGTGGTAGAAGGTTACCGGGAAGGGTAAGTATTGGCCGAAGTTATCGGACTTCATGCCGGTACAGTCCAGAATCTTCCCATAGAGGATGGTCGTGCCGTCGTTTGAAATCAATCCTTGAATCCCAATACCAACGCCGGAAATTTGATTGAGGCTGAACCCCCGGTCCTTGATCAACGCGAGAATCTGTTCCGTTAATGACTGAGCGTATTGGTCATCGTTTGCGAACGGGAGATTGATGGTGTGAATCGTCAAAACCTCATTTCTGAGATTTAAGACGGCCATGGTGGCGTAGGTCCGAAAGATTTCGACGCCGACACTCAACGTCACGTTGGGGTCGATCGAATAAGCCGTTGCGCGTCGTCCAATGGTGGACTTTAACTGGCCGTTTTTCACAATCAGTTGTTGCTTCGTTAGCTTTTGTAAATTAGCACTAACGGTGGGCAAACTCAGGCTGAGTTGATCCGCAATATCTTGTTTCGATAATTTTTCATTATCGTAAAGCAGATGATAGATGTCCGAATAATTTGAGTGTTGAATGGACTGCATGTTGCTGCTCATGGTTGGCCCCTTTCTGAGAAGTGATTAGCCCTAGTTTATCACAACTGGTCTAAATGGAAAGTCAATTTATAAAATAATGTAACCGTTATCATAACTCGTTTTACTTAATCAGGTCTTTTGGCAGGATTATTGGCAACTCAGGGCTAAATCAAGGTTGTTGACGGCCACACTACATTGAAATCGGCTTCACAATCTGAAAAAGTTTAGTAAAGTTTTATCAACGAAAATACTGTTCTGACACTAAATAAAACTGGAAGACCACGCCTACTTAAATGTGAAATGGATAATTAAGTCGAAATGCCATTGCCAATGTAACCGATTGCAGATATAATGGCAACTGAATTGATTTTATAAAACGGGTTTACATAATAGCTCGTCAAAAAAATTTGCGAGGTGTGTCTAGTGAGAAAATATATTTCCTACGCGTTAGGGACGTTCGGACACGATGCGTTCTATAACACGTTAAGTATTTATTTCATGATGTTCCTGACTAGTCAGCTCTTCACCAACTCAGGTGATGAGAAGATGGTCGGAATCGTCACGATGATGGTGGTTGTGATTCGGGTCGGTGAAATTATGTTTGACCCGATGATCGGTGGGATTGTGGATAACACCAACACCCGCTGGGGGAAGTTCCGGCCATGGATCATGATTGGTTCAGTCGTTGCCGCTATTGGCTTAGTCTTCCTGTTTTCCGATTACTTTGGCTTAGCCTGGAACAGTCCAATCTTCTACTTAGCATTGGTAGCGATTACATTCCTGATGATCGATGTTTTCTATTCATTTAGTGATATCGCGCTGTGGTCCATGTTGCCAGCTGTGAGCTTGGACAACAAGACGCGGACGAAATTTGGGACTGCTTCGCGGATTGGGTCAACGTTGGGCGCTCAAATCGTTATCGTCATTATTACGCCAGCAATCCTGCTGTTCTCGCACTGGATCTCCAAGGTACCATTTGGCCAACAGACTCGTGCCGGGTGGACGGGATACGTTGTGATCGTTGCTCTACTATGTGTCGGCGGTGCCCTGATTACTTGCCTGAACATCAAGGAAGAACATAACTTGATTCGGTCTAACGTTAAGCACACCACGGTTTCTGATATCTTCCGGGCTATTGGTCGGAATAAACAGTTGCTTTGGATTGCGGCCTCTTACTTCCTGTTTGCATTTAGTTACGTGGTCACGAACTCCCTACTGATGTACTACTTCACGTACCGGTTAGGGGACGCGGCCGCTTACACCTGGGTCGGGGTCATCACGTGTATCTTAGGGGTTATTTCCGTTTCCCTGTTCCCAGCCCTGGAAGCATTGATTCAACGGAAAGCCATCTACATTGGCGGGATTGCCTTTATGTTGATTGGTTACATTATCTTCTTATTTGCCGGTCAAAGTTTGCCCCTTGTTTTGGTAGCGGTGTCATTCTACTTCTTCCCATACCCACTGATTTTCTTGGCCACCTTGATGACCATTACCGACAGTGTGGAATACGGCCAGCTGGTCAACGGTGTCCGGAACGAGTCAGTTACGTTATCTGTCCGGCCATTGATCGATAAATTAGCCGGGGCGGCTTCTAACGGAATCGTTGGGATTGTTGCCGTTGTTGCTGGGATGACGGGGAGCACCAAGCCGTCCGAAATTACGGCCGCTGGGGTCTCCCAATTCAATATGTTTATGTTCTATATTCCAATCGTTTTATTGATTATCGCTGCATTGATTTTCTACGCCAAGGTCGATTTGACCGAAGCGAAGCATGCTGAAATTGTGGCTGAATTGCGCAAGCGCCTGAAGGCTCAACAGTCTCAAAACGCGTCAGCCCAACAAGCTGACTAGTTTTTGAGAAATAAATGAAAACGTTGTCAAAAAAGTATTGACTTCTAGAACATTTGGAATTATGCTTAATCACGAATTAAAGAAAGCCGTTTTACAAAACGTCTTTCGACAAAACTTAGGAGGAATTCATCATGGGTATTTTGGATCGCATGCGTCTTGACGGTAAGAAAGCTTACGTCACTGGTGGTGCACAAGGTTTAGGTAAAGCAATGGCAACTGGTTTGGCAGAAGCTGGTGCTGATGTCGCTATCGTTGATATCAACATCGACAAGGCTAAGGCCACTGCCGAAGAAATTGCTAAGGCTACTGGTCAAAAGGCTATCGCCATCAAGACCGATGTTACGGACCCTGAACAAGTTCAAAACATGGTCGACACGGTGGTTAAAGAATTAGGTGGTTTGGATGCTGCCTTCAACAACGCCGGCATGTGCTTGAACGTACCAGCTGAAGAAATGACATTTGAACAATGGCAAAAGGTGGTTAACTTAAACTTGAACGCCGTCTTCCTGTGCTCCACTGCTGCAGGTCGTTACATGTTGAAGCAAGGTTCTGGCTCAATCGTCAACACCGCTTCTATGTCAGCCCACATTGTTAACCGGCCACAACCACAATGTTCATACAACTCAACCAAGGCTGGGGTTATTCAATTATCCAAGTCATTGGCTATCGAATGGGCCAAGCGTGGCGTTCGTGTTAACACCATGAGCCCAGGTTACATGGGTACCGACTTAACGTTGAACTCTCCTGACTTGAAGCCACTTATCAAGACTTGGAATGACTGGGCACCACTTGGTCGTTTAGGTAAGCCAGAAGAATTACAAGGCATGGCCGTTTACTTAGCTAGCGATACCAGCAGCTTCTCAACTGGTTCCGACTACTTAGTTGATGGTGCCTTCACTGCATGGTAAACCGATAGTCACTAACTTTTAGGAGAAGAGAGGAACGCCGACATGAAGTACTTAATTGGAACGGACATTGGGACCTCAGGTACGAAGAGTATTCTGATGGATACCAACGGTCACTTAGTTGCGCAAGATTTGGAAGAATATGATGTGTTAACGCCTCGACCACTCTGGGCTGAACAATGGCCAGACGTCTGGTTAAAAGGGGTCAAGGACTCCATCCGCGCTGTCGTTAAGGAAAGCGGAATCGCTGCAGCAGATATCAAGGGCATTGGCCTGAGTGGTCTGTACGGTGGCTCCGGGATTCCCGTCGACAAGGAGATGAATCCCGTGCGGCCTGACTTGATTTGGATGGACCGGCGTGCTGCCGAAGAAACCGAATGGGTCAAGCAAAACGTTGACCTCGACCGCCTTTCTGAAATTACTGGGAACGACGTCGTGGATCCTTACTATGGCTACACAAAAGTGCTGTGGATCAAGAACCACGAACCTGAGAATTGGAAGAAGACTGCCTTATTCTTACCACCTAACAACTACGCCATTTACAAGTTGACCGGTGAAGTTTCAATTGATTATTCCGCTGCCGGTAACATCGGTGGTTTCTATGACATCAACACCGGCACCTGGTCCAAAGAAATGATGGACGCCATGGGCGTACCGATGGACAAAATGCCACAGAAGTTCGTTGATGCTACTGAGGTTGCAGGACGTTTGACCAAGGACGCTGCCGCTGACTTGGGCTTAGATGAAGGTACCCCAGTTATTGCTGGTGGTGTCGACGTTGGTGCTGCTAATATTGGGATGGGTGTTCTGGAACCTGGTCGCTACGTTGCCGCGATTGGGTCGTCCATGAACGCCGCTCTGGTTAGCGAAAAGCCAATCAAGGGCCGGGGCATGATCGTTTGGCCATACCCTTACAAGTCGCGTGACTTGGTCTACAACTTTAGTGGGTCTGCTACAGCTGGTGCCATCACCAAGTGGTTCCGCGATAACTTCGGAGATGCCGAAGTTGCCGTTCAGAACCAGGGTGGTAAGAACGCTTACGTTACCTTGGGTGACGAAGCCAAGGACGTACCAGCAGGTAGTCGCGGTTTAGTTGTCCTGCCTTACTTCATGGGTGAACGAGCTCCGGTTTGGAACTCCGATGCCAAAGGGATGGTCTTCGGACTGTCACTGGTCCACACCAAGGCTGATTTGTTCCACGCCTTTCAAGAAGCGGTCTGCTATGCATTGCGGCACAGTATCGAGAGTACTGGGCGCGACCTGGGAGATTACATCGTTATTGCCGGCGGTGTAACGCACTCGAAGGACTGGGTTCAAATGTTTGCTGACGTTACCGGCTACGCTGTCCGCACACCAGTTGACGATGCGGAAGCTAACCTGGGTGACGTGATGCTCGCGGGCTTAGCTACCGATACTTTAACGGTAGACGAAGTTCAAAAGTGGCAAGTGCTTGGCGACAAGGTCGAACCACGTGCTGAACAGCATGCGACCTACAACAAGTATTACCAGTTATACCGGAACCTTTACAAAGATTTAGGCGACGATATGCATGATTTATCATTAATTTCTGGGATTGAAGAATCCTAGTTTCATAGCGCTGCGGAGGGTTCAAGTGCATGTTCTTGAACCCTTTTGCTGAGAAACTCTTGTGCAGTTGTTAACAAGTAACCTTTTCTATGCTATTATAAGAGCAAGCAATTAGATTGATTGGTAAATGGTACGAAGAATGAATAAATAAAAATGGTGGTTATGTGGTTCTATTGGTTGTCGACCACAGTTAGAGCAGCTCTCAACACTTAGGGAGCTGCTTTTTTTGTGTCGTTGATTAGCGGGCGTTAGACTAATAGGTAGTGTTTGGAAGCTAAGTAAATGACAGGAGGCGTCTAAATTGACGTTGACGACAGCGGAAAAATTTTTTCTTTTAAATATAAATTAGGCAGAATTCCCTTGCTTTCAAGCAAGGGATGAATGCCCCTATACTTTTCGTTGATTAGCAATGTATTTTGCCACGGTCGTCTTGCTCATGTTACCCAGGGTACTCATGAAGTAACTAGGGGACCAAAGATGCCCGTCCCCAGAATTTTTAAGCTTTTATTTCTGGATGTCGTTCGAAAAATAAGCGAGCCGAACCGCCCTTGAAGGCTTTGACGACATTAGTTGGTGCGTACTTAGGCTTAAAGCTTAGTAACAAATGAATATGGTCGGGCATTACTTCCATCTTCTCAATGGTCACTCCGTTCAGTCGAGCTATCTTTGTTAAAATGTCGGTCATTTCAGCGACTAACTTTGGTGTTGTAAATGCTTCATGCCGGTATTTAGTAACCCAGACTAAGTGAAAAATGAAAGTTGTAAACATAGCCTCGTTCGTGAATTACTCTTCCAACACTTGTGCTCATATGCTACCTCCATAAATATTATTGTAAGACGCTTTGTTATAGATACAGTATACTCATATGGTATGCTTGTTATCAAGCAAGGGAGGTGGTAATTTATGGCGAAAACAATGGCCCAATTACCTTATCATTATGGGGTTAAGGTTAGCGTCTTTCCTTCAACCGAACAAAAACGGCTAATCAAGTGTAACAGTGATGCTAGTCGCTTCATTTATAACGAAATGAACGGAATGAACAATGAACTATTTTGGCTAAAAAAAGTTAAAACACCAATTGCACTTGTTTTGAAGCGAATCGCTGATTTGACTGAACGTCTAAAGAAGCCATCAACCGCTATCTCCAATATTCATGGCTGGTTAAATCACCCGGATTTTGACAGTCTGATGAAAGCCAACGCTATAAAAAATTACAAGACTGCCTGGAAGCTATTCCGCCAGGTTCATCAGGCCGGAACGCCTAAATTTCATAAGCGTGGCTACACACAGACTTATCAAACGTCGTGTCTTTACAGTGCTAAAGTGACAGTCCCAACTATGGAAAATGGCAGCGTAAGACTAAATGATGCCCACCACCTACAACTACCCAAGCTGGGTTGTCTTCGTTTCAAGGGGTTGCCATCGAAAATTTTAGGCCGAGCCGATGATATCAGAATCGGGACCACGACAGTATCGATGGATGCTGCGGGTCATTATTTTGTGTCCCTACAGATTGGGTCAGAACACCCCTTCGGTGCCAACCAATCCGCGATTGAATCTAAAGTCGGCATCGATTTGAATCTCGATAATTTTTTGACGGACTCCGATGGACAGGTGATTGATAATCCACGTTACTACCGGACTATTAGAGGAAAATTAGCTAAAGCCCAACAAAAACTGTCACGGCGAGCTAGACGAGCTAAAAAGAGCCAACGACGGTTATCAGAATCAAAGAATTATCAAAAGCAACGGTTACTAGTGGCTAAGTTACAACTTAAAGTTGCCAATCAACGCAAAAACTTCCTGCACCACGTCTCTACGGCCTTGATCAAAAACCACGATTTAGTTGTAGCTGAAGAACTGCGGAGTAAAAATATGTTGCGGAATCATGCTTTGGCAATGAGTATTTCGGACGTTGGTTGGCGGACTCTACTGGGCATGTTGGCTTACAAAGCTGATTTGTATGGTCGGAAATTTTTGACTGTCAATCCCCGGAATACAACGCAAACCTGTAGTCATTGCGGGCATGTCATGACCGGGAAGAACAAGTTAACGTTAGCTGACCGCGAGTGGACATGTCCCAGTTGTGAGACGTTTCATGTGCGTGATTATAATGCAGCTAAAAATATTCTAGCTAAGGGGCTAGCAGCTTTATAAGAAACGAGTCCGTCTGGCAACCTGCGGACCTAAAAGGCTTTGGTAATTAGCGGATAAGTCCTATTCGTAGGCTAATGCTGTATCTAAGCAAATTGTGGTCACCATGCCAAAAGGTGTGGTTCTCACAAGCGTCCGTTTTTAAACGGGCGTGGTTGACCGGAACGAATTGGTAAGAAGCCAGTCTTACGAACCCGGTTCACGACGCAAGCGTATTTTGTGTTGGCAGTGATGCTGGACTTGATAGCGCAGGGTGTGTTGGCAATCAGTCATGAACGGTTAATGGTGGTCGATTCGAAAAAGTTAGCGGCACAACCAACCTACGTCACGGATCTAAGTGAGCGATTGCAGGCGAGCACCAGCCAGGATGAAAGCTTGGAAGCTGATTTGAAGTTCGTGACGAGCTGGAACGTGGCCAATGCGCTCTATGATGGTATTGGTGGTGGCTTGCTGAAGCAGGGGCTGACGGAGAAAAAGATTTTTCAAAACAATCTGATACCTAAGGTGATCTATTTGCCGTTAGATGAGAGTCGGACTCAGGTTTTAGCGGACTTTAAAGCCGATATTTTTAGTGGCGTACCGGCCGTTACAACGCGGAACTTGTATGCCATATTAGAGCAGCAGGATGCCCTGAAATATTTGTTGCCAGCGTCTGAGTTGGCAACATTGACGGCAACGTTTGAACGGGCAGTTGCGACGGATTCACGCTACCAAGTGACGCAACGACTGGTGGAGATGGCGGGCCACGTCATTCAAATGAAGAAGTTTGAGATGGATGGGTGGTTGAGTTAGTGCCTGCTGATTGTCAAAATTTTTTTTCTAAGGTGGTCTAGTATGCTTGCCGCTGAAGACCACACTGAGTTGCCTACTCTAGATGAGTAACATCGACGGGTTTATTACGAATGGCGTTAGGGAATTATTACGTATTTTATTTACTAAGTAGTTTAATGGTTTATACATAAAACTTACCGAAAATTGGTCGTAAATTTACACAGGCTTGATAAGATTAGACTATTCAGAAAGGGGATATCAGGTCGTATGAAAATTCGTGCTATTCTAGCTTCTGTTAGTTGCTCATTGATCTTGCTGGGGGCTGGTGCTGTGCCAGTCCAAGCGGCAACCTCTAAGGTGGACCCAGCCTTACAACCGGCTGTTTCTAAGAAACTGACGCCAGCAATCAAGCTGAAAGGGGCCCAGAACGTACGGGACTTGGGCGGGTACAAGACCAAGTCTGGTCAACGGGTCAAGAAGAACCGATTACTGCGGAGCGATTCCTTGGAAAAGCTGACTAAGGCTGATACCAAGAAGTTGGTGAAAAAGTACCATCTGAAAGAAATCTTTGATTTGCGAACCAAGAAGCAGATGGCAGAAAAACCAGATGTGAAGATTGCTGGCGTAAAGTATCTGCACGCGTCTGTGCTGGGGACTAAGTCAAACTACGATAATGATGACGCGGGGATGTACCGGGACATGGCCAATAAGCCAGCCGCTAAGAAGAGTTACCGTAAGTTACTGGTAGCAGCAGCTAAGGACAAGAAGGGTGCGTTACTCTTTCACTGTTCACATGGTATGGACCGGACTGGGACCGCAGCAGCGATTCTCTATACAATTCTAGGGGTCGATAAAGCAGACATTCAACGGGATTACTTGCTGTCTAACACGCAGTTGAACGTGGACTGGGCTAAGCCAGACTTGTTGAACTTGTTCTACAGCCAAGTGAAAGGGAAGTACGGCTCAATGAACAATTACATCAAGAAGGGGTTGAAGATCACGCCTGCCCAAATTAAACAGATTAAAGCGAACTACCTGACTAAGGCTTAGTTTTAGGTAAGCCAATTGCAAAGGTCATCGCCAGTCAACACCCGTGAGTGCTAATTGGCGATGGCCTTTTTGAATGATTTTGGATTGAGCTGTAAGAATGGCAGGAGGTCGGAAGATGAGTCATCCACGGAAACGTATAAGCATCATCGAAAAAGATGCCCTTGAACTGATTAACAGTAATATTAGCTCCTCTCAAATAGCCGGTGATACTGACATACCATTAGCAGTAATCACGGGACTTAGGGATGGCAACCTGCTATTAGGAGATACTGCAGTTAAGCAAGTTGCTGTTATGAGTAGTTATTGGGCAAGTTTAAAATTACATTTCGAAATGGTGATGAACGACTTTCCAGAGGAAGATTCGCTCGAAAATTTAGAATCCGAGTTTAACCATATCTTTCAAAAAGTCGCAGTTGATTTACATGACAAGGCAATTGGCCCTGAGTCAGATCACGGTGACCTGGCGATGTACAAGATTTTCGTGCAAATGGTGCAAGAATATCAAAATGAACCAGCAGGAATTAGCAAAATGCTCTTAATTTATGCACAAAATACGGCTAAATAAAAAGCCATAATCAGATGATATGATTATGGCCTTAAAAGTTAATCTAAATTCAGTTCATAGGCTAGGCGTTTACCATCTGGAGTTGGGTTCACGTAAATAATGCCCCGGTACTGGTAGCCAAATGTTCCCACGATGTGTTGCATCCGCTGATTCCGTTCGTGCGTGTCGATTCGCAGATGGCGGACACCTTGCTGATAAGCTTGCGAAATTAAGTTTGAGAAGAAGTAATCGCTCAGGCGCTCACCCCGAAAGGCTGCAGAGAGCGCAATTCGGTGGAACGTAGCGTAGGGGTGTTGGGTGTCGGCCCAGTTACCAGCTTGAATTTCCTGATAAGTGGGTTCTTCCCCTACAATCAGGGTTGCCGTGCCAGCGAGGTGATCGTTAACAATCAAGACCCAACAGTGGTGCTGGGCAATGTCTTCGGTCAGCGTGGCTCGGTCGGGGTGACCATCCTGCCATTGGCTACTACCATCGGTTTTTAACAATGCTTTGGCCTGGTCGATGATGGTCATAATTTGGTTGAGGTCAGTGGGTTGGGCTGAACGCATGTAGATGTTGGACATGGGGAATCACTCCTTGATTTTAGTGACGTGTTCTTCAATGAATTGCATGGCTGAGATAACCTGTTTCGTTTCACTGCTGGTGAGATTGGTGAACAGGCTACGTACTTGGTCATCCGATCGCTGATTAATGATGGCCAGTTGCTCATTCCCGGCATCGGTCAGTGACAGGATCTTTGAACGCTTGTCCAATTCGGCCGGTGTTTGAGCGAGTAGTCCACGCTCTTCCAGCCGCTTAAGAATCCGGCTGAGATAGCCCTTGTCGACCCGCAGAACCTGAACAAGCTGATTGGCAGTGTTGTACCCATTTTCAGCGATTTCGAGCAGGAGACGAGCTTCTAGGAGGGTTAACGTCGTTTGTAGGTGGTACTTGTCGGTTAGACGGAAGATTCGCGTATAGAAACGGTCAAATTCCCGAATATGATGAATGTCTTGACTATTCATGGCGGTTCTCCTTATGTAGTTGACAAAAGCAACTAAGTTCATTATGCTTATTAAAGTTGCTTTTGTCAACTTAATCTAATTGAAAGTAGTTTAGCATAAATGACTAAAAATCGCTTCTCTTTTATCCTGATTATGGTCGGGGCATTCTTAAGTATTCTGAATCAAACCTTGATGACGACCGCTTTACCGTCCGTCATGCGGGCTTTTTCAATCACGACCGCACAGGGCCAGTGGTTAAACAACGGGTATCTACTGGTCAATGCGCTGATGATTCCGACGACAGCGTATCTGATCAAACGGTTCACGACACGGCAATTGTACATGACCGTGGCGGGATTATTTATGGTAGGAACTTTCATTGGGGCGATTGCACCACTCTATCCCATCCTAATCATAGGGCGGATGGTACAAGCGCTGGGGGCCGGCATCCTGATTCCCCTGGTCAACGTGGTCGTCATGACCTCGACTCGCCCGAGCGAACGGGGCGAAGCGATGGGGATCGTAGGATTAGCCTTGAATTTGGCTCCTGTTATGGGACCGTCAGTTTCTGGGGTGATTTTGATGCACCTGTCCTGGCGTTATCTGTTCTGGCTGACCCTACCGTTGATGCTGGTGGATATTTTATTTGCCGTCAAGTTTATTGATAATGTTGGTGAATTACATAAAGAAAAACTGAACTTAGAGGGATTGATTTTGTCGGCGCTGGGGTTGACGGCGGCCCTGTACAGTTTTTCCAATATTGGCGAAGCGCCGATCCTTTCAATGAAGGGTATCGTACCGTTAGTCATTGGGATTGTCTTGTTAGCTGGCTTTGTAAAGTGTCAATGGGGTGTCCCACACCCGTTGCTCAATCTACGGGTCTTTAAGTACAAACAATTCAACCTGCCACTGATTATTAACATGTTATTGATGGTGACGATGTACGGTAATTCCGTCATCATTCCAATTTTAGTGCAAAATGTGTTTCATCAGAGTGCCTTTGTATCGGGGCTAACGCTAACGCCCGGGGCCATTTTGACGACGTTCATTTCACCACTGAGTGGCCATTTTTATGATAAATATGACTTCCGAAAAATGGTGATCATTGGGCTCAGCATTGATATTGTTGGGTCGCTGTTATTGAGCTCGACGGGGAGTGCGTCATCCATCATGTTTGTTGTTGTGGGGCAAACGATTCGGCAGTTGGGGCTCGTGCTGGTCTTGATTCCAATTCAGACCCACGCCTGGTCCATGTTGCCGGCTCACGCAATTCCGGATGGGGTGGCCGTGTACAACACGATGCGGCAAGTAGCGGCGTCGTTTGGGACAGCCCTGTTGGTGGCAATTATTAGTTTGACGGCCAATAGTCACATTAATTTTCATATGAACAGTCAGTTGGTGGGAATTAAAATTAGCTACACGTTATCCTCACTGATGCTGGTTATCTGTATCATTCTGGCCTGGCGGTTAGAGAAGAATCGCACGCTGGATTAAAGCTAAAAGGTGGTCACCGAGATTAAGCGGTGGCCACCTTTTTTGCGTTTACGGGTGTCAGAAGAATAAGTAGTAGATGCCACTCAGACCGATGAATCCGTAAATCCACCGTTTAATGGTGTCGGGATTCAGCCGAGTGAGCAAGTGGGAGGCAATAATCGTCCCGATTGTTGCTGCAACCATTCCCACCAGAATGTAGGGGATGTCTGGCTTGACCAAGATACCGTTTGCAATCCGAATACTGGTGATATAGAAGGTATCGATCAGAAAAAAGGTTTGAATGCTAGCGATGTATTCGGGCATTGATTTGGACAAGGATAGAAAGTACAAGGCCATGAGCGGACCACCAATGCCGAATAGGCCGTTGAAAAATCCTGAGACAATCATGAAGCAACCGGCGATGTACCACGGGTAACGTTGGTTGCCGGCTCCAGGCGTAAGGGTAAAGTAGAGGCATAACGCCACCAATAAGCCGCCTAACAGCATGCGCAGGAGGTGGGCATCTAAGACGTGTCCCAGATGGACGGACCAGGTGGCAACCATTGCGTAGATGATAAAGGGAATAATGATTCGTTTGAAATGTAGATGTCGGCGATAGCGAAAGGCCAGTGTGAGCACGCTAGCCAACATAATGACGCCACCAACCCCAGCTGCTTGCGCCATGGGAAGAATTGATGGGAAGAAAATCATCATGATAATGACGGCACCGAAGCCCGTCAGGCCTTGAACCAACCCCGCCAATAAGGCTGGGAGAATAGTGAATAACCAGGTCACCGAGTGTCCCTCCTTAATTAAGAAATCTCCCATCTAGTCTGGGTGAAGTAGGGCGGGTTGTCAACGGGGAGTGCACTACCAGGAGGACTAATGGCGAGTTATTCCAGTTGTCTCGTGTTTCGACCATCTACGTTCGGAGCACAAAAAAGTCTGAGACTTTAGTCCCAAACCTGGCTTGTCGTCAATTATAGCTTGCTAAAACGTGTATTAGAAGGCACATTGCCTAATCTTCTTTCACAATGTCGATCCACTTTAAGGGTTGGGCGTACTTCTCCATCTCGTCGACGGTCAGCTTCACCACGGCATCCGGGATACCAGCGGCTGGGTAGACCACGTCTTCATCTTTTAAGCTAGCATCGAAGTAGACCCCCACCCCGGGTTTTAAGCCAAATGGGCAGACGCCACCGGCGGGGTGGCCAATTAGGTCTTCCAGTTCATCGAAAGGAACCATGTGGGCCTTTTGGTGGAATTCAGCTTTAAACTTCGGGTTGGCAATTTTGGCCGTTCCCTTGACCACGATAACGATGGGACCTTCCTTAAGCTTTAAAGCCAACGTTTTTGCGATTTGGTCGGGCCGAACGCCCAGGGTTGCGGCGGCATCGGCCACGGTTGCGGTCGACTGGTCAAACTCGGTGATCCGATCGGTTAAGTTTAGTTGCTCAAAAAAGGTCGTGACAGTTTCTAAAGACATGCTGAATCCCTCCCATTAATAGATAGGTCACTGGACATATAAGTAGTTGGGTTCATTATGCAATAGATTGGCCGATAAAGGAACCCATCAAAGGAAAAATTAACAAAGTGGGCAACCGATTTCACAAAAATAGTTTGGAAATCTTTCAAAGGTGAAACCGCGGCACGATAGCTTTATAAACAAGGGATGAGACCGTTTTCTTTTTTGTCAGCTTTGAACCATTGTTTTGTGACGCAGAATGAATTATAGTTAAATTGTGAAGTGATTCTCAAAAAAGGGAGATGGATTGAATGCCAATTACCATTTCGGTTTTAAAGGAAGCACCCAATGAAAATCGGGTTGCATTATCGCCGACGGTCGTTAGCAAACTCGTTAAAAGTGACTACCAGGTCTTAGTTGAAAAAGACGCTGGGAGTCGTGCCTTTTATCAGGATGCTGCTTATACAGATGCCGGTGCCAAAGTGGTTGACCAAGCAACGGCAATTAAAGAAGCCACAATTATTGCGACGGTCAACCAACCATCTAGTGAGGTTGTCGATCAGATGAGTGAAGGTCAAAGCCTGATTGGGCTGCTGGCACCACTTACCGACACTGATTTCGTTAAGAAATTAGCTGCCAAGAAGATCAACGCCTTGTCATTTGAACTCTTGCCACGGACAGTGTCACGGGCTCAAACGATGGATGTTTTGAGTTCTCAGTCCAGTGTTGCTGGTTACAAGGCTGCGTTGATGGCCGCTGATCATTTTTCTCGGTATTTCCCAATGATGATCACCGCTGCCGGTACTGCCAAGCCAGCTAAAGTCTTGGTCTTAGGGACCGGGGTTGCTGGGTTGCAAGCAATTGGGACCGCTAATCGGTTAGGTGCCATGGTGTCTGGTTATGATATTCGGCCAGCCTCACGTGGTGAAGTTGAGTCCTTAGGGGCCACCTTCTTGACGACGTCCGTTTCAGGTTCTGGTGAAGGCGGTTACGCCCGGGCCTTAACACCTGAGGAAACGGCACAACAGCAAGAAGAATTAGCCGGGTTCATTGCACAAAATGACATTGTCATTACCACTGCGCAAGTTCCTGGTCGTCGGCCACCAGTTCTGGTTACTCAGAAGTCTGTGGACGAAGCTAAGCCAGGGACTCTGTTCATTGACTTGGCTGCCAGTGACTTAGGTGGTAACGTCGCTAGTTCCAAACCAGCTGAAACGGTTACCACGGCCAATGGTGCCCAAATCGTTGGTGCTGGGGACATGGCTAGTCAGTTACCAGCTTCAGCTTCTGATATGTATGCTAAGAACGTTCAAGCCGTGATCACGGATGTCACTGAAGACGGTAAGTTAGTCTTTGATATCGATGATGATGTGGTTGGCGAATTGCTGGCTACTTATCAAGGTGAAATTATTAGCAATCGTTTACGTTCTGCCATGGAATTGCCAGAACGTAAGCCAGCTGCTCAAGCGCAAGACGATACTCAGACGCCGGATGAAGCAAAAGACGACGCAAAAGGAGTTGATTAGGCATGAGCGAAGAACTATTTACAAATTTAGCTATTTTTGTGCTTAGCCTATTGGTTGGGTTTGAAGTTATGAGTAAGATTCCTGCAACGTTGCAGACGCCAATGATGTCTGGTGCCAATGCCATTCATGGTGTCGTTATCGTTGGGGCCTTCGTCATTGCGGCGGAAGCCAATAGCACGTTATTTTACATTTTAGCCTTTTTCGGGGCGTTCTTTGCAGCTGTCAACGTGGCCGGTGGTTACACCGTTACGGACCGGATGTTGGGAATGTTCGACCGGAAGCCTAAACCAGGCGATAATGCAGGGGAGGGTGATCAGAAATGAGTATTTTACAAACGTGTTCATCATTGGTCTACCTGGTCTCCGCGGTTTGTTATGTCATGGGTGTTCATTTGATGCGTTCGCCTAAGACGGCGCGCCAAGGGAATGGCCTGTCCGCAATCGGGATGTTAATGGCCGTGGTTACCATTGTCATCAACGTCTTGATTGAAGGCAAAATTACGACAATGGGTTGGGGCGTTCTATTAGTTGGTGGTATCCTCGGGATCGTTTACGGGGCTGTCAAGGCACAGAAAGTTCCAATGACCGACGTCCCTCAACTGGTTAGTTTATTTAACGCCGTTGGTGGTGGTGCCGCTGCTGTTATCGGTATTTTCGATTACTTAATGAAGGGTGACGGCGCTAGCCTGAGCATTGCCTTCTCGTTACCAGTCCTGTTGGACGTGATTATTGGGGGCATTACCTTCTCTGGTTCACTGATTGCCACTGGGAAACTTTCCGGACACGTTTCCGGTAAGCCAATTACCTTCCCAGGTGCACGACTTTTAAATATTTTAGTAGTTATTGCTATTTTAGGTTCAGCTGTTATGATGATTGGGTTCACGACTAACGTTTGGTACGTGGTCTTGGGCCTGGCAATGAGTCTTTGCTTCGGGTTACTGATGACCTTACCAATTGGTGGGGCCGACATGCCGGTCGTGGTTTCACTGTTGAACGCCTTCACCGGTTTAGCCGTTGCCTTTGCTGGGTTTGTTATCAACAACCAAGTCTTGATCATTGCCGGTGCCTTAGTTGGTGCCGCCGGGACGATTTTGACCTTGCAAATGGCTGAAGCCATGAACCGTTCCGTTGCCAACATCTTAGCCGGTGGCTTTGGGACTGGCGACAGTGACAGCGGTTCTGCTGGTGCCGACGTACCTGTCGACGTCAAGGAAACTTCTGCTGATGATATTGGGTTGCAACTGGCTTACGCTCAGAACGTCATGATCGTTCCTGGGTACGGGTTAGCCGCTGCACAAGCACAACACGAAGTTGCTGAACTTGCTAAGGTTCTGACTGATAAAGGTATCAACGTCAACTATGCCATTCACCCAGTTGCTGGGCGGATGCCTGGGCACATGAACGTGCTGCTGGCCGACGTTAACGTTCCTTATGATCAAATGAAGCAGTTGGACGATGCCAACCCAATGTTTGAAAGTACGGACGTTGCCTTAGTTATTGGGGCCAACGATGTTACCAACCCATTGGCACGGGAAAGTGGTAATGCCATCTCCGGGATGCCTATCCTGGACGTTGACAAAGCCAAGTCCGTCGTTGTTATTAAGCGTTCAATGAGTACCGGGTATGCCGGTGTTCAAAACCCATTGTTCTCCTTGGATAACACCCAGATGTTCTTCTCAGATGCTAAGAAGGGTCTTCAAGACATTGTGGCTTCTGCAAAGCAATATCTTGAGTAATTAAGTCACTTCACACGTAAAAAACGCCGTTCACTCAGGTTCGAACTGAGTGGATGGCGTTTTAGCATGCAAATCAGTGTGTCTTTACGCCTTACCGGCCGGCAGATATGGGCTGGAACGGTGCGGACGAACTTGAAGCCTCAAAAGGACCGAGTCTACAAGATTGGTCTTCTGCTAAGCAAGTTAGTTTTAGGCAACAAAAAAGCCCTCATCAATCCGAGATGAGGGCACCAGTTGATCCATAGGATGCATCTGGAATGTACAGAGCAACTGGGCAGGCGCAAACCTGCATGACTAAGCATACGCGTTTATTTACAGAATAGCTAGCATTATTTTGATAAGTAAGGTTAATTGCCTTGGTTGAGGGCCTGGAGTAGACTATGGCTATCTAGTAAAGGGGTGACTAGGATGCAAAAGACACGGGTAATGTTGTACGTAGATAATGTTGCGTTAGTGGTGAAATTTTGGCGGGAAAGCTTTGAGACGACTACGGTCGCGGAATCGCTATTGCCGGATGGTTCGACCAATATCGTACTCGCTGTGCCGTTTGGGGTGGAATTGTCATTTTTCTCGAACGAATTTATCAAGAAATATTCGCCAGAGGTTCTAGGCAATCAGCCATCTATCATGTTCTTCAGTGACGATTTTGAAGGATTACATGAACGGTTAGCGGGCGCCACACCAATCTCCGATGATAATGGCCAGCCAGCATTTGGCTTCCCGGATCCTGAGGGTCACTACTTTGCAATTGGAAAAGCTTAGTTTACAATTTGGATGATTTCGTGAGGGAGTGGAACAAAAGGCGGTTAGTCAATGAGCATTAACGTCGATAGACGAATGATCCTGGTCTCGAATTGTTTGTCTAGCGGGGTTAAGCGGAGTTGACTGCTTTTTTTGTCGCACGTTTCGACTATTTATGTTCGGAGCACAACAAGGGGGTGAGACCTTTGTCCTAAATCTTTTAATTTCCCGGAATCCGGCGTCCTGTCAGGTTTTAAAGGGGACGTCCGGCAAATAGTTAGCTTTTAGTTAGTTTTAGTTTACAAAAGCTAACTATAGTGCTAATATAATTTCCATTAAGAACACAGGAGGAAATTCAAATGACAGATGGCAGTCGCGATTTATTAGAGAGTTTTGGGAAGTTGTTGCAGAACCGTGCTTTTTTGATGGCGGTCGGGCATCAGGCCGGAATGGGTGGTCATGGCGGACCTAATGGTCGTCGTGGTCAGGGACGGTTGCTCAAGGTATTGGCGAAGACGCCAGATGGACTGACCAATGCCGAGATTGCTGAAGTGTTAGACATTCGGCCGAGCTCAGTCAGCGCGACAATCAATCGATTGGAAGAGGCCGGGTTCGTCGAACGGGTGCCAAGTCCGACTGATAAGCGGGCGATTATTGTGCGGTTGAGTCAACGCGGCCATGAATTGTTTGACCAATATCACGAACATAAGGATGATGTTGCTGATCAACTTTTTGGTGGGTTGACCGCTGATGAGCAGGTTCAGCTCGAACAATTATTGACCAAGTTGAGTCACCAAATCAGTGATTTAGATTGGGACGACTTTATGCAACGCGGGCATGGCTGGCCACACGGGATGGACCGACCACGTTTCTAATTTAGGGTTAACGGAGGCAAAGAGATGGAACGTAGAATTGCAGCGCCCAAGACAGCTCGGCAGCGGTCAGCGCAAAAGTTTGATTTCAAAGGATTTTTGAATTTGATTCGGCACACGAAGCCGAAGTATTGGCAATTGTGGGTCGGTTTATTTCTGGGGATGCTGGCTACTGGTGCGCAATTAGCGGTACCTAAGTTGGCTCAGTCGTTGATCAACGGCCTCGGCCATGCGATGAACCAGTCACTACTGATTACGGTGATTGGCTTATTCATTGTGAGTGCGTTGGTCAGTGCGCTCTCTGGGGCCCTGCTCGGGTTCTTTGGTGAAAATGTTGTCGCTGGATTGCGAGAAACGTTGTGGCAGAAGTTGATTCGGTTACGGGTCAGCTACTTCGATAACGTTAAGACCGGTGAGATGACGTCGCGGTTAGTCAACGACACCATGCAGATCAAGAACCTGTTGGCCAATTCATTTCCACAGATGGTGACGTCCCTCCTACAATTAGCTGGGGCACTGGTTATTATGCTATTGATGGACTGGAAGATGACCATGATTATGTTCATTGCCGTCCCATTAGTCATGGCTGTCATGTTTCCAATCATGCAGCTATCACGTAAGATTGGGCATCAACGCCAGGACGCCATGGCTGCGTTCAGTGGGGTCAGCGATGAGACACTCAGTGAAATCCGATTGGTCAAATCTTCCAATGCAGAAAGTTATGAAGAAAAGACCGGTTCGAAAGAAATTCAAAGTCTTTACCAAATTGGCCTGAAGGAAGCAATCTACGATTCAATTGCTGGGCCAGCAATGACAGCCAGTATGTTGGCCGTCTTCGTCGGGGTGTTAGCCTACGCAGCGGTTCGGGTATCAGCAGGAACGATGAGCATGGGAACGATGTTTTCCTTCCTGATGTATCTCTTCCAAATCATTGGACCAGCGGGAACGTTGGCACGATTCTTTACCGATTTGTCGAAGGCTAGTGGCTCAACCGAACGGGTTCAGGAACTTTTGGCAGAACCAGAAGAAGCTTTGGAGGACGGGCCAACGCAATCCGTGAGCGACCAAACCTTGGCTATGCAGCACGTTGACTTCTCCTATGAAGATGGGCAACCAATCTTACACGACGTGAATTTTGAGGCACGGCCTAACACGGTAGTAGCGTTTGCCGGGCCTTCTGGTGGGGGTAAATCCACAATCTTCGGTTTGCTAGAACGCTACTATCAGCCAGAAAACGGCCAGGTCACAATTGGTGGCGAGAACGTTCAGAACTTTAACTTGAGTGATTGGCGTTCACAGATTGGTTACGTAAGTCAGGACTCAGCAATTATGGCGGGCACCATTCGCCATAACTTAACTTATGGTGCCGACCGAGACTACAGTGATGATGAATTGTGGCACGTTTTACAATTAGCTTCAGCCGATGGCTTTGTTCGCAACATGAGCGATGGCTTGGACACACAGGTTGGTGAACGGGGGGTGAAAGTCAGCGGGGGCCAACGTCAGCGACTGGCGATTGCCCGAGCCTTCCTCAGAGATCCTAAGATTCTTTTGTTGGATGAGGCCACGGCCAGCTTGGATTCTGAATCAGAATCCATGGTGCAACAAGCATTAAGCGAATTAATGAAGGGCCGAACGACACTGATTATTGCGCACCGTTTGAGCACGATTGTTGATGCTGACAATATCTACTTCATTGAGGATGGTCACGTTAGCGGACATGGTACTCATACGGAATTGATGGCGAGCTTGCCACTGTACCGTGATTACGTAAAAATTCAATTTAAAGAATAACCAAAATAGTCGCCAGTAGAGATTTTTGACATCTCTGTTGGCGACTATTTTTGGTTGCTTGGCTAGTGTGACGGGGGAGTCAACAGTAGCTGCAAAACTTACTTAGCTAATTTAACAGCGTGTTTCGTGTAAACGACGTGCCAGCCCTTTGGTAAGCCACTAACGTGTGCAAACTTACCTTTGTGGTTCTTGAAGGTCAGAACTTTCGTCCCGTTCTTTAAGTTACCGGTAGTTAATTTCAACGTACCGCCTAATTTGGCAGTCTTCTTGATCGTCACATGAGCGTTCTTGGCTACACGAAGTTGGCCCTTTTGAGTTTGTTGGAAGTTCCCCTTAACGGTGACCTTCTTAGTGCTCAATTGCAGCGTTCCACCGTTGACCTTAACGTTCCCTTTACCAGCAGCAGTGGCGGTGGTTAATTGCAGCGTACCACCCTTAACCGTGGTACCACCAGTGAAGGCATTGTTTCCACTCAGTTGGAGCAGACCGGTACCAGATTTAACTAAGGCACCCTTACCGGCAATGTTGTTCCGCCAGTTATCCTTGGCGTTGAAGCCACCTTGCTTGGCATCCATGGCAACAGTCACCTTGTCATTGAACTTGCCGTAACCGTTGGCAGCTGAGAAGAGATCTAAACGACCCCAACCTTCAGTGTCGTCCATGACAGGGTAGCCTGAAGGCATTCCCGTCGTGAATAACACATCACGACGTTGCGTAGCGTTCAAATAAGGCAAACGGGTAGCCAACAATACTTCGGCACCCTTAGGAACGCGCATTGCAACGTTAGGGTTACCGATTTGCTTGAAGCCATAAGTCATCCGGTAACGGTAGTTGTCGCGGTTGGTTGCGTAGTCACCGAAGTCATCTTGAGTCGTGGTATCCTTGCTACCTAAGAGTGCATCAGAATGAGCAGCGTCGTAGGCTTTCTTCATCATGTCTTGGTTGCTAGGGTTGCTCAAGGCACTGGCAGTAACTGCCGTACCAGCCATCCGACCACCCATAACAGCTAATGGCGTGTGGCGGCCGGCAATGATCCGGTCAAGGCCAACTTCAGAAGAACGCGTAATCATTTGTTGGAAACGTTCTGGAACAACGTAGGCCAAGTTCAACCCGTCTTCAAAGCCGGCGGTCGTGTGACCACTGGCAAAGTCGTAGTCGTTTTCTGGTGCAGCGGCCATCACGTTGACCAGTGCAGGTAATGGCTTAACTTCACTACTTTGACGGTAAGGACGCTTGTATTTAACGACGTCCTTGATCACACCAGTTCCAGAATAGGCGGTGTAGGAGTTGTGGTTCAACAGAGACACGATAGGTCCTAATCTTGAATCTTCAGAAGCCCATGGTGTGTGACCCCAAGGACGGTGGGCAGGGTCAGGCGTTGAAGGCATTGATGTGAAATCAGTCTTGGCATCAGCGTTTTTGATGAAGGCTGATGAGTAAGGTCCCAAACCGTTGATAACGCTGTAACGAAGGTCTCGCCAGTCCGTTAAGTAGGAGCGTTCAGCTTCAGCTGGTGTCCGAGTCTGGGTAATTTTAGCGGCCTTATCGATGTTTTCTTTCATCAAGTCCTTTTCCAGATTCTTGCCATTAGCGTAGTAGTTGGAGAAACTTGAGAGCATCCCAACCATGGGGTTGTTGGATGCTGTCTTGTAGGTGGAGATGTTTTGTTTATATGTATCAATGAAGTAGCCGTATTCGGCACGATGGGGCGCTAAATCCTTTGACGAGCTGGCTTGTGCCACGTTCGTTGCCATTGGCAGCGTAACAGCTACCAGTGATAAAATTGCAGCTGCGCGTTTGGTCCAAGTCCGTTGTCTGATCTTCATGAAAATACCTACCTTTCAAATTGGTGAAGCTTTAAATTTCGGGTGCTTATCTATCATAAGGGAAGACAAGAAGGTTGTCAGTATGATTAATCAAACCTGTACAGTAACCACACACAATTGATACATATCAGACAACATAAACGCCTGCTAATAATTGGTTATTAATGTAAGCGTTAAAAACTGCAAATTAAAAGACCCAGTAGCTCACTTTTGAAGTGAACCGCTGGATCCTTTTGAATTGAACTATTTTACTAATTTAACGGCGTGCTTGGTGTAAACAACGTGCCAGCCTTTTGGTAAGCCAGTGACGTGAGTAAACTTACCTTTATGATTACGGAAAGTCATGATTTTAGCACCATTCTTCAGATTACCATCAGTTAGCTTCAACGTACCAGCTAACTTAGCGTTCTTCTTAATGGTTAACCGCGCGTTCTTAGCCAAGGATAATTGACCATTCTTAGCTTGTTGGTAGCGGCCCTTGACGGTGACTTTTCGCGTGCTTAGTTGGAGTGAGCCACGCTTGACCTGAACGTTACCCTTACCAGTAGCGGTGGTGGAGTCTAATTGTAACGTGCCACCTTTTACGGTTGCGCCACCGGTGTAAGTGTTGTCACCACTTAATTGAAGTAAACCACTACCGGCCTTGATCAATGAACCTTTACCAGAGATATCGTTGCGCCAGTTGTCCTGCGCGTTGAAGCTGCCTTTGGTAGCGTCCATGTTTACTGTAACAGCATCGTTAAACTTACCATAACCGTTGGTTGCAGAGAAGAGGTCTAAACGGCCCCAGCCTTCGGCATCGTCCATCAGGGGATAACCAGAAGGCATACCAGTTGTGAACAGAACATCCCGGCGTTGCGTATCAGTCAGGTAAGGGAGCCGGGTTGAAAGTAAGGCTTCAGCACCTTTAGGAACGCGCATATCAACGTTAGGATTGCCAATTTGTTTGAAACCGTAGGTCATCCGGCGACGGTAGTCATCACGGTTCTTTTGGTAGTCGGCAAAGTCATCATGGGCTGATGAATCCTTGCTGCCTAGCAAAGCGTCGGAGTGAGCGGCATCGTAAGCCTTTTTCATCATATCTTTATTGCTTGGGTTGTTCAGAGCTGAGGCAACGACAGCCGTTCCTGCCATGCGGCCACCCATAACCGCAAGGGGAGAGTGACGTCCGGCAATGACCCGGTCAAGTCCAATTTCAGAAGAACGGGTGAGGAGTTCTTGGAATCTTTCTGGGAATGCGTAAGCTAGTGATAGTCCGTCTTCAAAACCAGTCGTGGTGTGGCCACTGGCAAAGTCAAAATCAGTTGCGGGAGCAGCCGCCATAATTTTTGTGAGCGCTGGCAAGGGTTTAACTTCGGTACTCCAACGGTAAGGACGTTGGTAGCGAATGACGCTCTTAACCGTTCCAGTGTTAGAGTATGCTGTGTAAGAATTATGGTTCATGAAGGCCACAATGGGACCAAGCTTAGAGTTTTCGTCGGCCCAAGTAACCCGTTCATGTTTTTTGTTAACTGGATCAGGCGTACTTGGCATCGAGTGGAAAGGTGTTTGTGCGTTCGCATTTTTAATGAATGCTGGGGCGTAGGGGCCAAGGGCATTGATAACACAATAACGGAGGTCCCGTCGGTCAGTTAAGTATGATCGTTCTTCTTCGGCAGGAGTCCGATTTTGCGTAATCTTGGCTGATTCATCAATGTTTTCTTTCATCAACGCTTTATCCAGATTTTTCCCATCTGCATAGTAGTTAGAAAATTCGGAAAGCATCCCAATCATTGGGTTGTTGGATGCTGTTCTGTAGGTCGACACGTTTTGCTTATATGTATCCATAAAGTAGCCGTACACAGCCCGCTGTGGCGCCAATTGTGCTGCAGTGCTGGCTTGCGCCACGTTAGTTGCCATGGGAAGTGTTACGGCGACCAATGAGAGAATGGCGGCAGCCCGCTTAGTCCAGGTACGTTGTCTAGTTTTCATGAAAATTCCTACCTTTCACGTTAGGAGATATGTTTTCATTCTTCGTTTCAAATATCATCATACCTGACTTGAATCGTGATATGGGCGGCTTCATCAAATCTGTACGCGAACCATACCAAACCGATACACAACGGTGAATATCCTAATATTCAGTCATTAGAAGGCTAATAACAACCTGCTTTCATTAATTTTCAAATAAAAAAGGCCGCTCGTTTTGAGGTAGGCCAATTGTGTCGATAACTCGGTTACTTTGAAGTTAAGTGGTGTTGCTGCGCATAGGCTAAAAGCGTATTCAATGCTTGAACGTTAGCCGAAGTGATGTAGAGTGCGAAGGTCAGGTTAGTCTCGTCTAGAAAGTAGGCAAAATCACGCTGGCCCATCGCCATTTTGGTGACTTGGTAGGTGTCGTTGCGAATGATGCCCATTTTAGTGCTCTTGAGAGTTAGGTAGGTGATTTCACGTTGGTCGACGACGTGGACTAAATCAGTGAACGCAATGTCATGACTTTCCCTTAAACCAGTTCGCAAGTTTTTTCCTGACAGTGTTACGTGATTACGCATGGAAGCCTCCTGTGACGGTAGATTTAATTCTGAGACTGGTTCTTAAATTGACTGGTTCTTAAATTTTTAATTCGTGACGGAGAGTCGTATTTCCCCAGTCCTCCAGGGAAGTCAGAATCTGGTGAAACATGACGCCACTAATTGTTAGTCGGTAACTGTAGTCATCGTCAGGAATAGTCTCAATCAAGCCCCATTCCGTCAATTTCTTTAACCGGAGGAGCAGGTTAAACGTTGAGATACCACGCACGGTGCGACGCAGTTCCATGAAGTCAGTCGGTTGCGCATCGAGTTGGTACAAAACGAGTGCGTACCAGCGTTGATGCAGAATTTCTAGGCCAAGCTCGCTGCCTAGATTAATATTTGTGAGTGTGTACTAGTCCCTGTCAAGTTGACGGATGAAATACTATAATTTTTGTAGATTTGATTAAGCGGCTTCACCGCGGTAT
>NZ_RHNO01000023.1 GCF_003946265.1 Levilactobacillus yonginensis
CACGCAAGATTTTAGGCTGGAAGAGTCCATCTGAAGTTTTCTTTGGGACAAAGTTACACTTGATTTGACAATTCGTCCTACATTAGTCTTCATTTAAGTCTTTGTTAGCGGTTAGGATTCGCTGGGCGATTCCTTCATCGATGACCAGATCGGTCAACAACTTACCCCGTAAGGCGCCAAGTGCCGCGTGCGTCTTAAACTTGCTCTTGATGGCCCCAAACCGACGGGGGGTCGCCAGAACTTTGTCGAGCGAAATACCCATGACGGTGTCACGCTCAGGAATCAAGAAGTTTCCTTGAATGTCGTATGGTCGACCGAACAGCATGCCGGCAATTTGGCTGGGGTCAACGCCAGGAAAAAGTTCTGATTTATTCGTATTCCAAGTGGGAATTGAATCGATCGACGCAATTGTTCCGATACCACAGAAGAGGAGGTCCATCCGTGAGGCCAGCGTCATGGTCTGTTGGAGGGCGGGTTCCTGTGGCAAGAGGTCGTGAACCGTCTGATTTACCACGTACAGCGGTGCTGGCAGGACGTGGTAGTTGGCGTCGAACCGGGAGGCGGCGTGTTCCACCATCCGGGTCGAGCCGGTCCGCGAGTTGTATTTCATATTTTCACCCACAAACTGAGTGAAGACCAGGCCATCGACCAGTTCGGAATTGAAATGGTCGATGATGCTGTGCACGGTGCTCCCCCAGGTCAGGCCGACCACGTGGCTTTCAGCAATCAACAACTGAATCCGTTTGGCAGAGTACGCCACGATATTGTTGGCGTTGGCGTCGGAACTGCCATCGCCCTTGAGAATGGCAATGTGGGGAATATCAAACATTTTCTTGAATTCTGTTTCCAATTGAAAATTACGGGCCACTGGGGAATTCACGTGAATGGTCACGATTCCTGATTGCAGGGCCTCTTCCAGGTATTTGGTCACAAGATAGCGGCTTAAGTTGTATTTACGAGAGAGTTCTGAAACGGCCAGATTACTATAGTAATAGTCCTGCGACACTTGAACGAGTAACTCCTCGTGGGTCATGTTCTTGTCCATAATTAGGGTCCTCCGCTGGGTAAATCTTCTATTGTTAGTATACCATGTTCAGCCGGCAATCGGCGGTTAGTACCGTTGGAGATGCCAAGCTTGTGTGGTGTTGCGCGAACCCACATGGCGGTACCTCGCGACTCCGGGTGCAAGCTAAAACGATGTGGGCTAGGTTAACTCTTTTAATTTTACCAAAAATATGATACTAATTGTGAATTATCCAAAGATAAACTTTTAAAATTTAAAAAATATCAATTAAATTTGCAATATTTAAAAAATGCGTGTAAGATAGCTTTTGTTAGCTAATAAGATAAAGTATTCACAAACTATTTGTTTACATACGCGAAAGGAATGAATGCATTGGATAAAGATGAAATTGTTGCCTTGCATGAAGAACATACGGGTGTTCTTGGGATGGAAGCCGAAATGGCTGTCAATAACAAGAGCGACTTAGGCAAAGCCTACACGCCCGGTGTTGCAACCATTTCAAAGGCCATTGAAGCCGATCCTAGTCTTAAAGACAAGATGACGTTGAGTGGGAAGTTGGTTGCGGTTGTGACCGATGGTTCCGCTGTCTTGGGTCTGGGTGACATTGGTCCTGCCGGTGGGTTACCCGTCGTTGAAGGAAAGTCATTGTTATACAAGGACTTAGCCGGCGTCAACGCCTTACCATTGGCCGTTAACCAAGTACCCGTTAAGGACTTCGTTAGCACGTTGAAGAACTTGTCCCTGTCATTTGCTGGGATTCACTTGGAAGATATCGCCGCACCCCGGTGTTTCGAAATCGAAGATGAATTGAAGCAAGTCTTAGACATTCCCGTTTACCACGATGATCAAGAGGGAACCGCCATCGTTGTTTTGGCCGGCTTGATCAACGCTGCTAAAGTGGTTGGCAAAGAGTTGAAGGACTTAAAGATCGTCTTGAACGGTGTCGGCGCCTCAGGTTTGGCCACTGCCAAGTTACTCTACGGTGTGGGGATCCACAACCTGACCTTAGTTGATATCAACGGGGTCGTTAAGCCTGATTCAACCAAGGACAACCGTTACCAAACGGCCTTTGCTAAGCAAGTTGGTAACGATGTTCAGGGCACGACCTTGGATGACGTTATTGACGGACAGGATGCCTTCATCGGATTATCCGATGCCGACCTCTTATCTGGTGACCAAGTTAAGCGGATGGCTGCTAAGCCAATCATCTTCGCCTTGGCCAACCCTAAGCCAGAAATTGACCCCGCCATTGCCCACGAAGCTGGTGCAGGTGTGGTTGCAACTGGTTCAGGTCAATATCCTAACCAAGTGAACAACATCCTGGTCTTCCCTGGTCTGTTCAAGGGCTTGCTCCAAAGCGGCTTGAAGACGGTCAACATGGATGTTGAAAAGATCGTTGCTGAAGCTTTGGCTCAGACGATGGCGACTCCAACGGCTGATAAAATCGTTCCTGGCGTCTTCGATGAAGGTGTCGTTGAGACGGTTACGAAAGCTATCATCGCGTCACAAAAATAAATACTCCTATATAGTAAAGGAAGTTACGACTCATGAATGTATTCTTAACCTCTATCCAAAGTGTTTTAGCCATTGTTTTGATGATTGCCGTTGGTTACTACGGTCAATCAAAAGGTTGGTTCGACGAAAAGTTTTCCGGTTCCTTATCTAAATTGATCATGAAGATTTCATTGCCTGCTTCAATCTTCATGGCAATGATGAAGTTCTTTAAGCCCTCTGAGTTGGCCAACTTGTCAACCGGGGTCGTCTACACCATCATGTCCATCCTGATTGGCTATATCGTCGCTTGGGTGGCTGTTCGGATGTTCCACGTGGCCCGCGGCCGGCGTGGTCTGATGATGACGGCCATTAACGGTGCCAACACCGTCTTCATCGGGATGCCACTGAACGTTGCTTTGTTCGGTGAAGTATCCGTTCCTTACTTACTGACTTATTACATTGTCAACACGGTTATTATCTGGACCTTAGGGGTTTGGGTCATTGCCGGTGACGACCCAACCAACGATGGCAGCAAGGCCAGCTTTGATTGGCATCACTTGATTCCTACGCCACTCTGGGGGTTCATCATTGCCCTGCCTGTTATCTACATTCCAGGTTGGCAAAGTGGTTTGATGAAGATTACGTTTGCCACGACTGCTTTATCTGATATCGGTGCGTTGGTAACGCCATTATCCTTGATCTACATTGGGATTATGTTAAAGAGCTTTGGTATCTTAAACATGCGTTTCGACGGCAACGTTATCTGGACCTTACTGGGTCGGTTCGTAATTTCACCAATCATTATGGCTATTATCATCTTTGCTGGTCTTCACGTGGGTGTTCACATCAACGACGTGTTCCAACAAACGTTGATCATCCAAGCTGCTACGCCTTCATTGGCCGTTCTGCCAATCTTGGCTAACACGTACCATGGTGACGTGAAGTTTGCCACGAACATCGTGGTTTCAACCTCAGTCTTGTTCATCGTGGTGGTGCCAATCATCATGGTTATTCAAAATATGTAATTGCTGTCTCTGATGGCGTAGAAAGTGGTGACGACTCATTAATAACGATGTGCAACTGCTGAATCTTAAGGATCGTGAGGTCTTTCGCGAATGGAAAGAGTTCCTGGAATCCTTAGGCATCAGTAACTTCCAAGAAAATGAACTCGCACAGATCGATAGCACACTCGGCATGTATAATGATGCCGGTAGCTTGGTGGCGACCGGCTCAGTTGCTGGTAACGTCCTCAAGTACGTGGGGGTCTGCAACAAGTTTTCCGTTCACGGAAGCCATTTCAACACGATTATCTCGTCTCTGATGAACCTGTTGGCGCAAAATGACATCTTTCATGTGTTCGTCTTCACCAAACTAAAGTACTCTCAGAGTTTTCAACACATTGGCTTCAACGAGCTAGCCCATACGGACTTAGGCGCCATCCTGGAAACGGGGGACACCGACGTCAAGGACTACGTGCACCGGATTCCGCAACAGCCCAACCAAGTAGACTTACAGGTGGCCAGCATTGTCATGAACGCCAATCCGTTCACTCTGGGTCACCGCTACCTGGTTGAACAGGCGGCCGCGGCAAACGACTTGGTCTACGTCTTCGTTGTTAGCGACGACGTTTCCCTATTCAGCACGACGGAACGGTTAGCCCTGGTTCAGGCTGGGACGGCCGACTTGAACAACGTGGTCGTGGTCAATGGTGGCCAGTACATGGTCAGCTACGTCACGTTTCCGGCGTACTTTTTACCCACACCGGATGAAGCCATCACGTATCAAACGACCCTGGACGCGCGGATTTTTAAGAATGCCATCGCTCCAGGATTGAACATCACGCAACGGTACCTAGGGAGCGAACCATTTTCCCGAACGACGGGGATCTACAATCAGGTCCTGCAGAAGGAATTGGCGCCAGCCATTACCGTGCACGTGGTTGATCGTAAACAAGCCAGTGGCCAAGTCATCACGGCCACCCAGGTTCGCGAGGCGATTGCTCAGAATGAGATTGCGACGGTTCAGGACTTTTTGCCCGCCACAACCTATCAATTTATCCAAAAACATCTAACAACCTTACAAGCCAGAATTCAGAAAGGAATGACTATTCATGGAAATTAAAAAGACTGCGATTGCCGGAACCCTTGAATCCTCCGACATTCAGTTAACGATTTCTAAGGCCGACAACGGAATCAGCATCGACCTGCAATCGGATGTTAAAAAAGTATTTGGGGATCAAATCGAATCAGTAATCAAAGACACGTTAGCTAAACTAGACGTCAAGGATGCTAAGGTCAAAGCTGTCGACAAGGGTGCCTTGGACTGTGTCATCAAGGCCCGGACGATTGCCGCAATTCAACGCGCTGCTGAAACGACGGACACACCAGAATGGGAGGTACTCTAATGGCTGAAAATGAAGAACGTTTACGCCGAACCATGATGTTCGTGCCAGGGAATAACCCAGCGATGGTCAAGGATGCCGGGATCTACGGTGCCGACTCAATTATGTTTGACCTGGAAGACTCCGTTTCTTTGCCAGAAAAGGATGCCGCTCGGGTATTGGTCTACGAAGCTTTGCAAACGCAAGACTACGGCAACGCTGAAATGGTTGTCCGGGTCAACGGCCAAGATACGCCATTCTACGATAACGACGTGAAGGCAATGGTTAAGGCTGGCATCGATGTTATTCGTTTGCCTAAGGCTGAATCTCCAGAAATGGTTGAAAAGTTGGACCAAGACATTGCCGCTGCTGAAAAGCAATTCGGCCGTGAAGCTGGTTCTACGCACTTGATGGCCGCTATCGAAAGTGCCAAGGGTGTTCTCCGTGCTGCCGATATCGCCGCTGCTTCCGACCGAATGATTGGGATCGCGCTTTCTGCCGAAGACTACACGACCGACATGAAGACCCACCGTTACCCAGACGGCAAGGAACTTGAATTTGCCCGGAACATGGTCTTGCACGCCGCCCGTGCTGCTGGTGTGGCCGCCTTCGATACGGTCTTCACGAACATGGACGATACGGAAGGCTTCTACCGTGAAACTGAATACATTCACCAACTTGGTTTCGACGGGAAGTCCCTGGTTAACCCACGTCAAATCCCTATGGTCAACAAGGTTTACGAACCAAAGGCCGCTGAAATTAAGAATGCTAAGAACGTAATCAACGCTATTCAAGAAGCTAAATTAAAGGGTTCCGGTGTTATCTCCATGAACGGTCAAATGGTTGACCGCCCAGTTGTACTCCGGGCACAACGGGTCATGAGCTTGGCCAAGGCTTCCAACTTAGTTGATGAGGAGGGTAATTATCTTGAAAAGTAAAGTAAATCGCGAATTACCAGATGATTTGATGAAGCAATTAAACTACCAGCCATTTGAAACGACTGAAATTGGTAACCCCGAAATCCAACGGGTTGCGCCTAAAGTTCACGTTTCAACTGGGGACGACAAGATCGTCGACTCCATCAAGAAGGTTGTTGATGAAACGCTTGAAGATGGCATGACCATCTCCTTCCATCACCACTTCCGTAACGGGGACTACGTCTTCAACAAGGTTATGCGGGTCATCATTGACGCCGGCATCAAGAACTTAACCTTGGCACCTTCTTCATTGACTGGTGTTATGAACGACATGGTCATTGAAGCCATCAAGGCTGGGACCATCACCAACATCACTAGTTCTGGGATGCGTGGTTCCCTTGGGGACTTCGTTTCTCACGGTGGTTTGAAGAACCCAGTTATCTTCCGTTCTCACGGAAACCGGGCCCGGTCCATCGAACACGGTGACATTAAGATTGACGTGGCCTTCTTAGGTGTCCCAAGTGCTGACCGTTTAGGGAACGCCAACGGGATGAAGGGTGACGCTGTCTTTGGGTCATTGGGTTACGCCTTAATGGACGCCCAATACGCTGACAAAGTTGTCTTACTGACTGATAACATCGTGGATTACCCCAACACGCCAGCTTCTATCAAGCAAACGCAAGTTGACTACGTCATCAAGGTCGACAAGGTAGGGGACCCCGACAAGATTGGTTCCGGTGCTACGCGTTTCACCAAGGATCCTAAGGAATTAAAGATTGCTTCCATGGTTAACGACGTCATCACCCATTCACCATACTTCAAAGATGGCTTCTCCTTCCAGACTGGTTCTGGTGGTGCCGCATTAGCCGTTACGCGTTACCTGCGTCAGGCAATGATCGACAACCAAATCAAGGCATCCTTTGCCTTGGGTGGGATTACGAAGCCAACGACCGACCTGTTAAATGAAGGCTTGGTCAAGAAGGTTATGGACGTTCAAGACTTTGACAAGGGTGCTGCGGACTCTATGCACACCAACGGCGACCAACAAGAAATCGATGCTTCTTGGTACGCTGACCCTGACAACAAGGGTGCCATGGTTGACCAATTAGACGTCGTTATCTTGAGTGCCTTGGAAATTGACACCAAGTTCAACGTTAACGTCATGACTGGTTCTGACGGTGTGATCCGTGGGGCCATTGGTGGTCACCAAGATGCCGCTACTGGTAAATTGACGATCATCTCCGCACCACTGGTTCGGGGCCGGATCGCTACGGTCGTTCCTGACGTTACCACGGTGGTTACACCTGGTGATTCAGTTGACGTCTTAGTTACTGAATATGGGATTGCTATCAACCCTAAGCGGACAGACTTATTGGCCGTTTTGAGCAACATTCCTGGGTTACCAGTCTACAAGATTGAAGACCTACAAAAGATGGCTGAAAAGCGTGTTGGTACGCCAAAGCCATTGGAATACACTGACCGGACGGTTGCTTTGATCGAATACCGTGACGGGACTGTGATTGATTCCATCAAGCAAGTTAAGGACTAAGCTTTTTCCTACGACAGCTCAATAAATGTGAGGCCACTCAATCAGGTTTGGGTGGCCTTACTTATTCACAAGTGCTAATCTGGTTAGAGTCAAAGACTGGATTTTGTCGTTGATGTGTCGCCTTACCGGTCACAAAATATGGGCTGGAACGGTGCCGACACAACTTTAAGCCTCGAAGAACACGAGTCTTAAAGCTTGGTCTTGTTCTAACCCCCGGGAAATCACCGGGGATAAGAACAACGAGGCGCCTGAGCCCATATTTTGTGACCTCACGGCTGGAATGATGGTAAATTAGCTGGTTGATTGTTATTAACCAAATTGCTTGGTTGATACTTGTTCAATAGCTGTGCCGTTATCTACAAGGCATTATGACGGAAACCACAATTGCTACTGGTCTAGTGATGATTAGTTTCTAACTATCTCGGTGATTGTCAGTGCTTTAACGTCCAGAATGCTGATTGAACGATGTTGGTTCTCGCGTTCATGGACGGTTATTCGTTAACAACTAGTGTAACCGCAGGGTGGTTGGGATGGGGGCTGCTGTGTCGGTGGTGTTGCTCGGGGGGGGATTCCCGAGCTTACAGCACGGGACGTGTTTGGAAACGCGCGGGTTTAGCGTGGTTTCAAACCGAGCCGGAGGACCGCACCTCAGGCCGCAGGCGGTCCCCACAGCAGCCCCCATCCCGGCCACCCGAAGGTGGCATCGACTATTTTAAAATTTTAAAACTAAGAACCATAACAAAACCTAAGGAGGAATCAACATGTCCACGTTGTTTGATAAGGGGCAGGACCTGACCATTGCCGACGTCCTAGCCAACAAAGACCGGCGAGTGGCCTTTCAGCAGGAAGCCCTCGCTAAGTATCCGGCAGAGACGCTGGTCGCGGTGAAACTCAACATTCCTGGACCCATCAAGAACAATCAGGGAATTCAGGACCTGTTTGTGGTGGGAATCGACCGGCTAGCGGCGGCCTTTAAGCAGGCTGGTATTACGACAACCGAGTTGAACCAATGGCATACTGCTGCGGGTAACGAGTTATTTTGGATGACGCCGATGACGGCCCAAGCCGTCAAACAGGTTGCCGTGGCGTTTGAAGATGAGGACGACCTAGGCCGCATCTTTGACGTGGATGTGTTGATGGCGGGGAGTGGCGCCTCCTTGTCACGGACCGAATTAGGTTCCACCGTTCGTCGGTGTTTTATTTGCAACCGCCCCGCTAAAGAGTGTGCTCGGTCACGGCGTCATTCCGTGGCGGAGTTGCAGGCTCACATTGATCAGGTCTACCAAGCGACCATTAGAAAGTAGGAGAAGTCATGGAAACCACGAACCAGTCAACCACCATTGCGAACGATGCCCTGCGCGCCCTGCTCTTTGAAGTGAGCGTGACGCCTAAGCCTGGCTTAGTCGATCCCGCTTCACAGGGACCGCATCCGGACATGACGGTCTTCACGTTCATCGACAGCGCACTGAGCCTGCGGACCTACTTTGAGCAGTGTGCGGCGGCTGGAACAGCGTTTACTGGCGCCAATCTACCGGCATTATTTGCCCAGTTACGGCCAATTGGAATCACGGCGGAACGCGCCATGTTTCAGGCGACCAACGGGGTAAACACCCATAAGGGCGCCGTCTTTTCCCTTGGAATTTTAGTAGCGGCCAGCGCATACAGTGAACGGCTAGGCCTGGACCTGGAAACGACCATTAAAGGCATGCTCAAGGGCCTTACGACCAATGATTTTGCTCACGTGGGTGACAAGCCGGAAGCAGACCTAACGGCCGGAGAACGGCTGTATCTGCGTTATGGCATCACGGGCATTCGGGGGGAAGCCGAACAGGGTTATCCGACAGTCTTTGGTCACGCCTTACCAGCACTGCGGCAGAGTTCGGGAACCGCCAATCAACGGTTGCTGGATACTCTGATGGCAATCGTGGCCAATAGTGTGGATACCAACCTGGTCAAACGCTCCGGTGGCGACGAGCACGTGGTGGCGTGGGCCCACGAACAGGCCAATGCTTACCTGGCCGCTGGCGGCAGTAAGACGCCGACGGGGTGGGAAAAATTGCTGGAACTGAACCGCGTTTTTGACGACCGTAACCTGAGCTTAGGTGGGTCGGCCGATCTGCTGATTTTAACCATCTTTTTGGGCCTCCGCGAAGGCGTCCTGACCAATGATAGTTTTAACTTTTAAACGAGATTGGGTCAGCGGGCGACTTAGTGAGCGTTGCTGTTTAGGATGAATTAGAGCTGCCAACTGGCACACGCTTCAGCGAAAATTTAGAGTTAGTGAAGGGGTGGGACGTTGGTCCTGCCTCTTTTTGCTAATTTTGGGAGTATCTGGGAGGTTGTTGGACTAGTACAATAGGTGAGCCGAACGACAGTATGACGCGTCATTTCGTAGTTTAGTTCGGATTGACAAGGTTTCGGGAAAAGTGGATTATATAATTATTGGTTAATGAGAATAGATTGTTAATCGAATATTTGTTTTAGGGGAGATTGTAAAATGCGGTTTAAATGTTTACGAGTAGTTGTTTTGATGGCCGCCGTGCTTGCTGCGGGGATTCTGGGAACGACTCAGGCACGGGCGAAGAGCAAGCCCATCATCGATGTCACCGATAGCGCGCGGTTGACGACGACCACGGCGCAGTTGGGTTACCACTTTGCGGGGCTTAAGGTTAGCAAGCAAGGCCAGGTGGGATTGATACTCACCCAAAAGCGGTCTAACTGGCACTTTACGTATGTCATCGGCCGGCCCAAGGGTGTGAAATGGCTCGGCGTTGAGTTCACGATTAAGCAGGGGAAAAAGCAGGTTTATCATAAGACCACGGGTTGGACGGCTGCGGATTATGGCGACATGGTGACGCCAACGACGACCGCTCAAGGGACGGTTGGCGTGTTAGCTGATAGTAATCGGTACAATTACTACGGTCACGCTGATCGGCAGACGTTGCTGGACTCCCATTTAGAAGCTGCGGGGAACGCGGCGTTAGTCACGCGCAAGCTGCTGGGGAAGCAACCCTTACATAAACGTCTACAGCAAGCTCAGAAGAAGGGACAGGTTCTGTACGTGCTACCGAACGACACGGCGCAAGCCTACCGGACTGCTAAACGGGCGTTGGCGACGCTTGCCAAACACCGGCATGATTCTAAGGCGGACATGCGGCTATATTTGCAAGCTAAACGGCAATTTGATAAGAGTCTAGCCAGTGTTGAATAAACCACAAAAATAGGCTTTGCACCAGCAACCCCACAACAGGGTGACTGGCGCAAAGCCTATTTTTAATCAGTTGGTGCAACTTCATTTAGCCCAACGGTACCAGTTCCGGGGTAGAGACTCATGCGTTGCGCCCGGTATGACCAATCACCGTGATTGAAGCCGGTTCGGTCAACGTCATAGACGATTTGATTCGTCTTACGGTTGACCTCGACGAATTCACTGCGTTTCCCTTTGCTAGCATAGCCGAAACCAATCAAGGTATTTCCCTTACCAACGGCGTAGCTACTCCCAACGATGTTGGTGAAGTTACGCTTACCCAGGGACTTCCCGAAGCTCCAGGTCTTGTGGACCGTACGGTGGAGTTGGTTGATCGAAACGATTTCGCCGGCTGACCACTGTTTGGATTGCTTGGTTTTGCCACGCGTGACGGGCACGTTATTGTCGTAGAATTCAAGCGCCAGCGTGTTTCCCTGGTGCGTAGCGGTGTGGATGAGGTTGACGGCATGTTGCCCACCGTTGTAGCGATAGTGCTGGGACTTTGGCTGCAAAAGATAATGGTGATAGCTTTTCGGCAACTTGTCCGGCGCAGCGAGAATCCACTTCAACTTGGTCGTCTGGTAGTTGATGGCAAAAATCATATCCTGGTTACGGCCGGACACGATGAGCTCGTCGTGTTTTTGATCATAAACCATGGAGTTCTGATGGAACCAGTCGATTTTGCCATCTGGCCGGTGAGTGCCGTCGTATTGCGTATAGGCTGACTTGGGCAGCAAGCGTTTCAGGTCAATGACCTTGACGATTTTCGCCGTCTTGTAGTCGATTTCAACCATCGTGTCCTCGACGTACTTGCTACTCCCGTCGTCCACCGTCAAAAGCAGGTTATGGTTCGGCAGTTCGATAGCGTCGTGGTGAATGACCGTGTTCGTGGCCAACTTCGAGTGGTCCTTCCGGGTCGGAAAAAGGCCACTAAAATTATACTGGCGGTAGACCCGACCGTAGAAGTCCGTTTCCCGCAGGGCATTGTACTTGTGTTCACTGGCTGAGATTTTAGTCAGAATCAGCAGGTGGTTGTTGCTGAGACGTTTAAAAACGTGTGAAATCGGTGCGGTGCTGTACCAACGGACTTGTCCGTTGGCGTCCAGCCCGTAAGTGGTGCCCTGACTGCTGACGGCAAAGGTCAGGCGTTGATTGCCTTTGCCCAAGGCCATTTTTTGGGGCTTGCTGGTTTTGAGCGTGTTCTTGCCAATATCCTTAGGCGTGCCGTGAGTGGTCATGGTGTAGGTGGTGTAGGATTGGTCGCCGTTTTCTTTTGTAAACTGAAGCGTCACCCGGTTAGTCCGGTTGGCATAGAGCCCCAAGACGCCGACTGAATGAGTGGTGTGATAGCCCTTGAGGTGCTTGGTGATGGTCGTTGCCGGGGTGTCGCCGTGGACGGTTACTTTAACTTTAGTGGCCGCCTGTGTCTTCACGAGAATCAGACCACTCAGCGGTGAAGTTTTATAAGGATTGACGATGACCTTAGCGTTGGCGGACCCAGGCTTTAAGTCGTTGAGTTGGGACTTGTAGGTCGCGCTGAGTCGGTTGGTGGCCGTGGTGTGTTTCGTGGAAAGTGCTGGTCGGAGATTGAGCTTGATCTGGTTCTCCGAGAGGATATTCTTGCGGTGGTAATGCTGGTGGACCAGTAGAAGGCGCCGAACGTTGTGGCGTTCGTGGTAGGCCGTTGCGCCACCGACAATAATCAGGGCCAGAATGACGCCCAAGCTGATTTTCCAAAATTTTTTCATAATATGTAACAAACTCCTTCAAATGATTAACACTAGGACCCTTTAACTTACTCCTGTCATTTTAGCAATTATATTTTTGAATGACAACCGGCTTAGGCCGGGAAAAGTCAGTGTGGGTGCGTCACTATGGGGGATGTGCGTGAGGGGATTTTCAGTTGGCAGTATGCAGTAAGAAGTGTAAACTAATTAAAGCATGATGGGTAAATTAATTGGGGAAATGAATTTAGTCATCACTGGAGGAGGACGTTATGGATTCAGAAGATCGCAAAAGATTTAAAGCTGGTGCTCGAAAATTAATTGCTGACCACCGTAGTTTTTATCTATTAAACGGAATTTTAATGGTGGCCCTATTCATCTTGGGTGACTGGGTAACAAAGACTTACTCGTTGGATGTGGAACCGTCAATGCGAGACGAATTGATGGGCACCGTGCTCTACCTGGCAGCGGGTATGCTGAACGCCGGGGTAAGTATCACCATGATCGATATTGACCGGGGCAAGGCTGATTTCGACAAGCCCGTTGAACGGTCGTTTGCGCTATTTGATAAAACTAAGTATTTCTGGGGCTGGATTGGCATCAGCATCATCAGTACAATTCTGGTCGTGCTCTGGTCATTGCTATTGATTGTGCCGGGAATCATCAAAGCTATTTCGTACTCGCAGGCGTTCTATATTTACCGGGATGCCGTTGATCGCGGTGAAGATATTCGCTTGATTGACGCGATTACCCGCTCACGGGAGTTGATGAACGGGGAAAAAGGCTTCATGTTTCTGATGATGCTGAGTTTTCTGCTGTGGTTCTTTGTCGGTGCTATTACGTATGGGTTGGCCAACCTGTTTGTTCTGCCATACTTCTGGCAAACGCAGGCTAAGTTCTACAACCAACTTTTACTGAAGCAGAAGGAACAGGAATCTGCGGCTGGGTTTAGACCGTAAGCCTAAATAATCTGAGACGCCACTAGTTGGCGTCTTTTTCTATCTCTAAGGAACTTCTTGGAGGATAACCAAATTTATTTGCAGAATTGGTCTATCAAGCCAAGGCTGGTTGAAAGTTGACTTAATCTGGTGGGAAATACGCAGCCGGTCGTGCCAGGAAGGGTGGCAAATGAACCGCTTTCTGATGAAGTGGCGGAGATTAGCTGAGTGGTCCCTTGAAAGTTGGTCGTTAACGGGTGTCCGGTGGCACTGGTAAGTGCCTAAATCTACCGATGGTGTTAAATACTCCTTGTCAAAACGAGTGTACTAGGTATAATAGTACACGTAGGACACATCGCCAGACACCAAGGGGTGAAATTATGCAAATGAAGGATCAATCGGGTTTGCCGTACTACGAGCAGCTCGTCTTACGCGTCAAACAACAGATTGTCCAAGGCATTCTGCAGCCGGGGGATCGGCTACCGTCTGTCCGTGACATGGCGCGGCAAGAACAGCTGAATCCGAATACGGTCAGCAAAGCCTATAAGCAATTGGAGTCTCAGCAGGTCATCACCACCGTCCACGGTAAAGGAACCTATGTCCGCGAAACTACTGAACAACCGGGGGATAGTGCCCAGGTGGTGGCAACGAAAAAACAACTGCTGACCCTACTGACGGAAATCCGTTACCTGGGTGTCCCACTTGAAGAAGTGGTGACTTGGATCAAGGCAGCATACGAGGGGGAAAAGAACCAGTGACCTTACAAGTAAAGCAATTAAGCAAACAAATTGATAAGCGACCAATCATTGAAGACATTAGCTTTGAGTGGGCGCCTGGTGAAATTATCGGGCTGGTTGGTCGGAATGGTGTGGGGAAGACCACGCTTTTTCGAACGATGATGAATCATTACGTGGCTAACGGTGGCGAAGTTCTAGTCGATGGAACGAGCACGCTTGCCAAACCAGCGTTGCAACAACGCCTCTTCTTTCTGGACACGCAATACAACTTTTTAAACAACTACCGGTTATGGGAGTTACCAGACTTTTTCAAACTGGTGTATGGCAAGTTTGATCAGGAGCGCTACATGCAGCTATTGGCTGACTTTAAGCTCAACCGCAACAGCCAGTATCGGCGTTTGTCTAAGGGGATGCGTGCCCTGGTCAACATGATTCTGGCCCTGTCGTCGAACGCCACCTATATCATTTTGGATGAACCGTTTGATGGGCTGGACGTTATCGTGCGTGAAAACATCGCTACCATGATTATTGATGAAGTGGCCGATCAAGAGAAGGGTTTCTTGATTTCGTCCCACGACCTCAACGAGCTGGATGGGCTTAGCGACCGGGTACTGTTGTTAAAGGATGCCAAGTTACTCCATGATTATAATTTGGAGGACGTTCGGTCGAAGGCTAAGAAGCTCCAATTAGTCTTTAATGGCAAGGAGATTCCTGCAGTGCTGAAGGCACACAGTCAAGTGATTCGGGCCTCTGGTCGCGTTTTAGTCGTGGTAATCACGGACTATACACCAGAGATCGACCAAGAATTGCGGGCACTGCATCCCGTCTTGTTTGAAGAATTACCGTTGACGTTAGAGGACCTGTTCCGTGCTAACCTAGCACATGATACGGGTTACCAATTAATTAAGTAGGGGGGACGGATTCATATGTTAACGACTCAATTAGATCGACTCATTTGGCGCCGTCACCGGAAATTATTTGCGACGATGGCCGTGTTAGCGGTCTTGATCTGTGTTTCCATGACGTTTGCCACTATTTCAGGTTTAAGGTACGTGGATACGACTCAAATCGTGGATGTTAGCATTCGCCGTTGGCAGGTCTATTCGGATGACCAGTTTGTAGCCTATAGCACATTTTTCCACTTTATGTTTTTAGGTATCGGGGCCGCCTTCATGAATCAGGACTTGAAGGATAACTTCAATCAGTTCTTGTTTAGTAGTGGCTTTTCTCGCAAACAGGTCTACTGGGCCAAGTTACGGATTGTTTTGGCCGTGCTGGTAGGTATCGTCATTGTGGTGACTGGGTTGCAGTACCTGACTTACTGGGTGGCAGCACCGGCAGGGATGGGCTTTCAGCTGGCTTGGCCAGGATTACTCACTTCCTGGGCCTATGGGCTGATGATGTCCTTTGGCCTCTTCTCTATCGGTTGGTTTGCCGCTTTGATCATGGGGCAAACGGGAACGATGATTCTGACTTTGCTCGGCTTTACAATTTCTTTAGCTGGATTAGACACAATCTATGATAATATGTTACACGGAGGTCCGTTTCACTTGAACGGTTCACAACGCGATTGGACAATCATCTTGACGCTCTTGGTTTTTGCCATCGTGTTGGTTATCTGGGGGGCGTACCTCTACAACCGGTTGTCCTTGGAACATAATGGGGAGTACCTTTTGTTCCCAGGGCTGAAGCTGCCGGTGTACATAGTGTTCGTGGTCTACGTAACGGGGTTAAGTCTCTTTAACCAAGCGGACTTCAACACTGTTTTAATCACCTTTGTCGTGACCGTCGTCTTCGGGTATATTTGGCTCTGGCGGCCACGAATCGGTGAAGCTTGGCACCAATGGCGTCAACATCAATAAAGACTTATTTTGGCTAGAGAGTAGGAATTAAAATTGATTTTAGGTGTCGTAGCGGCTTGGGGAAGCGCAGCCGATACCAAGGGGAGCACGGTTACGTGGGGAACGTAGCTGTGACAATAAACAGGCACCGCAACGAATTTCGTTGCGGTGCCTGTTTTTGTTTTCCCTTGAATTTAAAATACTGGAGTATCGGTTTGCCGTCACGGGCCGGCCGGAGCGGAACCTGCTGTGGGGACCGGATAAAGCCATAGAGCGGTCTTTATCCTTGATTTTTAGACTAGCCAAGCCCCTCAGGCCTTGGTTAGTCTAAAAATACATCCAGTGGTGATTCCACTCCGGCCAACCCGTGACTACGGTTGTCGCAGATTTTAACTGGTGTTTATTGGGGTGTTGTGGAAATTAATTCGGATGTGATAGTGGACTATTGAGCGATAAGCTTTAATTTCACTCGACTGTGACGTCGATACTGCTAACTCGAGCATTAGGTGGTTCACAACGTATTCAGGTTTATTTGCTACTATTCGCGTAAAACCTGCCGCAGCGGTTTACCCTTGGCTAACTCATCAACTAGTTTATCCAGATAGCGAATGTGTTGCATGGTGGGGTCGGCAATGGTTTCGACACGCACGCCACAGATACTGCCCGTGATTTCACTAGCCTGAGAGTTCAGCTGAGGCATCTGGGTGAAAAAGTCTTGAACACTAACGGTTGTCGCAAGTTGTTGTTGAAGCGTCGCTTGGTCGTAGCCCGTTAGCCAGATGATTACCTGGTCGAGCTCCGCCGTGGACCGCCCTTTTTTGGCTAATTTTTGCTGATAGAGGGGATAGACCTTGGCGAAGGGCATGCTGTAGATTCTGGGTTTCGTCATTGGCAGGATTCCTTTCTAGCTGTGAGTACGGTACCAGTCGTAAATGGCTTGCGCGTTTTGCTGGGGCAGGTAGCGGAGGCGAATGGCTTGGTTACCATTGCCCCGGCGGACGTTGATTGTCAGGTGGGCGAGTTGGGTTCGCTTCATCCAAATAGACTGAGATAAACGAACCGACTGAATATTTCGCAACGGAACGTAGGTGCAATCTAGCGTAAAAAAGTGGCCTGTTTGGAGAACCAGTAGATCGGGTTGGAGCCGACTGCCGCCCGTGTGGCGCGCTGCAAACCGACCGGTTGCCACCGCTATGATTAACCAGACTGGCAAGAGCCACCAGCTAATTGTTGGCCAGAGCCACCCAATTAGAAGAGCTGGTATCAAGATAATCAACACGGCATTACGAATCTGGTACCACGTCCGGCTGACCTGTAATTCTGTCAGACTGGGTGCCTGGGTAGGGAGCCAGTCGACAAATGGGTGAATCGTGTCGCGCGCCACCCGTTCGTTGATCACCGGTAAGATGGTGAGGTCGTTGTCGTCATCCTTAGCCGCTGCCTTGGAGGCGAGCAGAACTTGGACTGTTTGGAGGTGTAGCCCCCGGCGAAGTGGGTTTTGTTTGAAACGCAGAGCTTGGATACGGTCCAGTGGGGCACTGATGGTATTCCGTTGAAGCAGCCCCTTAGCTGTGTGAAGCTGATCATCGTCGCGAGTTAGCGTGAAGCGATAATAGTGCAAAAGTGTGCCCACGAAGGCCACTAGCCAGGTTAACAGGACAATGACTATGAGACTACCGATTAAGAATAAAATAGCGAGATGACTGGCTTCGTTGACGAGCAGATTCGTCCAAGAATGAGGTAGTTTATCGTAAAGCCCTAGCAAAACTAGCAAAAATGGCAAGAAAATCAAGGAAGTCAGTGAAAATTTAATCAGGTCGGCCAGGGTAATTTGGTAGTGCGCTGCGGGAGCATTGACCGGGCCGTCTTCGACGACGGCCGCGGTTGGTGTGTCACCGACCGGCGCTGCCTGACGTAATCGATTGATTTCTTGAGCTACGGTTAAAGGAACGGCGGCAAGACGGGCTTCTGGTTTACCTTCCTCGTGACTTGCCGTTTCAATCTGAACTTCCTCTAGGTGAAATGGTTGGAGATAAAACCACTGCTTCCGTTGGACGGTCTGAATCCGAACATAGGGGATGTGTTCGTGGTGCCGAACGAAGATCCCGGAGTGAATGATGAGGGCATCGGGGGTCACGGCATAAGTTAGCGTCACCCACTTCAGGATTGGCCAAATCAGAAATACGAAAAGCATTAGGAAAAATCCCCCCCAAAGAATGATGCGGGGGACGCCGTTTTGGGCTAATAAAATAACGAAGAGGTACCAATAGTCTTTGATCGACGTCGCAATGTGTTGAATCAGTCCTAAAATGTTGGTGCGTCTAGGCGTTGTCATGGCGGGCCTCCTGTGCGAGCCGCATGATTTGTTCCCGGAGTTGTTCGGCCTCAGCTAATTCTAGTCCTTCAATGTTATGGCTGGTCGAGGCGGTCGCAATCGAAACGGCCGTCAACTTTTGCCACTGGAGAAGGGGACCAGCTTTTAACGTGACGTTTTGCACGCGGGCGATTGGAATCGCCACCCGTTTTTGAAAGATGAAACCGGCCTGCATTTCGACGGCTAAATCTGATATCTGGTAGCGCGTAAAGCGATAGCGGTACGGAATCAGCCCCGCCTCAATGAGTGGTTCGGCAATGGTGATGACGAGGCCAACGATGGTGATCCAAAGGGGCCAGTCCCAGTACTGGTAGGTCAACCACAGTAGCGCGGTGACGACCACGAGCGCGGCGCAGCTCCCCAGTGCGCTGAGCCCCCAGATCAGCTTGATGCGGGGTGGTAAATGGTGGGTCGTTGATGTCATAGATGAAACTCCTCTCCTGAGTTATTTCCAGTGTAGCAACTGACCGTGGCCCTGACAAGTTGACCCCTAGTGACCGCTTTGCCGACCACCGTAGCTGGGGTCATGGCTGGGTTAGTTGTTAACCTAAAGGTTGAAAATTAGAAAATCGTTATCAAACCAAGAATAATAAGGCGTTATAGACTTAAAATTAGTCTCACCCAGCCACCTCTGCCCCCCTCCGGTTAAACGGGTTCTTGGAAACTAAGCTAGCTTACATGCCTGAATGACTGCACTTACGCAATAGTATTGACGAACGGTAAGGCGGCAATTTTTCACTATGTCTGACTAAACACCAATATCCAATCCTGGTTGTGTCAGACATGGTGGGTGTTTCAGTGCTTTCAACCTTTAGTTGTTAACCTCAAAGTAAATTGATGAGGGTGGCTAGTGACTTGAGACAGAGGAGGCCGTGACTCTGTTTAAAGTTGGGCTAGCTTTCAAGTGAATGAGAAATTTGTTTTTTGACTGAAGTGGATTAATGGCAAGCACGATTAGTTAACCGACTAGTCGTGATAAAAATAAAAATTAAAAAGCTGACAGGCCGTGGCACCTGCAGAGTGTAACGGTTAACCTCAAACTAATTTTAATGAATGGTGATTGACGGATACTTTTTGGCCCCGTATAATACCTAACAACAACCAAATAGTCCTTTTAACTTAGTCCTGTGAGGCTAACAAAGGTTCGGTAGAAGTATGCCCTTGGCATGCACCTAGCGGCCTGAATCCTTGCGGAATTTGGCCGCTTTTTTCATGGCCAATTGGTTGAAAGACAAACGATGGAGGAGTTTTATACATGGCACAGATTTATGTAGCAAGTCCGTTCTTTAGTCCCGAACAGGTCGACCGGGTGAAACGCTTGGAGGCCGCTTTGGAAGCCAATCCGACGGTGACCGATTTTTATTCACCCCGGTTGCATCAAGATGCTGAGCATGAACAGTTCACGAAGCCGTGGGCCACTGAAATCTTCCACCGCGATATGGGGCAAATTGCCGCAGCGGACGTGATTGTGACGGTCATTGACTTCGAGGCTAAAAACTTAGACTCTGGTACGGCCTACGAATTGGGCGTCGCAACGATGAGCGATAAGCCAATTCTAGCCCTGCAGGAAAAGGACGAAGCGGTCAACCTGATGATTACCGAAAGTATGCACTGGTACACCAAGAACGTTGCCGACTTTGAAACGTATGATTTTAATCAGATGACTCCTGGCGAATTCGTTGGTGAAATCCTTTAAATAAACGTTGTCGGGTGTATGCCGCTAGCTACAGGCCTTGTAGGGCTGGAACGCTGTGCGCACGTTTGGGAGCCAAAAAGCGGTCTCCCAAGCCGGCGCTGCCTAAACGGCGAAAATCATGCCGTTAAGGCAGTTTCACGGCTGAGCCCACGGCCTTCCGCTAGCTAAATAGTGGTAATTTATGACCGGTAAATATTTGAAATTCTGGCATATCTTGATGGGCGGACGTTACAACTTGGTGGGTTATTAATTAAATGAAATATGTCCAGTCATTTGACTTAACTAAGTCAGTGACATCAATTGTGAACCTGACTATCAATGTGTAGCGTGGCAGTTAGAGACGGCTTCGAAGAACTAAAGAGAAAGGTGAGAATCCATGGCACAAGACCTGAAAGCTTATGGCAACAAAGGCCCGGCTGAGTTTGGACGGGTTGAATCGATTCCGTTGGCTCATCGGCGGATGTCTAACTGGGACTTATTTGCAACGTGGATCGGGGCAAACGCGAACAACGGAACCTGGTACATTGGGGGAGTCATTGCCGCCTGTGGGTTTCTAACAGCGTCGACCACGTTGGTGATTGTGGGGCTGATTTCATACGCCTTGCTTGCGGTTGCGAGTTACATGGGTTATCGGACCGGTGTGCCAGCCATGGCACTGACCCGGGCATCGTTTGGATTACGGGGGAGTTTCATTCCTTCCGTGATCAACGTGATTCAATTTATTGGATGGGCCGCAGTGAATACTTTCATTGCGGCAACGTCGATCAGCTATATCTTTGGGGAATTGTTTGGCTGGCCGCTTTACGGCAAGCCAGGTGGGACGTTTGGGCTGATTGTCGGTATTATTATTATGAGTATCCTGCATTTATTGAGTATTTCAGTCGGGGAAAAATCTGTGCGGATGATTGAACGGGTCGGCATTGTGCTGGTCGTCATCTTTGTCTTGTGGGAATCGGTGGTCGTCTTTCAAACTGTCTCCTTCCACGACATTGTGTCCTGGCAGCCACCGCACAGCTTGCGGATGTCCTCGGGGGTTGCGGCTGATACACTAGCAGCATTCAACTTGGCCTGGGTAACGGCGGCCTCTGACTTTAGTCGGTTCACGGCTAAGAAGTCGGCAGCGACGACCTATTCCTTCCTTGGAGCTAATCTCGGCCTCTTCTGGTTCGCGTTCATTGGGTTGTTCGCCACGATTGGGACGGCGGTCTCGCTGAATCATTTCGACCCGAATAACTCTGATCCCAGTACGGTCGCAGCTAAATTGGGCTTAGGCATCATTGCACTGTTGGTCATTGTCTTGACCAGTACCACGGCCAACGCGGTCAACTTGATGTCGGCGGGATCGGCGCTGACAAACATGACGCATCGACTATCGTTGAATGTTAGTCTGTGGATCGTGACGTTAACGGCCACACTGGTAACCTTTATTCCGGTTTACCTGGCCAGTTTCTTGGACGTGTTTGAGGCGTTCTTGGATGGAATTGGGATGTTCTTGGGACCAGAGATTGCCATCTTCTTGGTTGATTACTTCTTCCTGAAGCGTAAGCAGTATGAACTAGGTGAGTTTACGAAAGTCCGTGGCGCATACTGGTACACGCACGGGATTAATTGGCTGGCGGTCATCAGTTGGATTCTGGGGGTCGTCTCTTACTGGGGACTAAAGCAGGTACCAGCGATTGCCAATACCGTTGGTGCAACGTTTATTGCGATGGCCATTACGGCGGTAATCTACTGGTTATTGATGCGAGCAACCCGGTCACAGGTGGTTCCAGCAAAATAAGTGTTTAAAACTGTGTAACTCAGCGCGGTTTTTGGTGAAGGCCAAGCTGGTTACCAGCCTTAATAAAAATAAAAACCGGGTTCCCGCACCTTTGGCGGGGACCCGGTTTTTAATCATCAACTAGTTAAATTGGTCGCACTCCGGAGGCCAGGGATTCCGCCTGCCGTGGGGGACGCTTCAGCCAAAGGACGGGCTTCTCGCTCGATTTGAAGCCACGAAGGCCCCCTGTCTTCAAAGTCGCCCGTGCTGTAGGCTGGCAAAAAAATCGCCAGCTAACACCACTTTCACGGCTGGCTACATCCCTGGTCTCCTCCGGTTCTGATTGTGGTGGAACATGATTACCGCTGACAGGGGGTTAGTTGAGCCACCCATGCCGACCAAGCTTGTAGACTAGGAACTTTCGAGGCTTCAAGTTGTGTCCGTTCCTACCATTGGTTAAGCATAAATCTAGGGAAATACGGACCTGATACCGCGTTATATTGAAAATTAAATAGACTTGTCATCAGGAGGGGGGTTATTTTGCTAAATTTTGAACCAACAACCGGGCGACTGCTTTGGCCGAAAAGGGATTTTGACCGGTAATCAGATGGCCATCCTGAACGGCATATTCCTTGTAGGCACGGCGCTTTAGGAAGGTCGCCCCTCGTTGTTCAGCAACTGCTTGATTGAAAAACGGAACGACTGATTGCTTGCCAGCCAAAATCTCCTCAGATTTGGTAAACCCGGTGACGTTGCGGTTAGCAATTAAATATTCGCCGGAAGCCGTTTGAATGTTTAGGAGTCCTGCAATCCCATGACAGACGGCTGTAACGTAACCACCGTTGGCATAGATACTGGCAGCGAGGCTCTGAAGGGGTTTATTGTCGGGGAAATCCCACATGACACCGTGACCGCCAGCATAGTAAATTGCGGCGTAATCCGCCGGGTCAACCTGCGTTGGTGCTAGTGAATGGGTTAACGCCCGCTGTTGGAAGTCGGCAGTCTCATAGAACGCCATAATTTCACTATCGGTGTATTTCATGCTACGCGGATCCAGCGGCACGAAACCGCCCTTAGGACTGACATAATCGATCTGATAGCCGGCCTGCTGTAGAATTAGGGCAAATTCGGTCGCTTCGCCCAGCCACAATCCAGTCGGGTCGGTCGTATTGCCATAGCGTGTCGTATTTGTAAGTACAATTAGGATTTTCTTTAAAGGTTTTGATTGCATGTCATCGTCTCCGTAACGTGGTCTAAGAGGGTCTTCAATTGGTCAATGGCTTTGGTCTGATGCGTGAGATAGTAGAAGTTCTTCGTCCCTTCCCGTCGATAGTCGACGAGCTGAACGTCCTTTAAAATTTTGAGATGGTGCGACACGGCTGGCCGTGAGAGCCCTGTGACGCCGATGAGGTCGGTAACCTGAAGTCCTCGATGGATAACCTTCTGATCCAGTAGTGCAATGATGATCGCTTGGCGCTTCTGATCTCCCAGTGCGACTAGAAAGTCGCTAGAGCGCGTGAACTCGTGTTTTAATTTGGTTAAATTCGACAATTTATATCACCTAATCGTTTATTATTTTAAACAATTAAAACATGCTATTGTCTCTTTGTCAACTTTGATGTAGCAATGATCAGTCTCAAACTTATTCGTTGACATTTTTAAACCAATTGTGTAATATGATTTTTAATCGTTCAAAAATATAAACGGAAAAGAGTGCGAAACAGCGTGTCTAAAACTATGAAAGCCGCCGTAATTACTCACTATCAGCAAGTCATACCCAGCATCAAGACCGTCGCCATCCCAACGCTGCAACCAACCGACGTACTAGTCAAAATCAAAGCTGCCAGTATCAACCCCATCGACCTGAAAACGATGGCAGGTGGCCTAAAAATATTACTGTCTTACCAGATGCCACTGATCATCGGCAGTGATTTTGCCGGCGAAGTAGTGGCTGTGGGTACCGACGTCACAACCTTTAAGGTTGGCGACGCCGTGTACGGTCGGCCTCGTAAGAACCGGATTGGTACCTTCGCGGAATACTTGGCGGTCGATGCTAACGATATCGCCTTAAAGCCCCGCAATCTCAGCTTCAAGGAGGCAGCCGCAATGCCACTAGTCGGTTTGACGAGTTATCAGGCGCTCCACGATATCCTACAAATTAAACCTGGCCAACACGTACTGATTCAAGCCGGTTCGGGGGGCATTGGCACAGTAGCCATTCAGTTGGCCAAGCGCCTCGGTGCCATTGTCGCGACCACAACCAGCCCGCGAAATTTCGATCTCGTTCGCAAGTTGGGCGCCGACCGCGTCATCGATTACCATACTGAAAACTTTGCGGATGCGCTGACGGATTACGACGCTGTGTTTGATACTCTAGGTGGAAAAAATCTCGAGCAAGCCTTCTCAATCGTCAAACCAGGCGGCCAGGTGGTTAGCATCTCCGGTTTGCCTAATGCCCGTTTCGCAAAGGAATATGGTCTCTCACGATGGAAACGTGGCCTCTTCAGACTAGCAACGCATCGGCTAGATCACTTGGAAAAGCAGACACAGGTAGCCTATCGGTTTCTCTTCATGTGGCCTAGTGGTACTGAGCTAGCAGAATTAACGCGCTTAATAGAACAGGAGCAATTGCGTCCAATTATCGATCGCAACTTTAATTTTGATGAACTGAATCGTGCGCTAGCTTACGCTAAGAACGGACACGCTCGCGGAAAAATCATCCTTAACATTAGTTAGTCAAAAAGGTCGGGGATCTACTAACTGATTAATTTTTGGGTATACGAAATAGACTAGTCACTTAAAGTGACTGGTAAACTTGGGGAGTGGTCAGTTATTATGATTTTCACTTTTTTAGCGAGGGTGTAATTGGATGGCTGGTCAAATCTAGCCAAGTGATGCATCGTTCGTAGAAGGCGTTGTATTGCTCTCATGACAATTCTCTTAGTGGGTGGCTTTGAGAATTGTTTTTTTATTCCTCGATAATAGTCACTATTCTAATTTTCTAAACACACTTTTTATTAGTTCATAGACTAAGAAAAGACTTGGTGGAAACTATGAGACCGTCATTTTCCAGCCCATAGCTGGCGGCCGGTAAGGCGGATGAACACACAAGTTAATGTTAGTGTTATAACAACCTTTAAGCCGCAAAAAAAGAGCTAGGTATGAGTGATTTCATACCTAGCTCTTTAACGTATCATCAGGCTTACTTACTGGTTTTCAACCATTTGATGATGGACGGCCAACTTTCGTGGTTAACGATCAACCGTGGCGTTTCATTCATATTGGTTTTGCTGGTGACGATACCAGAATCCAGCGTAGCCACCCAGTTCAATTGTTGATGAGCCAGGAAGTTATTGATCTGCGTCGTTCCACCACCATAGGGGTAGGCGAACGCGTTCGCTGTCACACCAGTGTGGGCTTTGAGTTCCTTGGCAGATAGGTGGAAGTCCCGTTCAAACTTTCCCAGGTAGTGGGGTTGCATGAAGACGGGTTCCATTTTAGCCGTCAAATGATGCAGGTTATGCGTATGCAGGCCCAGCGTCATCTTGTCGCCCATCAGCTTCTTGGCCGCCTTGATCTGGGACCAAGTGGCCATTTGGCTACCTTCACGGTATTGGCCGGTGTTCCCGGTGATCACGAAGGCCGTGAAAGGAAAGTTGTATTTCCTCATCACGGGTACGGCGTTGTCCAGGACACTGCGGTCAATATCATCAAAGGAAAGCACGGCGTACTTGCCCTTGATGGGGTGATGGCTCGCAACCATTTGGGTCATTTGTTCGGATGAAATGATTTTGACGTGATTGTCATGTAATTCCTTCATCTGTGCCGCAAACTCGCTAGCAGGAACGTTGAATTCGTGTAGTTGAGAGTTATTTGAAAGCTTTTGCGCGATCTGGGTGGGCACGGTTCCCTTAACAACCCGGTGGTAACAGAAGACCATGATACCGTTCTGGTCCTTTTGGAAGCGGGCGGGTAGGGCATAGCTTTCTTCCGTGCTGTGCAACTTAACGGCTTGGCGTTGGAAGGTCCAACCAAGGCCAAAGACCAGGGCTATCAGGAGGCCAATCAAGAGGCCTTTTCGTGAGCGGGGCGTCATGCGTGACCCTCCTTTTTAATGTGAATCCAGCGGTAAATGCAGTAGATAGGGACAATGATCAGCAGACACCCAATCAAGATGAGAAAACCGTTGTTTGCATGTGGTGTCAGGTTCAGCAGCAAATAAATGCTGACCAGGCTATCACTGTAGATTCCCATTTTAAAGGCAATATTCATGCACACGACCAACGCAACGAAAGCCCACAAGGCAACTAAGATAATAATGCGGGCAAGGTGGCTGGCGTGTCCCGTTTGGTGACGAATAACGGGATCAAAGTTCGATTGTTTTTTCATAATTAGATACCTCGATCTGGACTACGCCAGGTTCCTCGTCGCTTGGGATCAATGATGTACGAGGAAATGGCGGCCAAACAGCTGATCAAGTTGATCATCCAGTAGTACAACACGTAGATGGGGACCAGCAGCAGCTCCGGTCCGGCTAATTTGGCGGTGACCTGTGAGGCCATAAACCCAAGGGTGAATTGCACACCACTTAGAATCAGCAGGATCAACAGCAGGTTTCCGTCCAATGACAGGCCATGCAGGAAAATCAATTTGATGGTGTAGGTCAAGACGCTGAGCGCCGTCATTAGGGCCCAAATATTACTGATGACCGTTTCAAGTAACAGGAAGCGTTGGCCCCACGGGTTACGGTAGAAACCGCGCCAGTTAGTGAAGAGGACTTCCAGCCCGCCTCGTGACCAACGTTGGCGTTGCTTGATCAAGCCGCGGAAACGCTCGGGAACCAGAATCCAACAAACCGCGCGGGGTTCGTAGGCCACGCGCCAGTTGTGGCGGTAAAGTCGCCAGGTGATGTCGATATCTTCGGTCATCACGGCAGGATTCCACCCACCAACGTCCTCTAGGGCTGCCCGACGAAAGGCAACGATGACACCGGATACCGTGGTAATGCTCCCGGTTAGGTAGGCTTGCGCCTTTTTGATGATATCGATCACGCCAACGTACTCCAGTAATTGGAGACGGCCTAATAGACTCGACCGGTTGCGGACGACTGGTTTTCCAGTGACAGCCCCGTAATCTGGTTGCATGGTCAAGGTCGTGATGAGTTGGGTCACAGCGTCGGGAGCCAACAAGGAGTCAGCATCGATACCGACTAAGTAGTCACCCTTAGCTGCTTTTAAGCCCTGGTTCAACGCGTTGGCCTTTCCCTGGTTAACGGGGAGGCCGACAACGGTGATGGGTAATTCGTCGGCCCACTGCGCTTTTAAGTCGTGCATGATGGCCAACGTATCGTCAGAACTACAGTCGTCGATCAAGACGACCTCATACTTTTCATATTCTAGTTCTGCCAAGGATCGGACGGCTGATCGGAGTGTATCCGATTCGTTATGCGCTGGAACCAATATTGAGACGAATGGTTCAGTCGTCAGATTGAGTGACGGGCGTACTTGATGACGCCTTAAAAGGCCTGAGAATAGGCACCCAGTAATCCAAATAATGGAAACGAAAATTGGGTAGCCCACCACAAAGCCGGTGTTCAGATTGTTAAACCACATAACTTATTATTCTCCCCCAGAATGTGTCGTTCATGCTATTAAATAGACGGCCTTGAGAATACCACAACCAACGTATTCAGGGAATAGCAGATAGCAAATGTGGGGGAAACTTAAGGAGTTATTAAGAAAGTTATTCCTAATTTTGATTCGCTGAGCGGGGCTGACGGCTGTTTCGACTGGACCGTGGTAGAATGAGGGAGAAAGCAAGTATGGGAGGGTGATCGAATTGATGCAACAGATGCCAATTTTACCGTTAGTCGATCGGTTAACTGAAGGGCAGAGTGTGACGCTGTCGACCAGTGAAGGCGCCGATGTTCGGATCTCACCAGAAGTTCAGGACGGCCAACTGACCGGAAACTTTACCAGTAGCGTTTTACCGGGAATTCGGTACGACGATCCCCGAATCATTTTAAAAGAAACCTTAGCGGAATTCGATGAACGTGGCGTGACCATTACTAGCATCGACTGAGAGAGAACGTGCGGGTAACGGGCCCCTGAGCTGGTGGTAGTTTTAACCACGGCTCAGGGGTTTTCGCTATCTAACTCGCGTGGGGGAGAGGATTGCAGTGAAAATCGATTTTGCCATGTTAACGGCCAAGGATATTCTAAAACTGCGGTTGTTAACGTTTATCAACGACCATGGACAACGCTTTAGTTTGACTGCCTTTGCGACGGCGGCCGATGTGAGTTATTCACGCGCCTATCACGTGTTGCTTAATTTGCGGACTGACTTATTAGTCTTAGATGGCACGACGAGTTTGAGTAAGGATTACCTAGAGACGACCGTTTCAATGGATACGTACCGCCACTGGCTTTATTTACAAAGTATCCCGTATCAGGCTTTATTGGCGACGATTACATCTGAGTCGCAGGAAACGGCGGATTTCTGTGCTCGTCACGATATCAGTTTATCGACTTTTAATCGCCGGATGCGGCCGATGAAGATGCAGCTGGCACAATACAACTTACAGCTGACGGCCAGTCCCTTACAGATTGTGGGGGATGAAGCTCTGATTCAGCTCTTCTATTTTATGTTGTTTACCACCACCTTAACCCCTGTGGTCGGTTTGCCTCGGCTCGCCAAAAAGTTGATGCCACTTCACGATGAGTTCGTGCAGACTTATCAGTCTTCGCGCCTGTATCAAGATTCTGCTAGCCTGGCTCAGCGACGAGACCTCATGATTACGGTAGCACTGTTGCGGTTGGAGCGGGGCCACCGGTTCGAGGCGCTCCGATTCCCATTGGCTCACTTGACGGATCTGCGCACGTTGGCCGAGCAAATGCAGGCCCAGTTGGGGGATTCACCGCAGGAAGTCCTGACGGAACTAGCGACGCTGGATTACTTACTGACGAGTTCGCCGTATTTTGTGCGGGCCTTACAGCCACAAGCCATGGCTCGGTTGTACCGGGGACTCAAACAACATGGCGGCTTTTATCAGTTAGCCCCGGGGGTTACCGAACTTGAAGACTATGCCAGCGGGGCGGATTGGTTTGCCAACTGGCTCTTTTCACTCTGCCAGTTCATGCTCCTCTTTCGGGTCGATCCGCTATTGCGTCCAGAAATTACAGCGCTTTACCGACCAACACCAGCCTCTATGGCGGCGGCCTTGGCCTTGGCTGACAGTATGGGCCGGTTGTACCCCGGACAAGTGGGGCCAGCCGACTTGCGACTCGTTCAACGTTACCTGAGTAAATATACAAATGGGTTGACGTTGACGGCGGCTAAGGTTGAAATCTTAGTGACCTATGACATGATTGGCGTGACCACGGATATTTTTAACCGTTTGTTGAGTGGTATCGTGCACTTAACCTTACTCACCAATCAAACGGTGATCGATCAGACTCACCGGGATAATTATTTAGTGGTGTACGGCATCGACCCGTTGGCAGCAGAATTTGCCCAACGTCACCAGTTGGAGGCCTTTCACTGGGTCAAGGAGCTGGAGTACGGCGAAAATTTGGATCGGTTGATTCGAACGTTGCGCCACCACGAGTTGTCACTATTTGCGCTGGACTTCAATAACCGGAGTAGTCAGATTTCACATCGAGATGGTGTGAACGGTGGCTAAGTTGGTTAAACACTTTTAAATGAATAACGAGGGAGACTATGACGTCGGTCAGGGCCTCCCTTTATTGATTGCTTGAATTTTGTAACGCCGACTATCCCGAAACGGACTGGTATCAAGGGAAATGACCGATAATGGTGAATAATTACTGTAAAAATCTACTATATATAAGGGCTATCAACTAATCGCTAAAATTAGATGATGATAAACAACGTTAGATGGTTGCTGTTGCGGTGACATTCAGGGGGGGCTTCAGGGAGGCGAACACTGTAGGGGACTATTTACCCACTGGTTATAGTTAATCTTGACGCGGTTAGTCTAATTTGCGGTAAAATAAGAGGCAATTAATGACGGGAGGTGGCGTGATGACGCCAGCAGCTTTTAGTACCGGAAGGGTTCAAGTGAATAAGACGATTGCGGAACTGCGTCAGTTGGGCAAAGGCGCCCGGGAACAGGTTTCGTTTGAACAGCTGGGCGCTTACCACCCCGTTGAGCGGGACAGTAACCTTTTGATGGACCGTATTCGGCAGTTATTGTTACCAGAGCTTTTGCCGGAACGGACCCAGCGCATGGGTGCGTCGACCTTTTCCTTTTTCCGGGGAACGGCGGAATTAATGGAGGCCGACCTGCGTAAACAGTTGAACACGCCCATCACGACTTTTATTTGTGGGGATGCCCACATCGGGAACTTTGGGTTTTATGCTTCCCCGGAGCGCCGGCTATTATTTGATTTGAACGACTTCGATGAAGCAGGGATCAATCCCTGGGAGTGGGATTTGAAACGGTTATTGGTCAGTGTGCTCTTAGCAGGTGAAGCGAACGGGTTCAAGGAGAAGAAACTGCGGCAATTATTACCACTGGTTGCTGAGAGTTATCGTAAGAGTAACAAGCAGATGTTTGAACAGACGACCCTGGCCCGTTTCTATCCACTAAACGATGTGGACCGGTTGGTGAAAGCTAGTGCGTTGGATAATGACAATTCCCAGCTGTTAACCACGATTATCAATCGGGCTAATAAGCGGGACTCGGAACAAGTCGTTCGTAAATTTACAACGCTGGATGTCCGTGGTAACTTATGCTTTCGTGAAAATGCACCGCGTACCATGCACGTGGATGATGACGTGACCAGTCACATTGCAGCTTACTTCGCAGCATACCGGCAGTCTTTACGGCCGGACGTGAACCTGTTGCTTTCGCAGTATCACATTACGGATATTGTTCGGCATAGCGTTGGGGTCGGTAGTTTCGGGTCCCGCTGCTATCTGGTTCTGCTGACCAGTATTGACGGTTCCCACTTGGTACTACAGGTCAAAGAGGCGTTGCCAACTCGACAGGTCGGTAGTCAGGCAGAGACTGAAATTACGGTGGCCCTTGAGCAAACGGAAGGGCAACGAATCGTGGATTGTCAGAAAATTCTGCAGTCGGCTTCGGATCCCTTCTTGGGTTACTTTGCCGGGCAACAGCAGAGCTTTTACGTGCGGCAATTTCGGGATATGAAGGAATCAATCGATCTGACGCAGCTGGATTGGGATCAGTTCCAGAGTTATGCGAATACTTGTGCTTGGACGCTGGCAATTGCCCATTGTCAAAGCCCGACAGCTGCGGAGATTCGTGGGTACATCGGGAGTGGCAAACACTTTGATGAGAGCTTGGCCGCGTTTGCCTGGTCTTATGCTGAACAAGTTAAGACAGACTATGCTGCCTTTAGGGAGTACAGATTGGCTTAAGCAGGTCGCCACAGAAATGTGGTCGTGGTACAATGAAAGCGGATACAAAATTGATTTGGAGGGAGTGGGGCGCATGGTGGAGCAGGAGCAATTACAACGCCTGACCCAAATTTATACGGTCGTGACACAGTGTTACAATCAACCCCTGGCAGATATGGCAGTCAACTTGCCACAATGTCAATTGTTGGGATACGTTGGCAGTGAACAACTTTCAGTGGCTCAGGTCGCCCATAAATTAGGCTTTTCGGCGACTCGGACGTCCAATTTGGTGGTCGATTTATGTAAGCGTGGCTATCTTAAGCAGCATGTTGCCTCAAATGATCGTCGGCGACGGTACTTGGCCTTAACGGTGCAAGGCCAACAGCAGTTGGACGTGATTCAGCAGCAATTACCAGATATTTTACATAAGACGCTTCAGGAATTATACGGGGCGGCTAATTGACCGTGAGCTGTTTATCACGGTTCAAGAAAAGGTAAGAAACGAAAGGCTGAAGCGTTGAAACACCCACTATGCTTGATACAACAAGGATTGCGTATCAGACATAGTGAGAAGCTACCGCCTTACCGTTCGCCAAATTTGGACTGGAACGCGGCGGGCAGGACGGGACAAGCCAAAGAGCGGTCTTACACCTCGCTTGAAGCCGCAAAGCACGTCTTCAAGTCGCCATTTTCAAGAAAGTCACTTGAAAATCCCACGGCTTAGTCCAAATTTGGCTCACTCTCGGCTAGCTAGTGGCGCGTCAATAAAATTGCGTAAGTGCCTGTCATTCAGGCGTGTAAGCTAGTTTAGTTTCTAAGAACCTGTTTAACCGGAGGTGGTCAGAGGTGGAGCCAGCGGTGTCGACGGTGTTAGCCGATTTTCGGCTTACAGCGTGGGACGTGTTTGAAGACTGGTGGTTTTCCCAGGCTTCAAACCGAGCCGAAGGACCGCTTTTCAGGCCGGAGGCGTTCCCCACAGCAGGCGGAATCTCTGACCGCCACAGGTGGCGGCGGGGTGAGACTAATTTTAAGTCGATAACGCCTTTTGAATTTTCAATTTTTAGGCAAGAAAAAAATCGGGAGTGACTATCAGCAAGTTGACTGGTAGGCTACCGATTTTTTGTTGGCGATTTAAGTTGCGTAGATTCTCTTAAGCGGGTAATGGCGTCGGCGAGTAGACCGCCGATCACGACGATGGCAAGTCCGCCAAAGCCCAGTCCTCCGAGACCGATAACAGCAGCGGTGATGCGGAGGTTGATCAGTGCGGCCAGTCCGGCAAGCACAATGATCGCAATGAATAAGGGGGCAAGCATATCAATAAAAATTCGTGTGTTGGTCATTTAAGTCACCACTTTCTGTAAAAAACAATATGAAGGATATTATGTTGCAAACCCGTTGAAAATGCAAGGATAATTTGCATTTTTAGGGTTATTTATTTAATGGGCAATGTGAAAATAAAGTTAGGGGCGATTAAAAAAGTCTTTACAATTACTGACGGGCCAGTATAATGGTGAAATACCATTTAGAAAGAGGAGTTGAAAACATGACAGACAACGTTTCAACGAAGCCGACTAACATTGGCGGTTACGCAAACGGCCCGTCATTAGAAGAAATTAACGGGACCGTAACGATTCCAAAGGAAAAGGGTTTTTTGAAGAATTTATTGGCCTTTTCTGGTCCCGGCGCCTTAGTTGCCGTGGGGTACATGGATCCAGGGAACTGGGTGACGTCAATCGGCGGGGGTGCCAAGTACGGTTACCTGCTGATGTCTGTAATCTTGATTTCGAGTTTAATCGCGATGTTGCTTCAGTACATGGCGGCTAAACTGGGCATTGTGACGCAGATGGATTTGGCCCAAGCAACTCGGGCACATACGGGTAAACGGATTGGCGCCGTGTTGTGGGTCATGACGGAGTTGGCCATCATGGCGACTGACATTGCGGAAGTAATTGGGGGCGCGATTGCCCTACAACTGTTGTTTGGGGTCCCACTGATTATTGGGGTCTCCCTGACCGTTTTCGACGTGTTACTACTATTACTATTAACTAAACTTGGGTTTCGTAAAATTGAGGCCATCGTGCTGTGCTTGATTACCGTGATCTTGGTGGTCTTTGCCTATGAAGTGATCATTGCGCAACCGAACATGGGGGCGGCGGTAGCCAACTTCATTCCACGTCCAGAAATTGCTCATCCTGGACAGTTAACAATGGCGCTGGGAATCGTGGGTGCAACGGTAATGCCACATAACCTCTACTTGCACTCTTCCATTTCTCAGACACGGAAATTCAACCGGGAAGATCCTCAGGAAATGGCCCGGGCGGTCAAATTCACGACTTGGGATTCTAACATTCAATTAATTGGGGCGTTTGTGATCAACTGTCTCTTACTGCTGTTAGGGGCAGCTATGTTCTTCGGTAAGAGCACTGATCAATTGGGGACGTTCGGCAATCTGTACGCTGCTTTACAAGACAACCATTTGGCAGGGGCCGTTGCGTCACCAGTGTTATCAACGCTATTTGCGGTTGCCTTGCTCGCTTCGGGTCAAAACTCAACGATTACGGGAACCTTGACTGGTCAGGTCATCATGGAAGGCTTCGTGAACATGAAGATTCCACTTTGGGTGCGGCGACTGGTGACGCGGTTGATTTCTGTCGTTCCCGTTATCATTATTACTATCATATATGGTGGTAGTGAAGCGGCGTTGGATAATCTCTTGGTTAATTCGCAAGTCTTCTTATCAATCGCTCTGCCATTCTCAATGATTCCACTGACAATTTTTACGTCGTCGAAGAAGATCATGGGAGAACAGTGGGTCAATAAAAAATGGGTGACGATTTTGGCGTGGGTATGTACGATTGTCCTGACCATTCTGAATATTCAGATTGTCTGGACCACGCTGACCGACCTCTTTTAACCAACTGGCGTATTGACTTTTCGTCGGTGTCCCGGTATCATCGAGTTCATAAGCTAGGAAACAGTTCAGTAGTGAGGGCGGCTCCGGTCAAGAGATCTGACGGTGCTGGGAGTCAGAACGTCCGTCTTCACGAATTACGCTGCGGAGCGGCCGAGTAATCGGCGGGTCATTCCGTTAAAGATGACGAGCGGTTGTCAATTGACAACAACTTGGGTGGTAACGCGGATTTCAATTCGTCCCTGATGGCCTTGGGCCATTGGGGATTTTTTTGTTGAGACAAACACTGTAGGAGGAAAAGAATATGTCGATTATTGATGAGTTAAAGTGGCGCGGTGCTATCAACCAACAGACTGATGAAGCTGGTTTAGGTGAGTTAGTTAACGAAAAAGCGGTTGGTTTGTACGCTGGGATTGACCCAACTGGGGATTCCATGCATATTGGACACTTGATTCCATTCATGATTCTGAAACGATTCCAATTGGCTGGTCACCGACCATACATTGTGATTGGTGGGGCTACTGGTTCCATTGGTGATCCTTCAGGTAAGAAGGCAGAACGGGTTCTGCAAACGATGGATCAAGTGCGCCACAACCAAGAATGCCTGACGGGCCAAATGGAACACCTCTTTGGTCAAGATGGGTCCTTTAAAATTGTGAACAACTATGACTGGTTGTCTAAGGTTTCCCTGTTGGACTTCTTACGGGACTACGGGAAGCTGTTTAACGTGAACAACATGTTAAATAAGGAAGTCGTTGCTTCACGGTTGGAAGTGGGGATTTCTTACACGGAATTCACTTACCAAATTCTGCAGTCGATTGATTTCCTTCATTTGTTTGAAGCAGAAGACGTTCAATTGCAAATTGGTGGTGCTGACCAGTGGGGGAACATCACGGCTGGGATTGACCTGATTCATAAGCAAAAGGGTGCAGATGCTAAGGCTTACGGTTTGACGATTCCTTTGTTGCTGAAGGCTGATGGCACTAAGTTTGGGAAGTCTGAAGGCGGTAACGTTTGGCTTGATCCTGAAAAGACGTCGCCTTACGAATTCTACCAATTCTGGATTAACACGGATGACCGTGACGTTATCAAGTTCTTGAAGTACTTTACCTTCTTGGACCAAGATGAAATCAAGCGGTTGGAAGACGCCGTAGCAGCCCATCCTGAAAAGCGTGAAGCACAGATTCGGTTAGCTGAAGAAGTGACTGAATTTGTGCACGGTAAAGAAGCCGTGGTTGAAGCACAACATATTACGAAGGCGTTGTTCTCCGGGGATGTTGCTGAGTTGACGGCTAATGAAATTGAACAAGGATTCAAGAAGATGCCTTCTGTGACGGTCAATGCCGACAAGAAGAACATCGTTGAATGGCTCGTTGATGATACCAAGATTGAATCTTCCCGTCGTCAAGCACGGGAAGACTTGACCAACGGTGCTATTCGCATCAATGGAAACAAGGTGACGGATACGGATGCAGAAATTGATCCAGCCAGCGCCTTTGATGGCAAGTTTGTCATTGTTCGTCGTGGTAAGAAACGGTACTTCTTGGTACGTGTAGCAGGCTAGTTAAACTTTTAGAGAGCTGTAGAAACCCAATCGTGGGTTTCTACAGCTCTTTTTGAGTAGATGATGAGCAAATGGTGCCATATAAATAACCCCGAACATTCCTGATGAATGTTCGGGGTTATTGCTGGCTAAAATAAAGCCGAACGGTTATAATTAATAAATCAGGAAACACACGGCCGTCGGGTAACTATTTTAGGCGTTTTCACGTTTAAAATATGCCTTTGAAAAAAGATTCATTTGTTTTCATATTTTAGTTGACGTGCTGGGTCCTGGTTGGTATAGTTATATACGTTGTCACGGCGATTCATCAGCTAGACCAATTCGAAAGATTGAAAATAGTTGTTGACAATCACGGTGACAAAATGATATATTATATTAGCTGTCTCATTGAGACGGCGGCCAACGAGAAACGTTGTTAAATCAAACTTCCTGTTGACATCATATTGATTGAATGATATGATTATTAAGTCATCTGCGAAAGCAGATGACTGGTAGACCTTTGAAAACTGAACATTGTTTCGACAAACCAAATATGTGTAGGGCGGTTTGATACTTGGTATCAAACCC